>DASYPT010000155.1:0-3579 GCA_036006355.1 Pyrinomonadaceae bacterium | reverse complement strand
CAACCGAGGCTTAGATTATCAAGCAAACTGTAATTTGGTGGGCCTCGGTTGGTTGCGTCACGACAAGCTAAAGCATATCGGACAAACGGAAAACTTGCCTCGCGATGTCAGAGGCCGCATCAGGTCGGCCTAGTTTTCGCGAGGCTGTTTGCATTCTTGTAAGCCGATTCGAATCCGCCAACAAGTGGTTGAGCTTGTACGACAGTGTCGGAAGGTTATTGCAACGAATTCCGACTCCCGCTTCGAGTAAATGATCGGAATTCCGTTCCTCTTGACCCGGAATCGGATTAACGACAACGAACGCCAATCCTTTAGCCAATGCTTCAGAAGTTGTCAGTCCGCCGGGCTTGCCGAGGACGATGTCGGAAGCACTCATGTATTCGTCCATCTCCTGTGTGTACCCAACCGGATGGATCAAGAGATTTCCGCCTGCTGCTAAGTTGTTAGCCGATTTTAAGAGTCTCTTTCGCAACTCCTCATTACGACCACAGATTGCAACGACCTGTACCTTATGCTCAATTGCCTTAAGGGAAGCGATCAACGGCTCGACCGAGCCCACACCAAAACCACCTGCCGACAAGAGTATCGTTATTCGTTCGTTGTCGAGACCGTGCTTTTGACGCATCTCGAGCTTGTTCTTCTTTTTTGCGAAGACGGGATCGATGGGAATCCCAGTGACAGCGACCTTCGAGACAGGGATTCCTAACGCCTCAAGATAAACACGAGCCTCATCAATCGCCACAAAGTATTGCTCGTAATGATGCACCAGCCACATCGCGTGAACGTCAAAGTCCGTCACTACTATTGCCTGCCGACTTGCGAGTCGCTCCTTTGCCCTTAACCATGAGACGATCTCCGACGGCAGGAAGTGCGTGCAGACAATGAAGTCGGGCTGATAGTCACGAAGCAGACGAACCAGCGGTCGCGTATTCAGTTTGTCCAGTGCGAGACGCCTGCGCTCGTTCTTCCAGGGCTTGTCGAGTTTGTCGTACATCCAGCCAGGAACTTCCGGCATTTTGTTGACGAGTTCGATATAGGCCTTTGAGTAGAGATGCCGAAACACCTTGTTTGTGTAGTCAAGTACGTCGAGGTGCCGCACTTCGAGCGTTGGTTCAAGTTGATTGAATGCCTTCTCGAGAGCCTGGGCGGCGCGAATGTGACCCGCACCAGCTGACGCTGAGAGCAGGAGTACCTTCTTCAGCATTTTAGTTCGATGTTAGACAAACTATGGTTTCTTTGCCGGCGCGGCAGGACCTGTAGCTGGATGCGTCTTGTTGTAGTCGGCAATAAAGTCTTTGGTGATGTCAATGCTGTCATCAGCGTAAACAAGAGGTACTCGACCAGCATCGATGACCAGGAAGATGCCATGCCCTTTTGCGTAAGCACCCAGTGCATTTTGGATATCCTGCTGAAGAGGACCAAGCGCCGACGCCATTTCTTTATTAGACGCCGCTTGTGCGTCTTCTGCTCTTCGCTTGAGGTCCAATTCAAGCTTATCTGCCTGGTCGGTTTGCTGGGCAGTGATCTTTGGATCCTGAACGAGGCGTTTATTCTGAATGTCGGTTCGTAGATTTTGAAGCCTGGTCTGCATGTCCTTGAGTTCTTTGGTGATGCCCTGGTTTTTTACGTCGAGTTGTCCAAGGGCCGCGACAACTCTCTGGATGCCAGTCTTCGGGTCAGTGAATTCTCCTGAGTCAACAATGGCTATCCCGCTCGGGGGAGCTGGAGAAGCAGATAGGTTAGATGGCTTGTTAGCGTTGTTTGTCAACGCACGTGTCTGTGCGTGAACTACCACCGTCAGACTTCCAAAGATCAACGCTGCCAGAACTAATCGAAATACTTTCATCACGTAAACACTCCTGAGAATAATTGTTTTCGAATCGGGGATGTGGAATTAGACTGAATGAGATGAGGTTCAGTCAACAGATCGGGCGAAAAACATCATGAAAAGCTGCGCTTATCTCCTCATTGCCGGCTCGTTACTTTTCCGAAGCTTCTCTGGTCCGAGCGCACCAACTCGTGCATTCGTTGAGGACGCTCGCTGTTCCTACTCCTCTTTGTGGGGAATCAATGGCGAGAAGTGGACCGCTAACGGCCGCTTACCCGATTTTTCTTATTCCGGATATCACGCCGGTGAAGCGTCAATACCTAAACGAGCTGTGCGGTGGAATCTAAAACGTGACTTCCACGCGGTGGGTGATGGCCATGCCGACGATACCGGGCCCTTGACGAATGCGTTAAGGACGATTCATGACGATGTCTTGTTTATACCTGAAGGAAGCTACGTCATTTCCAAGCGGATCGATATCACGAAAGGAAACGTCGTAATTAGAGGAGCTGGCCAGGGCCGCACTATTCTTTACTTTCCCAACTCTCTACAAGATCTCTTTGGAAATACCGCTCGCGGTACCGAGCAGTCTCAATGGTCCTTCCGACCGGGTCTCATCAACATCACGGGTCAAGATCCAATAAACGATCAAACGCGCCTCGCAACAGTCACGGCTGAAGCTCGGCGCGGTGATAAGACTCTTCAGTTATCAAGTCCGATTTCAGTAAAGCAAAACGAGTGGGTACGTCTCGTGCAGAGTGATCCCCCGAGAGACCGGTCGAAAACTGGCTCGCTAGTCAAGTATCTCTACGGGAATCTGATGGAACCCGGTTCAGACTTATTAGGGACTCCCAACATCGTTAGATTTCTTTCGCGCGTAAAGCGATCGAATGGTAGAACGATTGAGCTGGAGAGACCTCTGCCTTACGACGTTAAATTGGAATGGTCTCCCGAGATTCACCTATTCAAACCAACAGTCAAGGAGGTTGGGATCGAGCATCTGTCTGTGCATTTTCCCTGGTCTCCATATCCCGGCCATTTTAGGGAAAAGGGGTACAACGCGCTCTTCTTTGAAAACGTCTCGCAATGCTGGGTCGATGACGTCGAAATTCAAAATGCTGACTTTGGCCTGGACTTCAATTCCACGAACTTCTGCACTGTCCGTAATGTGACACTAACGACAAGTTCTTCACGGGCTGTGAATGACGAGGCACGCGGGGGCAATGGGCATCACGGCATCGACATAAGCCATGGAACCGAGAACCTCGTGACGAACTTCAGTGTTAAGACCAAGTTTGTTCACGACATCAGTGTTGAGTGGTACGCCCTCCATACGGCGTTCTCTAACGGTAACGGTGTCGACCTGAATATGGATCATCACCGGGAAGCAAACTATTCGAGCCTCTTTAGCAATTTGGATTGTGGCGCGTGCACTCGGCCATTCAATAGTGGTGGCTCCGCAGATCGTGGGCCTCATTCGGGCGCCTACTCAACGTACTGGAACGTTCGTGGAGCACGAGAGTTGGAGTTGCCGCCCCGAGATTTTGGGCCACTTTTGAACTTCGTTGGGATTGCGACCAAGTCAGACGCGGAGTCAGCTTACCGCTGGCTGGTTGAAACCGGGTCCGTTTGCCCGAGCGAGCTTCAGGATTCAATGCGCAGAAGAAGACTGGTACCTTTGAAGAAGTAGCCATCGAACAGGGTAGTGATCTTAACTGTGTGAAACACAACAAGGATCATTATCTCGAACA
>DASYPT010000154.1:0-18769 GCA_036006355.1 Pyrinomonadaceae bacterium | reverse complement strand
CAGTAGCCCGACTGTCAAGGAGGGCTAACGGTTATATTGGTAGAGACTGGATGTGAGCCCTCCTTGACAGTCGGGCTACTGCCCCGCTACCGCGAGGTGGTACTGACTGCTTCCGAGTTTAATCTGTGGCCCATCTTTCTCTCTCTGAAAAACAAAAACAACGGCAAGCCGAGCGACACTCCTGCCACCAGCGTGCCGATGATATAGATCCATAGATACTTCATTTCGAGTCTTCGCCCTTCCCGGAGCATAAACACCAAAAACGCTATCGCGGAGATCAAAACGTCAACCGCGAAGAAACGTGAAACAGGCGTCGCGAAGAGTTGCTTCATAAACAAACCGGGCGCCAATCCATGGGCATACACAAACGGAGCAAACACTGCGAGCGGCACAACGGAACCGAGTAAAGCCAGGATTAAGAACGTGAACCTATTGTTTCGTTTCATTTGGTCTATAGCAGTGCGCTACAGTTCGTGTTATTCGTGTGATTCGTGGATCCGTCACGCAAAGGAAGGATCCACGAATCACACGAACCAACACGAACAAACTACTTCCTCAACGTCTCAATAGCCGTCAACACGCGCAGTGCACTGCGATTGATGTGGGCCCCAAGTGCAAACAGTCCAAGCACTACGATCGAGTAACAGCTCACGGTCGAAATCAACAGTAAGAGGTGCACTCGATTTGACAGATCGGCCAATAATAAAAAGGAGACAACAAAGAGCACCTCAACCAAACCAGCCGCGAAGAATGCCAGCTTGAAATTCCTTTCACTTCGGTTGATTCTTATGAGTGCAGCAGCACGCACTTCGTCGAGCTTCACAGGTTCAGCCATTGGTGACAATCCTCCTTAACCGTTTCGGCTGTAGATGATTGCCACCATCACGACCAGTTCGATGATGGAAAAGACAATCACCGCAATCTTGATCACCTTTCTGGATTTATCTTCATTGGTGTTTTCGCTTGTCATTCGTTTTCCTTCCTCCCATCATGCGACCCAATCTTGGATACACTCAGTATGCCGACGAGTCAGGATACTGACTGGATCCAAGCTGGTGCCCGCACTTCAACATCGATATCCAGGACTGTCCTCCTAATTCAAAAACCAAAAGCCGAAGGTCCTACGTCTCAAATTCTCGTCGCAGCTTTGCCAATCCATACGCAAGTCTTGATTTGACCGTGCCTACCGGGATCTCCAACACGGCTGCAGTTTCGTTTAGCGACAGCTCGTTCAAGTAGTACAAAACAATCACCGCTCTACTCGCGGGCGACAGGTTGCCTATTAACTCTGGCAGCTGCTCGATCATCTCGCGCGGGAAGTTCTCTGTTTCACTTGACGGCGTCTGAGCCAGGAATTCTTCATCAGAGGTCTCGCTGAGAAAATGCTTTTCACGTTTCAAATATCTGAATGCTTCGCGCGTGGCGATTTGAAACGCCCACGAACGCAGCGCTCTCGGCTCTTTCAGCCATCTCAGCTTCCGGTAGATGCGAATGAAGACCTCTTGCAGGATGTCCTCAGCTTTGAACTCCTCACGCACCAGATTCTTCAAATATCGAAAGAGCGGCTCCTGAAGGAGTTGAAATAGCTCGTTCAGCGCCTCCTGGCTTCCTGACTGTGCTCTTAGCACGCAGAAGATTTCGTGCTCCAGGTCCAGGTCGTCCGCCATTCATTGATTATGACCCGAGGTCGAGGGAAAAGGTTCGGAAGCGTGAAGATTTATTTTTGGAAGCACCCTAGTCCCCACAGAGAAACGGAGACGCACAGAGAGATCTTTCTGCCGGAACTGAATTCAAAATTTCGCCGTACATCACCCTTGGAACTCAAATCATCCGTCTGGAGGTTTTTGGCATGCGCTCCCCGCACGACACTGGAAGACTGATCGGCATTCTGTTGCTACTACATCTCCTCACTGGCCTAATCACGCCTTACGTCATTCTACGTCCTCTCGGCACCGCCCTCGATGCGAGCGCTCGAGTCAACGGCGCACAGGCGCGACTTGCTGTGATGCTTCTCTTTGTTGGGGGAGCGATAACGATTGCAATCTCCGTAAGCGGCTGGTCCGTCTTTCGCGAATACAGCTTTGCGTTAGCGGCGTGGCTGCTCGCGCTGGGAATTGCGAACTTCGTGCTGCAATGTGTCGAGAACGCGGCCTGGATGTCGCTGTTGACGTTTAGTCAGGAATACGCAAAAGCAAATGCCGGCGAGATGGGTATGTTTCATGTAACTGGCGTTGCACTCCGCATGATTTGGAAGTGGGTGCACTACACACATCTCTTGATCATGGTGAGTTGGATGTTTCTGCTTGGCGTGACGCTTTGGCGGTCTAATGAGGCGCCACGTACATTAGCAGGTTTAGTCCCACTGGGCTCATTGCTCCAGATCACCGGCATCACCTTGCCACAATTCATTCTGTATCCGAGCCCATTCCCAACGTTGATGGGCCTTCCACTTGGAATAATCTATCTGACTCTTGCTGTGTGGCTGATGGCGAGAGGATTTAGTGCAGTCAGTACCACCTCGTAGTAGGGGTGGGTACGCAGTCTCAAGACCGACACCACAGACTGCGTACCCACCCGCTACCGCGAGGTAGTACTGACTGCATCCAAGTTTAGATCGCTAAATTTCCGTTACCTAAACTTGCGACATTACTCGGCGCGAAGCGCAATGACTGGATCAATCGGCGTAATCTGTGGCTAAATCACCGCCTGACAAGATACAGCACTGACGCATGCGGACGCAGCGTGACGTTCAAGGATGCAGCAACTCCAAGTTCATGACGCTCCCACAAGTCCCGCACTCTGTAGCTCGAAGAAAGCAAACCAAGATCTTTAAAACTGTAATTAACTGTCTGTGGTTGGTCGCTCACATTAAAAATCGCTGCATAAACGCCTTTCCCTTTTCCTGGTTTAGCGGTCCAAGCAACGATATCGTCAGTTGTAACCACAGGCTTGTTCTCAATGGAATGCTGATCGACCGCAATCACCTCGCTGTTGGTCAGTAAAGATTTGGTCCACGCGTCAGCTTGAGTCAAATTGCCGCCCATAATCAATGGAGAACGAACGATGGACCACAGAGTCAACATTGTGCGTTGTTCGTCGTGCGTTAATCTCGTTTCGCGTGGTTCGCCCCAACCAGCTGCCGGTCGCAGACTGCCGATGGGAAGCATATCCGCATCGGGCCAGTGGCCAGGCTTTGCGACACTCGCCCACAATGCTGCCTTGGCAAATTGATTCTTAACACCCTGTGGAAAATTCTTGTCGCTATTCCAAACATCCCAGACATCGTCGGAGATACGCCACATTTGAGAATATTTCGAGACTTCTTCTCGTTTGTCGATTGCGGTTGGTCCAGGAGAAAGACTCAGCACCATCTCGCGATCAGATTTGGCAATCGCTTCGCTGAACATCCGAATCTCATCGCCTTTGTAAGGATGATCAGAGATGCAATCAATTTTGATGAAGTCGACTTTCCACTCCGCGTATTGTTGTGCGAGCGAATCGTAATAGGCTTGAGCAGCTGGGTGTGAAGCATTCAGCCCGTAGTTGTAAGCATTCCATGGACACACATCTGAAATCTCCGCAGCTTCTTTTGCGAAATATTTGGAACCTGCAATCGGAAGGTTTTTTGCAACTGCTTCGCGAGGAATGCCTCGAATGATGTGTAAGCCAAACTTCAGACCCAACGAGTGAAGGTAGTCAGCCAGTGGCCGGAACGAGGGCGTCGCACCAGCAGATGGAAAACGCGCAGGCACCGGAACATAACGACCATAAGAGTCCAACTGGAAACGCACGTTACGATCATCGTTCGCCTTCAGGTTGGCAAGATACCAACCTTCGTCAACTACAACATACTGCCAGCCATAGCGTTTCAGGTTTCGAGCAATCCAAAGTGCGTTTGCCTTAATGCTCTCCTCGTTCAATGTTCTGCCATACGAGTCCCAACTGTTCCATCCCATCGGCGGAGTCGGGGCAAGTATTTTAGGACGTTGTGACTGAGAGGAGACAGTAAGTGACGCACAACTCGCCAATCCAATCAGGGCGATACCTTGTAGTGTTCGCCGAATTAGGTGTACGCGGATTGAAGTGTTCACTGTGGTCTCCTCGGTATCGGGTTCTGCGTTCAGCGATTGTGAAGGCGGAAAGGCAATTTGAAAAGCAAGAATCTATGAGACACGAAAATGCGCGAATTTTTCTGTCTCACCTTAGGGGTTCACCCCAAATTTCACACTTCATAACATCACGAAACGTCGATTCTGGATCAATCAATTTAAAAGGTTCCTGGTTTTTCTCGACGGGGGCGGCCGAGGACGGACGCGCTCCGACAGAAGAGCTGACGTGTCTTTGGGGTGATGTTTCTGATCGACGAGATGGCCGGGGAGAACTGCCCGTCGCACAGAACTCTCTCGACTGCAGACACGCACCCTCTTCTGTCGGAACCCTCTTGTGTCGGAACGCGAACGTCCTCAGCCACCGCCGAACAAAATGCAAGTGAAATTTCCCATTTTGCTCCGTGAAATCTGTGGCCTCTACACGTGGCTATTGTCTTGTGGCGCAGAACCGCGTAAAAATATTCGAGCAGTTCGCTTTACTTCTTCGCCCACAATCGAGTCAACGAAACCAGGCGGTCTTGAACCGTCCCAATGGAGTGAAAGCAATGAAGCGAGCTTTGAAGCGGTACGGATTACCGCTGGCAGCCTTCTTTGGTTTGCTGCTGGCATCACTGGCTATTAAGCGGCTCTTCCACGTTAGCCTCAATCCGGTAGTGCCAATGATCGGTGTGTTGGTAGCAACAGCATGGTACGCGGGCCGCGGACCAGGCCTGATGCTGGCTATCACATTCGAGACGCTGATTACCTTATCTAATCGACTCAGTCATATTCCCGATAGCATTAGCAATACCATCGCCCGCTTAATACTCTTTCTAATCATCGCTGTTTTCGTCTCCAGTCGACGTCAGGCGGAGGAAAGACTTCGGAAGGCCCTGGAAAACGAAGTGGCTGCAAATAGACTTCGATTGGAATTCCTGGCGACCGTTTCACATGAGATTCGGACCCCGCTGACGACGATTAATGGCTGGGCCCACATGCTTACGAATATGGCTCTCAGTCCTGGTGAAACACGCAAAGCGGTAGATGCAATTTCCACCAGTGCCCAGACATTACTAAGAGTTGTTGAAGACATTCTGGACACATCGCGCATGAGTCTCGGAGTTTTACACCTGCGGCCCGAACCGGCACGTTTAGACGAAATCGTTGCGAACACGGTGGCAGGGCTCCAGCTCGCGGTGGATGGAAAACAATTAAAACTTCACAAATCACTAGCCTCAGTTACTGTCACAGGTGATCCAGTGCGACTGCAGCAGATTTGTTGGAACGTTTTAGCGAACGCAGTCAAGTTCACACCACACGGGGGAGAACTGGCGGTGAAATTATCTCGCGTCGATGGGCATGCAAAGTTGAGCGTTGCCGACTCGGGGATCGGTATAGAGCCTGAATTTTTACCTTATGTGTTCGAACCGTTTCGTCAGAGCGACAGTTCTTCCACGCGGTCGTACGGCGGACTCGGCCTGGGTTTATCTATTACAAAGAAATTGGTGGAGCTGCACGGCGGGAGTATCTCAGTGTCGTCAGTTAAAGGTTCGGGCACGGAAGTAAACGTAAGCCTGCCAGTTACGGCGTGAGCTCAATTTCTTGTTTACGCTCGCCCGCAAAATCTGCTCAAACTTCTTCGCAGCCTCTTCGGCGTGATCCAGACCATTAATAATCTTGCGCCATTCGTGTGTGAGCACTGCTTTACCATCGTCCGACAGAGGTTCAAACTGCTCACCATTACTTCTCAAAGAATGGCTGCGCGGCAGAAGCAGTACGGGGCACTGGAACTGCCACACCGGGCGCAACAGGCAACACAGGTGACCTGTTTGGTACAGGCCGTCTTCCAGTTTCCGCCTAACAAGCTTTCCTGAAGATTCTTCTGAATATTTCTCCTCACAACCGGATACATTAGGTGGAAGGAAGATGGATGACCCAGTTGCCATCAAAAGGTGCCAGGCCGGTGAAAGGGACGCGTTTCGCTTTCTTGTCGAGCGGTACCAGGCCGAGGCGGTGGGACATGCGTTCGCTATCCTTACGAATCGTGAGGATGCGCTCGACGCTGTGCAGGAAGCCTTTCTCGATGCCTATCACGCGCTGGGAAGGTTCGACACTTCGCGGCAATTTTACCCATGGTTTTACACGATTCTTCGGAATCGATGCTTCAAGTTGGTCCGTCGCAGAAAGAATGCTGGCCTTAGTCTGGATGACGTGTCGATTCTCGCGCCTGTCAGTGAGATACCTGCGGAAGATCGACTCGCGCTTGAACGTGCACTGCTCGAATTGTCTTCTGCTGAACGTGAGATCGTGACTCTGAAACACTTGGACGGGCTCTCATATGAGGAGATAGCTGAACGTTTAGAAATTCCTAAGGGAACTGTGATGAGTCGTTTATTTAACGCGCGCAAACACCTGCGTGAAAAATTAGCGCTTAGGAAGGTCCATCGATGACCGACATCAATTGCGAAAGCATCCTGATTGCTGACATGGCGTTGCGCGATGGCGAAGAGTCTCCACTCGGCCGTCAGGAGATCGAGACACATCTCCGCAACTGTGAACGCTGTCGGTTGGAGATTGAATCGCTGCGCACTGTGGATGAATTGCTGAGTTCACAGCAGCGTCTGAGACAAGAACCAAACATTTGGCCTTTGGTTAGCGCGCGTCTCGAAGCTTCAGCAGGAAGTGCGCCGCCATTCAGCTGGCGCGTGGTGCTTCTCTTCGGCATACCACTTTTTGGTTACAAAGCCTTATTGCTGATTCTTCAAGCCGCTCCGAGTCTCTGGTCCAAGCTGATTCCGATGATTCTTGTGATCGCAGTCTTCGGTTATCTCAAAGCAAACCCATTCAAAATAAATTCCGAGCTTACGCTTAGAGGAGAGTCGTCATGATGAACGACGAACAACAGGACCGCGTCAATGTAGTACTTGGTCAGAAGTACGCTTACGCAACAGCTGCGCTGCTGCTGGGGATCGCCAGTTTCATCAACCTGCTCGGAATGGAAAAGGCGATTTTGGCAATCATCTTTGCAAGATTGGCTCTCAAGTCTGATCCGCCTCCAGTACTTGTTAAGCATCGAGAATGGGGCCAGGCCGGATTAGTTTTAGGAATACTGCAAGTCGTGCTTATTTGCGTTCTCGTCATCATATTCAGACATGAGTTACGTGGCATATTAGAGCTACTGAGTAGACTGCAAGAAGCAAAGTAGATTCAGTGAGAATACAGAAGCTGGAAGTGTTAGTTTCATGTTGGTTCGTGTGATGCGCGTGGATCGTCTATTAGGTGCCACAGAAGAATGATCCCCGCGCATCACACGAACCAACACTAACAAGAAACCAATAAAAAGCTGTCGCGCGTTGTCACGGGCTTGGTCCTGGATGCGCTGGCCTGGAGGTGTGCGTCCAGTCCCGATCAACCGATTTTCGCCTGCTATCGCAGGCTAACTACGAGACGCTCAGGATGGCTCAAAATTAGGAGTTTTGGAGCAAAGCCATGTCGATCCTCAATCGCACGATAGTCGCGTTTGCACTTGTAATGATCAACCTTTCCATCGTGGAGGCCAATCGAGTAAACCGACACAGACCGCAAGAGCCCGAGCCACCATTTCCTTATGATGAGCAAGAGGTGTTTTTCCAGAATGAGAAGGACCAGATACGACTTGCTGGTACGCTCACTCTACCTAACTCTGATGGGCCATTCCCCGCTGTGATTTTAATCACAGGATTTGGACCGCAGGACCGCGATGATAGCGTGTTCGGGCACAAGCCCTTTCTTGTACTTGCCGACCATTTGACCCGACTCGGAATAGCAGTTCTGCGAGTAGACGATCGTGGCGTTGGCAAGTCAACCGGAAACTTCAGCGAAGCAACCTCGCAAGACTTTGCTGCCGACGCTCTTGCCGCTATCGAATATCTTAAAACCCGAAATGACATTGCTCACGGAAAGATAGGATTGCTGGGCCACTCCGAAGGTGGGCTAATTGCATCGATGGTCGCAATTCAGTCCAGGGATGTTGCCTTTGTGGTAATGATGGCTGGTCCAGGCCTCAAGGGTGACCAAATTGTCGTGGGAGCGGGAGGGGCTGATTACAAGGGCGGATGGATAAGCGACGAAGTGATCGCTGAAATGCGCACAGCCCAGGAGCGAATTTTTACGATCATAAAAGAGGAGAGGGATCCTCCTTTGTTGGAAGCAAGGATGAGGAAAGAGGCGGCAGTTTTTTGTGGCCTTGCGGCGAGAATCAGGGCTGAGGCTCCTGAGTCAAAAAAGCAAAGCGCCGAAACTGTTGCTGCCGCAATAGAAAGTCAGACGCAGTTGTTTCTATCACTATGGTTTCGGTTCTACTTGATGTTTGACCCGCGGACCGCCTTGATCAAAGTGAAATGTCCCGTGCTTGCCATCAACGGAGAAAGAGATTTTGAAGTTCCTGCCAAAGAGAACCTGGAAGCAATCCGCAAGGCGCTCGAGTCGGGAGGAAATAGAGATTACGCAGTACTGATGTTGCCAAATCTTAACCACCTCTTTCAGACCGCCGAGACTGGAGCTATCTCGGAATATGAACAGATTGAAGAAACATTGTCTGTATCAGCCATGGACACAGTTTCAAACTGGATCCTCAAGCACACCACACTGCAAAAGAGCAACCTGAGTAGTCTGCCGAGCGCGAAGAGATAATCGTTCTACCGAATCAGTGTAATCCGCGTTAATCTGTGGCTCGGGTAAAGATGTTCAAAATCGACGCAAACACGGAGCTGCACTTGTTGTCGCCCGAACATGCGGAGCAGTTTTTCAACCTGGTTTATGAAAACCGTCAACGTCTGGCTCAATGGATGTTCTGGGTGACCGAGGATTATTCACTTGCCGACGCACAACGACATATCGGTGAAGCGCAGGAAAGGCACGTCGCTAACAACGGTTTTGAAGCCGGCATTTGGTTCGACGGACAACTGGCTGGCTGTATTCGCTACAACTACATTGACTGGACGCACAAGAATACTGAACTTGGTTATTGGCTTGGAGCTAATTTCGAAGGTCACGGACTGGTAACCAAGGCCTGCCGAGCGCTGATTCAGCATGCCTTTTGTGAACTGGCATTGCACCGCGTCGAAATACGCTGCATGAGTGAGAACCTCAAGAGCCAACGCATTCCTGAGAGACTAGGTTTTGTGAAGGAAGGTGTCCTGCGACAAGTCCGGTGTCGCGGCGATCATTTCGACGACCACATCGTCTACGGGATGCTGGCAACTGAGTGGAACTGATGTCCGATCTGCTTTAACTTGTAGTGCGCCAGGCCCAAACCTTCAGACGCTCGTAGAAACTCGGGGCCTGGTTAGTAGCGTTACGACAAGCTAAAGCATATCGGACATTAATAAGTTAGATTTCTGTCAGTTTCTTGTTGGTGTTCTTTCGTGTAATTTCGTTGATCGCCTCACGGTCCAAGAAAAGCGATCCATCGTCACAACAGGCTTCGCACCCACCCGCTATCCCGACGAGTCGGGATACTGACTACATCCAAGCTCGGTTGCGACTCGGCTGCCTGTCTCAAGCCGACCGCCGTATCTCCTTGATGCCAACACCCAAACGACGTCGCAACAGGCCCCGCAAGATCGAGCCCTCTGAATAGCCAACGCGCTCCGCAATCTCGTCGATACTCGCACTGCTGGTCTTCAGAAGATGGACCGCACGCTCCACTCGCAAGGTTTGGAAATAAGACAGCGGCGACTTTCCGAGGACCGCTTGCATCCGGCGCGCGAGTGTTCGTTTGCTCGATCCGACTGCCCTGGCGGCATCGTCTAACGAGAAACCTTGCTTCAATCTTTTGCGAGCCCAATCTTCGAAACGCTGCACGATGTCGTCGGAGTGGACCAGGTGATCAGTCAACGCATAAGCCGATTGTGCCGGGCGCGAATCGACGATGAGATACTTAGCCGTCAGAGATGCGAGATGCGGACTAACTCCCCGAATGATCCACAACGCCAGGTCCATGTGACTCAGCGCAGCTCCCGCTGTCACAAAACGCCCGGAATGAACAATCATGTTCGATTCGTCGAGCGAGACGTTTGGGTAACGCTGCCGAAACATCGGCGCCAACCACCATGTCGTCGTCGCACGCTGATAATCAAGTAGCCCAGACTCGGCCATCACAAAGGTTCCAATGCAGGCTGCTGACAACGTTGTGTCTCGCCTGGCCCACTGCCGAAGCGCTGCTCCTGCGTCTGCTACGTCCGGCCTGGCAAGTGCGGTTTCCAATGGGCCCGGCATTTTGAAACCAATTGCCGGAACAACGACACAATCCGGCGTCCGCCATCCAGTTCCATTTACGGGCACGGTCAAACCCTGCGACGTTTTGACAGCCTTACGCACCGCAGCAATCTTCACCTCAAAGCGAGGTAGCGAGAGCTCGGATAGTCCTATCAGTTCATTCGCTGTTTGAAACGCGTCCAGTACAGCCGACAGTCCCAGGTCAAAAACATCATCGAGGGCCAGCACATTTATCTTCATGGCAAGAATGATATCAAATATGGCGTTCTTGCCTCTAGCATGAATTGGTAACTCGGCGTAGTCTTCAGCATCGGCCGTAGACTTGGAGCTGGATTTGACAAAGCGACGGCAGGCCGTCGCACTCCAGGGAGTACCGAGGCCGTAAGGAGAATTGGAAATGAGTTCAAAAGGAGAATTGAAAATGCCGTCACTTGGATTGTTTGTACGACTTGAAGCAAAACCTGGAAAAGAGGAAGACGTTGCCGCCTTCCTAAAGCAAGGTTTGGAAATGGCAAATCAGGAGGCATCGACGCTGCTGTGGTTCGCGCTGCGTCTGGGACCGACCACGTTCGCGATATTCGATGCGTTTCCCGATGAGGCGGGACGACAAACCCACCTCAATGGACCGATTGCGAAAGCGCTTATGGCAAACGCGCCGGATCTTCTGGCCGTCCCGCCTACCATAGAACCAACCGAGATTCTGGGAGCCAAGCTTTTGCAGGAGGCCCGAAAGGCAGCGTAGGTGTCGGGAACGCAGGATGACGCCAACACGGAAAGGCTCAGGGCTTTGGCTTTGAGCCTTTGCTGTTTCAAAGGAGAGGGAGACTATTCGTGGCGCAGCGCTATCAAAGGATCAATTCTCGTTGCTCTGCGTGCGGGCCAGTAACACGCGAGCAACGCGACGACAATCAACACGACGGCTACACCGCCAAAGATTGAAGGATCCAGGGTGCGAACCAAATGTAAACAGCAGCTGTCGGTTGATTACTCATCTGAAGACGGCTTGGCGCGCAACCGCTTGATCTGTGCGCGTCGTGACTTCTGTTCAAGCGTGCGATTCTTTGCGCTTTGAGACTTACGCGTCGGAACCCGTTTGGCGGGTCGGTGGTTCAAACGTTCTATCTGCTTGCGCAGCTTCTTTACACAGATTGCCTTATTTCGATATTGGCTGCGTTCCTGCTGAGACGTAACGACAACTCCAGAAGGTAGGTGGCGGAGACGAACGGCGCTTTCCGTTTTGTTAACGTGCTGTCCTCCGGGTCCGCTCGACCGAAATGTTTCCACTTCGCACTCACGCAACAGTTCTTCATCTGACTCCGGCAAGTTGATCAGCGTCATTTTCCATATCTCATTTGACGTTTCTCAATTCTCATTTGAAATGTCCGATATGCATCTGTCTTGTCGTAGCGTCGTTAAAACGAACCCAATTATCAACTAGAGCCTCGGAGTCTAACCCACGATAAGCTAAAGAGGCTCTTGCAAAAATCAGTTCCTCACTCCGAAGGGGTGAAATGTTTATAGCCTAAAAGCCTATGAGAGGGTCGCACTCCGGAGGAGTGCCATGTAAAATCCTAGAGCGAATTCTTATCGGCAGATTTGCACAAACCATTTTCAAACATGTCACTCCTCTGGAGTGCGTTAGCGGGACGGAGCATCGGCGCTATAAGCATTTCACTGCTCCGGAATGAAGAATAAAACTATGAGCTCACCTCTTAACACGCATGCGGCGCGCATGGCACTCAACCGAGATCCTGAATTACGTCAGTGGGCCGAACAGTGGCTGAAGAGTAAGGAGCGAAGCGTAGCTGCAAACATGAGTGAGGAGGAATTTGATAAGCATTGGCTCTATGTTCGTCCGGAGCGAATGCACGAGGGTGCTCTCGAAGCCGTCACGGCTTATCAGCAGGAGCATCAAGGTTAGGACTCATTCGAAAGACGAGCCGCCTGTGTAAGAAGATAGTTGCGCTCAGGCAAACTGGCAGTCTTTACCGCGGCGGCTCTGTAGTGCTCAACGGCGCGGTCCCGGTCTCCCGCGAGTTCCAGGAGATGTGCGCAAACAGAATCCAAGCGGTGATGATTAGCGATTCGGGCATCAGCTTTGAGCGTGTCAAGTAATTCCAGTCCCTTCGCTACACCGTGCACCATCGCAACTGCGATGGTGTGATTCAACCTGACCATTGGGTTGTCAGACATGCGGCTAAGCAGATCGTATAACGCCAGGATTTGCGGCCAATCCGTGTCTTCAGCTCTGACAGTTTCATCATGGATTGCAGCGATTGCCGCTTGCAACTGGTATGGACCAACTGAGCCCTTTGGTAACGTCGCCGAGATGAGCTCGATTCCTTCGTCGATTTGTTCTCTATCCCAGCGTGCCCTGTCTTGTTGAGCAAGGGGAATCAACTCGCCCACTTCATTTGTGCGCGCCAACCTCCGAGCATCAGTCAACAACATTAAGGCAAGCAATCCGGCAACTTCGGCATCATCGGGCTGGAGCTTGTGGACGATTCGCGTCAAACGCATTGCCTCATGCGCTAAATCATCGCGGCGCAGATTGGCTCCCACGCTGCTGGTATATCCCTCGTTGAAGATCAGGTAAAGAACATGCAGCACAGCGCGCAGCCGCTGGGTCCGCCCACTCGGAGACTCGAACGGAACTCCTGATTGTTTAATAGTCTGTTTAGCGCGGCTGATCCTTTGAGCCATGGTAGTTTCGGGCACAAGAAACGCGTTGGCGATCTGTAAAGTGGTCAAGCCGCCCACGGCGCGTAACGTCAATGCAATAGCCGAAGCTGGAGTCAACGAAGGATGACAACACATGAAGAGCAATATCAAGGTGTCGTCTTCTTGTGGAGAGGTGTCAATCTCCGTCGATGCGGTCGCCAAGGCTGCGTCCAGCACCATTTCGCTCTCGTGACGCCGGCGTGCAGATTCGGCGCGGATGTGATCAACCATTCGCCGTGAGGCGACTTTCGTCAACCAGGCCTGCGGATTTGACGGTAGCCCGTCACGTTGCCATTGGATCGCGGCGGCGATTGAGGCTTCCTGAACTGCATCCTCGGCCGCCGCGAAGTCGCGAAATCGTCGAATAACCGATCCCAAAACGTAGGGTGTCAGTTCACGTAATAGCTCTTCAATCGAACAGTTTTGAGTCTGAGTTGCAGACATTAATCGCTTGACGACTCTGAATTCTTCTCTGTGCAACCTCTGTGTTCTCTGTGTCTCTGTGGTGAATTAAGGCGACGGTTATAGCTCACCACAGAGACACAGAGAACACAGAGGTTGCACAGAGAAACCGAAATTAGGTCACTACCCTACCCCCCACACTCTTCGGGCGCGCGGCTCATCACTTCGCGAACTTCGAGAGGCATGGTTCCCTCGGTACCCTTTGGTGCAGGAGCCAACGATATTCGAGCTGCGATCTTGTACGCCTCCTCCGCACTCTCCACATCAATGATCCAATATCCCGCCAGAAATTCCTTAGCTTCCGGGAAAACTCCATCAGTAATCGGCTGCCCTTTACTGTCTGCACGGACTGTTATGGCCTGGCTTGGCCACCCCAAACCCGCCGTCTCAACCAACACACCTTCTTCCTTAAGTTCCTTAGCGATTTTCCCCATGAAAACCATGTTTGCCTGGAGGTCCTCTTTCGGCCATTTCGAATACCATTCAAACATATCCTTTGTACCACTCATCAACAACATGTACTTCATTTTGTTTGGCTCCTTTTGATTCTGACTGCGTACTGCTGCGCTTTCATGGTGTAGTCGGATCAAATCACACCTTCTCGACATCGATTAAGAGATTTTTTACGCCGACTCTTCAAGCCCCTCAGTACTGGGACCTGGTTATAGTTCACGCGGGCAGGCGGGGACGCCTGCGGCCCAGTACGATGGTTTCGTTTACTTCTCTATATTGAATCCGATTTGTGGCCGCTTCGGAGTTGGCTGTTCGTTCAGTCTCTTAAGTTCATCAAATACCACCTTGAAGTATTTGTCATGCGTTGACAGTTTTCGAATCACTGCTGCGAACTTCCGATTCAACTCTTCATTTGTTTCCAGCAGCTGCCTTAGTTTTACAAAAGCGCGCATGATCATGATGTTGACTTCGATCGCGCGTTCGCTATTTAGCACACTCGACAACATCGCAACGCCTTGTTCGGTGAAGACATAAGGCAATGAACGCCGCCCGCCTCGGCCTTTTTTTGAGGTTGCAAATTGCAACCTCAAAGCCTCAGCCTCGGTTTTTGTAAGCCGAAACATGAAGTCGTCAGGAAAACGTTTGCGATTTCGAGATACCTGTTGGTTAAGGCGTTTTGTAGGCACTCCATACAACTCAGCCAGATCTTCATCGACCATCACTTTCTGGCCACGAATCAAATAGATCCTGCGCTCAATCAGTTGAACGGAAAGTGTGAGATTCTTTTTTGTAAGTTTCTTCATGTGAGGAACGCGGGCGTACATTAACAGCAGATCCGATTTCACTCAAATCTGCGTAATCTGTGGATTAGTCGTTTGCTTTATCGTCGATTAGTTTTTGATCCAGGTCAATTTGCGCTTCGCCCTCAAGGTAGAACACGCAAGCACCTTCCAGTTCGACCCGATCACCAATCAGACGACACTTTACTTCGCCGCCGCGCCGCGAAGCCTGAAACGCAAGGAACTCAGTTTTATTCAAACGATTGGCCCAGTAGGGAGCCAGCATGCAATGAGCAGCGCCGGTCACTGGATCTTCAGGGATCCCTTTGGCCGGTGCGAAGTATCGACTAACAAAGTCATAACGCTTTTCCGTTGGAGCGGTCACGATCACGCCGGGCCGGCCGATGCTGGCGAGCGCCTCCATATCGGGTCTCAAGTCCCGCAGTACTTCTTCGCTTTCAATCAATGCCAGGTAGTTAAACTCGTTGCTGAAGACTTCGATTGGATTGACACCTAACGCTTCAGACAAACCGCGCGGTATCGAAACCTGTTGAGACGGTCGTGAAGGAAAATTCATCATGAAACCCGTTTCCGTTCGCCTCACGGTTAGCGGCCCGCTCATCGAATGGAAGACCACAACATCGCGACCGGGCTCCAGGCGTTCCATCACTACCGCGGCGCTGGCCAGAGTGGCGTGACCGCAAAGTGGGACCTCGGTGATGGGAGTGAACCAACGCAGACGATAGTCTTTGCCCGCGCGTACCAGGAAAGCTGTCTCACTCAGGTTGTTCTCCGCTGAAATCTGCTGGAGCACAGCATCGTCGGGAAACGTCTCCATCAACATCACCGCCGCCGGGTTACCGGCAAACGTGCGGGTAGCGAACGCATCAAGATGAAATATCGGCACACGCATCTGATCTGGTGCTCCATATGATCAATCGACAGAATACAACAATTCGAGCACCGACTATGTAATGCGATCTGTGCACTCCGGTAGGAGTGCCATGTTTATAGTACATGCGCCGAAAATGTTTTCGCACTCCGTAGGAGTAGAATGTTTATAGCCACGGACCAGCGGGAGTTTCACTCTCCGTTAGGAGTGCAATGTTGATTGAGGCACGGGCAGCAGCAGACGACATCTCTGTCATATCGGCTCTAACATGGCACTCCTAAAGGAGTGCGAGATTCGCAGATGTGTGTCGCTGCTATAAACATTGCACCCCTATTGGGGTGAACTTTTGGGGCAAAGTACTTCTATTCGTAACGCAGCGCCACCAAAGGATCGACTTTCGTCGCGCGGCGTGCTGGCAGGTAACACGCCACTAGCGCCACAACGATCAAAACAGAGCCCATTACTGCCAGCGTAATGGGATCGCGAGTTGGAAGGGACGGAATCAAAGAGATCAGTAACTTACTTACCGCATAAGATCCGGCGGCGCCAATTACGGAGCCAATCAGGATCACTACCGCGCCTCTCCTCAATACCAACCACAGCACATTACTACCTTGCGCACCCAACGCCATTCGAATCCCGAACTCGCCCGTTCGTTGAACCACTACGTACGAGATGACTCCATAGATTCCAATCGCCGCTAGCACAAGCCCTAACGTCGCAAACGCACCCAACAAATTACCTAGCAACGAAATCGATCCGATGCCTAATTCCACAGCGCTCCGCGCAGTGCGAACACTATAAACAGGCAGAGCGGGATCAAGGCCTGCCACGATGCTCCGTAAACTCTTTGCGACTGCTTCGGGAGGTTGCGCAGTGCGCAGCGCAATGGTGACAGAACCTGGAACCCACTGAGGCAGTGGTACAAAGTTTTGGTAGCGCGTATAAGGTTCACCCAGACCGCCGGGAAACTTCATGTCTCTAACTACACCAACAATTTCTCGCCATTCCTCCTGGCGGGGATTACTGATCCGCTTGCCGATAGGGTTCTCGTTCGGCCAAAAGTGCTGGGCCATTGATTCGTTTATGATCACCACCAGCGGTTGTTCACGCATGTCTCCGTTATTGAAAGTGCGTCCACGCAATAATTGAGCTCCATACGTTGCGAAATAATCGTTGGTCACTGGCTCAATAAACGCTTCAGGATATTGATCGGGCGGCGGAGCGGGTCGACCCTCAATTCGAAACGAATCACTGCTGTTGAACCCATATACTGGCGGTGAGTCACTGATCGCGAAGTGCTCCACGCCGGGCAAAGTCTTTAATTGATTCTCCAGCTCCGAATAAAAAGCGACATACTGCGCATTCTTGGCATATTTTTCTCCCCGCACGCTCAATTGCGCCGTCACCAATCCATCGACGCTCCAGCCCGGATCCGTGCTTATAAATCTCTGCAAACCGCGGAGGAATAGACCCGCAGCAGCGAGTAAGATCATCGCGAATGCGACTTCACCAATTATTAGTGCATGTCGCAAACGATGCTGTGAGCGTCCTGCCGTCGTGCCACGTGCGTTCTCACGTACCGCTTGATTGATGTCAGCGCGTGACGCGAACCATGCAGGCATAGTTCCAAACAACACTCCCGTCAACAAAGAAACACCAAAGGCAAAAGCAAAAACCTTCAGATCAAGTTCGACTCCAGCACCGGGCAACGTGGGGAAGAGCTGATTGCTGATGAACTTCACACCCCACAGCGCCAGTACCAAACTCAATAACCCACCAATTAGCGCGACCACGATACTTTCCGTAAGCGACTGGCGCAGCAGCCGCAGTCGTCCCGCGCCTAATGCAGCACGGAGGGCGAGTTCGCGTGAACGTGAAGCAGTCCGGACCAACTGGAGGTTGGCAATATTTGCGCAGGCGATTAGCAGGACAAAACCAGCGAGACCAAAGGTGAACCACATCACTTTTCTGCCGATGTCGTCAGAGAGTGAACGCTGAAGCGGTTCAAGCCGAACACTGTCGGGGTTTTGGGTGTTTGGTGATTTTTCTTTGTTAATGTTAGCAACCAGAGTAACCATGCTTTGCTCCGCCTGTTGGATCGATACTCCAGGTTTAAGGCGGGCGAACGATTGCAGATAATTAGCGGTCGTTATCTTTTGCTCAGGGGTAAAGGCGAGCGGTTGCCAGAAATCAATTCTTCCCCAAAGGATGGGATGATCAAAGCCCGGAGGCATTACTCCGACGACGCTCACTGTCTTTCCATCGAGTTGCAGCTTGCGACCCACAACACCTGGATCGCCTCCAAAATGACTTTGCCAGAACCGATCGCTGAGCACGATGACATTGTCGACGCCGGGCTCAAATTCCTCCGGGTTGAAAAGACGACCTAGCGCGGGCGCAAC
The DNA here is from genome assembly GCA_036006355.1 of Pyrinomonadaceae bacterium. Taxonomy (GTDB): domain Bacteria; phylum Acidobacteriota; class Blastocatellia; order Pyrinomonadales; family Pyrinomonadaceae; genus PSRF01. Next base: position 711 of record DASYPT010000154.1, on the reverse strand, counting down.
GCCGAACGCCGGAAGGAAGTCGGCCGTTCCCGCCAGACCACTCACACGTTGAGCTGTCTGACCCTGCTCAACAAGACTCCGGCTGACATAGTTGTAGGCGGCCATCTTCTCAAACACTGTGTTCCTCTCATGTTCAGCGAGGAAGACGCCAGGGTTATGCGGCCAACTCTGGGAAATCGGCGAAGTTCTAAACACGCTCACCAACTGCGACGACTGCGGATAAGGAAGAGAGCGAAAGAGAAAGGTGTTGAGCACGCTAAACATCGCGGTGTTCACGCCAATTCCCAGAGCCAGTGTGAGTGTCGCGACGATTGTGAAACCCTTATGCTTGCGCAGCATCCGAAACCCATATCGCACGTCCTGAAGAAAACTTGTCATGGTTATCTCCTTCGTTTGTAAAGCGACTTTTGGCGCACGCGTTAGTGAAGTTGCGTGCGGAAATACCGTCCGCGAAAACAGAGGTCTACTACTGAATTACTGCTCTATCGATTAACACCACAGAACCTTCAAGTGTGACAGCTCTTGGCACAGACTCCAGGCGAAAATCATCACGTTGTTGGCTTGCTTCTGTACAGGGATGGCTTTGCCTCAAAAGTCGAACTTGGATTAATTCGGCTTGCCAGCTGTTGTGAGGCATGGCTCTGCCCTGCCGTGTGCGAGCGATAATTGGTTTTCGGCTTCGCCCTCGATGTTTTCCAGTTCAAGAGCTTT
>DASYPT010000153.1:0-22872 GCA_036006355.1 Pyrinomonadaceae bacterium | reverse complement strand
GAGTTAAGGCGTGTTCTCGTCGCCTACGACTTCTCAGATTATTCCGAACTGGGTTTGAAATATGCGTTATCGATCGCGCAGGAGCACCAGGCAGAAGTGCATTTGCTTCATGTTTTGCCACCAAATGCAGTAAGCGAACCGGAGATCGCCTGGTATCCGAGTAAAGGTGAGTCCACATATCACAGCGCCGCACGACGGCTGCAAGGAGTTGTGCCGGCCGAGGTCCATCTTTGGTGTGACGTCAAGACGTCTGTGAGTGAAGGTCATCCTTATCGCGAAATCCTAAACTACGCTGAAAGGAATGAGATTGATTTGATCAGTGTTGGCGCCCATGGCGCGGGGTTCGGAATGCGCGCCTTGTTTGGATCCAATGTTGACCGAGTGCTCCGCCAGGCTCCGTGTCCTGTGTTGGTAGCACGTCCATTGCGACCCAAGGTCTTTACGAACCAGAACACGATTATTTCAGAGGGGAATCGGGCGGCAATTGTGTCTTAACTTGGGTTCGCGAGATTGACTCGTTAGGCTTTGTTTCAAAGTCCAGACTAGTATGCGATTCGTCTCGGCCTGCCCCCTTTGTTGTGAGGCATGGCTGGGCCCTGCCGGGCGCGATGCAATAATTAGTTGGGCTGCGCCCTTATTTGTATTTCAATTCGAGTAGTTGAAGGGCGGAGCCCAAAATATCTAAGCGCAAGTACGGCACGGCAGAGCCATGCTTCACAACAGTAGGCCGAGCCGAATCCACGCAGTTTGCCCTTGCCTCTGTGCCACTTTCTGAATACCTGGATCGCTAGTTCGTGAGGTTTGCACGCTCTTGCTGAATTCGTTTGATCTGCCGTCCAAGCCAGGCTTTGATGGCTTCTTCGCTCCGCGCTTGATTGTCTGTGAGATCAAGATCCTCAATCGTCTCGCCCTCATCGTTCAAAGCAATTCGATGACAGGGTACTTCAACAGCGCGCAGTTCCGGTGAAACAAAATCAATCAGGCGACATTGATCGCAGGGATGGGAGCGGGAAGGATCTGCGAAGTTAAGACAGGTCAGGGAGTCCTGAAAGATTGACTTCGGTTTCCATGGCGTTCGGACTGACCGGCCATATCCGCCTTTTTCTATGAACTCCAATTCATCCTGGAGAAGCTCGAGAATCTCGCGATTGTCCTTATCCACAACCATCAACCTCCATTTCTTCCTGGCCTAATGCCTGCCGCTCTCGGGGTGCTTTCCCAACACCTCGGCAAAGCGCAAGAAATGTGCCGATGCGTCGTACCAGGTTAGGCCAAAGAAAGTTCAGTGGAAGATGTCTTCACATGCGCAAAGATTCGCAGTGTTGCGCGAAAGTACACGGAACCAGGTTTTGGATTAGCGCTGAAAACCGTTTGAATTCGCACGGTCTCAGCCTTGCTATGGATTGCTCGTAACTTCAATGGGAGAACATAACGTCGAACAACACGCGGACCAGCAGATGTCGCAGGCCTTCATGAAGGCGCTGCTGGAAGATCTTTCCGCACTCGCGTTCATGCTCGAGAACGATTGTATCGAGACTGGCGTCACGCGAATCGGAGCGGAGCAGGAGATGTTTCTGATCGATCGCCATTTGCGACCCGCTCCGGTCTCTTTGGAAGTTCTCAAGGGCGCTAATGACGCACGGCTAACAACTGAGATCGCCCGCTTCAATCTTGAAGCGAATCTTACTCCGCTGAGACTCGAGAACAATTGTTTCAGCCGCATGGAACAAGAGCTCGTCGAACTAATCGAGCTGGCGCGTGTTAGCGCGGCAACTCGGGGCGCGGATGTTCTTCTCTCGGGCATCTTACCGACGCTGCAAAAATCAGATCTGACTCTGGACAATCTCACGCCTGTCGCCAGGTACCATGAGTTAGATCGAGGCGTGATTCAGCTACGTGGCGGACCACTTTCGATTCATATAAAAGGATTAGACGAACTGCACCTAACGCACGACAACATCATGATGGAATCGTGCAACACTAGTTTCCAGATCCATTTCCAGAGCAATGCCAAACAATTCGCCAATCATTACAACATTGCGCAGGCGATAACAGCGCCGGTGCTGGCCGTTGCTGTCAATTCACCGCTGCTGTTTGGTCAACGCCTGTGGCAGGAAACTCGGGTTGCGCTATTCCAGCACTCAACGGACGAGCGCTCGCGCCCACAAGTGGCACGCAACCATCCGACTCGCGTCAACTTCGGCGATCGTTGGCTTGAGAGATCTGTAATCGAACTCTTTCAGGATCAGGTTGCTCGTTTTCGTCCAATCATGATTTCGGAGCCAGACGAAAATCCTTTCGCGGTCCTGGCCCGTGGTGAGATCCCTTTACTCTCGGCGTTGCGATTACACAACGGAACCGTTTGGCGCTGGAATCGGGCCTGTTATGGCGTGACTGAAGGCGTCGCCCATCTGCGCATTGAGAATCGCGCATTACCTTCCGGGCCAACAACTGTCGATGAAATTGCAAATGCCGCTTTCTTCGACGGTTTAATGGTGGCACTCCCACAGGCGTACGGCGAGATTTCGAAACGAATGGTGTTTGACGATGCAAAAATGAACTTTTTCAGCGCCGCGAGGCACGGGCTTGATGCTCAATTTCAGTGGATTGACGGACAAAGTATCAGCGCAACTTCTTTAATCCTGGACCAACTGCTTCCGCTTGCGCGTCAGGGCTTGAGTAATTCGCACGTAGCAAGTGAAGACATTGACAAGTATCTCGGCATCGTTGAAGAACGGGCGCGAAGGGGGCAGACCGGGGCGCGCTGGATAATGAAGTCTCTGTCCGCCAACGAAAGCTCCGTTTCAAAGAACGACGGTCAGAGGAGGTTGACCGCGGCGATCCTAACAAACCAAAAGCAAGGTCAACCTATCCATCTTTGGCCTATCATCGAAAACGCAGACTCTGAGGAATGGGAAAACGGCTATCGTACTGTCGGTCAGTTTATGTCGACAGATCTTTTCACCGTGAAGCCCGACGATCTCGTTGATCTTGCCGCCAGTGTGATGGACTGGCGACACATCAGGCACGTGCCCGTTGAAGATGGAGAAGGCCGGTTAGTTGGTTTAGTAACTCACCGCGGATTACTTCACATGATTAGCCAGGGAAACCGCTCCACGGCAAGCGATCCAATTACTGTGCGCCAGATCATGGTGGAAAACCCTGTTACAGTTTCAACTTCCACGCCCACTCTGGAAGCGATCGAAATCATGCGCACTAACCGTGTCGGCTGTCTGCCTGTCGTTGAATGTGATCAGTTAGTTGGAATTGTCACTTCATTCGATTTCCTCGAAGCCTCAGCCAAACTCTTCCAGCAACATCTCGCCAGTGACAGAAGCGTAGAGAATCTGCTACGGTGAAATACGCACCTTCACAAGCCTCGACGAACGGTCGGTTCATTTTGCAGTGACTTGCCTTCTCGTTACCGCGAAACTTCTCTGGGGGATTCTGTCTCACGCCAGGAGTGAAGCCGGACGTTGCTGAAACATGCGCCTGAAGGTCTCACGTTCATAGGCTGCGGGATTAGGAATTCTCTGGAAGCTCATATTTCCTCGCATCTCCTCGAGGGAATTCCATTCGTTCTCTTCCATCCATTCTTCGATTCCGGTTCGTAGCGTTCTTAAATGACGCGGTCCATTACGCATGAGGCTTGAAACCAACTGAGTGACATGCGCGCCCGCCATCGTACCCTTTATGACATCAAGCGCGGTGTGCACACCACCAGTGATTGCCAGCGACGCCTTTACGCGTCCTGCCAGCACCGCAGTTCCCCGGAGTCGCAAATCCAAGTCCGCCGAGCTTGAGAGTTCCAGTCTGCGCACCATCTCGAGTTCGCGTACATCAATGTCGATCTTATGAAATCTGGTGAAGAGCACGAACCCATCCACTCCGGTCGCATCCAGCTGCCTTGCAAAGTTGGCGAATGACGTGAACAGGGGTGAGATTTTTACCGCTACGGGAATATGCAGCCCGCTCTTAACGTCTCGCACGATTTGCACCATTTGACTTTCGACTTCTGCCGAACTTGAATTCGGATCAGACGCTGAGTGGTAAAGGTGAAGTTCGATCGCATCGGCTCCCGCCTGTTCCATAAGTTGGGCGTAAGAGCACCAACCACCTGGAGTGCTTCCGTTTAGTGACGCTATTACGGGCACGTTGGTCATCTGCTTCACACGGCGTAGATGTTCCAAATACTCGTGGGGACCGGGACCCGACTCGTAGGCTGGCGAGTAACTGGAGGCTTCAGAAAATGAATCTTCATATGGCTCGGAAACGAAGAACTCCGACATCTGCTCTTCAGTGATCTCTTCTTCATACAAAGAACGCAGAACAAAAGCGGCGGCGCCCGCATCTTCCAGTTCTTTGACGAGCTCGAGATCGTCGCTTAAGGGGCTCGCCCCGACGACCAGTGGATGCGGCAACTGAATCCCCATATAGGTTGTATCGAGATTCATGTGTCCTCCTTCTTGAAGTCGTTTCCACCATTCTCATCTTCAGCCGCAATCATTGGTGCCTTGATTCCCGAGAGTTGTTGATAAAGCGAGTAACGTCGTTCAGCCTGGGCTTGTGATTCCCGTAGGAAGTGTTTGAAACGGTCGGGATCAGAGCGTTCGATCACTCGAAAGCGGGCTTCGTTGCGCATGTAATCCGCGACTCGTGCTTTAGGGGGGCCGTAATCAAGGTTGAGCGGCGGCTCGCCTTTAACCAGTCGACGCGGGTCAAATCGGTAAAGCGGCCACACTCCCGACTCAACTGCGAGTTTCTGTTGCGAAACCCCCTGGGCCATGTCATAACCGTGCGCAATGCAATGACTATACGCAATAATCAATGATGGCCCTCGGTAAGATTCGGCTTCTAGAAAAGCTTGTGTGGTCTGGACCATCTTTGCGCCAAACGCTACTCGCGCGACGTACACGTGACCATACATGTTTGCCAGCAAACCAAGATCTTTCTTACCAACGGGCTTTCCGGATGCGGCAAACTTTGCTGATGCGCCTAGCGGTGTCGACTTAGATTGTTGACCGCCAGTGTTTGAATAAACCTCCGTATCGAGCACGAGAACGTTAACGTCTCGGCGGTTAGCGAGGACATGATCGAGACCACCATATCCAATGTCGTAAGCCCAACCATCACCGCCAACGAGCCAGACGCTCTTCTTCACCAGGTAATCGGCGACTGATTCAAGCCGTCTGGCTTCCGGGGTTTGAATTGCGGCTAACTTCGCACGCAGTGCAACAACTCTTTCACGCTGCGCAAGAATTCCTGCCTCGGTTTCCTGGTTTGCTTCGAGTAACTCGGTAGTGAGGACGTCGCCAATACTTTGTGAGAGTTGTTGTAAGTGTATGCGAGCCGCTGCGATGTGAGCATCGAGCGCCAGACGAAAACCGAATCCAAACTCCGCGTTATCCTCAAATAGAGAGTTTGACCACGCCGGTCCCCTTCCGTCGCTATTCGTCGTGTACGGTGTCGTCGGTAGATTGCCCCCGTAGATCGATGAGCACCCGGTGGCATTTGCTATCAACAAACGATCACCGAATAGTTGCGTTAAGAGCTTGAGGTAGGGCGTTTCGCCACATCCAGCACATGCTCCCGAATATTCAAACAACGGTTCAAGAAACTGCGAACCTTTGTGGTCGAGCCTTACGACGTCTTCACGTGCCAGCTCAGGCAGATTGAGGAAGAAGTCGTAGTTGGAACGTTCAGACTCGCGTAACGGAGCCTGCGGCTCCATGTTGATCGCCTTGTGTTTGGGATTGGTTCTATCCTTGGCCGGGCACACATTCACACAAAGATTGCAACCCGTACAATCTTCCGGCGCTACCTGGATGGTGAACATTTTTCCTTTGTATTCAGCACCCCGATAAGCAGTTGATTTGAAGGTCGATGGCGCACTGGCAAGACTGGGCTCGTCATAGACCTTCGCGCGGATTGCCGCGTGGGGGCAGACCAGTGCGCACTGATTGCATTGAATACAAACCTTGGTGTCCCATACAGGAATTTCAAGGGCAAGATTGCGCTTCTCCCATTTAGCTGTGCCCACAGGCCACGTGCCATCGACTGGAAAGGCACTTACGGGAAGCAGATCGCCTTTGCCTGCCATCATCAGCGCGCTGACTTTTTGAACGAAATCTGGCGCGAGCTCCGAGACTAAGGGGGGCCTCAGGTGCGTCGCAGTCACCGCATCGGGAACTTTAATCTCGTGGAGTTGAGCGAGCGAAAGATCGACTACTTCGCAGTTTCGACGGACCACTTCTGGTCCACGCTTACCGTAGGTCTTTTCAATTGTTTTCTTGATGTGCGCAATCGCTTCGTCGCGGGGAAGAATGCCGGAAATACCGAAGAAGCAAGTTTGCATGATCGTGTTAATACGTCCGCCCATCCCTACTTGCTTCGCCAATGCATAAGCATCGATCACAAAGAAGCGAATTCGTTTTTCGATCATTTGCTCCTGCATTTCGCGAGGCAGTCGATCCCAAACCAATGACGCTTCCCCCGGCGCGTTCAAGAGGAATACGGCGCCCACTGCGGCGTACTCAAGTACGTCAATCTTTTCTATGAACTCAAACTGATGACAGGCAACGAAGTCAGCATGGTCGACAAGGTAAGCAGATCGGATGGGTCGCGGACTCGAACGGAGGTGAGAAACCGTAATGGCCCCTGACTTTTTGGAATCGTAGACGAAGTAACCTTGCACAAAACGGTCGGTTGCTTGGCCGATGATCTTGATTGAGTTCTTGTTAGCGCCAACCGTCCCATCCGCGCCGAGACCGTAAAACAGTGATTTAGAAACATCGTCGTCTTCGGTGCGAAACGTTGGATCCCATGTCAAAGATGTTTGAGTTACGTCGTCGACAATTCCAATTGTGAAGTGACGTTTCGGCTTTGGCCGTTTCAACTCATCAAAGACAGACTTCACCATCGCAGGTGTGAATTCTTTCGATGACAAGCCATACCGGCCGGCAATGACGTTCGGATCAATCTCGAAAGAGGATTCGCCTTCAGCTCGCGCCTGTGCGAGCGCCGCTATGACATCAAGGTAGAGGGGATCGCCTGGGGCTCCAGGTTCCTTGGTTCGGTCGAGTACGGCAATCGCCTTCGTACTTGGAGGCAGAGCTGCGATAAAGGCACTACGGAAGAAAGGGCGATATAGCCGGACCTTGACTAACCCCACTTTCTCGCCGTGAGCCACCAGATATTCCGTAGTCTCGTGCGCAGTCTCCGCGCCGGAACCCATTATGACAATAACTCGTTCGGGTTCCGAATGGCCCACATAATCAAATAGTCCGTACTTGCGTCCGGTCCTCTCTGCCAGTCGAGTCATGAGGTTTTCGACTATGCCTGGTGTTTGGTCGTAATAGATGTTCGCAGCTTCGCGCGCCTGAAAGAACACATCTGGATTCTGTGCTGTACCTCTCAGTACAGGTCGGTCAGGAGTGAGTGCTCGTTGACGGTGCGCGTAAATTGCCTCTTCCGAAATAAGACTGCGCAAATCGTCATCGCTGAGCTGTTGAATCTTAGCGACCTCATGTGATGTACGAAATCCATCGAAGAAATGAAGAAAAGGAATTCGTGACTCTAACGTTGCAGCGTGTGCGACAGCCGCTAAGTCATGTGCTTCCTGTACCGAGTTTGAACAGAGCATCGCAAAGCCCGTCTGACGACAAGCCATTACATCTGAGTGATCACCAAAAATTGAGAGCGCATGTGTAGCCAGTGTCCTCGCCGTCACGTGCATGGTGAACGGCGAGAGTTCGCCGGCAATCTTATACATATTGGGGATCATCAGGAGGAGGCCTTGAGATGCGGTGAAGGTCGTCGACTGGGCTCCCGCCTGTAGGGCTCCGTGAAGCGCCCCGGCTGCGCCTCCTTCCGATTGCATTTCTTCTATCTCTGGCGTGACTCCCCAAAGATTTGTCTGCCCCCGACTAGCCCACTCATCGCAGAGCTCCGCCATTGGCGAGCTTGGTGTTATTGGGAAAATTGCGATCGCTTCACTGACGCGAAACGCTACGGACGCGGTAGCCTCATTAGCGTCAACGGTTAATAGGTTCTTATTGGCCGTAAGACACCTCCATATGCTGCGAAGGATTAACCGGATCGTAGTGGGTGGGGAAAATGCGAGTAACTGTCAAAAGTTACAGTCTCGTCTGAAAACGCCGCGGACTTCTGGTGTGAGATGGCTTTGTTCTTTATTCGTGTTGATTCGCGTAATTTCGTGGATCGTCTGTAAACTCTGACGAAGAGCGATCCACGAAATCACACGAATCAACACGAACAAAATTTGCTTGTTCAATCACTGAAACGAACTACTTGGGGTGACACTCCACACATTGGAACATCGATATATCGCCAAGATTTACTGGATGCGTAAAGCGCTGATTGGGCTTATGACACGATTCGCATTTGCGATTAGCCAGGCCACCGAGGTCGACTGGATGCTTAACATCAACTTGCTTGACGTCCGTCGAGGGTTGCGCTGAATCGGACAGAACGGTGTGGCATATATTGCAGTTGTTGGAGATGACTTTACCTGTGTTGCTAATGTGCTCGCCGTCATGACATCGAAAACAACCTGACGAGTAAAGGTGTCCAATATTATTCGGGTGCGTTTCCCAATTCGTTTTCATTTCAGGAAAGAAATAGGTACGAAAGATTCGCTGGGTTTCACTCACCGCTGTATTGATAGCATCGGCCCGTTGCCCGTACAGACTGCTGTAGTTGGTGCGATAGAAGCCATCTAAATCCGTGTGGATCGCCTTAACCGCCTCGTCCTCTGTCTTGTACGCCTTACTCAGCGCCTCAACAGCTTGCCGTTTTAGATAAGGAAGTGAAGCATCAAGTCTTCCGGTCGCAAAAGATCCGTCTAAGGCAGCATCAGGTGACAAGTACTTGTGAGCCGGGCGATTGTGACAATCAATGCAATCCATCTTCCGTTTTTCTAATGTCGCTACCTGATCTGAACTCAACGGACGCGAGCGATCATAGTATTCAGTTACGTTTCCCTGTCGGTCTTTGGCTCGGACCCACGGGATCACCTGGCGATCATGATCAGTCGAGATGTAAGTAATCTCATTGCCGACATTCATGTGCCAGTGAATCCCTGCCACTGGACCAGTTTCTTGATTACCGCCACCCACGTTTATGAGCATGCGAGTCTGTCGCAGCGAGTTCTGTTCGTCATAGGAGTAGTGGTTGAACGTCTTAAGTTGTGTCCCGTAAAACTTCGACGGCCAATGACAATGCTCGCATGTTTCGTTGGCTGGTCTCATGTTGTGAACCGGAGTGCTGATCGGCCTGGAAAAGGACTTGAAAGCTAGTGAATAAAGTTGACGTGCGCCATTCAATTTAGCGCGTACAAATGACCCGCGTGCCGTACCAACATGACAATCAACGCAGTGAATACGTGCGTGCGAGGTAGCCAAAAAGGCTACGTGCTCTGGTTTCATTACGGTGTGACAAGCCGTTCCGCAGAATTCTACCGACTCGCTATATTCATAAGCTCGATAACTACCGAAAGCGCTCATGAAAATGAAAATGAACGCTCCACCCGTGAGAGCGAATGTGATTCGGCGTTGACGCGGATCGTTTAAGTCGATCTTTGGGTATTGGGCAATCTGAGCGTCTGGCTGCTTCCTGCGTCTGCGACGTTCAAGAACCATGCCGGCGAAAATTATCACCAATCCCAGAATGAGAAAGGCCGGTAGGATTATGTAGGTAAAGATATCCAGGTAAGTATTCTCAGAGGTTCCCGTGATTTCGATCATGATCAGCATGATTATGCTGACGAGACTGGCTGCTGCGATCACCGCACCAGCGAAGCTAATGTAATTACGAAAGAGGCTGAGTGCTTTCGTCGACGTTTTCACTTTATCGCTCATGATCGTTTCTCGTGATTAAGAACAGCGAACGACTATCAGTGTGTTCAAACACACACGCACTCCCTGTGAGTCTGCCGAGCGAAACAGCAGCTGCAAGGAGAGGTCTTTCCTGAGGTGCGCGGCGGTGGATCACTGATCGCGCCGGTTATGGGGCACTCTTCAACGCTTTCATATGATCAACCAGCGCCTTCGCCTGTTCGGCAGTTACACCCTTATCTGCGTACGCGGGCATATTGGGGGGCTTCGCCGGTTTCTTTCCCTTCAGCACAATCTCGACCAATTGTGCATCAGTTAGCGTTGCATCAAACTTTTTCTCGGCCTTCTTCCCATGACAGGAAACGCACTTTGTCGTGTAGAACGCGGCCGGATCAGTCTTCTCGGCTAGACCCGGTTCAGCAACGTTGATTATTAGCGCAGTGACGAAAGGCATCGCCACCAGGATCAAACTTGTCTTCTTCTTTCGTTCATTCATGATCTGCATCCCTCGACTAACGAAATTCAAACAAAACTTTTTGGATCTGTCGGGGTTATCGGTCATCAACCCAAAACAGTCATCTTCTAAAACTGCCACTTCGAACCGCTATGACACCGAATGCAAACAGAAAACTCATCACCTCCAAATGCGCGTTTGCCGTTATGGCACGTCGCACAACTCGTAACTCGCGCAGGAGCGCGATGATTGAGTGCAACGGGACTTATCACTTCCCTACCCGTTGCCGCTCCTGGTCGGAACCGATGACAATCAACACACTTCAAGCCTTCGCCAGAGTCATGCTTCGCATGACTGAAATTCATTCGAAAGGCAGCAGGACGTTCGCTGCTGCGGACCAAACGACCCGGTTCGTGGCACGTACCGCACGACGACAAATTCTTTCCATCTGACTTGGCCTGTGGGGTGTGACACGTAAAGCACGTCGTGTGAGCTGAGGTTCCCGCCGGAATTGAAAGACTGACTCCATCGCGTCTTCCACGATGACACGTCGCACAGGTCGCACCTACGCTCGAGTGGGCAGCGTGATCGAACTTGACGCTAAAGCTCCGCAGTGGAGGAAAAGACTTCAAGCTCGCGGACTCAGAGTTTGTATGACAGATAGAGCAGATCGGATGATTAGCGTTGCTGAACTGTTGAGCATGGCAACCGGCACAAGGAGCGTGACCAGCCTTTCCAGGAAGCGTCGCTCGTGCTGAGTTGTCTTCCCTTTTATGACAAAGCAAACATGGTAGACGAGCGTGCTGAGCGTTATCGTGCCTGAACTGCGAATAATCTGGATTGGATTCTTGTGGTGTTTCACGCGCCTCTTCAGATTCGACCAGCGCCGTAACACTCGCGGCAGAAACAATGAAAACAAATACGGCAGATACAAACGCAGTTCTGGTTCGAGCCCGCTGGTTAAGGAGCGCGATCACAGGCGACGCAAATCGTCTCCGACGTCTTGTATCGGAGACGAACTGCACTACGAAAGTCTTTTGCCGTGAAATCATCGTCTACTTCGCTGCGGCTTTTTGAACAGCGTCAAAATGAGTCGTTGGAACCGGCTCAGTTCCAAAAACGAGATGACACTTCGAACAAACAAACTTCGCATTGGTCTTCCTTTGATCAATCTCGTAGTTAAGAATGCCGCCATCATCCGCACTAGCCGTCACATGACAGCCCTCAGCTCCTCCACAGGACGCTACCGAGACCTTGAGTGTGTTTACGTGAGTAGTGTCCATCGAAGCTGTGTCATGACATTTTGTGCATGCGAGATCAGGATGACTTTCGTGGCGGAATGTTCCAGATGAGACTCTGTTTCGCCATGCTACTGTGGTCCACCAGTCATTACTTTTGGTTGTGCTGGAATTGGAAGCAAAATCGTCAGGCATCGCTGACGTAGAGAACTTATGACAAGCATTGCAGTCCGGAGGCAGAGGAACGAGCTCGCTCTCCTGGTTGTGACAGGTGAAGCATGCTGCGTGTGAAATCGGACGAGTCTTGAACGTTCCCTTCTTCAGCCAGAATGCCTCGCCAAGATCAGGCGGTGGCTTGGTAACAAATTCTTCGTCCGATTTACCTTGTGGTTGATGCGTTTGATGACAAGTAGCACAACTCTTGGGATCACTCTCATCAACGACTAAGAACCACGCCGCCGGAACAAACCTGACCCCTTCGATTGGCAAAGAGTTTTTGTTACGAGCAATGACTTCCAGATGCTTGTTATGGGGGAAGGCAACCCGAAAATCGGAGCTGAAGCCCATCGCCTTTGCTGACAGAAGAAACTTTTCACCCAGACTCGGGAAGGGATGGCGAGATGTTTCGACTGGTGTCGCCTTGACGTGGCAGTTAGAGCAAATCCGGGGAACGGGTCGTTCCCGGGCGAAAAATTGTTTTCGATGGCAGCCAAGGCAAGCGCTATGTTCTGGATACTCCGTTACGTCCGGAAAGGCATCATCGCCTGAGCGAACATCCTTCCAATTCTTTGAAGGGAATCTATGACACGAGTCGCAACTCTGTTTGTGTTGGATTGTCAGATGAGAAAAGCGCGAATAGTCGACTTTCGCTTGAGCGGTTCGAGCGCCCCGTCCTCCCTGACTCCGTTGACGTTGGAGGAAACGGAGTTCAGCGCCTGCGACAGGTATGACAACGATCAACACGCCAGGTAATAGGAATGCTGAAAAGATCCCAAACGTAACTAGACACGATTGCCTCATGTAACTCGCTACAAGCACACTTCTTTAGATTGATGACATCAGTCGAAACATGTGCGACCTCTTTATTCGCGGCGGCCGAAATACAACCTGAGTGATGTATAGGGCAGATGCGCGTGATAGTTCTGGGGCCGCGGACCAACAAGTGCGCTCTCGTTGTAGTTGTAGTATTGATAGCCAAAATTCCAGTCCAGCCGTCGATTGATTCTGATTGCAAGCCGTCCTTCGGGCGACTGGTAACTCATTGGGTAAGACGAGACTAATGTTCCCGGCGATCCGATGGGATCAGCGACGCGGGTTCCCTGGCCATTGTCTTTGTTAATGCGATAAGACGTATAAAGCGTAACCCTGGGAAAGAGGAGCGCCGTTGTATCGATGAAGAAGAAATTATTTCTTACGTAATACAGGCTGTTACCCGTGGGGTGATTGATACCGTTAAAGAAGTAATTAATGACGGCATTGCTATTGATCCAGTTATAGTTGTAGCCAGTGTTGACTGAAAACCTGGTGCTTGGATTCCAGTCTATTGACGAAGTGAAGATGCGCGACTTAATGCTCGCGCCAAAATCCTGCAATGACACGCCGGCTATCTCTGAAGGGTTGGCATTGTCTCTCGTGATGACTGCGAGATTGAGGGTAAGCTTCTTGTTGGGTGCATACCTCGCCTTGCCGCGAATGTTCGTGTAGTCGTAATTGCCAATCCTGGTGAATACGTTGTCTGCACTACCATGCTCGGCGTCGAAGAAGAAGGTCAAATTGTTTGCAGGGCGCGCTTTGAATCCGCCAAAGAAAACGTGAGTATTGTTGGTTTGAGTTTCGCTTGACGAACTGCGAGCGGGTGGAGGAATTGATCCGTTGGAACCGAGATCGAATCCCTCGAAGCTCTCTTCAATCTGCCGGTGACCATACCGATAGCCAAAATGCACAGCATAGTGAGGATTGAACTGGTAGTCGCCTTCGACGATGTTCTGATATTTGCGATATTTGGTAAGCGTGTGAGCGTCCAAATTACTAAAACCTATGGTGTCGGTGACTGTCGTCGCTCCTGAAGGCCGCGTAAGCGAAAAGAAGTCGGATAGCACCGCATCACCAAAAATTTTGAAATCTTCGACCCGAAATGTATTTGAGATTCGGAGCTTGTCTGTTGCCAGGAATGTGGCGGCAATATCTCCCAGAGTGTTTGGCCGCCGGGCATCTCCGGTAATGTTGTATTGCCCAAGGTTGAGAGTGTTAGGCGTACTGGGAAGAGGGCCAGGAGGCCACCCAGACACTCGTGCGTTCCAATTCGTCCCACTGTAGTTCTCAATGAAAGCAAAATTCGAATTGGATTTGCTGTAGACAATGCGGCCGGTGATGTCCAACTTCTTTGCGATAAGGGTATGCGCGCTGAAGCGTGTGAAATCGACGGTACCACGTGCCGGCTCATGGTGAAAGAAACTTGTGAGCTGTCCTTTGGCCGGATCCAGGTTAATGCCGGGAGTCGGGCCCAGATTAGTAGAGCTATCGTCACGAAAACGGCGAAACCCCTGGAGAAATGAGTAGTCGATCGAAGCAACGGTGCCGTCTGCACCGAAACGGAAATCGTTGGCCTGTGATCTGAGATCAATCGGATAGTTAAAATCATTCCCGCCGACGTGATAGTTGGTGAAAGCCGGGCCGCTATAGCGCTCGGGCGAGTAACCCACATTGAATCTAATCAGTCTGTTCTTCGGTAATAATGTGAGATCAAAGTCTCCGAGTTTAGTTTCGGTGTTGTAGCCATGCTCGCCCGTAATCTGCTTCGGTGGGACGCTAAAGTTGGAGGGAGAAAATACCCAGTTTGGATTGGCGAAATTGTTTACGAACCTAAAGTACTTGAACTTGCGATAAGTTCCCTCAAAGCGGTACCACTTTGACTTCTCGAGACTAAATCGAAGGTGTCCATTGGGATCTGCTCCCCAACCTGTGGTCGTCAGAAGAACAGTGTCGAACAAACCGCCGTCACCCTCCTTTGTCCGCATCAGGAAACTAGAGTCAAACAGACGGGGTCCTGCTTTGTAGTTCAGGTCGCTCTGATACTTGTTGAGGTCTCCGACGACTCGAAGTCCACGATACCCAAATTCAAGAGTGGAAATAATTGTGTAATTTCCGGCGTCATCGCCAGCTTGAACGGGCGTGTCTGGTGAGTTGTTATCAGCGACCTTTGTACCCGGTGACGGCGATGACTGTTGTGCGAACACGGCGGACGAAAGAAAGATAAGGTCCAAAGTCAGCCAAGATAACCAACGGAATAAGTTTTTGGTTTTCGGTTTCATGCGAGCCTCACCGGAAAAAGACCGGGCTTGTACGCGACCCATGAACCTTCACGTGACAGTTGGTACAGCTCGCATATTGCGCATTCTGGTTATGCGTTGGACCAGCTGGTTCTCCCGCGCCAACTCCATGATCGACACTGTGGCAGGTCAAACACAGTTGATTCACTGCACTGAACTTCAACAGTCTCGGGTTAGCGGAGCCATGAGGCGTATGACAAATTGCGCATCCCTCAGTCTTGAGCGGCGCATGTTCGTAAGTGAAGGGACCTTGCTTGTCAGCGTGGCACTTGATACATGCCGCATCAGCGCCGGTTGCTAATCTTGTTTGCTTCAATTCGAAACCACCATGAGGGTTGTGGCAATCGCTGCACTTCATCGCTCCTTCGAGAACTTTGTGATGAAACGGCTTGTTGAAATCGGGCTTCACCTCTGAATGGCAGCTCATGCAGAGCTGTGGCTCACCAACTTTCAACAGATGAATGGTAGAAAAGTCTGGTTTTTCCGCGTTTGCTTTATCTACATAAGTGATAGATTTAGAAATATTTCTATTAACTGCAGGAGAGTGCGACGAGTGACAATCCGTACAGCCGATGTCGTTCCGCCAGTGTTCTCCCCGCCGGAAATTGTTCCGTTCCTCTTTGCCCGCATGGCAAACAAGGCAGGTTTCCGAGATCTCTTTGGAGCCCTTGTTTTTGAAGGAGACAATCTTGGTTGGATCGCCTTCTGCGATGTGGGCCTTGCCTGGGCCATGACAGGCCTCGCAACCAGTTATTCTGCCGTTCCAATTCTTGATTGACGAAAGCTTAGCGTGGGACGTAAGGGAAAATGCTTTGAACTGGTCTTCGTGACAGTCTTTGCAGGCGTCACTGCCAACGTAATCCGCAGAGATAGAATTAGTCGAGCTTGTCTGAACTTTCGGCACTACTTCGGACCGTGTGCGCGAGACAAACCCGGTGACGAGCAGGGTGACGGCCAGACCAGTGAGAAGAACCTTGATTGCCGATCTCATCTTTGTTCTCGTTGCTTTTTAACGTCCTCGTAATACCAGGGACGTTCAGTTTTGCGGTCCAGAATCCCATCTGCAAAACACACTTATCGCAGCAATCATATAGAGATGTTTCGCCGCTCATACTGTCACTTTTGACAGTACAGAGTTCGCAGCTCCGCTCAGGAAGTGATGGATTTCGTTTTGATCTCGCAGGCGAGCACATTGGGGCACGCGTTCCATTCCTCCCAATGTAGTGCACCTCAAAAATGACGCAAACAGTTAAGGTTGGTTTCGTAACGAAAGCGCTGCTTCGAATTCCACCGGTGGCAGATAGCCAGGAGCAGAGTGCAAGCGCTTGTGATTGTAGACTCTCTCAATGAAGTGTTCGACCGAGTTGCGCACTTCGCCTTCCTAACTTGTTCGATTCTGGTTGAGTTCAAATGGGTGGGAAATCTCTCTCAACTTTAATGTCGCCTGCGCAATTTTCCGCTGAGCTCCCGCGCAACAACCCTGCAAAACCAGTGTCAATAAGCATTGTGTCTTGGCATAAGCGTTGCCCTTACAAGGCTGGTTGATTTCTTAGTTGGAGATAATCGATGCCGAGCGCGCAACAAAGAGAAATTGAGGAGCCATTACTTGTAACGGCAAAGCAACAGCAGGCTGATCTCTCTGCGCTCTTAATCGCGATCCGTACGTCGAGTATCGGCAATCTGAATTCGCTCCACAGTCGCGGAAGCGTTCTGTTTGCGGAAGGAGAACAACCCCGAGGAATCTACATACTGCGAACGGGGCGAGCTACGGTTTCGATCTCGTCGAGCGAGGGACGGGTTGTGATGCTCGGTATCGCGCACGCGGGCACTGTGCTCGGGTTGAACTCAGTGCTGCGAAATTGCACTTACGATACGACCGTCAAGGCTGTCGACTCGTGCCTCACGGATTTCATTCCTCGCGCGGAATTCATCGAGCTTATGCAGCAAAGCCATGCGGGAGCGCAAGTGATCTTGAAATTATTGAGCCAGGAGTTAACTGAGCTCACAGATCGGGCAAAGTTACTACTCTTACCACGAACAGTAAGTGGTCGATTGGCTAAGCTATTGCTTGAATGGAGTAAGGATAATGCTTCGCACCTGTCGGGCACTATGCGACTCGACAGAGTTCTTACTCACGAAGAGATTGCGCAAATGATTTGCTCGTCGCGCGAGACAGTGACACGTCTACTCGCGAATCTTAGTAGTCAGCAAGTAATTCGAATCACATCAGAGAGCATTCTGATTTGCGACCGCCCTGCTTTGGAGAGGCTCGCATGTTAGTTGAAAAACTTTGACCCTTTTCTATGCAGAGTTCAGAATTCGGAGCTCAACGTGACGGATGTCACATCAAAACGACTAGGGAAAACCTAGAATACATCGAACTCAGGGTCAGTCTAAAACATTCAAAGGAATTCAAGGAGGGCCTTAGATTTGTATAAGCTCATCAAAGCACTCCTGGTCTGTGCCTTCATCGGATCTGGCATCGGTTGGTTGAGTTCCAACAGTTCGTCGCACTCTGTTCAGACGGGTCATGCCAAACCCGTGACCTATAAGTCTGAAGATTACATAGGTAGCGACGCTTGCAAGGATTGTCACGAAGACCAGTTCAAAGCGTTCTCGCAGACTTCCCACGCTCAACTCATCAAAATCAGCAGCTGGAAGGAGAAGGTGACCGGTTGCGAAGCCTGCCATGGTCCAGGCAAAGCACACAGTGAGGAAGGCGATCCTAAGAAGATCATCTCCTTCAAAAATAAAACTTCTAAAGAGATCTCTGAAACGTGCCTGGGCTGCCACGCCGGCAAAGAGGAACATAACAACTTTCGACGCGGCGAGCACTGGCGAAACGACATCGGTTGCACTGACTGCCACTCAACCCATTCTCAACCAAGTGGACGGCAACTAGCGGCGTCGAATGTATTCGTCTCACGTGCAAACGCACAGAAACCCGGTATCTCCGAGTTGAAATTGCTCAGAAGTAGCGAGCCGCAACTTTGTCTCGGTTGCCATGGCGAGACCAAGCATCAGTTCAATCTGCCGTTCCACCACAAAGTGCTGGAAGGCGCAATGAAGTGCAGCGATTGCCACAACCCGCACGGCGGTTTCGAACTTAAACAAACAAGACTGGCGACGGGCGCTGACGCGGCTTGCATCAAGTGTCACGCAGACAAGCAAGGGCCGTTCGTCTACGAGCATGCTCCGGTCAAAACCGACGGCTGCGTTGCCTGTCACACACCGCACGGCTCCTCTAATCCGCGATTATTGATTACGAGCCGAGTGGCACAACTCTGTTTGACTTGTCACAGCACGGCTCATGGCGTCGGCGCGGACGAGCCCGCAGGTCCACAGCACAACCTGAACGCTCAATACGCGAACTGCACGAACTGTCATATCAAGATTCACGGCTCGCGAACGAGTCCGGTCTTTTTCCGTTAGTGAGGATTGGGCCATGAGCACAATGCACAAGTGTTCGCTACACATCATTGGATTAGCGCTGGTTTTGTTCGCAACCCTTAGTACGCCTGCGCAGCAACCCTCTCCATCCCCTTCACCTGGGAAATCGGAGTATACCGAGACTCCCGCTGAGACTGGCGAGAAAGCCGGCGATTTCACTGTTATCTCGAGTCTCGAGTTCGGCTATCGAGGCCTTAGAGTTGACGGCGATCTGAACAAGTATCAAAGCGATCTGAATTACAAGGCCGGGCCGAGAATCTTTGACAGTTCTTTTCTGCTCAAATCGACCGACAGCAAAGGAGGCCTCTTCGATACATTGCTCGCGAGTGCGACCGGGTGGGGAGCCGATCCACAGGGCAATCTTCGGGTGAGCGTCGAACAACCTAAGTGGTATCGTTTTGACGCTACGTATCGACGCTTTAAATACTTCCGTTTCCTTAACACCTTTGCCAATCCGAATTGGGTTTTCAGTCCGGCAAACTTTAGTGTCCCACCCAAATCAACGACCGGAGAGCACGGTTACAACACGCGAGTAAAGCTGGGCGATTTTGACCTCACGCTGCTCCCAAAGAACCGATGGATTCGCTTCAATGTTGGCTACTCGCCCGAACGATACAGTGGACCGGCTTTCACCAACTATCACGTCGGCGGAAACGACTTCATGCTCCTTTCAGAACTCCGATCTCGTGCCAACGATTTCCGTGTTGGCGCGGACGGCAAACTTGGCCCACTCAACTTTTCGTTCCTCCAGGGGTTTCGGCGCTTTCGTGACGACAGTGCGATCGATCAAGGAGTCACTCCCGGCATCAATCTCAATCCCGCGGTGGCGAGTTTGACCAGCTTCGATCGCAATGAGCCGGCACGCGGCAGCGTTAACTACACACGTTTTAGTTTGCAAACACTCATAGCTAAGAAACTCGACATTACCGGTCGCGTCATATACAGCAAGGCTAAGCAGAACTACGTCTCGGTCGAAAGTTTCACAGGCCTAAACTGGAATACGCGAATCACCGGCTTTCCTCCAAGCCCCCCGGCTGCCACGCCAAATATTTTGAACCTGGGCCAGTACAACCTGAACGGCGACAGCGAACGCCCAAATTGGCTAGGAGATGTGGGACTCACATGGTTGGCGACCGACAAGTTTCGGCTCTCGAATACGTTCAAAGTCGAAACCTTTGAGATAAACGGCGCGGCGCTGTTTGCCGATTTCTTCTCACTTACCCGTGGCACCAGAACTGATACCATCGGTTTCAGCAATCGTGACGTAAACACTCGAACCGCATACAGGAAAATCCAAAACACGATCGAAGGCGACTACCAATTTAATACGGACTACTCAATCCATCTTGGTTATCGATATGGAAGTCGACGTATCGAAGAAGCTATTAGTGGATTTGCTCTCAACTCCAACGCACCCACTCCGCTGGTGCCGGAGGACGAAACGACGAACAACACCACGCACGCAATTCTAGGTGGCTTTAAGGCGCGGCCCTATAAGGAATGGACCCTCTACTTCGATGCTGAGCACGGTACTGCTGACAATGTTTTTACCCGTATCGGCAACTACAACTACACAAACATTCGGGCCAAGAGCCGCTATAAGCCCACGTCGCGAATAGCGTTGAACCTCTCCGTGATCACTAAAAACAACTCGAATCCTACGGAGATTGCAGGAGTCTCGCTTGAAGATTTTGGCGTGAGCGTGAAGTCAAGGATCTTTTCTTCTTCACTCGATTGGACCGCAACCTCGCGGTTCTCGATCGCTACCGGTTACAACTACCATTGGATAAACAACAACGCGAAACTCGATTATTTCTTCAATAGCGTTCAGCACCTGCTTGGGAATAGTCTCTACTTTGTCAGGAATAACTTCTTCTATGTTGAGTCGGTAAGCCGTATTACTCCGCGTGTCACACTCTTCACGGCTTATCGCATCAACAAGGACAACGGTCAGGGTAATCGAGTAGCTGATCCGACTGGTAATCCGGGAACGTTGGTCGCTTCATATCCGATGAGCTTTCAGTCGCCTGAGGGACGGCTGGCGATCAAGTTGCACCATCGGCTGGATTGGAATGTTGGCTATCAATATTACAACTACAACGAAAGCACGATTGTAGGTCCACGACCGCAGAACTATCACGCACATCTGCCTTATACTTCTTTGCGTCTTTATTTCGGCCGGCGGGAATAAATCATGATCTGAGCTGCGAATCCTGACATCTTGTAATCCTGTGCAAAAGTTTTTGACTGGATTTCATTATTAACATGGTTGCGCTTACATTTGCGTGCTAAAGCCAGCGACATTCCTTTTCATCGCCTTCGCCATATCCGGGAGTCCGCCTGATTACTCAAGCTTCTCGCATTCCACTCACGTTGCTAAACAAAATCTCCCTTGTCGTGCATGTCATGCGTTTCCTACAAACAATTGGAAGGAAGTGCGCAAAGGCGACGCCGCATTTCCTGATGTGGCCGAGTTTCCAGAACATGCAACTTGCCTGAATTGCCATCGGAGGCAATTCTTCGCGCGTCAGCGACCATTTCCAAAGATCTGTTCGAACTGTCATGTGAAAGCAACGCCCATTGAGACGATGCGATACGCGTTTCCAAGTGTTGGTGAACCATTTCTAGCGACCGCAGAGGCCGTCAATTTTGTTTCGGCGTTTCGCATCTTTTTCCCACATGAAAAGCACACTGATTCAGATTGCGCCGATTGTCATCAGACGCACCACCCGCAAGGCAAATCGGATGATGAATTCGTTACGAAGCCGCCGAAAGACATCGGTGATGCATTCTGGTTGAAGAAAGGGACCTTCAAGACTCGGCCACTAACACACGCGAGCTGCTTCACTTGTCACAACCAGGAAACCGAGCTGCCGCCTCTCCCTGGAAACTGCGATGTCTGTCACAAACTATCAACTTCTCAAAAGCTGACTCCGGATTTTGATGCAAAGCTGGCTACGGCGATCGGCGTGATTGATTGGTGGACCTTGACGGCCTGGCGTAATCGGATTTCAGCTGGCGCGTTCCGGCATGAAATCCATTCCGATTTGAAGTGTGCGCAATGTCATAACGTCGGATCGATGAACACAACGAGCGACGAAACGCAGAAGGTACCTGTCAAATCATGTGGTGGCGCCGAAGGTTGCCATGTTACAGCGACGCTCGACGATGGTGGAATCCTCAACTACGAGATCGATCAACGAAACAGGAGCGCGTCGTTTGCCTGTACAAAGTGCCATTTAGAGTTCGGCAACAAACCCGTACCCGCTAGTCATCTCAGCGCGATTCCAAAGCCATCCACCGGGAAAAGTACCCTAACGGTTTTCGCTCATGCAGTGCCGCAATCAACCTCAAGTTATTCACAATTCAAACACGACGATCGTAATCACGCGCGACTTCCCTGCTTGCTTTGCCATCGCCGTGAAAACAATTCACCGCAACCGACATTACCAGGTAAAGCTAACCATACACCTTGCACAGGGTGTCACGCGCAACAGTTCTCAAATCCGGCGAGTGAAATCTGCACAATTTGTCACACGGATGTTCAAAACGGAAAGGTGAAAGCCTTTCCGCCGCTGCGCAGTTTCGACGTCAAATTTGATCATGCGAAACACACTGCCGCTGGAGCTGCATGCGCTACCTGTCATCGACCGAACCGGGGTGGTATTGGGTTTTCAATTCCATCAAGAGTCAATGCACACGTCACGTGTTTTAGTTGTCATACGCCGAATGCACAGGTAAACGGACGTAACATTTCATCCTGCAGCATATGCCATCAGCTCGGGCGTTTGGTTCGCACTTCAGAGCAAGCATCCGGCTTTAGAGTTGGCTTTAGTCACGCCAGTCATGATGCGTCGGAAAAGTTGGCGTGCGTTGCATGTCATCAAGTCAGGGCAGGTTTGTCGCCTGGCCGGCAGGTCTCAGCGCCTTCACCCCTAAATCATCATGCCATTGCAAACGGGTTCAATTGCGCCACTTGCCATAACGGCAAGCGTGCATTTGGAGGTGACGATTTCTCGGCCTGCAAACGTTGTCACAAAGGTGGGGCATGGCACTTTTGATTTCACATTCTCGAGGTGTGGAAAGTTCCTCAGGTCTGTGCAAAAGCACGCTTTTGGCGACGGACTCTGCGTAATTTTCTATGAAATCAGATCGGCATAGACGTTGCACCTGCTGGCAGTTAGTGGTTCATCGCTTAGGGAGACAAGATGAAGACAGCAAACAAAACGACGATCTGGATCATGTCGCTTCTACTTTTGAGCCTTGTGTTTTTGGGAATCGTGCGAGCACAGGACGAGGTTAAACCATCAGATCCGGAAGCCTACTACAAAGGGAAATGTGTGACCTGTCATGGTCAGAAAGCCGAGAAGAAGTTTGATGCGTCACTGACGGACGAACAATATCTTGACGCAATAATGAAGGGTAAAAAGCCCGAGAAGCCTCCCAACATGCCGGCGTATGGTGAGAAAGGCGTTACCACGGAACAGGCAAAAGCACTGTTGGATTACATGAAGAAACTGAGATCGACTCAGTAACCAGATAGAGCA
>DASYPT010000152.1:0-17612 GCA_036006355.1 Pyrinomonadaceae bacterium | reverse complement strand
CAACGGATTGCAATCTGTTTCAGAACGTAAAGACGAACCCGTTTGTCATGTCAGTTTCTTTGAAGCGTCAGCTTTTGCGAAGTGGGCAGGCAAACGACTTCCCACCGAAGCTGAATGGGAGAAGGCGGCGTGTTATGATGCGCGCGGTTCGCGCGCATCATTTCCCTGGGGCGACGACTCGCCCGAGTTAACACACGCTAATCTATTTGAGAACGGACTGTGGACTGTTGCCCCTGTCGGTGCATACCCCGAGGGAGCAAGTGCGCATGGGTGTCATCAAATGATTGGCGACGTCTGGGAGTGGACGACGTCTGACTATGTTCCCTATCCAGGCTTCAAGTCGGAGTTTGATGAGTACAACGACAAGTGGTTCGTGAATCAGAAGGTCTTACGTGGTGGCTCCTTCGCAACGCCACAACTGCACATTCGATCGACGTACCGAAATTTCTTTCACGCACACGAGAGATGGATGACCTCTGGGTTTCGCTGCGCTAATGATCGCTGACCATCTTGTTCTCATTCTCACCGTGGCTTCAGCCCGGTGTTTAGGATTTCATCGCTTCTCTCGGAACCGTTTTCAACGGTTTCTCAAAGGTACTGATAATGTGTCGCAGCATTTGCGTGCTGATCATGGGCCTTACCCTTTTGTCCATTAGCGATGGGTCTTACCAAAAGACAAAAAAATCGAAGCTCAACCACCCGCCGGTGGTTGAACAGTTCGAAACCACTCGCCGGATTTTAAGTTTCTGTCCATGGTCGATTGAAGGTGGTGAGTGTAACCGGCCCGATACGCGCCTGAGTGTGATCGCATCGGATTCCGATGGTGACAAATTGAATTACAGATATGAGTCTACGGTTGGAAAGATCCTTGGCAAGGGTTCGGAGGTTACTTGGATCCTTGAGAGTGGTTCCCCCAGAGGCGACCAAACCGCGACAGTGATTGTAGACGATGGCAGAGGCGGTGAGGTTCACGCATCACTTCATATTCTGATTATCGATTGCGGAGTGTGCGATCCACCGCCTCCACCTTGCCCACAAATCGCCGTGTTGTGTCCCGAACATGTGGAGAGTTCCAAAACGCTTAGGTTCAAAGCAACAATAATTAGTAAGCAAGAAAGCCAAAGGCCCTCTTTCAAATGGACCGTGCGCTGGGGCGTGATTGTCAGCGGACAATTTACAGACGAAATCGAAGTGCAGCCTTCCGATCCTGACGAGGAACTCACCGCCACCGTTGAAGTGGGCGGTTACGATCCCTCCTGTGCTACAGCAGCTTCTTGCACGGTAAATATTAAACAGCAATAACCCTAAAACAGGAGAATGTTATGTCCTCAGAGCCTTTCAACACCGGCAAGATAACCGTTCTTCTATTTGTTCTCTTATCGATGATTGCGTTAGCGACTAAAGTGTTTTCTCAGACCGAAGCTCGCAACACCACAACCGCACCTACAACTTCGGCTACTAAGGCGAAGACCGACGTCAATCCCGCAATCACGCCCAAGTACACCACGCCGCGTAACGCACTCGACGCCGCCTACACCGCCAAGATCAAAGAGTACACGACTGAGAAGTACTTCCTGACGGAACTCGTCGATCACCTGCCGGCATCCGACACTGTTCCATCACCAGAGAAGATCTTAGGCTACGCGGTGGGAACGCCAAACAAGCTCACGCACGTTGCGGATCTGAATAAGTACTATCGCGCATTGGCCGCTGCGACTCCGCGCGTTCGCATCTTCACGTCAAAGGAAAAGAGTGAGGAAGGTCGCGAGCAAATACTGGTTGTCGTCAGTGATGAGGCAAACCTTGCCAAGCTCGATCGCTACAAAGAGATCACCGCCAAACTCGCCGATCCGCGTTCAATCTCAGCGTCCGAAGCACAGACTCTGGTCACTGAAGGTAAACCGTTCTATTGGGCGTCAGGCTCGATTCACTCACCTGAAACAGGCTCGCCCGAAATGCTGATGGAGATGGCTTATCGTCTTGCCGTCGAGGACTCGCCATTCATCGAAGCGATTCGCAAGAACGTAATCGTGATGATTACACCGGCTCTCGAGGTAGATGGTCGCGATACCATGGTTGACCTCTACAACTACCGCAAGGCAAACCCGGGCAAGCCTGCTCCGGGTTTGATCTTCTGGGGGAAGTATGTAGCTCACGATAACAACCGAGATGGTCTCGGCCTGGCGCTCGCTTTAACGCGCAACCAGATGAGCACATTCCTCGAATACCATCCAACAATTCTTCATGATCTGCATGAGTCAGTTCCTTATCTCTACACGATGACGGGAACCGGGCCGTATAACGCCTGGCTCGATCCGCTGGCAATTGATGAGTTTCAGTTACTCGCCTATCACGAAATCGAAGAGATGACGAAACGTGGCGTTCCCGGAGTTTGGACGCACGGTTTTTACGATGGCTGGGCGCCAAACTACATGCTCTATATCGCAACCGGCGCAAATGCGATTGGCCGCTTCTACGAGACCTTTGGCAACGGCGGTGCCGACACTCGAGAACGAACGCTCACAGCCAACGACACGAATCGTGTTTGGTATCGACCCAATCCGCCGTTCCCGCGCGTCATGTGGTCGATGCGAAACAACGTCAACATGCAGCAATCGGCAATTCTGTTTGCGATGAACTTCGTGGCTAACAACACCGAGCGGTTCCTGAACAATTTCTATCTCAAGAGCAAACGCTCGGTAGACAAGGCGTCGAATGAAGGACCTGCTGCTTATGTCATCCCTGGTGATACATCCCGACCAGTCGAAGCGGCTGACATGGTGAACTTGATGCGACTCCGAGGAATCGAGATCCATCGAGCGGAGAAAGAATTTTCGGTAAAGGATCAGAAATTTCCGGCCGGGTCTTACATCGTTCGCATGGATCAGCCGTATTCGCGCATGGCTGACATGTTGCTCGACACGCAGTACTACAACGTTAGCGATCCAAGTCCTTACGACGATACCGGTTGGACAATGGGTGCGATGCGCAACGTGAAGACAGTGCGCGTTGTTGATAAGAGTGTCCTTTCAGTGCCGATGACGTTGCTGAAGAGCGATGCAAAAGTGACCGGTCAACTCACCGCTGGCTCAGCACCAATTGCCTTCGTCATCAATCACAACACTGACAACACTCTTGCGACTCTTCGATTCAGATTGAAAGACGTCAAGATTGGCGCCGCAGAGGATTCGTTCAAAGTCGGAGACCAGCAGTTCAACACCGGATCATTCATAGTGAAACTTGCCGGCAATCCATCAGACGTTCGCTCTCGACTCGAGGCTGCTGTGACTGAATTGGGTTTGAAAGCAGTCGGGGTCGATAAATTGCCGGGAGTTAAGACGCACGAACTTGCTGCGCCACGCATCGGTATTGTTCACACGTGGACAAACACACAGAACGACGGTTGGTATCGAATCGAGTTTGATCGGTTTCAGATTCCTTACACTTACATTTCGGTGCAGGTGCTGCGTGATACTCCGAAACTGCGCGACAAGTTTGATGTGCTGATCTTTCCGCCAGTCGGAGGAACAGCGCAGAGTATCGTGAACGGGATACCCATGAGAGGCGACCCGATTCCATGGAAAGCCTCGACACTGACGCCTGCCATGGCCAATTCACCGGATCAAACCGATGACATTCGCGGAGGCATCGGTCTTAACGGCGTCGCGAATCTGCAGAAGTTTCTAGAGGATGGCGGGTTGTTCGTCACAGTTGGTGGCGTCTCGAGTATTCCGATTGACTACGGAATTACAACAGGAGTATCCGTCCAGGCGGCAGATAAACTTCAGGCTCGTGGATCGATTTACAACTCCACCTTTGCTGATCGAAAGAGTCCGATTGCTTACGGCTACAGCGAAGGCCTCGGCATTTACTTTAGCCAGGCGCCATTGTTCCAGGTTGCTGCTGCTGGTGGACCAGGTGGAGGCTTTGGTGGCGGTGGAGGTGCTGGTGGCGGTGGCGCTGGGCAGGGCGCAAATCGTGCATCCGGACGGGGAGGAGTTGGCGATCCTGATGTGATCCAGGCGATGCCGCAACCGCGACCTGCTGATCCTTCGGATCGGACGAGCGCCGATCAGGCGGCCGCCGATCAACGCGAAAGTCTTTTCTTTGTGCCACCACAACTACGTCCTCGCGTAATCCTTCGTTTTAGTTCAGAGGAGAAGAATCTACTAATAAGTGGAATGTTGGCGGGTGGATCCGAATTAGTGAATAAGCCCGCTGTCATTGATGTTCCAGTTGGTCGTGGTCATGTTGTAATGTTTGCAACCAATCCAATGTGGAGACATCAAACGCAAGGAGAGTTTTTCCTGTTGTTCAATGCCGTGCTCAACTACGATAACCTTGGCGTTGGACGTTCAGAGCAGGGTAGTGGACAGCGACCCAGACCGAGTGCTGACGATCAATAACCCAATCTTGAGAACATCTTGAGTCCCGAAAAATTGGTCTTTGGCCTTGGGTTTTAGGCCTTTGTGATTTGATCCTGTTTCTCGAAGTCCAAAGACCAAAGTCCAAAGGCCAAAGAACAATAAATCCAGGAGACCAATTAGAATGAGACACTCCGCTCTTGTAATTCTGCATTTACTCGCTATCGCAGTACTTCTCTCAGCGGCTGCCTTTGCATCCGTCAATCAAAACGCAAACAGTTCGACTACAACGAACAAAAATCAAAACGAAAGAGGTATCGCTCAACCTACGCCGGATTTTTCAAAGAACACCTGGGAGCTGCCGGACGATGCTGACAAGACCAAGAACCCGGTTCCCATTTCTGAAGAATCTATTGCCAAAGGTAAAGGGCTTTACCTGGAGCGGACCAAAGGCAATTGCATCTTCTGTCACGGCGAAACAGGTTCTGGAAACCAGGAGAACTTACCACGCCTGCGACGCAAGCCCGCCGATATTTCAAACAAGGAAAGGATGTCGTCAATGACTGACGGTGAGGTTTTTTGGAAGATCTCAAAAGGGATAACAGGGATCATGCCTGCGGGTGAAAAGCGCATGACAGAAGAGGAACGCTGGCATGTTGTGAATTACGTGCGCACCCTGGCGAAAGAACCGGCAAAGCCTTAGCGAAAATTGTCCGACGAACTTTAGTTCCGACCTTGGGGGTAAAGATCATTTTCCATATATCATTTGACATTTTTCAGTTGTCAGTTGGTTTGGCAGATGGAGGCTCAAGAAATGAAAACTGAGAAATATCAAATCATATATGGAAAATGATCTTTAGCCCCAAGGTCGGAACTAAAGTTCGTCGGACATTTTTAGAAGTACCGCTCCGCATAATCCTTCAACTCTTGCAGAGATGCCGCCGCGGTCAACTTAAATACTTTCACGCCACAGCCGTCCGGAATCCGCGGCGCCATTAATGAGTCAGTGATCACAAACGCCGCGGAGCGTAATCCTTTTTCCCAACCACGCTCCCGCGCATCTCGAAAATTGAGGGCATCCGGATCAAGTCCAGCAGCGATCAACATCGTTCTTGCCGAACGTAAAAACTCGGGCCAGCGAGAGACAATTGCGACCAGCGAGTCGGATGCGGGCCGTGTTTGACCTCGCATTGACTCGACTACGGATGCCGAATGAATGACCAACAAGTCTGAGTTTGGATCCAGTCGTTCACGAACATCCTTGGCGTGACCATACAGCACGACCGGTACAGCGCCTGTCAGCACGGCTGAGTTTCGCAAGGCATCGGGCGAGCTGACTAATACTTTGCAACCCGTCACCTGAGTAATCTCGGCGCCAAGTATTTCGGCAAGTTCTGCATCAGGTTCAATCAATAGAAAGTGGTCGGGCGCTTGTAATGCAAATGAGCGACGGAAGGCGGCTTGAATTTCCGCTAAGGAATAGCCCTGTGCCCGCGTCGATCTCAAAAAACGTCCAATGACCTGGTCCAACGCAAGCTTGCCATCCAGCTTTTCAACGTTCTGCGGTCGAATATAAACGCCACTGCCTTTTCGAAACTCCACCCAACCCCGGCGGGCGAGTTCGCGATAAGCAGCACTGACGGTATTTGCGTGCACGTTATACCGGCGCGCAAGATCGCGAGTGCTGGGAAGACGTTGTTTAGCTTTCAGATCGTTGCTGACAATCCCCAGCACGATCTGAGTGACCAACTGCTCCCTAATAGGAACTTCGCTGTTTTTGGAGAGCCAGTATTTCATCGGAGGGGAAGATAGCAAAAGAGGATTTCAGATTGAAGGCTATAGGACCTATAGGACCTATTTGACCTATACTTAGCGCTAACGATTGACCATGGACACAAGCTCAGCCATCGCTGTCTTAACGGCAATGATCACGCCGGCGGTTCTAATTTCAGCGTGTGGGAGCATGATTCTTTCCACTTCATCGCGCCTGGGACGGGTGGTGGATCGCGTCAGGGCTTTATCTGACCGTCTCGAGGCCATGACGAAGGAGGAACAGCTCAAGGCTGATAGTACGGAAAGGCAAGAAGTGATTTTCAAGCAGTTGGACAAATTGACCAGTAGGGCGCGAATCCTTCAGAGATCGATGGTTGTTTTTTATCTGAGTCTAGGTTTATTTGTCGCCACAAGTGTTGCTATTGGCATCGTTGGGTTTGCGAACAACCAGCGCTATAACGTGATTCCGGTCATCCTGGGGATCGGTGGCGCATGTTTTCTTTTTTACGGCAGTATGCTTTTGATTTTTGAAGCGCGACTTGCGCTGAGTACGATTCATCACGAGATGGATTTTATCTGGCAACGCTCAAAGAAAGTTGCACCGGCGCAGATCGTGGAGCAACACAAGCCGCATTTCGTACATTTCCGGCGACACGAATAACTTTGGAGTGCGGTGGCCTGCCACCTCTTTGTTACAGCGAGACGTCAAAGAGAACGATGTCTATTTTACGCAGAAGAGATCCTGATCCGATGGTGCACGATGACAAAGCGACGGCAGGCCGTCGCACTCCAAAGATACCTTCTTACTTGCGTCTGCTGGACGAAGGTGTGTTAGCTCAAAGAGTGGAAGCTCTCGAAAAGCTGCTCGAAAGTTGCACTGTTTGTCCTCGTGACTGTCTCAACAATCGACTCAAGAACGAAATTGCTGCCTGCTATTCGGGCAGGTTACCTATTGTCTCGTCGTACACTGCACATTTTGGTGAAGAACCTCCGCTCGTGGGAACAAAAGGCGCGGGAAACATTTTCTTCGGAAACTGTAATTTGCGTTGTGTCTATTGTCAGAACTATCAAATCTCACAAACACACAAAGAGCAGCTTAAGAACGAAGTTACGCATGAACGACTTGCCGAAATGATGCTGGAATTGCAAGCGCGTGGTTGTCACAACATCAACTTCGTTTCACCAACGCACTTCGCTCCGCAGATGGCTCGTTCAATTCTGATCGCAGCAGAACAGGGACTGCATTTACCCATCGTCTACAACACAAACTCTTATGATGCGGTTCCGGTCTTAAGGCTTCTCGAAAACATCGTTGACGTTTACTTGCCGGATCTTAAATACGCGGATGACGAGTCGGGCTTTCTCTATTCGAAAGTCCGAAGTTACAAAGACTATTCGCGGCTTGCATTGAAGGAGATGTACCGTCAAACGGGACCGGATTTGATAGTTGACGAAAGCGGGTTGCTAAAGCGTGGTCTGGTAATTCGATTGCTGGTGCTGCCGAACGACGTAGCGAGTGTCGAAGAATCGGTTGAATGGATCAGGGATGAACTCAATCCTCGCGTAGCTATTTCGTTGATGGCGCAGTACTACCCAACCCATCAGGCTGAAAGCAACAAGCGATTTGTGTTGCTTTCGCGACGCATTCGGGAATCGGAGTGGATGAAAGCGACTTCAGTGCTCGAGAAGTTAGGAATGGAGGAAGGCTGGCTCCAGGAGTTCGATGGAGCGTCGTATTACTACCGACCGGATTTTAAGGACACTGAGCGGCCGTTTCGAGATATTAGGGACTTTGAGTGATTGATTTGGGCTTTTGGTCTGGGCTTGCGGATAACATTTTCCATATCTCATTTGACATTTCTCAGTTATCAATTGAAATAAAAATGGCAACTGAGAAGTGTCAAATGATATATGGAAAATGACTTGAACCCTACGAACACCTTCACGCTTCGTATCTTACACTAGGGCTTCCCGCCGGATAGAACACACCAAGCAAGCGCAGTTCATCCGTTCCCGTGTTCTCGACGCAATGCACCTGTGTTCTGGGTAAATATATGCAAGAGCCCGGTTCAATTGGCGTGTTTGTTTGGCCGGCCCACATCCGTCCCTGCCCGCGTAGAATGAACAACACTTCTTCGTATTGATGAAAATGATCGGGTGCGCGACCAGGTGGTATGGATCCGACGAATTGTGTGACCTGACTGCTGCCAACTTCGTCGTCAACGAGCACCCGATACCAACGATCGGCCGTAGGTGTTGCTGCTCGATCTGTTAGTCGAACACCCGGAAACGAAGTCGTATCTTTGTTATTCGCAGACTTCGGACATTGCACACTCACCAGAATCACCGGTACGTTACTGGGATTTAATACTGAGAGAACTTTCCCTGCTCGCAGATAGAACCCGGTTTCCGGCTCAAGATCGAAAGTCCTATCGTCAAGTTGAACAGTGCACCATGAAGCTGTTCGTCGATCTTCTTCAAAGGACTCCAAATAATAAAAGACTTCATCAACATCGTCGTTACGAAGCAAAGGTGAACGACCTTCATCGAATTCCAAAATCCGCAGTGAAACTGCTTTCGCCCCTGTTGAGGGACCAATCTGGCACCATAGTTTCATGTTGCCGACAATCTCAGGAGTGCCTTCATTCATCTCTGAGACCCGACAACCACCTTCCAACTCGACTGCCATGGCTTTGCTCTTATACTTTGGAGTGCGGCGCCAGGTCGCCGCACTCCAAAAGCTCTAACGGTCTACTTTCACGCCTCGCCAAAAAGCTATGTAGTCGCGAATTTCGTTTGCATCTGGTTTTGTTTCAGGGTAATACCACGCAGCGTCTTTGTTCATCTCACCGTCAACAACGATGTTGTAGTAACTTGCGGTTCCTTTCCAGCCACAAATTGTATGCGTGTCACTCTCCTGAAAATACTCTTTGTTAATCGCGTTGCGAGGGAAGTATTGATTGCCCTCAACTTCGATTGTCTGATCGCTTTCTGCTAAGACTGCGCCGTTCCATGTTGCTTTCATTCTGATACCCCCTCTGTCCGAATGTCCGATATGCTTTAGCTTGTCGTGACGTCCCAAACACGAACTCTTAATTGGGATAGGAGCCACGTTAAATCATCGTTCGTGTTTAGGGCATCACGACAAGCTAAAGCATATCGGACATTGTCAAGGCAGGATTCCTTCCGGAACAAGCCAGGGATGAAGATCCAAAGCCAGACGTCCTGCCTGTACTGCCGGATCAGTTAGAGTTAAGCTGCGCGCTTCCTCCAATGAATTAACTCGAAAAACGAAGATGCCGCGCAGGTTGCCATTGTCTCCGAATGGTCCCGCCACCACGAGCTTTTTCATCGCAGCCAGCCGCCCGATGTTGGCGAGATGGGCCTTCTGAATCTCTTCCGTTTGTGGAGTTCTTTCCGCAGTCCATTTTTCACCGCGAACGAGAAACGCGAGATATGCCGTTTCCATCTTCTGCGGTGTCTGAGTCTTCTTCATCACATCTTCGGCCCACCATGGATGTAATTCCGGCACTACGTGTTGCGCCACAACTGCAGGATCGGCCATGACCCAGCTTTTGGCTTCATCCGCGGACTGCGTACGAAAGATATAGACGCCGACAAAATCGCTATCGTCTCTAAATGGACCAGCGATCACGGCTTTGCCGGAGCTCAGGAGCGACTGTGCGTACTCAATATGTTGCTTGCGGACGGTTGAGGCATTATCCGGTGAGGCCGACCACTTTGGACCCGCTTCAGAATCGCCATCTGAAATTGAACGAGCTTCGATTCCGGTGTCGCTGCCGCTTGTTGATTCTGCGCGACCAGGGTTGATGGGCAGGACACAAGGATAATCAAGAGGAAGAGTGTTTTGGTCATAAAGATATAGGTCCTATGGGTCCAATGAGTCCTATTTTTGTACTTGTGGCCGAACCGTGATTCTAACATTGGCCGTGCTCTTTGTGTTCAGGCGAGCGAGCGTCTATTCTTTGCCCTGCATCCAAGCGCGTGGATTTTTAAGACCAAACTCTCCATTTAGAAGTCCAAAGTCCGGAATCAGTCATTTTTAGAGGTAGAACGTTATGCGAAAGACACACGTCCTGACGGTGATAGTTGCAGTCATCCTTTCGGCGTTCATTTCTGCCACTGCTCAAGACCCCGCTCCTCAGCAACCATCCGAGGACGATAAAGCAAAAGAAAAAGCGGCACTGGAGAAGAACGCTTATCGACTCCTCG
Organism: Pyrinomonadaceae bacterium; assembly: GCA_036006355.1. Lineage (GTDB taxonomy): Bacteria > Acidobacteriota > Blastocatellia > Pyrinomonadales > Pyrinomonadaceae > PSRF01. The sequence continues at coordinate 7,242 of DASYPT010000152.1, read as the reverse complement.
ACCAGGTGATCGACGAGGCCCAAACCCTGAGACTCCCTGAAAATCGTGTGCACATTCAAATAAGTGCAGCGGATCTAATTTGGGATCGCAATCAGACCCGGGCACGTTCACTGTTCTCATTAGCTTCCGACGCAATTGTGGAGATGATGCGCAGTACTCCGACGCCTACCAACCAGCGTGGTTTTCCAAATCAACGTTGGTTTGGTCTTCGGCAGGAACTTGTACTCACGGCTGCCCGGCATGACGCTCAACTTGCATATCAATTGCTCGCCGCAACAAAGTCACAGTCTCAGCCAGCATCGCCTCAGGACGCACGCAATCCGCGCATGCAATTGAATTCGGACGAGAATCTCGAGCAGACTTTACTCGGCCGAGTCGCAGCCTTAGATCCGAAGTTCGCTGCTCAAAATGCCGAACAAATGATGGAGAAAGGGCAGTTCCCACGCAGCCTCGGCGAAGTTATTAATCAACTTCAGCGGCAAGATGCTGACGCGGCTAGCAAGTTAGCGGACAAGATAGTTAAACGAATTCAGTCGGCAAATCTTTTGACGAATAACGATGCCAGTGTGCTCGCCCAAACACTTCTAAGTCCAGGGCCAAGATTGCCTGCGCCTGCTGACAATAGCTCGACGACTGATACGAAACCTCAGCCGCAACAGTCACGTGGTCCCGTGCTTGATACGTCGCTCTACACTGACTTGTTGTCGACTGTTATTGACGCCGCACTGAAAGTTAATGCGCCCACTCAGAACACTCCAAGAACGGTTCAGGGACGTGGCGCCCGCGGTCTGAATGCTCAACCACAAGCCAATCAACCACCACAGCCAACTGATGAACAAATCGAGCTAAACATCGGTCGGAGGCTCCTTGCCAGTCTACAGACGACATTGCCTGCAATTGATCAATACCTTCCGAGCAAAGCAACCGCAGTGAGGCAGAAACTTACGGAGTTCGGGTTTGGAGACCAATCACGTGCGAACTTCGGTCAGGCGATGAACGTCCTGCAACAACCGAATCCTACGGCGGACGCATTGCTACAGGCCGCTCAAGCAGCTCCGGCAGGTTTGCAGTCACGGCTTTATGGACAGGCCGCCAGTAAGGCGATGGACGAGGGGAACACTGATCAGGCCAGGCAGATCGCCACCGATCACCTGCAGGGAAGTCAGCGCGATGCGATGATTCAACGGATCGATTTTCGAGAGATGGTCAAGAAATCTGACGGCCTGAGACTCGATGAGATTAGACAGAGCGTTTCCCGACTCTCGAACGACAGTGACAAGGTTTCACTACTGCTTCAAATTGCGAATGATCTGCAAAAGGACAATCCGAAGGCGCAGCTGCAGGTACTCGATGAAGCCCGGACGGTCGTAAACCATCGCGCCGCAAACTACGACCAGTTTGAGGATCAACTTCGAGTTGCACGAGCCTTTTCTGCAGTTGATACGGCGCGAAGTTTTGAAGTCATTGAAACCGGAATTGGACAGTTGAATGAACTGTTATCGGCAGCCTCAGTCTTGAGTGGCTTTGAAGTGAACATTTTCCGAGACGGCGAAATGAATGTGACTCAGGGAGGCAGCGGGCTTAACTCGGCAATTGGCCGTTATGGACAGGAGTTGGCACTGTTGGCAAAGACTGATTTCGAACGCTCAGAGACTCTGGCCGGCAGGTTTCAATTCACAGAACCGAGGATCATCGCGAGATTGTCGATCATTCAAGGAGCGCTCGGGGTGCAATCAACAGCACCAAACAACAATGTGATCCGCAATTTCGGTGGTGGCACATTTGTAGGCCGGCCGAATTAAAAGACGGTATCCACAGATTACGCAGATCACACAGATTCATTTCGGTCATTCAGGAAAGAATCTGCGTAATCTGCGTAATCTGTGGATGAGACACTCCTAGCACTCCGATTGCTTACCTCACACACCCTATACAACTGTGAATCCTTTTCAATCACAGCGCGTCCCTGCGTTGGACGGAATCCGCGGTATCGCGATGATCCTTGTCCTCATTCATCATCAGCTAATTCCGCTCTCACTCAAGGGCGGGTTTCTTGGCGTAGATCTGTTCTTCGTTCTCAGCGGGTTTTTGATCACCGGCCTTCTGTTGAAAGAGTTCGACGCAACCAACTCGATATCACTAATGAATTTCTACGCGCGCCGAGCGTTACGCTTAGCTCCAGCTTTTCTAATCTATTTAATCGCAGCTCTCATCGTTACGTATAAGCAACATCCTGAGGAATTCGCTCGTGAGATTAAGCTCGTAGGTTTATCGCTGGTCTACCTTACAAACTGGCGAATGGCGCTTGGGTGGGATTATTCATTAGACCCAACTGCGATCATCTGGTCATTGTCGATCGAAGAGCAGTTTTACCTCGTGTGGCCACCGCTGTTGTTTCTTCTCTTGAGTTGCAGAGTCAAACATTCACATATCGGTGTCGCTCTCGGTTTGATTGTGGTCGCAGTTGCCATACATCGTGCGACCCTATGGAGCAATGGCGCTGAGCTGAATCGAATGTATTACGGCACGGACACGCGAGCTGATGCTCTGTTCGTTGGATGTCTCTGTGCCTTTGTGGCCCAACATCGATTACCTGCAAAACTTAAATCAGTGCTGCGCATATTGGGGCTGGGTGCCGTGGCCTTCCTCGTTTACTTGATAAGTACGGTATCCTTCACTGGACAATTTCTTTATAGAGGTGGCTATACCTTGATCGCGCTGGCAACCGGATTGCTAATCTGGAGTGTGAATGATTCTGATCAGACCTGGTTAGCACGACTGCTCACGTTCTACCCATTCCGCTGGTTTGGACTGATCTCTTACAGCCTTTACCTCTGGCACTGGCTGTTATTAAGAAATGTGAGCTTTTACTATGTCGCTGGCGAATGGGACTCGTGGGCAAAATTTGTCGCGGCGATCGCTATCGCCGCCACGTCGTTCTACTTGATTGAGAATCGTATTAACAGATTGAAGAGCAGATTTAGTTACTCGGCCCCTCGTATCCAACCAGACGTGAAACAGCAATTGCCTCTGGTCGGTCCATTCGTTCAGCCATCGGAGCAGAACACTTGAACTACTCAATGGAAACAGACAGACCAACGCCACCGCCAACTGCTCCGTACGACCCATTCGATCCGGATCAGGACCCGATTCCTCTTCCGCCGGACAGCAATCCGGAACCTGAGCCGGTACGCGAACCTGATCAGCCGCAACCCATAACCGATCCACAACCATCTGAACCAACGCGACTGTTCAACAGGCTGTCAGCCTGTCGGTCCACCCTGGGGCCACTCCGCACAGACGCAAACGGACCACAGACAGACTAACAGCTTGTCGTACGCATAAATCGTTCAGTGAACATTAACTCCCTTTTCTTCATTGGTTCCTCTATCTGGCTGCTGCGTTTCTTTCGGCGCTTAGGTGTTTTCGGGATTTTCCTGTTCAGCGTCCTGGACTCCTCATTTCTGGTGTTTCCATTCGGAAACGATGTTTTGCTCATCGCCTTGATCAGTTCAGAACGCAGTAGCATTGGTTGGATTGTTTATGTTCTGGCTGCTTCAGTCGGTTCGATTCTTGGAGTGCTGACAGTAGATTTTCCCACCAGGGCCGCTGGTGAAAAGGGACTGCGACGGTTTGTTTCTCAGCAGAGAGTAGAGCAGCTGAAGGAGAAGCTGGAGACAAAAGCCGGCATAACGGTTTTCCTGGCAAGTGTGTTACCGCCACCGTTCCCTTTTACGCCCGTGATCATGACTGCGTCGGCTTTGCAGTATCCGAGACCAAAGATCGTAGGAATTGTCTTTGGCGGGAGGCTCTTGCGGTACACGGTAGAAGCGATTCTCGCGCTATATCTCGGGCGCCGCTTAATTCGATACATAAATTCGGAGATCTTCAGTTATGTCGTCTATGGTCTAATCGCTGTTGCGCTAATTGCCAGTGCGCTTTCGGTTTTGAAGTTGGTTAGTAAACGGAGAGCGGAGATGGTCCACGAAAGCTAGGACATTGCCGATTTCCAATTGCCAATTTTCGATTTTTTGGTGCCGGCATAATTCTGGTGCAAAAACAAATTGACAATCGGCAATCGGCAATCGGCAATGTTAGAATCCCCGCTTCAGATCTCACGAAGGGAGCAAGAGCATGCCGGAAAGACGGGGAGTGCAGGCCACGGAAGAAATTAAGGCTGAGTGGGCCTTTGCCTATAAAATCTACCTCAAGGCGCCTGGCGATCGTTACGACAAGAAGAAGGACCGCACGTCACGTATCGATTTTGTTGCTCAGGAAATGAAACTGACTCGCAAGCAGGCCAAGCGGCGCATTAGGAATTACGAGGCCTGGCAGCGAAATATCAAAAAAGGGATCGCTAGCCCCTAAAGAAGAAACCCGACGGTTGCCTAAACCTCACTCATTTATTCTGATGCTGGTTTATATGTTTAGGCGATGTTACGCGGCGTTACTCGTTCACGTGCGATGACATCACAGTTCGCACGATCGTCTGTCTTTGCTCTGTTTCTTGTCTCACTTGCCATGCTCGGATGCTCTAGTCCACTTGGCAGGTTTACGCAGCAATACAAGTGTGAACTGCCTGGCAAGCCTGAACCGAAGACTGCCTACGAGTTTGTCGAACGCGGAATGGAGCATGTGCGTGCTGAACAGTTTGACTGCGCGCTCGGTGCCTGTTCTGAGGCAATACGACTTGATTCTCGTTTGGCGACGGCATATGCCTGCCGCGGTGGTGTTCTTGGGAATACAGGTGAGTTGCTAAAGGCCCTGAAGGATTTTGATCAGGCGCTAAATCTGCAACCAGATAATGGAGACTTCTATTACAGTCGTGCTCAGGTACATGACAAGTTGGGAAACACTGACCTGGCACTCACAGATTTAGCTAAAGCGGTTGCGTTAATTAAATCGGAATTCGGTCGCTCTGTTGCTTTCGCATTGAGAGGTCGCGTGTATCAGAAGTCGGGAAAACTCGATGAGTCGATTAAAGACTATACGGAAGCAATTCGGCTAGCTCCCGATTTTGCATACCATCACGCGAACCGCGCTGAAGTCTATTTTGATAAGAAGGAATTTGACAAAGCGATCGCTGATTACTCAGAAGCAATACGGCTGGATCCTAAGAATCAATATTTTCGTCGGGATCGTGCGAAGGTGTTTCGCGCACTTGGAAGAGAAGATCTTGCAGTTCAGGATGAGGCGAATGATTCGAATTAGGAAGCAACTGGCGTAATACATCGTTTTTCAGCGTCAAGCGTTGTAACTCGGAGACATGGTGCCCCTGTTCGTGTAATTCTTGTGTTTCGTGGATCGCTTGTTTGAATTTGCCGAGAAGAACGATCCACGAAACAACGAACTACACGAAAGAAGACCAACCCAAATTTGACAGAGTCACAAAATTCGATGAGAACGGAATGAAGACTCTCCAGCAAAGCGATCTGTGATCGCTGGCAATCAAGTCACACAGACCAAAGGCATTCATTTCGCCAATTGCTTCGTCAACATCACCAACTCCTCCAACAACTGCCTGATCAGCTTCTTTACCGTATCGTCAGTTAGATTGCCCTCCGCATCGAAATGTTTGTGAGCCTGGGAAATCATTACTTCGGGCTGATTCACGCAAGCCATGTTCAGGAATACAAACGTCTGTCGAAGATGATATTGCGCTCGCGACGTTCCCTGCGTTCCGACTGAAGCACCCATGATGGCCACGGGCTTCCTGGTCCAGGCGCTGTCGCCATACGGTCGCGAGGCCCAGTCGATGGCATTCTTCAAAACGCCGGGCACGGAGTAGTTATATTCGGGAGTTACAAGGAGAATTGCGTCTGCGTCGCGAATCCGTTGCTTCAATTCGACGACCTGAGCCGGGGGATTCGTTTCGTCATCCTGAGAGAAACCAGGGAGGCCTTTGATGTCAAACGTCTCGATCGTGACTCCTTCCGGTGCAAGTGTTTGAGCTGCCCTCAATGCCGCTCGATTGTACGACCCTTCGCGTAGGCTCCCCGCGATTCCGAGAATATTCATTGGTTCCTCCACCGAAATTGAATAGGACCTATATGACCTATTTGATCACTGGCGATTGACCGATCTCAATTCTTCGTTCCTTTCAGCTCTTTGTACATATCCTCGACATTCGGTGTTGCGAAATTTTGAAATGCGAATGCCTTATATTTCTCGGGCAGCTTCAATTGCTGTTTCGCTTGATCTATTGTCAGACCAGCCGTGATTGCCTGCTTTACTCGAGAACGAAGGTCATCAAGATAATCTCGAAACTCGCGAACGTCTTCAGCAGTCGCAACTTCACCATGACCCGGAACAAACTTCGCGTTTGGATGATCCTTCAAAAGTGTGTCCAGTGACGTGATCCAATCATTAACCGTGGCATCCACGAGATTTGGCAAAGTCTTTCGCCAGCCCATGTCGCCCGTAAAGACGACGTTTGCGTCCGGCACGTACGCCAGGATATCGCCACCGGTGTGACCTGGCAGGGTGAATAGCACTACTTCGCGTTGACCCAAATGCAGATGCACAGTTCCGGTGCTGAAGGTCACCGTAGGATTCGTCAGCTTGATGGTCAGCATCGCATCAATTCGATGAAGTTGTCGCTCAAGTTGCGCACGTTTGTCGGTCTGATCGGATGGAACCTCCGAGAGCTGCTTTGCAACATCCGCGCGTCTCTTCTGCAACTCCTCAGTCACGGGAAGGAAGCGACGATTCTTCGTGGTCTGCCAAAGCATGACATTGTCGTGCGCGATTATTGGAATCGAGCGACCCGCAAAGACCTGGTTTCCACCGGAGTGATCGAGGTGGTAGTGAGTATTGAGCGCGTATTTGATCGGCTGTTTTGTCTCTGTGCCTATCGAGTCGATTAACTCTTCAGCGGCCTGAGGGGTGAAAAAGGTGTCAACGACAAGGACACCATCGTCACCTACGATGAATCCAGCGTTGCCAGACGCAAGTCCACCTGATTTCGCAACTGCCGCATAGACTCCATCCGCTACTTTTACCAGCGTGAAGTCGTCGTCCGCTTTGATTGTCGAAACCGTTGAACCAGGCTTCGGTCCTGATGATAAGAAAGCAAGTAAGAGAATCGCTAAGAATAGAGTTTTCATGATTAAAGTGTTCGTTAAATAGCACACGTTGGCCCGGATTGCGAAGTCGGCTTCAGACTGAGGAGGCTGAGAGTGGGCGAGTGGGCGAGGGGGTGAGTGGGCGAGGGGGAGACGCGGGGACGTGGGGACACGGAGA
>DASYPT010000151.1:0-18879 GCA_036006355.1 Pyrinomonadaceae bacterium | reverse complement strand
CTCAATGGCCTAGAGTTCACCGCATGGACTATGGGCACCATGAAGCACTGGCGGTCTTCGGCGCCGACCCACGGTCTTATTCGATCCGAACCCTGGCTTTTGAAGGCGACGCTGAAAAAAACGTGACAGCAGTTAAGACCGCTGAAGTCGACAAGACCGTTGCCGGCATTGTCGATGTAGCCAATACCAGTCGAACGTGGCCAGCTCAATTAATCTTGCTTGCGATGGGATTTGTCGGACCACCAAAGGACACATTACTCACCGAACTCGGCTTAACCCTAAACGAGCGTGGCACCATCGCGGCCGACGCTAACAAGATGACCTGCGTACCCGGCGTCTTCGCAGCTGGAGACATGGAGCGCGGTCAATCGTTGGTGGTTTGGGCAATCGCCGACGGTCGCAAAGCCGCGCAGGGAGTTAACGCATTCCTTAGCGCCTAACAAGGGAAGCCCGGGTTTAAGCACTTGCAGTGCCCCACTCCGCTTAGCTTCGTTGCGTCTGATAATACATATTATGTCCTAGAGTCCTATAAAGCCTTGCCGCAAAAGTAGGTTTCAGGGGGCATGAGTTTCCTGTGACTTTTGAGGCAAAGCCGTCCTAGAGACCCGAAGGGCCCTTGCCCTTATAAATGGGGTTTCCGTTGGGCTTCGGCTCAACACTTGATTCTTCGCCAGGTTGTAGCGGGCGCGCAGGGGTAGCTGATTGCTTCGAAACAGCTTGGAGCTATGAAGAATCGGATTTGAGTTTACCGTTCTAAATCTCGTTCACTAAACTCAGCTGTGAATTCCGTGAATTGGTTTGTTCCAAAACCAAAAGCACGTCTAAGTCATGAGGACTGGTTGGTTATTATCAGACTCGCTTGCCACACGAAATTAGGGCAAGGGTGGAGATGTCTAAAAAGCGGATTAATCCTCCGCGAAGACCGATTTGAGCGTGATTGCACTCGCGAGATCGACTCATACAACTGTGGCGTCCCTGCGGTCAATAAGGGGATAGGCAGCTGTTTTACGCATAGAACTCCAGGCATTCGCCATAGATGTGAGACTTTTGCTTCGTGTTAGTCAAACCGGCGCGTTTAGGTTCTTGTCAACATCGAAGCGTTGCCGTAAGTCAACGTCAGTGACAAATAAGCCTCGATTCCCTGCGACTACAGTTTCAGCCTCGCCACCTTTCCAGCCTACGTCGACATCGCGCCAGTTCTTGACACTCCGAAACCTCGACTGCTACTCTTCCCGGTCTTTTTCCGCATGAAATTCAAGTCTATGCACGCATAAAGGAGTTTGCTTGAGTACCGAATCCGGCTATTTGTTCACCTCCGAATCAGTCACTGAAGGCCATCCCGATAAAATTTCCGATCAGATTTCCGATGCTGTTCTTGACGCAGCTCTCGCTGCCGACCCCAAGGCACGCGTCGCTTGTGAGACGCTCGTGACAACCGGTCTTGTCGTCGTTGCCGGTGAGATTACAACCGATGCGGTCCTCGACTACGGCAGAATCGCGCGAGAAACTGTTCGCCAAATTGGTTATACCCGAGCTAAGTTTGGTTTCGATTGCGACACCTGCGCCGTACTTTCAGCGCTTGATAGACAATCGCCAGACATCGCTATGGGAGTTGATACAGGTGGCGCTGGAGATCAAGGTCTGATGTTTGGCTTCGCCTGTAATGAAACGCCTGAACTGATGCCTTTGCCAATTCAGCTCGCTCATTTGCTGGCACGACGTCTCTCCGAAGTCAGAAAATCAGGTGAACTTCCCTATCTCCGACCAGACGGCAAATCTCAAGTAACAGTTGAATACCGTGATGGACGGCCATTTAGACTCGAAGCCGTCGTCATCTCTTCGCAGCATGATGCTGATGTAACGAATGAGCAACTGCGTGCGGAGATCCAGGAAAAGGTCATTAAGCACACGGTCTCTTCTGAGCTTCTCGACAACAACACGAAGTACCACATCAATCCAACTGGTCGGTTTGTCACTGGTGGCCCGCAAGGTGATGCCGGGTTAACTGGACGAAAGATCATTGTCGACACATACGGTGGTTACGCTCCACACGGCGGTGGCGCCTTCTCAGGTAAAGACCCGACGAAAGTGGATCGTTCGGCGGCTTACATGGCGCGCTACGTTGCGAAGAACATCGTCGCTGCAGGCCTGGCCGATCGCTGCCTTGTGCAGCTCGCATATGCGATTGGCGTTGCGCAGCCTGTTTCCGTTCTCGTCGATACTGCCGGCACTGGGCGCATCAGTGATACCGCGTTGTCGAAACTCGTGCGGGACAATTTCGAATTGACTCCGGGCGGCATTATCGAAGAGCTCAACCTTCGGCGTCCCATTTATAAAGCAACTGCGGCATACGGCCATTTCGGTCGCACAGAAGACGGCTTTACCTGGGAGAAGACTGATAAAGCTGAAACGTTGCGCGCAAGTGCGGGAATCTAACTAAGTACATCTTCCTAAAGAAGGACTAAATAATGAGTGCTACACGTTCCGTCGAGTTCGACGTGAAAGACATTAATTTGGCAAGTCGTGGTAAGCAGCGCATCGAATGGGCCGAGAGAGAGATGCCCGTGTTGCGTCTGATAAGGGAAAGGTTCGGTGAGGAGAAGCCGTTAAGCGGAGTGAAGCTTCTTGCCTGTGCTCACATCACCACAGAAACCGCAAACCTTGCCCGGGCTCTTCAAGCAGGTGGTGCAGAAGCTGTCTTGATAGCTTCTAATCCCCTTTCGACTCAGGACGACGTCGCGGCTTCCCTCGTTTCTGATTGGGGCATTCCGGTCTACGCAATCAAAGGCGAATCGACCGAAACATACAACCGGCATGTACGAACTGCACTCGACAGTCATCCTGACATAATCATTGACGATGGATCAGATGTAGTTGCAACGCTTCTAAAAGAGCGTGCCGATCAAGTCAAAGAGATCATCGGATCGACCGAAGAAACAACAACAGGAATTCAACGACTGCAGGCAATGCAAACTGCCGGCGTACTTCCCTTCCCGTCTATCGCAGTTAACGACGCACAGACCAAACATTTCTTCGATAACCGATACGGTACCGGTCAATCGACTCTTGATGGAATCATTCGCGCCACAAACATCCTGCTCGCGGGCCGTAACCTTGTAGTAGTCGGTTATGGTTGGTGCGGTAAAGGTGTGGCCCTACGTGCTCGAGGCATGGGCGCGAACGTCATTGTTACTGAAATAGATCCGATCAAGGCCGTCGAAGCGGTGATGGATGGCTTCAGAGTGATGCCGATCGCTCAGGCCGCACCGATTGGCGACATCTTCGTAACTGTGACGGGCAATCGTCACGTCATTGACGGTGCACACTTCTCGACGATGAAGGATGGCGCGATTGTTTGCAATAGCGGTCACTTCGATTTGGAGTTGAACCTGGTCGCGTTGCGTGAGATGGCTGGCGATCCGGTGACGTTAAGACCATTTGTCGAGGAATACTCTCTGAAGTCAAACCGCCGACGCATTGTTGTTCTAGGTGAGGGCCGTCTGATTAACCTGGCTGCCGCTGAGGGCCACCCGGCAAGCGTGATGGATATGAGTTTTGCTAATCAGGCGTTGTCGGTTGAATACCTGGTCACGCACAAGGGAGAGCTCAGTCCTGGGGTTCACTTGCTGCCTAAGGAAGTAGATCAGGAGATTGCCAGTTTGAAGTTGCGAGCTTTAGGTGTAGCGATCGACACACTCACCGCTGAGCAGCTCGAATATATTTCAAGTTGGGAGACCGGCACTTAAGAAATGTCCGATATGCTTTAGCTTGTCGGGTCGCGACAAATAGGCCCTCTGGACTGAAACGTCTCGTATCAGTTCCAGAGGGCCTTTTCATTACGTCCCGACAAGACAGACGCATATCGGACACTTCACGTCCTGACCTTAGAAAGAAAATACGTTCCCACGGCTGCAAAGATCACCAGCGGAGACCAGCCGGCAACTGACGGTCGAAGCAATCCGTGATTGCCCAGCTGCTGGAAGCCTCCTGCAACCGCCCAATATGCAATGCTCACCACGATCGCTGCACACAAGGCGATGATGGTTCCCCTGCGGCCGTAAGAGACTGCTAGAGGCATTCCAATAAATGCCATGATCACCACACCGAATGGCGCTGCGTATTTCTTTTGAAGTGCGACGGTCAGCCCGGAAACATCCGATCCGCGCTGTTTTGCCGCTCTAACATAACTCACCAGGTCATCCGAACTCAGCTGCGACGGTTTGTCGATAGTCGGCTTGAACACATCTCTCGACTCGACCGCCGCTAAGGTTGTCTCCGGTTTCGCCTCGTGCAACACCTGCATACCGCTAAGCGTGTACGTTTCACTGTCTGAAATGGCCAGAGTAGTTGCCGAGGTCCATCGACCCACATTACCACTCACCACTTTGTTTAGATGTACTGCTTCAGAGTCGAGCTCATAGACCGTTGGTTCTGCGATTGTTCCTTGTGACTCGTCAAACTCATAGGAATAGAAACGGTGGGTGTCTGTCGAAGCGAGCCATTGACGACCGGTGCCAGTGATCACTCTAGCCTCACCGCCGCGAATTCGAGCGCGCAAGGCATCCTGTTTAAGATTAGAGCTTGGCATCACATGCTCTTGAACTAACCACGAGCAACCTGCCATTGCGAGCGCAAAAAAGAGTCCGGGCAACATTAGCCGGTAGACACTCTGACCGCACGCCCACCAGGCGATCGCTTCGTGCCTGCGAGCGAGTAATGCATAAGTAACTAGAACGGCGATCAGGGTGGTTGCCGGAAAAATTTCAACCGTTATCAATGGCATCAGAAACAAAAGATAGCGAGCGACCAATCCCGCACTCGCATGTGTCACAGCAATGAAGCGCCAAAGTTCAAACAGTGTGAAGATGTTGAAGATAGCTGCCAACGCTACGAATCCAACAATGAAACTCAGGACAAGTGTTCGCAGAAGCGTCGCATCCATCAAGTTTGGAATGCCCCAGTCACGCGCACCTGAGGTGTGCGACTGGGATGATGTCTTCGTAGATTCTTCCTTCGATCGGGGTTCACGACGATGAAGCGCAAAGACTCGTATGCGGCTCTTGAGAAGTAAAAAGACTGCCAAGCCTACTATCACCGCCGTCGCCAACCATGGCCCAACGTAAGGAGATACGCTGCCAACCCTTGCGAGCGATTCTCCCAACAGCGAGATCAAGTAATAGACCACGACGATTATCAGCGACAAAATCACACCGACGCTTCGTCCACCGCGACGCACTCGCAAGCCAAGTGCACCAGCCAGCAGTGAAAACACCAGCGGCGACATCGCAAGAGCACTTCTTCGATTCAAGATTCTAATTGCTTCTGACTTGTCTTCAGCATCAGTGGAATGCATGCGCTCTCGCAGTTCACTCCAATCCATCGTGTCTGCGTTGTTATTGCGTTCGTCCAGTCGGCGAATGATGTCTTCCCTTCCCGTATTAATCGAAATTCGCAACTGGTCTGATCGTTCGACGACATAGGACTTCTCTCCAGTAGTGTCAGGTGCTGGAAACTTCGCCGCCAATACGTCTCCGAGCACAAGCTCAGATTGGTTTCCGGATGAGTCTATGCGACCCGATCGCGCTGTAAAGATTTGGGTTGAGTGATCAGCCTGCTGACCGTAGATAAAGACCCTTCCCCATGTTCCGTGTGCTTTATCGCCGTCTCGAACGTAGATCACGTAGCGAGGTAGAGTGCTGAATGTTCGCGGCTCAACCGGAGAATCAAGTTTTGCGAGCGCACCTTGAAGTGCGACTTTTTCCAATTGACGTGCGGCTCGTGGAGCTTCTTCAAGCTGAATATAAATCGTGGGTAGCGTGAACAGCGCTCCGAGGAGAAGTACGGGCCACAACATAGTCCATGTGCCCACACCCGCCGAACGCATCGCTACGATTTCACTATCCGTACCCATGCGAGAAAAGCCGATCACTATCCCGGCGAGAGTAGCAAGCGGAATAGTGAACGTTAGTACACCTGGTAAGAGAGTTGCCGCGATGCCTGCGACGACCGAAAAAGGCAAATCGGCGTATAGAAGGATTTCAGCCAGTCGTGCAGCCTGTTGAGCAAACAGAACTGCGGACAACATCAGAAGTGAAAGTAAAACGTAAGGTATCGTGGCCCAAACTATGTATTTGGGGATCAGAAAGCTAGAACGGTTGAAGTTTAACCTTAACAACGTTGGGCTCTACTGAACCATTGTCGGTCTGACGCGTGGCAATCGCTCAAGGACGCGACTAATCATCTGGTGAGTTAGCTCAGCGAATTCTTTCTTTGTTTTCGCTGGGACTTCCCTCGCCCCCTTTGCAAAATTGACCGGTGACAGCTTTTCAGTTGTTTTTAAATGAGCGTGCAAACCTCGAGACACAGTACCGCCCCGACCCGCACTACACGAACTACAACGCATCACGAGATCGGCTGACATGAATACCGGCTCTTCCACGCTGAATATCCGATGACAGTCTGCACAATGCTTCAAGTCAGGTAAGAAACCTTCAATCTTTAATAGCCAAACTTCGAAGTAGCGCAGGATCGATTCGACATCCTCAGGGCTTTGACTGATCGCTTCGAAGCAAGCGGTCGACATTCTGAACAGCAGTTCGTTTGCTTGATGCGGAGGCGAGAACTCAATTAATAAATCACCTAGATACGCTAAGGCGGTGACAATAGAAGGATCGGATGACAGGTTAAAGTTAGACTTGAGGATCTCAGTCTCGCGAATGGAAACCAGTTCTCGATTTTCCTTCTCGTAATACGTGAGGTGTACGTGTGTGAATGGCTCAAGCGAAGCGCCGAAGCGGTTTCGCAGTTTTCTACAACCCTTCGCTACGCCTCGGATCAGCCCTGCATGTTTTGACAGACAAACAACAATCTTATCTGCTTCGGCCAGATTGTAGGTGCGGAGAATCAGTGCGTCGGTATCAACTAAAGACATCTGGCAGGCATCAGGGGATGAAATAAAGGATCCAACCGAGTACCAGTCCGATAAGCATGAATTCTGCGAAAACTTTTAAGCCGTACATGCAACGCTCTCGAGGCGTGTCCTTCGCGACTGCGCCGAAGACAATTGAAACCAAGCCGGCAAAGACTGTCATCACGAGGAAATGTCTCACGGTTTCCTCCCGGCAGCGATATCAAAGGCGTCGAGCATGTTTAGATAGTTAAGTAAACCCGCTATCAAGAGAAAAGTATTCCCGTATTCATAGGTAGCACGAGCGGCCTGGACCAAATCATCTGCAAAGCCAATGTCCAACATGTAACAGACTATGTACAGCGCACCTGAACCCAGATTCGCGATCATCGGCGGAACCTGCAGTGCCTGCGATGATCCTTGCCCAGTGTTCAGGCTAAACATATGTCCGCCCATCCATAGACCGAGGAAGAAACACAACCAAACTGAACCACCCATTAGCAACGCACGGGTCCAACGCTTTGTCATTAGATGACCAGCACCAGGGATGAACCATGCGGCCAGACCGACGAGCCATGCCATCGCGGGGGTTGGCTCAACTCGTTCAATCGCCTTCTCACTCTTTACCAAATTGATCCTCCGTTGCTCGATTGAAGTTCCACTTTAACGGTCTTGTTTCTCAATTCCGAAACCTCATCAGTCACGTTAGGCGTCGGCAACGCGACTTCTAATTCTTTACCTCAACTCAGTAAAGCAGGTACTGCTCGCGGAGCTTCAGAAATTCTTTAAGCTGCGGTTGCCAGCTTGCCACTATGTCGTCGAGCTCTATGTCATTCACAAATGCTTTTCGAATCTTGTCAGTCCCGGAAATCACATCAAAAGGATTCTTGTCGAAAACGTATTCGTATGGTGGTTCCTTCCAGCGAAAATTATCGCGGTAAAGATCAAAAGCCATCTTTACCATCGCAACGCCTGTCTTTACCGGTTCAAAGGCTTCACGATCGAGTACGTGAATCTGCGCTCCACCACAAGTGACGCCGCCGTGCTTTTGAAACGTTGGCTGGAACATACAAGAACGAAAATACACGCCTTTCAAGTCGATGCTGTTTAGCGAGTCAGCATACTGGTCCGGATCGATGTAAGGCGCGCCGATGAGTTCGAATGGTTTCGTTGTTCCTCGTCCTTCGGAAACTTGCGTTCCCTCAAAGTGAACTGTTCCCGGGAACACTGTTGCCGAATCTACAGTTGGCATGTTCGGCGAAGGGAGTACCCATGGCGCGTCCGTGTTGTCCAGCCAGAAGCTTCGTTCCCAGCCATCCATTGAAACGATTTCCAAATCGCAATTGATGTTGAAGTGTTTGTTGAAGAGTCCTGCGAGCTCTGCCGGAGTCATGCCATGTCGAGTTGGAATGGAATACTGACCAACGAAAGAAGCAAACTCAGGTTCGAGAACGTTTCCTTCAACCTTGTTGCCGGTGATTGGATTCGGGCGGTCGCAAACGATAACGCGCTTACCATATTTGCGCGCGGCGATCATGCAATTCGCCATCGTGTAGACAAAGGTATAAATGCGGCAGCCGACGTCCTGCATGTCGAACACGAGGACATCAATATCTCGCAGCATGGCTTCCGTCGGTACTCGAGTTTCACTGTACAAGGAATAGATCGGCAGGCCCGTTTGTCGATCGATCGCGTGTTCGGTCTCGATCATGTTGTCCTGAACATCTCCACGTATTCCGTGCTGCGGACCAAAGAACGCACACAACTCGATGTCTGGATGCTCGTGGAAAAGATCAGCCACATGGCGATAGCGATGGTTGACCGAGGCCTGATTGCAGATCAACCCGACGCGAGAACCCTTCAACAGGTCCGGCGCTTCAAGTAATTTCTCAACCCCAAGAGTTAGAGCGACACCCTTGGCGGCGGTACCTGTTGTGCTTTCGTGTTCAAGAATTAACGTCATACTTTAGCTCTAGCCGCAAAGAACTGAACCTCCGTTCACATTCAGCACCTCACCTGTGATGTAGCTTGCCCAGCTCGAACACAGGAAAAGGATTGGTGCTGCAATCTCCTCAGGCTTTCCAATCGCCCTCAAGGGTATCGTTTGAAGAATGCTGTCGAGCCTCGATTTGTCAGCGAAGACACCTTCGTTCATGTCCGTCTCGACCCATCCAGGCGCGACGCAGTTTACATTGATGCCAAATGGCGCGAGTTCAGGCGCCAACGACTTTGTAAACGAAATCTGTCCACCTTTTGATGCTGCGTAGTTGGACACGTTGGCCTCTCCTCGTTGTCCCGCGGTGGAACTCACTATTACGATCCTCCCGAATTCTTGTTTCTTCATTACGGGAACTGCAGCCCGACAGACCGTCCAGGTCCCCTTCAGGTTGATTTCCTGTGTTCGGTCCCAGAGCTCTTCGGAGATGGATTCGACACTTTCACCTTTCCAAATACCGGCGTTGCAAACGAGAAAATCCAACCGGCCAAACTGTTGAAGTGTTTCCTTAACAAGCCGTTCGCCGTCAGCCACGAGCGAAATGTCAGCTTGAATGGCAAAGGCGCGAACTCCCTTAGCCTTTGCACTATCAACTGCAGCATCGGCGGCTTCTCGGTCGTGCATGTAATTCACAACTACGTCGGTGCCGTTCTCAGCAAACAGCTCGACAGCTGCGCGGCCAATTCCACGAGAGCCGCCTGTGATTAGAGCAACTTTACCGCTCAGTCCGGGGAGATTGTTACCCACTCTTCACTGTTCCCTTCTTTGTACGACAGGCTGTTAACTTATCGTGGTTCCGGTTGCTGCACGCGACAGGCTAACAGCCTGTCGTACGAATCTCACGGACATCTTTTTACGATCCAGCAACAGCCAGATTAGGAATAATATCGGCGCGTGAATGGTCGTCGATGCACTTCTCTGCCTCTGCAACGAATGACTTGAAAATGCGTTGCGACAGCTGATCTTCTTTCCACCCGAGCTCTGGGTGCCATTGAACCGCGACCACAAATCGATCGCGTCTTGTATCTTCAACAGCCTCAACCAATCCATCCGATGACCACGACACCGCCATCAAGTCCTCTCCGAGGTTGGCAACTGCCTGATGATGGTGACTATTCACCACCGCCTCTTCAGTTCCGGCAATGTTACCTAATCGACTATCCAGTTGCAGTTGGACTTTATGAGATGGTCGATCGCGCGGGATGCCCTGTTCGTGCTTGATCGCGCCGGAAACTTGCGAATTGATATCCTGAATTAACGTTCCACCTCGTGCGACATTCAGCACTTGCATCCCAAAACAAATCGCCAGAATCGGAAGCTGGTGTCGTTCTGCAGCGGCGATGAGTAACAAATCCGTCTCGTCCTTTATGGCATGAACACTGCCCAACCCCGGATGTGGTTGCTGGCCATAGCGAAGCGGGTCAACATCCGAATCGCTTCCAGGTAACAGTATGCCTTCAAGTCCATCGACAACCGATTCTATGTAATCAACTTTAGGTATGAGACTTATGTGCACCGGCGTACCGCCTGCTGCTTCAACAGCTTCACTGTAGTATCTCGAGAGATAGAACCGGTCAGTCGCTATCTCTATTCTCATGGGGATGCCAATACGGGGTCGCTTGTTCATACGGTTCGTATTTTTGTGCGCTGAATTGCAGCGAAAAGTATCATAACCCAACTCGTTGCGATTTGCTTTAAAGGGTCAGGAGAGGCGTCCTTGACTAGGTTCTGGCCAGTTTCTATAGTGCTCTCAAAGAAAAACATGCCGAAACATTCCCAGCGAGTTCGCAGTACTACCGTTCTATTAGTGCGTAAAGACACTCATGTAGCTCTTGCCGGCGACGGACAAGTCACGCTCGGTGAAACTGTGATGAAAGCAAGCGCGCGCAAGGTTCGGCGGCTTTACAACGATCAGATTCTCGCGGGTTTTGCAGGTGCAACCGGCGACGCCTTTTCGTTGTTGACCAGGTTCGAGGGCAAGCTCGAGCAATATCACGGAAACCTGGAGCGAGCTTCGATTGAATTGAGTAAAGAATGGCGCACAGACAAGATGCTCCGTCACCTTGAAGCTTTGCTGGTGGTTGCCGACAAGAAGAGTTCGTTTTTGTTGTCGGGCAATGGAGACGTGATCGCTCCGGACGAAGGAATACTCGCGATTGGTTCGGGTGGGTCGTATGCTTTAGCCGCTGCGCGGGCACTTGTGAAACACACGGAGTTAACAGCGAAAGAGATTGCCGTAGAGGCTTTGCGAATCGCCGGTGAGATTTGCATCTATTCAAACCAAAATATTGTTGTTGAGGAATTGTAAAAGCGTATTCAGCGCTGCAATTTAGATCAATGGTTATTTATTTAGCGGGTGATGTAGATGAAGAGGCCAAACTCGATGAGATGTCGCCGAGACAAATCGTCAGCGAGCTCGACAAACATGTAGTAGGACAGCGTAATGCGAAACGTTCGGTGGCGATCGCTTTGCGCAATCGAGTTCGACGCCAAAAGCTTCCTCCAGATCTTGCAGTCGATGTGATGCCTAAGAACATCATCATGATCGGGTCGACTGGTGTCGGTAAGACTGAAATCGCTCGTCGGCTCGCGCGAATGTCGAATTCCCCGTTCCTGAAAGTGGAGGCGTCGAAGTTTACCGAGGTTGGTTATGTTGGCCGCGACGTGGAAAGCATGATTCGCGATCTTACGGAAATCGCGGTTGAGATGACGCGTCAGGAAAAGAGCGAAGAGGTTGCAGAGAAGGCGGAACTCAACGTTGAAGAACGCATACTCGATCTGCTTCTTCCGCCACCTCGCTCCAGCTCCAGTTACTTCGACTTCGACTCTGAAACAACAAACGAAGTTCAGACCGATTTAGACCTTCCAGCCAAGGACGAACAGTTTCAAAAAACCAGAGACAAGTTGAGAACCCAACTTCGAAGCGGCAAGTTGGACAATCGCCTGGTCGAACTCGAGGTGCGAGAAAAGAATTTTCCGGTAATTGAACTCGCAGGTCCTCAAGGTGTGGAAGAGATGGGCATCAACATGAAAGACATGTTGGGCAATCTCTTTCAGGGTCGGACGAAGCGGCGAAAGATGCGCGTCGATGAGGCGATTGAATATTTAATGCAGGAGGAGGAGGAGCGATTGATCGACATGGATCAAGTTGCTCGAGCCGCGATCGAAAGAGTTGAGCAATCAGGCATCATCTTTTTGGACGAGATAGATAAGATTGCGGGTCGAGAATCGGGTCAGGGTCCGGATGTTTCCCGAGAAGGTGTACAGCGAGACATCCTTCCCATTGTTGAGGGAACAACCGTTAACAGTCGCTACGGCATGGTTCGAACTGATCACATCTTGTTCATCGCTGCAGGGGCGTTTCACGTATCGAAGCCATCAGATTTGATTCCGGAGCTGCAGGGACGATTTCCAATTCGCGTGGAACTCGAGTCGTTAACCATTGATGATTTCAAGCGAATCCTGACTGAACCACGAAACGCACTTATCAAACAGTACCAGGCAATGATGGAAACTGAAGGCGTATCCATCGATTTCACGGATGATGCGATCGACGCGATCGCGAATTTCGCTGCGCAGGTTAACCATCAAACGGAAGACATCGGTGCGCGTCGTCTCCAAACGATTATGGAAAAGTTGTTGGAAGAGATCAGTTTTGAAGGACCAGATCTCGAACCAAAGAAACAACGAATAGACGCCGCATACGTGCAACAGATGCTTGCTGCAACAGTGAAGGACCAGGATCTCAGCCGGTACATTCTTTAAGCATTCCCCTCGACACACGGATCGAAACTTCCTTGGCCGACCTAAACTTACGCATCCGACTAGACCTTTTGTCTCGATGCTTTTTGACGTTGATCTGTGGTGTTCTTGTGATTTGTTCGACGGTCGCCTGCGGCAAACGACGTCCCCCATTGCCGCCAGTCGAAAAAGTGCAGCAAAGGACTGAGTCGTTAGAGGGCGCGCAGCAAGGCAACGAAGTGATTCTGAGTTGGCCGGCACCTCCGCGCAATGCGCCTAACAGCAGCGTTCAGAGCATTCGACGGATTGATGTGTACCGACTAGCTGAAAAGCCGGGCGCGCCTCGTGCGCTAACTGAAGACGAGTTTGCTGCTCGTGCAACGCTCGTTGGTTCCGTCACGTATGACCAAATCCGAAACGCTGTCGATCGGCTGACGTATCACGATGCGTTGGAACTCGCTGGTGAACCTACACGCCTCCGATATGCCGTGCGTTACGTCAACGCATCAGGACAGCGCGCGGCCTTTTCAAACTTTCTTTTGATCGAACCTGCCGCGCGAGTCGCTAAGGCACCAGTGCTTCAGAGCAATGAGGTAACCGAGAATTCAATTGTGATCACCTGGCAACCGCCTTCTGCGAACATTGACGGTTCCACGCCTGTGAATTTACTTGGCTACAACGTGTATCGTATGGACGAGTCGCAAAGTACGCCTGGTCAAACTCCGATCAACTCTGAGCTTGTTAATGGAACGCAATTCGCAGATCGCAATTTTAAATTCGGCGGGCAGTATCGCTACCTTGTTCGCGCTGTTTCTTTAGGCACCGAAGGCGCACAGGTTGAAAGCTTGAACTCAAACATTCTTCCAGTGTCGCCTCGTGACATCTTTGCGCCCGCAGCGCCACGCGGACTGGATGTTACTGCAGCACCTGGTCGACTCTCTGGTTTCTTTGCAGCCAATGTGGAGTCTGATATTGCGGGTTACAACGTGTATCGCTCGACAGATCCGGATTTGCCAAAAGATCAATGGACGAAACTGAATGTGACATTGTTGACGCGCACGACATTCCAGGATGACAAAGTCGAAAGTGGTAAGAGGTACTACTACTATGTGAAAGCAGTGGACACTGCCGGCAACGTTAGCGATCCGTCAGAAGTTAAATCCGAAGTCGCTCCGTAGATTTCCATGAAGATTTGCCGCGTAATTAACAAGAGTTTCGCACACCCGCGTTATGCGCTGGTGGAAGACGCGACTTTGCGTTTGCTGGACGAGTCAAAGCTTTTTGAGCAGATTATCCTTTCCAGCGATGACGATTCATTGACTCTTGAGCAGGTGGAACTTCTTGCTCCAGTGACTCCATCGAAGGTCGTCTGCGTTGGTCGTAACTACCGTGAGCACGCTGCGGAACTTGGGAACAAGATGCCCGAGGAGCCGCTCCTTTTCCTGAAGCCGCCTTCTTCGATAATCGCGAATGGTGATCGAGTGGAATTGCCGCCTCAATCGCAACAGGTCGAACACGAAGGTGAACTTGGAGTAGTTATCGGCCGAACTGCACGCAAGTTGTCTGAGACAGATGACGCACTGAGTTATGTCTTTGGATACACCTGCATCAATGACGTTACCGCGCGCGATCTGCAACGCAAAGACATTCAGTTTACACGTGGAAAGTCGTTCGACACTTTTTGCCCCGTGGGTCCGTGGGTTGTTACTGATCTAGACCCAACTAATGCCACGGTTACGACGCGAGTCAACGGTGAAGTAAAACAAAATGGCAACACAGCTGACATGGCTTTTCCAGTCTCTTTTTTAATAAGGTATATATCAGGCATCATGACTTTATATCCGGGCGATTTAATCGCAACAGGAACGCCAGCCGGTGTTTCCCGGATGAAGCACGGTGATATGGTTGAAGTGGAGGTAGGTGGAATAGGAATTCTGAGGAATTCGATTTACGATCCGAATGTAGGATGAGATGTTTGGTTTGTGCAATCTCGGTCAGTCTTATGGGACCTATAGGACCTATTTGACCTATTGAGATCACAGATAGTATTAGTTTGGTTTTTCTAGATAGGAGTTTGTCATGAAGTTTTTTCTTGATACCGCAAACTTGAACGAGATCCGTGAGGCGGCGTCGTTTGGTCTCGCGGACGGTGTGACCACAAACCCGACCTTGATCTCGAAGGAAGGCAATGTTGATTTCAAACAACATATCGCCGCGATCTGCGAGATCGTTCAGGGACCCGTTTCCGCTGAAGTGACCAGTCAGGACAAAGAAGGAATGGTGCGGGAAGGGTTGGAGTATTCCAAGATCGCGCCAAATGTAGTCATCAAGTGTCCACTAACACGAGAGGGCTTAAAGGCAACACGAGAGCTCTCTGATCAGGGCATTCGGATAAATGTGACATTGTGCTTCTCCGCAGGACAGGCTGTGCTTGCAGCCAAGGCCGGAGCCTCTTTCATCAGTCCATTCCTCGGACGTCTGGATGACATCGGTCAGAACGGGCTTGTCCTGCTTCAGGAGATTATCGAGATCTATCAGAACTACAGCTGGAAAACAGAGGTTCTTGCTGCCAGCCTTCGACACCCGATCCACGTCATCGAAGCGGCAAGATTGGGAGCCGATATTGCCACCATGCCTTTTAAGGTGATCGATCAGTTATTCAATCACCCGTTGACCGACAAGGGGCAGGCGCAGTTTTTGGCAGATTGGGCCAAAAGGAAATAAAGTCGTATCCAAACGCTGAAGCCGATTGTAGTCCAGACGTTTAAGTACGATGGCGTAAAACATCGTCGCTGGCCTGCGCGGATAATCGCTTTTGAGGCGCCACTGATCGTCCTCGAGGGGTCATTCGAAGAAG
Source organism: Pyrinomonadaceae bacterium (assembly GCA_036006355.1). GTDB lineage: Bacteria > Acidobacteriota > Blastocatellia > Pyrinomonadales > Pyrinomonadaceae > PSRF01. Next base: position 3,378 of record DASYPT010000151.1, on the reverse strand, counting down.
ACGTCGAACATGATCTGCTGGGGTCAATTGCGGCTGGAACTTTAAGTACGGAGTTTTACTGGCTCGACCGTTGGTATAACGTTTTTTGTTTTTGGAATCCCGACAACCGATTAAAGTGCTTTTACTGCAATATCAACGCACCACCAACGTTTGACGGTGAGATACTCAGCTATATCGACCTCGACATAGATGTGCTGGTACAACCAGACTTTTCATATCAAGTTCTCGACCTGGAAGAATTTGAAAACCACTCGCGCCTTTATTCCTATCCCGATGATGTGAGAAAAAATGCATACAACGCGGTTGAAGAGTTGATTCGCTTGATTGAAGCACGTGACTTCCCTTTCCGAGCGGCCAGTTAGAGACGAGTTCATGACTTCAAAACAACAACAAAAGTCGGCGCCTACGAAGCTCGAAGTATTACGTGAACGAAAACTACAAGCTGAACAAGGTGGCGGCGCGGCGCGAATCGAGAAGCAGCACCAGTCTGGGAAGATGACCGCTCGCGAACGTCTTGAATTTCTTCTGGACGAAGGAACGTTTGAAGAGTTCGACAAGTTGGTTGTTCACCGCTCGAAAGATTTTGATCTCGACAAGCAACTGTTTCCAGGCGACGGAGTAGTTACCGGGCATGGTTTGATCGATGGCCGAAAAGTTTTTGTTTTCGCGCAAGATTTCACAGTCTTCGGTGGTTCTCTTTCAGAAACTCACGCTGAAAAGATCTGCAAGGTGATGGATCTGGCGATGAAAGTTGGCGCTCCGATCATCGGTCTGAACGACTCCGGAGGCGCTCGTATCCAGGAAGGCGTCGTCAGTCTTGGCGGCTATGCTGACATCTTTCTGCGAAATACTCTTGCGAGCGGCGTCGTGCCACAGATCAGTTGCATCATGGGTCCCTGCGCCGGCGGAGCCGTTTACAGTCCGGCTATCACGGATTTCAATGTAATGGTAAAGAACACCTCATACATGTTCATTACCGGACCTGATGTGATAGCGACAGTTACTCATGAGGAAATAACGAAAGAGGAATTGGGAGGCGCTAACACGCATAACTCAATTTCGGGAGTCGCGCACTTCGCTGCCGAGTCAGACGAACACGCGTTGAGGATTGCGCGTGAGATCTTCTCCTTCATTCCCTCGAACAATCTTGAAGATCCTCCGCGGGCTGAATGCGTTGACTCGATAGATCGCACGGAGATTAAGCTCAATACGATCGTGCCCGAGGCTTCTAATCAACCTTATGACATTCGTGAAGTGATCAACCTGGTAGTGGATGATGGCTATTTCTTTGAAGTCCAGCAGATGTTTGCTCAGAACATTTGCATTGGCTTCGCGCGACTGGGTGGTCGTTCAGTTGGAATCGTGGCGAACCAGCCGGCGTATCTTGCCGGCGTGCTGGATATAAACGCGTCGATCAAAGGTGCTCGCTTTGTGCGCTTTTGCGACTGTTTCAATATTCCTCTGATTACGTTTGAAGACGTCCCGGGTTTTCTACCGGGCGTCTCGCAGGAGCACGGTGGAATCATTACGCATGGCGCGAAGCTCCTATACGCATTTGCCGAAGCTACAGTCCCGAAAGTGACGGTGATAACTCGCAAGGCTTATGGCGGCGCTTATTGTGTCATGGCGTCGAAACACATTAGAACCGACATCAACTTTGCGTGGCCGACTGCGGAAATAGCAGTAATGGGGGCTGAGGGAGCGGTAGGTATTCTTTATCGACGCGAGTTGAACGAGGCGCAGGACAAAGAAGCGGCTCGACGAGCCCGAATAGCTGAACTCGAGGACAAGTTCGCAAATCCTTACCTGGCCGCTGAGCGTGGATTTGTGGATGAAGTAATCGAACCTTCCCAGACACGTCCAAAATTGATCAGCGCGCTATCGTTGTTAGAAAACAAGCGCGACTCGAACCCGCCAAAGAAGCACGGGAACATTCCGTTGTAGATACACCAGGCTTCAGCCGGTAGTACTTCAACTTTACAGCTACCAAGCGCAGACAACGCATATCGAACACCACCAGGCTTCAGCCGGTGGTACTTCAATTTCACAGCTAAAGAGGACACCACGATATATCAGACACCACCAGGCTTTAGCCGGTGGTACCTCAACTTCATAGCTACAGAGGGTGCGTTTGGTAGCTGTGAAATTAAAGTACCACCGGCTGAAGCCTGGTGGTGTTCGTTGTGCGTTGGGTGCGTTTAGGAGCTGTGAAGTTAAAGTCCCACCGGCTTAAGCCCAGTTCAGTTACCGACCTCGCGCCGGCTCGATCGCTATTAACCGTGCGACCGGATCGAATGTGATCTTGAACGGATGCAATGCGCGCCTTCCAAGAATTACCGGCGTCGAGGCAGGAATTCCAAGCAGTACTTGCGTGGGAATGTTTTCCAGAACCAGAGGGCCGATGCTCACGGTAGTTGGGCCGAGTTCTCTGGATTGAACATTGCCGCCGCCCAGATCACTCGTCCTGCGACTATGATTTCGCCCATTGCTTGAGCTTCCTTCGCGTACCGCCAAACCAAATCCCGAACCAGTATCAACAAGAGCAAGGCGTCCATCGCCCAACTTAACAAACGGGCGATTGCTCCCGGCTTCTCGTATCCAGCGAACCACTGCACCGTCCTGCGGCTGGCGCGATGCTTCGAGTCCGTTCGTCCTGGAATCGAAGACAAGCAACTGTCGATTTGGCAAATCGATGGAGTAGGCCAACGATCCGAAAACATCTGAAGGATTCAAAATGCCATCGATTCCCCCGGGGAGTGATGTCACAACCGCAAGCAGCGGCTGTTCGGGCACGGTGTTGTCTCTGGATCCAATTGACAGATCCTTTGCGAACGCTTCCTCGCTCGCTGCGATTGGGGCGTTGCTGAGACCTGCTACGATCGACCTTTTCGATTTAGTAATGGACAGGCCCGCACTCTGGGCAATTCTGCTGCTCACGATGGAAACATCAGCACCAGTATCTATGGCAAATGCAAATGGACCGGCGCCATTGATCCAGCCATTAACGACCAATCCGGCACCACCCTCATCGCGAAATCGAATCGGTCGAAGTGAATGGCTAACAGTTTGGACACGGTGTGAAGAAGAAATATGGGCAGCCCCCGCGAGAGGAACTGCCCATGCGTTGAGAAAAGAGATACTTAGAGCCAGGGCAAGTTTAGCTTTGCTCACCGCCCGCACCTCGATCGATTAGTAGGTTCGATTGCGCTTGCGCAGCTTGTAGGTGTACAGAGCTGAGCCGCCGAGTCCGGACAGTGCACCGATGCCGGCACCCTTCTTACCACCAATCAAGCCGCCAACCGCGGCGCCTGCGCCAGTACCAATGGCCATCGTCAGCTTGTCACGATGTTTGTCCCAGAAACTACGACCGCTTGATCG
>DASYPT010000150.1:0-33778 GCA_036006355.1 Pyrinomonadaceae bacterium | reverse complement strand
TAGGTGAAGGAGCATCCTTCGAAATCAAGGCAAACTTCTTCAACGTCTTTAACACCTTGAACCTGCAGCCGCTCGAGTTCTTTTCACCAAACGTGGATAGTCCCGACTTCGGTCGAGCTCAAGGAGCACTGGCAGGACGAGTTGTTGAATTCCAGGGGCGGTTTAACTTCTGATCTGATTGGATGCGGTCAGTACCACCGCGCGGTAGCGGGTGGGTACGAAGTTGTGAGCGGCGATCGTCTAAGGAAACCGATGACTTCGTACCCACCCGCTACCGCGCGGTGGTACTGACCGCATCCAACTGCGATTCCAGCTCTCTTGAGCAAAAGAAGTTGCCAGTCGATCAAAGATACGGAGACCCTAGAGAGAATTCCAAAACGATGAAAACAAGTTCACAACGTCTAATTCTATTCGTCTTTGCATTCTCAATTCTTTTACTTGTTGCCTCTCCCTCGTCACATTCAAAACAAGCAACAAACGTTGAAGCCCGGGTCAATGCATTACTGGCTAAGATGACGCTGGCTGAAAAGTTGGGCCAACTGCAGCAGCTCGATGGCGAAGGTGATGGGAACTTCCGACCCGAGCACATCGACCTCCTGAAAAAAGGATTACTCGGTTCAACACTAAATGTCCGCGGTGCAAAACGAACGAATGAACTCCAACGAGTCGCTGTCGAACAATCGCGTCTGAAGATTCCGAACTTATTCGGATACGACGTCATTCACGGTTACCGCACCATCTTTCCGATCCCACTCGGTGAAGCCAGTAGTTGGGATCCTTCTCTTGCCGAACGTACCTCAAGCATCGCTGCCTACGAAGCGTATGCCACTGGTCTGCGTTGGACGTTTGCTCCAATGGTTGACATCGCTCGCGATCCCCGTTGGGGTCGGATTACTGAAGGCGCAGGCGAAGATACTTTCCTTGGATCTGCATTCGCCCGAGCGCGAGTAATGGGGTTTCAGGGAAAGGATTACAGTGCGCCGGGGAAGGTTCTGGCCTGCGCTAAACACTATGTCGGCTATGGGGCAGCGGAAGGCGGTCGCGACTACAACACGACTGACATGTCAGAACAGAGATTGCGCGAAGTTTACCTTCCGCCATTTCATGCCGCTGTCGATGCTGGAGTTGGAACTTTGATGAGCGCGTTCAATGATCTGAATGGCGTTCCAACGTCTGCCAATCCATTCACGTTAACGAAGGTCCTGCGCGGTGAATGGAAGTTTGATGGATTCGTGGTGAGTGACTACAACGCAGTTCTGGAACTCATCAGTCATGGTCTGGCAGCCAATACCCACGACGCGGCCGACGCTGCGCTTAACGCGGGCGTCGATATGGAAATGGTCAGCCGTTCGTATAATGAGAACGGACCTACGCTGCTGCAAGAGCACAAACTGTCGCAGGCAACAATCGACGAAGCCGTCAAACGCATACTGCGAATTAAGTTTCGACTTGGTCTGTTTGAGCATCCTTATGTTGATGAAGCAGCTGAGAGCGGCGCGATACTGACCGCAGCGAATAGAGCGGTCGCGCGCGAAGTTGCGGGCAAGTCGATGGTGCTTTTGAAGAACGAACGTCAAACACTTCCCCTCAACAAGAATATCTCTTCGATCGCGGTGATCGGTCCACTTGCAGGCGATTCGCGCGCGCCAATGGGCTTTTGGAGTGCCGACGGAAAAGACACGGACACAGTTACGGCGCTCGCCGGTATCCGAGCCAAGGTCTCCCCACAAACGAAAGTTAATTACGCGAAAGGTTGCGAGATCTTGGGTGACTCAACGACTGGATTTGCAGAGGCTGTTGAAGCCGCACGTCAGTCGGATGTTGCTTTAGTGTTTGTAGGCGAAGCAAAAGAAATGGTTGGTGAGGCGGCGTCGCGTAGTTCCCTGGATTTGCCCGGCAAACAGATGGACCTGGTAAAGGCAGTTCACGCGACCGGCAAGCCCACCATTGTCGTACTGATAAATGGAAGACCTCCTACGATTGGTTGGGCGGTGGACAACGTGCCTGCGATACTCGAGGCGTGGATGGGTGGAACTGAAGCAGGAAACGCGATGGCTGACATTCTGTTTGGGGATGTGAATCCCGGCGGCAAGTTGCCAGTCACGTTTCCACGGACGGTCGGACAGGTTCCAATCTACTACAACCACATGAACACAGGTCGTCCGCCTGTTGCCGACGTTCGGTGGAACTCAAAATACATTGACGGGCCATGGACACCGCAGTTTCCGTTTGGTTTTGGCCTTAGCTACACGCAGTTCAAGATTAGCGATCCACAATTAAGCGCCACCACGATCGGACCGGATGGTCGACTCACCGTTACTGTTAATGTACAGAACACGGGACAACGGCCTGGCGACGAAGTAGTGCAACTTTACATTCGTGATGTGGCAGCAAGTATGACGCGTCCCGTTAAAGAGCTGAAAGGGTTCAAACGTATCACACTAAAACCTGGTGAAACTCAGCGCGTCGAGTTTACTTTGGGACCTGAACATCTCGGCTTCTACAATCGTGAGATGAAATATGTGGTAGAGCCCGGAGAATTCAAAGTATTTGTTGGCTCGAGCTCTGAGGACGTAATTGAGAAGAGTTTTGTAGTGCGGTGAGTTGTATCAGAAGCAATTGGCCACAGATTCACACAAATGCCACAGACTGAAATAGAGTAGATTCCGTTGCTAAAGCCGATTTGTGTCATCTGTGTGAATTTGTGGCCAGTAAACTTGAGCAGACTCAGAACCACAATCGTTTCTATCGTCCTACTGATTTCCTTTGGGCTTGCCTCCGCCCAAACCAAACTCTCACCTCAGGATCACAACTTCCTGGATGATTTGGAACATCGCTCGGTTCAATACTTCTGGGAGCAGGCCGATCCATCAACCGGTCTCGTTCCGGATCGTGCGCGCATGGACGGATCGCAGCTCGACGCGGACCATCGAAATGTCGCAAGCACGGCCGCAACCGGTTTTGGGTTAACAGCGCTGTGCATCGGTTCTCAGCGAGGCTGGATCGACAGAAGTGACGCTCGGCAGAGGGCGCGTAATACGTTGGAGTTCTTTGCGTCGAGAGCATTTCATCAACGTGGTTGGTTCTATCACTGGATTGACGCAAAGACGGGCGAGCGAAGATGGAACAGCGAGGTCTCTTCAATCGACACCGCCTTGCTTTTGGGTGGCGTCCTGACTGTGCGCCAGTGTTTCTCTGACGATCGAGAAATCAAAACGCTTGCGACTCGAATCTACCAACGCGTCGATTTTCGTTGGATGCTAAACGGCGATCCGTTGCTACTCGCACACGGCTGGAAACCGGAAACAGGGTTTCTCAAAACGCGTTGGGATACTTACAGCGAAGACACGATTCTTTATCTACTGGCCATCGCTTCCGCAACTTATCCAATCACTCCTCGTTCATGGTATGCGCTCTGGCGTGATCGTTATCGTTACGGCGGGTATGCATACTTCACGACGATCGGTGTACCTCTGTTTATGCACCAGTACTCACACGCGTGGATTGATTATCGAAATCGTCGCGAATCGAGAGGCGATAGAATCGACTATTTCCAGAACTCTGTAAACGCGACGCTTGCTCATCGAAAGTTTTGCACGGATCTGGCTTACGCATTTCCGGCTTATGGGCCAAACCTGTGGGGCATTACTGCGTCAGATAGCGCGAAAGGTTATCTTGCCTGGGGCGGTCCACCCCGTGATCCGGCGATCGACGGAACCGTCGTTCCTTCGGCCGCAGGTGGATCGTTCATGTTCACACCTGAGCTATCTCTAACGGCACTGAAAACAATGAAAGAACAATTCGGAGATCGGATCTACGGCAGATATGGATTCGTCGATGCGTTTAATCCCCAATCCGGCTGGATCGATACAGAGGTTATTGGCATCAACGTGGGAATTATTCTTCTGAGTGCTGAGAATGGACGAACCGGAGATGTCTGGCGATGGTTTATGCGAAATCAGGAAATACCGAGAGCAATGGAGCGGATTGGTTTTGTGTCTATTCGTTCAGAGGTTGATAAAGTCTCGTCCGACAGGCTGACAGCCTGTCGTAGAGTGCCGCTTACGCCGCGCGACCTGCGAGGTGGGCGATCATGGCGACCAGTTGACCTGAACTAATTGGTTTGGCGATGTGAATTTGATAACCAGCCTCGAGTGCGCGCTGTCGATCCTCTTCACGAGCATAGGCGGTGAAAGCCGCAGCAGGAACCTCGCCTCCTCGTTCGGCGGGTAATGATCGAACTCTATTGATCAGGCTATAGCCATCCTCGCCGGGCATTGCAATATCGCTCATCAAAACGTCCGGATGCCACGTTTCCAACGCTTCCAGAGCTTCGCTGGCCGACTCACATGCAAAGACTTCGGCGCCCGTTCTCCGAATCAGGGTACTAATGATTTGTCGAGCGTCTGGCTCATCATCAACAACGAGCACGCGTAGGCCGTTCAACTTCTTTGCGTTGTCTACGTTGTACTCGCCACTATGATTCAGATGCACTGCATCGACGCGTTCAAGTAACAGTGGAAAAGTAACGCAAAATGTAGCGCCGCAGTCTTCGCCTGCACTCTCAGCCCTGATTGTTCCCCCATGCAACTCCACGAGGTGACGAGCGATCGCGAGTCCCAATCCGAGTCCGCCGTAATCACGCGTCGTAGAACTGTCGGCCTGACGAAAACGATCAAACACCCGAGGCAGGAACTCAGCCGTAATTCCCTGCCCGCTATCTTTGACAGTCAACTGGACGTGTTCATCTCGCTGTCGCAACTGAACCTCAATCCATCCGCGCTCCGGCGTAAATTTCACTGCGTTCGAAAGTAAGTTCCAGACGATTTGCTGCAAACGTGACGAGTCTCCGGAGATTGAACCGATCACAGGATCCCGTGTGTAGGTGAGTCGAATGCCTTTCGCCTCGGAGGCTGGACGCACGACAGTAATTGCCGCTTCGACTGCAGACGAGATGTCTACGGATTGAACCTCGAGATTCAGCTTGCCCGATATGATTCTGGAAACGTCGAGCAAATCATCGATCAGTTGTGTCTGAATCCTGGCATTGCGTTCTATTGTCTGCAGACCTTTGGCGAGCAAGAGGTCATCGATGTCGGGGCCTCGTAGAAGTGAAGCCCAGCCCAACAGTGACGTCAGCGGAGTACGGAGCTCGTGCGATAAGGTTGCCAGAAACTCGTCTTTGATGCGGTTCGCTGCTTCCGCTTCGGCCCGTGCCTGACGTTCATCCACCAATAACTGCTTACGAGCTTGCTCCAAACGCGTGAGCTCACCGAGATATCGTGAAAGTTCTTCAATATGCTTTTGGGCAACCTCGGCCTGCGCTTCCGAAGCTTCGATGTTCTTCAGGTAAGTACGGTATGTAAAGTAGATGATAAGAATGATTGGAACGGTTGCGATCATCGCGTACAGGCCGAACAGACCGATTGAATGCGCGATGATGCCTGCCGCGGAAGCTCCGGCAAAATAGGTCATCGAAGTCCAGAGATAATATTTCTTCCACGTTTGCCAGAGGGATTCATTGATCTTGTACGACTTCTCGACGGCAATGAGACTTGTGTTTGCAAGGTATTGAACAAACGCCATGAAACAAATGGCGATCAGGAAATTCGGTGAGTATGCCGCCGACACGATTTGGCTTGGTGGCCCAAAAACTAAAGTCAGTGCACCGGCAGTAATGAAAGTAGAAGTGGCCAGGACAGAAGCATTCAAGAGAATCGTGCGGGGCTTTTTACTTATCAGTAACGTCGTACAGACCCCTTCCAGTGCTGAAAGCACGACGGCAGCCGCTCCGCCGTAAAGCAGGAGCGTAAGAAAAATAAACGTATCCGCCACGGTTATTCGGCCGCTAACTCTTGGAATTCGGACTGCGACCAAAGAACTGACGGCGACGAACAGGGCCAGCAGGATGAATGGTGTCGTCAGGTTTGCGAATTGCAATTGATAGAGACTAACGAGGCTGATTAGCGAACCGCAAACAACGATGGACCACATGTAAATTCGGGCGAAGCGTTCCTGGTTCATCACGATTACGTCCTCGGGGCAAATTTGGGGAAACCTATGCTGTCCAAAATGCTTGAGCTTTCATGTCACTCATCAGGTGCTACCGGAAGCATGCACGCTGTATCGTCGCCATTTACTCTGGCCGACTGCGCCTGAAGGATTAATAAGTCGCCAGTAATGACGCCATCGCCAGTAATGACGCCGTCTCCAGTGATAACACCATCCGAAAGGAACTCGCCGTCTGCAAGCAGCTCACCAACCCCCAAAAGGAGACTTACTGGCAGGAAAGCGGTGCCGTCGCCGGTGATCACGCCATCACTAGTCATAATCTGATCCCCGGTGATTACGCCGTCTGAGATCATTGTGTAGTCGCCCGTGATCACACTGTCTCCCGTAATCACTCCATCGCTCAACAACGTGCCCGGTCCATACACGCGCTGATATCGCGTTATGAGATCGGAGCCGATCGCATAGGTATGATCGAGAGTTATGCCACGTGACCACGTAAATACCTGATTCCCGATAGTGTTTTGAGCTGGAGGCGGATCACCGACGAGGAGCGGATCTCCGACGGGAGTGTATTGCGTTAGATTTGTTCGCACAAGCCGCGCCAATTTGATCGCGCCCTTGATATTGATCTCGCCTGCGCCTTGCTCAAACATGTTGAAGCCCGCGAGCGGTTGAGCGGTGTATTGCAGCAAGACCTTAACGAGGTTTGGTGTCAACGTGGGATTGGCTTGTAACAAGAGGGCCGCTGCACCGGCAACAACTGGAGTCGCCATCGATGTACCGCTCAAATACATCATCTTCTTCTCAGGAGTGGTGCTAAGACCGGCGTCCAGCTGAGGGTTTGCAGTAACCAACGCGTTGTTAACTGCCTCGGCATCGATCAACTTATTTCCAGGCGCCACGAGGTCCGGCTTTATAAGATTGTCGTAATGTCGTACTCCAGCGTCATCGGCCCAGTAGCTTCGTGTCGGACCACGTGAACTGTACGAAGTAACCACATCGTCTGTGCGGTCATCGGTTCCAAAAGTGTTGGAAGCACCTACTGTGATCGCGGATGGTTCGTTACCAGGTGCGTGGATGTGTCCGTAGACTTTCGTCCCGTCCGAGTTAATGCCATTGTTCCCTGCGGCTGTAGTAACCACTACTCCACTATCGACGAGAGAACGAACAGCCAGACATACAGGATCGTTCTTGTAAGAATCGATCGCGGCCATTCCCAAACTCATGTTCACAACTCGAATGTTGTAAGTGGCACGATTGGTTGATACCCAATCCAGTGCAGCCAGCACTCCTTCGGTTGAACCGATGCCGTCAGAGTTCAGCACTCGCAAGTTTAGAAGGCTCGCGTTTGGAGCAATTCCCATGTACTGACCACTGAACAGACGACCGCTACCAGCCGCTATCGAGGCTACGTGAGTGCCATGTCCGTAGGGATCGTCGGTGCGGTTCTCGCCGGTGAAGTCTCTATTGACGACGACACGCAGGTAGTTGTTCTTGTCGAGAAATGATTTGTGGTTGTTGTCGATTCCCGAATCGAGGACTGCGATGCCGATACCCGTACCATCAACGCCGGTATTGGCGCCATCATCCGTTCGTGCGTAGTCAGCTCCGGTTGTATACGAAACGTGGCCCAACGTGCGCACTTCGCGATCGAGCGAAACATGTGCGACCTCGGGACGCTCCGCAAGGGCAAGCGCCGCGTTGGCGCTCATGTTCGCAACCCGGAATCCCAACTGACGAAACTTACGGACGTTACGACCGGCTAGGGCAGGTAACTCGGTATCGATATCATTGCCTGCGAATACGCTTGCGGGCTGAATGATGACCCGCACGAGATCGTTACCCCGACCGTTATTTTTCTTCATTCTGAGATCAGGGGAAGCCTTACTTCTGGAGGTTGGCTTGAGGGCTTGTTGGGTTTTTGTCGCACTACCCTGAATCCGTGCCCCTGCGGAAAAAGGGCACAGCAAAGATACACATAAGAGGGTAATGAGGAGCGCTTTTATCATCAGGTACTCCGAACTCCGAGGCTAAAACAGGACTACGGGGAGTCTGGTAAGTCGGGGGTTTAAGACTGAGACGGGCCGAAAAACCCGTGGAAAGTTTGGGGGAGTCAGCATAGTAACAGCGAACAACACATGTTTCAACCTGTTTTTACAATTTCGGGTGTTTTTTTGTAATTGTATTCACACATCCCCACAACCGCTGACGTCGATCAGAAGTCCCACCCCTTAACACACGAGAGCGCTTCTGTCGGAGCGCGGCCGTCCTCGGCCGCCCCGTCGGACAGTACCCTGAGAAATTGGAAACGGAGCCAACTCACAACGCCTCAATAGTCACGCAATGACGTGTTTGGGCGGGGCGGCCGAGGACGGCCGCGCTCCGACAGAAGAGCTTTCGTGTCTTAGGGATGTGACTTCTGTTCGACAGAGGTGAGGACGGAGGCACTGCAACAGAATATGGTTTTTCTGGCTTCACGTAACTATATTGGTCTGGATCACAGGAAAAAACACTAACCTGGCGTAGGAGTGAGGATGCAAAAAAGAAAAATCTATCGGCTCGCGTACTTGCTCGTCCTTCTGACTGCCGCAAATATTGGCGCTTTTTCACAGCAAGCAGGAACGGCATCCACGACCAGCAAACTGGTCGAGATCAAAGTTCCGGCACCTTCGTTGAAAGGCAATCTGCTCGGTGATCCGATTGAACAAAGCGTCGCCGTTTACTTACCGCCGAGTTATGACACGTCTCCAACCAAACGCTATCCCACGCTCTACCTTCTTCACGGCTTCCTGTCGACCAACAAAGCGTGGATTAATGGCGGATACCAGGGAATGAGTCTCCAGTCGTTAATGGACGAAATGATCAAGCGAGGCATTATTCGTGAACTGATCGTCGTAGCGCCAAACGGGTGGAATGCTTACAAAGGCGCCTTCTATACAAACTCCGTCGTGAACGGTAATTGGGAAGACTATTTCTATCACGACCTCGTTCAAACGATTGATGAGCGGTATCGCACTATGGCACGTCCTGAAAGTCGCGGCATTGCTGGACATTCAATGGGAGGCTACGGCGCAGTCTCGCTCGCAATGAAACATCCGGACGTATTCAGTGTTGTGTATGCACTGAGCCCATGTTGCCTGGGCTTCGAAGGAGACTTCGCTTCAGATAATCCTGCATGGTTGAGCACACTGCGACTCACGAAGAAAGAGCAATTAAAAGACAAGCCCGGATCGTTCGAAGAGTTCTTTCAAGTCGCGTTCGTCGCGGTGTCCGCGGCGTTCTCGCCAAATCCTCAACGTCCCCCGTTCTTCGTCGATTTTCCGTACAGCGAGCACGATGGAAAGCTCCAGCGAAATGAAGAGGTGTTTGCGTTGTGGAGAACGAAGATGCCGCTCTACATGGTCGAAGACAACAAGCAAAACCTGATGAAGCTTCGCGGCATATTCATCGATTACGGAGAGAAGGAAGAGTTTTCGCACATTCGAATCACGACTCAACAATTCTCAAAAGCGCTTTCTGAACGCAACATCCCACATGTATTTGAGATATATGCACGCGGAGATCATGGCAGCATGATTCGTCAGAGATTAGAAACACGGTTGATTCAATTCTTTGCCGAGAAGTTAGACTTTGGTCGGTAGTCAGTGGTCAATAGTCAGTAGTCTTTGGTCTTTGGCCTTTGGTTTCGTTTTTCGCGAATCCGAGAAAGAGCAATCGTTAATCGAAGGCCAAAGGACAAAGGTCGAAGACCAAAGGCCCCAATTTTGAGGTTGACGTAGAGACTTTCACTCGCTATTGTTCGCTTGCGACGATCCCCGACAAGACTTCCGCTCAAACGCTCCGCACAAAGGACATCCTTATGAGCAAAGCACGACTTGCAATTCTAGTTGTTATAACCCTGTGTGTGCTGATCGTTCCGACCGCACTCTCAAAAAAGACCAAGGTCTCACGAGCTTTTCCAGTTTATGACAACGGAAACAAGCCGGATCTGACGATCGACCCGCAAAACTTCGTCGCACGGATGGAGATCGTAGATCGTTTGTTTGACGAAACTGGATGTGAGTTCAAGGAAGGTGCGGTGCACGCAAGTGGCAATCGAAGAATTATTCGATTCGAGACCGTTATCTTGAATAGCGGAGATGGCGACCTCGTGGTTGGTGATCGCAATGATCCGAACAATCAGTACGCTCAGGCTTTTGCCATTGCGCCATGCCGCGGTGATTACTACATCAAGGACTTTTCACGGTACGAGCTTCTATCTCTTGATCGGACAGTAGTTCTCGCGGAACAAAAGAGCGGCCTCTATTTGGAAGACTCCTTCAAGGTCAACGGTGGAAAAAGTAAGAGCTTCGATTCCGCGTCGCAGGGAATAACATCGGGTTGGGCTGATTCGCATAACAAACAACTCGCGGGTCAGTGGATTGACATCACTGGAATTCCTGAGGGTGACTATATCGTTCGCGCAAGCATAAACATCTCAAACACTTTCGATGAGGGCACCAACCGCTACACAAATGCGGTGGAAACAATGATTCACGTCCCCGATCCTCGGAAGCATGTAAAAACGGATAATTCCGCTGAGTAGTAGACAGTAATCGGCAATTACCGCGAATCCCGCCGAATGACGACCACCGACAAGTCATCAACCAGTTTGTGACTTGCACCAAAATCCTGAACGGCAGCCAGCACTGAAAAGAGGATCGTTTCGGCCGAGACTCTGTTTATGGTGTCGTTTTGCTCGAGTGCCGCAATACGCAATTGCGTCTTGATTCGCTCAAGTCCAAACTCTTCATCAGAGTTGTTCACAGTTTCAAGTACACCATCTGAATACGCGAGCAACACGTCACCAGGGCCCAGCTGAACACTACCACGCCCATATGGCGCAGTTGGTAATACTCCCAGTAACAAACCACCTTCTGATAATGCTTCAAGCTCACCATTCGACCTGAGCAAAAGGGCTGGTGGATGTCCCGCACTGCAATAGTCGAGCGTGCCGGTTGCCGAATCCAATCGAGCTACAAACAAACTTGCGAGTGGCACAGTCGAAGCCGTCAAACACACATCACGATTCACACCTGCCACGATCACTTCTGGCTCGGACTTCACTGCTGCTCGCGCGCCAACCAAACTCACGAGGTGAGTTGTCCACATACTGGCTGCCAGGCCCTTGCCGCTGATGTCACCCAAAGCAAGTACTGCTCGGTTGTTACCATCGCGCACTGTGAAGAAATCGCCCGCCAAATGCCGCACTGCAAAAATCTCATTGGCGATTTCAAAGTCTCCATAGCGGATCAATCGCGGAGCACATAAGCGACGGTGTACCTGCGCGGCTTCGAAGATTGCTGCATGCAATTCAGCGTAGTCTTTCTGCAGGTCGTTAAGCTTCAGTTCCAGTTCTTCGCGACGCACCGCAATCGAACGAGGACGATGAGTAGGAGTAACTTGAAGCGCTCGACGTCTTGTTGCTAGTCCGGCTTGACTCATTTCGATTACCTCATCCAACAAACTTGTACCCACTACCGTGTACAGTCAGAATGAAGCGTGGCTCCTCCGGGTTGGGTTCCAGCTTCTGACGCAAATGAACGATGTGCGCATCAACCGTGCGCGTGGTTGGATAATTCTCGTAGCCCCAAACGGCATCCAATAATCGATCTCTACTCAGTGTTTCGGCGGGATGGGCAACGAAGTATGCCAACAGCGCGAACTCCTTTGAAGAGAGTTCCACTGGTTGACCACCTCGCAAAACCTCGTTGCTTCTTACATTCACTTCCACGTCACTGAACCGGTAAATTTCGGCAGTCGCAGCCTGCGGGGATGCGCGCCGCAGTACCGCTTTGACTCTCGCCATTAATTCGCGAATCGAAAACGGTTTAGTGACGTAGTCATCCGCACCTAATTCAAGACCGACAACCTTGTCGATTTCCTGCCCTCGTGCGGTTAGCATAATGATCGGTATTGAAGGTTTCCTGGCTTTCAATTGCTTGCAAACATCCAGACCGCTCATCTTCGGCATCATCACATCGAGCACGACGAGATCTGGTTGATCTGCGATTGCGCGGTTCAAGCCGTCCATTCCGTCAGCAGCACTGATCACTTCGTAGCCTTCGTACTCGAAGTTGTCGCGTAGCCCTTGAACCATCGCGGGCTCATCTTCGACGATCAGTATTCGCGTCTTTCGTTCGGATCCGTTTGGGGAGTTTATTTTGGTACTCATGATTACTTGCCTCGCCACTCCGCTACGCCATGCCTGCTGCCTGGGCCAAATGTCTTGTCCCAAGCGGCAGAGATAGTATGAACTTGCTTCCATGCCCTGGAGTGCTTTCCACTTCGATATCACCGCCGTGCGCTCGGGTGATGTGCTGAACTAACGACAATCCGAGTCCGCTTCCTTTCGTGTTATGCACAAGCGGATCTTCGGCCCGATAGAACTTCTCAAAAATCTTTGCTTGATCGCGGCTCGCGATGCCAATGCCGTGATCCTCAACTTCCAGTTTCACTTTGCTATTGTCCTTGTACAACTTCACTCCGAGAAACTTTTCACGGTTTGAGTACTTCAAGGCATTGTTCACCAGGTTTACCAAAGCACGCGCGATCGCTTCCCGGTCCACATACACCTGCGGTAAATCGGGTTCTATGTTTTCCTTGAGTTCGAAGCCTTGCTGCTCGACTTGGTAGCGATATGAATCAAGTGTGTTCCGCACGAGCTCAGCAATATCAGTTTCGCGAAATTCGTATTCCTTGCGGCCAGCTTCAATTCGCGAAAAGTCCAGGATGTTATTAATAAGCGCTGTCAAACGTTCGCTCTCTTTGCGAATGATCTGGTAGTACTGATCCTTCTTGTCTTGAGTTGTAATACGACCCAGTTCAAGCGTCTCTGCGTAAAGTCGAATAAGCGCCAACGGTGTGCGCAATTCATGAGAGACATTGGAAACAAAGTCAGACTTCAATCTGGCGACCGCCATTTCTTTACTGACGATGCGCTTCGTCAATATCACACCACCGATGATCAGCAATGACAAGATGCCAAGGATTACAAAACTGCGATGGACCCACTGCTCACCAAGCTGTTTCACGCTGGTTCCCTGATACTTGATGCCAACCGAGAGTGGGGAAAAAACATTCTCAAGCTTGCGCGTTACTTCGGGTTTGCCTTCTCCCCAACCGCTGGAGACCGCGATCGGCTTCATCATCTCCATGCTTTCGGCGTCACCAGCGTAGACCATCATTGCCATGGGGTTGCCACTTTGATACTCAGCCAATCTTTCAGCGAGGACGTCGTCGATCATCTTTGGAAAGAAATTCTTCTTCAGATAGATTGGGTCGAAAACAGCACCTCCCAAAATGACCCGATCCTTTGAAGTGCCAGGTAAGGGAAATATGGCGACCGCCTCGTAAAACTCTCCTCCGGCGCGTTTGGCCACTCCCGACTGGAAGGTCATTTTGTGAGGCTTCTTTGTTTCGGCGAAGTATTTTCCCTCCACCTTGAACCACGCTTTATAGGCATCGATTGCCGAGTCGTGTTCCTCTTGAACATATGCGTCGTCTAATTGATTCGGCTGTGTGCGCAAGACGACGCCCTTTTCCGCGTCGTACACAAACAGATGCAGGAAGCACGAGCAGTGGGACAGTATCTCGTCTAACTTTTGCTCTTTTTCATCGACGCTCGCGTCGGCGCCCGGAAACTGGTCCCGGGCATCGTCTACCATCCCGTAAGCCTTCTTATTCAATTCCTTTTCCGAAATGGCAAGAAACTCCTGAAAGTCACGATGAATGGCCGCCTCCAGGAAATTGTCTCGTTCGAACTCTCGTAGCTGACTGAAATTCACGTAGATCAGGCCAGCGGCCGGCAGAAGCACTGCAACACCAAGGGTTAGGATCAACCGGTACCTATTAAAGCCCCCTACAAGTTTTCTCTTCTTGAGTGTCATAGCTAAGGGTTTTGCGGAACGTGCACGAGCGTGAGAATACTCGCGTCGCTATTAAAGCGTGTCAAGCGTACGTAAAAAGTTGTTAAGAATTGTAAATTGAGGAAGATCGCCTTTGGCCTTTGGCCTTGGAAGAAAGGACGGACCTTCGAAAACAATCAAAGGCCGAAGACCCAAGGCCAAAGACCAATCTTAAAGCTTAGATCACCGCTGCTTACACAATTCCGGCAGAAGTTTTCGCAGGTTCACCAGCTTCGGCATGTCGTTGTAAACGATGTATGGTTCGTTAGGATGGTTGACAAGATAGTTCTGATGATAGTCTTCAGCCGCGTAGAAGGCGCCGAGCGGCACTACTTGCGTGACAATTTTTCCTGAGAACAGTTTCGCTTCATCAAGCTGTTTGATATAGCTTTCTGCTATGCGCTTTTGCTCGTCGTTCACAAAGAAAACCGCCGAACGATATTGGCTGCCGACATCAGGGCCTTGTCGATTAAGTTCAGTGGGATCGTGGGCAACGGAAAAGAATACCTTCAGAAGTTGTCCATACGTGATTTGTGAAGCGTCGTAGGTTACACGAACCGACTCCGCATGCCCTGTTGCGCCGGACGAGACAGTGTAGTAGTCGGCAGTATCGGCTGATCCACCTGCGTATCCAGATTCGGCTTTTGAAACGCCCTTGACTTGATCAAATACTGCTTCGATTCCCCAAAAGCAGCCACCTGCGAAAACCGCTGTTTGTTGGCTCTTTGTAGTTGCGAGTTGAGCATCAAGTTTCGGGTTCGGAATAGCGACCGCGGCACTTGCGTTGTTGCATGCATTGAAAATCATTGTTGTACCAACCAGTAATATTAGAATTGCGCACACTTTGAGCATGGCATTTTATTTCTCCAGCTTATATACGTAGCACAATCGTAAGCGGATTGCCGGCTGTTGACCAGTGAAGAACTGACTTGGATACAGTCAGTACCACCTCGCGGTAGCGGGTGGGTGCGAAGTCAGAACCAATCGCCAAAACAGCTTCGCACCCACCCGCTACCGCGAGGTGGTACTGACTGTATCCAAGTCGACTTCCACTCCGAGGAGTAATTATGAAGAGGATTTCAATAATCATTATTGGTGTTGTTGTAGTCTTGGTAGTAATCCTGTTTCCAAAACTCGAATTCAAGGCAAACGCGATGACTCAAGCGAAACTTAAATTCAATGTTTCTTTTCCGGAAACCGCGAGCAAAGAGCCTCTCGACGGTCGACTACTCTTGTTAATTTCAACCAACAACGAAAAAGAACCTCGGTTTCAAATCAGTGAAGACTTGAGTACACAACAAGTCTTTGGAATCGATGTTGATAATTGGAAGGCTAAACAAATCAAAGTTGTGGATGCTAACGCGTTTGGTTATCCGCGACGAACTTTGACTGAGATACCTGCTGGTGAGTATTGGGTTCAGGGACTGTTGCATCGTTATGAAACCTTTCACCGCGAAGATGGCCATACAATCAAGTTGCCGATGGACCGGGGTGAAGGACAACAATGGAACAGCGCTCCCGGAAATCTCTACAGCAAACCCGTCAAAATACGAATTGATCCTGGGGCGAGTATTGACATCTCGCTCGATCAGGTTATTCCACCGATTGAACCACCCAAAGATACGAAGTACGTAAAGCACATTCGAATTCAGAGTGAACGTCTAACGAAGTTCTGGGGACGTCCGATGTTTCTTGGTGCGCATGTGCTTCTGCCCGAAGGATTCGATTCACATCCGGACGTTCACTATCCGCTAGTGATCAATCACGGTCACTTCCCTTCCGACTTTGGGGGCTTTCGCGAAACTCCTCCGGATCCGAATCTGAAACCCGAGTACAGCGAACGTTTTCATCTCGAAGGTTACAACCGGATTGTTGAAGAACAAGCCTATCAGTTTTACAAAGACTGGACTGGTCCGGACTTTCCGCGTTTTCTCATCGTTGAAATCCAACATGCTAATCCTTATTACGATGACTCATACGCTGTGAACTCGGCGAATCTCGGTCCGTATGGAGATGCAATCACGTACGAACTGATTCCAGAGATCGAAAAGCGTTTTCGTGGAATCGGCAAAGGCTGGGCACGTTTTCTCTATGGCGGGTCGACGGGAGGTTGGGAAGCGCTCGCTGTTCAGATGTTTTATCCGGATGAGTACAACGGTTGCTGGGCTTCATGTCCCGACCCAATCGACTTTCGCGCGTACACGGTCGTCAATATTTATGACCACGATAATGCTTACTATGCGGACTCGAAGTGGAAACAAGTGCCAAGACCCGGCAAGCGAAATTATCTGGGTGAACTTGCGGCTACGATTGAAGACAACAATCACATGGAGTTGGCGCTAGGGACGAAGAGCCGGTCGGGTGGTCAATGGGATATCTGGCAAGCTGTGTATTCGCCAGTCGGAGAGGATGGATACCCCAAACCAATTTGGGACAAGTTAACAGGCAAGATTGACCACTCGGTTGCCGAATACTGGCGAGAGCACTACGACCTCGGTTATATCCTTAAGCGCGATTGGGCCAAGCTCGGTACCAGGTTGCAGGGAAAGATTCACATCTACGTGGGCGAGGCTGACAATTATTTTCTGAACGACGCTGTGTATCTCGTCGAAGATTTCTTAAAGAGCACTAAGGATCCAAATTATGACGGCGAGGTGGATTACGAGCCACGCGCTGAACATTGCTGGTGCGGAGATCACACAAGACCAAACGCAATCTCACGCTTGAGGTATCACCAGCTGCACGCGCCCAAGATCGTTGCGCGGATAATGAAGAGCTCCCCGGCAGGAGCTGATGTTAAGAGTTGGCGATACTGAGAACCTTTCGGTGTTACTTGCAAATAAAGGGCAGTTGGGAAGGGGACAAGCGGTCCAAACTTAAGACAAAACAAACCAGACCCCGAGCGCGCCCCCGCAGGTTCAAGGCCCTCCAGTTGTAAGCAATTAAAATAACTAGAGACTTGGAATCTGCGGGGGCGCGCTCGGGGTCTCGTTTGTTTTGTCTTAAGTTTGGACCGCTTGCCCCTTCCCAACTGAACTTTCAATTGTGAGTTGTGTTCTTTGGCTACGGTGGCAGAAGCTCGTCCAGAGATCTTATGAGGTCTTGCCCGCGAAGGCCCGCTTGCTTCTTACGCGTTTGACCAAGTGAAATAATTTTTCCATCAGGGCCAACGAGCAAAGTAGTAGGAAAGTAGTGAATACGGTAGCGAGTCTGAAGTTGCTCAATGCTGTTTATTGTGGCCTGGGTCCACGACAGCCCATTCCGTTTGAGCGTAGGTACCACCATCGTGTAATCGGGATCATTGTTCATGCCGAGTATTTCAAAACCCCGGGCCTGAAATCGCGAATAGGCGAGTTTTTGATACGGCAGTTCTCTACGACATGGCCCGCACCATAAAGCCCAGAAATCTATAAGCACGTATTTGCCGCGAAACTCCGAAAACTTCCTTTTCTTCCCGTCGAAGTCAGAGAATTGAAAATCCGGCAACTCAGAACCAACGGTCAGTTCAACTCGCTTGTAGTCTGATGCCGGATGCTCGCGCATGACGATCTGGTTCTTTTCCAGATCTACTTTCTTGGTTGATACGAATCGGTTGCCAATGCGAAAAACGACAGTTTCGTCTCGTGCTTCGGCTGCTTCAGGCGAAAACCGATCAAGATCGATATAGTTGTCTCCATCTCCGTCGACCCCGAGCCATCCATTGTTCACACTGATCTTCTTTGACTGGGGATTAAAACCGTACTCCACCAAAGTCTTCTTGCCCTCAACCTCCACCGAGCCTTGAGCGAAAGCGGCTTTTGACTGAAGCAGGAGATTCTCGCCTTCCTTCAATTCATCCCAGGTCACGTTCTTGTAATACTGCACGACTACGGGATAACTCTTGAACAATGCATTCTTGAAAGGAAGTTGCACGGTAGTCTGCAAAATGTAGGGACTACCAAACTCCTGACTCTTCATCGGAAATCGTTCAGCGTCAGAGATAACATTGTCGAGATCAAGATCGGCATATAGAAACGGTTGCTCACCCTCTTCCAAGACGAGCAGCGCGAGAATCGCCGACTTGTCGCGTAATGGATCGTAAAGTCTGCCAGCCGTTATCGACGCATTCGTTGGAGGGGGAGACGCAAACTTTACTTTGGACAGGTCTCGCAGAGGTCTGAAGATTATTTGGTCCAAATCTTCAGTGTTTGGCACCAACTCTCCATCCAGGCTGCCGAGAAATTCCGTGTCCGCTGCGCGTGAGTGATCGGGCAGTATTGCAGAACAGCCTATCGCAATAACGATCAGCATCAGTCGGAGAAACAGTCTGAAAGGACGGCGGAAACGCGAGGCGAGCATCTGAGTTTTTCCTTTTTGTGAGATACAACGACGAGCCAACTCGATTCTAGGTTTGGGGCTGGACAGTGTCAATAAAGAGTTTTTGCTGGGAACGCGCTAATTTGGATTCGGCCCAACTGAATTAGAACGGCGAGCGAAGCGACCGATTGACCTCCCCCAAAGCCGAAGTCATACGAATGCATAGGTCAATCGGTCGCTTCGCTCGCCGTTCTAATTCGGCCTGATTTCAAATTGGGCACTACTTTCGTGACGGACCTCAAAAGTCTTTAAGTCAAAGCCTTCCCAGTTGCTACCTGCCTCATTCAATCGATCGTAAAAACTCGGCGACTTCATTGCGTTCGCCATACTCAGCCCACCCAAGTGGAGTGGCGTTGAACTCTTCGTCACGTACAGATGGATCCGCGCCGAGTTCGATTAAAAGTTTCACCATCTCCAAATTTCCACCTGCAGCAGCCAGATGAAGTGGCGCTGTACGCTTTCGCTCGTTGAGATCAAAACCGAGTTCTACCATAAGTCGAACAGCGTTCTGCTTATTACTCTCGGCTGCGAGATTCAACAACTCCGCGCGTTCAATCCCTGGTCTGGTCAGCAGTGTGGGATCTTTCTGGAGAAGCATCTTTGCTTCTGATGCGTCGCCATTCAGGCAGGCCGCACTGAATGCATCTATGTCATTCAGGTCAGTCTTTTTTGCACCATGCTCAATCAGAAGCTTCGCAATCTCATCATTCCCATTGAGCAATGCAAGCTCGTATGGAGTTCGTTGAAACCGAGTATCCGGCGTGTTGACATCGACGCCGTGCTCAATCAGCAAGTTCATGCGGGCTACCTGGTTATACTTTGCGGCCCAAGCCATCTGCTGTTGCAGCATTTCTTCCGGGGAACCTTGAAGATTCCCGAGTCTTTTCAGCCAAATGGATTTCTTGTTTTTTCCTAATCCGAATTCGAACAGCAACTCAAGATGCGCCGTGCCACCGGTAAACATTCGATTGTAGAGAGTCTGGCCGTCGTTTGGATCAGCACCCGCCTCCAGAAGTAATCGTGCGACTTGATAACAGTACTGATGTTCCGGTTGGTGAAGCGGGCCAGACTCGCCTTCACCAAAGACGCCCGTTAGTGCGGTAAACAGATAGTGACGATCCCACAGAAACCCGACATTCGGATCCGCACCGGACTCAATCAATAGTTGAGCGACTTCGAGTGTTGAATGACCTGTGTTTGTACTGTTGAGCCGCGAGTAGGTTGCATATAGCAGCGGCTCCCAATTGTATGGACCGCCTTTGATTCTTACGAGTGAGGTGTCATCTCGAAGCAGTTCCCTGACGACCTGAACGTCGCCAACAGTAGCAGCCGAGTAGATGTTCTCTTTGCTCAGAGTGGGATTGGAAGAGAACAATTTTCGCGCCTCGTCGCGACGCCTGCGGTGATCGTTCGTATAGTTCAAACATGCAAGGCTGATGAATCTATCGACTAGTTTGTCGGAGTTCTCTGCATTCCGAAGTTCATCCGGCAATGCCGAGTAAGACTCGATGGTGACCTGCGCTTTGAGCTTGGGCCAACTGGTGAAACCGTAGGATCGCGCAATGACCACTTGCGCGTCGCTCAAGGTCAGGTTTGCCGGTTGAGTTGCGGTCGGATGAAACGTGCGGAATTTTCTACGCGCGCTCTGGTCGTTCGCACGCGCAGCTTTCAGTAACGACTTCGCCTGCTTGCGTAAATTCTCAAGCGAACTTTTTGGAGGAAGAGATAGAGATGTGTTGTCTGAAAACTTAGGCATGACGCGCTCCTTCCGTTCGTGACGGGTCAATGCCTGCGGTCCGCAACGTCAGGCTAAGGAGTACGAAATGCCAAATGAATTGTTTGGCTCGGTGGGCTTTGCCCTTTCCGCGGACCGGCGGCGTCCGAAAACGCTCGCACGGAGATTAACCATTAAGGATTGGAAGAGGCAAGCAGCTTCCCTTCTCTGGCTGGATGTCGCAGTCGTCGTTTAAAAGTCCATTCTTGCGGCGTGTTTCGTGGCATTTCGTGGATCGTGCGTTCAAACATCAAGCGATCCACGTCACGTTGGGAGCAGAGAAGTTCTCGCGCCGTTCACCAGTCAACTTGCGACTCTCCCGCCAAGTTGACCGAACAGAAAGGACCATCTCAGAAACGAATGCGGGATAAAAGCCGGGACTAAATCCCTCGAAATCAACAGCTTCTCAGATCGATCGCACATTCTGGTATTAGTGGCATCGTCCTTGCTGCAGAGATCGGTGGCGGCAGGGGCCGCCTGACGTATTCTCTCCTCTTTTCCTTTGCCCCAAAGTTTCATCCTCAACTTCGCGCGGGGCGCGACTACGATTACCTTTCGAGGAAAATTAAATGAAAAGAGTTGAACTTTCAGACATAAGCTCAAACCTTCTGCTACTTTCGTCCGTCATGGTTGCGCTCATTCCCCTCGTGCTCGGTGATCGGCTTGTTCTCGTAGCGCAGAATGGACTACAGGAACTGACAGTGTTTTTTAATGAGATGAGTACGTTTGTAATGAAAGCGCTTTCCTAAGACCCTCCGACCATACCAACCAGCTTTGCCTTAAAATCCGCAGTTACACGGATTCGGCTGCCCACAGTTTCAGAGACCACCGGCTTAGCCCGCGTGGTACTTCAATTTCCTAACCAGAAAGTGCCCGCGCTGTTTGGACTTCGCCCCTCGATCTAATTTCAGGAGAACTTGAGGGCGTAGCCCAAATGAAATCTGAGCTCGCTCTCGGCACGGCACAGCCATGCCTCACAACAGTTGGCAGAGCCGTCGGACCCAGCTACCATGGTTCGTACGCAGAAAGGAGTCGTCACATGATCAAGATGATTCGAGGCAGCACCATCTGATGATTAACGGAAACGCAACTTCGCGAACTTATCGCTCCATACTCTGAACGGGTGACTTTGGACATTGGAACGGGCGATGGACTCTTTGTGTATCGATCTGCGCGCTGCAATCCAACCCAGTTCTTTGTTGGCATCGACGCCAATACACGTCCACTCCAAAAGATTTCTCAAAAGATCTATCGCACACCGGCGAAGGGTGGCGCGCCAAACGCACTGTTCATTCAGGCGTCAGTCGAGAATCTTCCAGATGAGCTGAACGGGATTGCAAATGAAGTGCACGTGCATTTTCCGTGGGGTAGTTTACTTCGAGCGGTAGCTCTTGGAGAGTTGAACGAGCTCGAAGGGATTCGTGGCGTTTGCACAAACAACGCCGTCCTCAAACTCACCATTGGACTCGATGAGCAACGAGATAGTTCTGAAATTCAGCGACTAGGTTTAGAGGCATTGTCGCCAGATTTTCTTAGCGGCGAATTGTACGAACGATATCTGGCGGCTCGGTTCGAAATCATCGAGCACACCTGCATTCCACCTGTAGACTGGCCGGGTTTAGTAACCTCTTGGGCTAAGCGCTTGCAGGTTGGACATACTCGTAAAATTACATATCTCCTGGCTAGAGCGGTCTGAGTAAAAGAAAACAGGGACGGGCTTTTACAACCGTCCCTGTTCCTACAAATCCGACAACCTCAATTCTTATCCGATGTGATTGCTCCCAGTTTGGTATCCTTCCTGATAGCCTCGTGAGAAGCCTGATCGGTAAACTTCGGCAAAGTTGCCAAAGCCTGAGTCATGGTAATAATGAGAGCGCTGGGGATCGTAACTCTTGTTCTTCTTACCATCGTCCTTCCCAGTCTTAAAGCCATCTTTGTATCCCTGGCTTACCGCATCATCACCGTTACTAAAAACGTACTGACGATACATGCCGCCATAAGGTGACCATGGGTCATATCCCCACCACCTATATCCGTATCCCCAGGGTCCGAATGGACGATAGATTGGGCTAACAACCACGATTCGGCGACGCCTTTGCGCCTGAACCGAGCTCGGGGAGATAAACGCGATTCCAGCGAGCATCAGCGTTGCGAGAATGAGGCCGCCAAGTCTGCGCAGGTATTTTCCTTTCATTTCAAACCTCCTGATTCCTATCACGTTAGACACCAAAACTCGCAAATTCGTTACCACCAAATTCATTCGGTGCCTGTGATTTGATTGCAAACATGTTGCTTCAAAGAGTGCGCGGGGATCCGGTGCTCGTCAGTTGTCAGTGGTCAGTTATCAGTTGCACAATTCCTAGGTCGGATCGGTCCTCTAAGTCCTATACTGGCTCCCATGAAGTCCTACCGCAAAGAACTCTGGTTCAACGTACCCACCCGACGCGCGTTTATTAATATCACCTCAGAAGTGCAGAACTGTTTGCACGAAAGCGGGATTACCGAAGGGTTGGCATTGATCAACGCTATGCACATCACTGCATCCGTTTTTATTAACGACGATGAAAGTGGTCTCCATCTTGACTACGAAGCATTCCTGGAAAAGTTGGCGCCTCACGAGCCCGTTGGCAATTACAAACACAATCTAACAGGTGAAGATAATGGAGACGCGCATATCAAACGACAGCTCATGGGACGCGAGGTTGTCGTGGCGGTAACGAGAGGAAAACTAGACTTCGGGCCATGGGAGCAAATCTTTTATGGCGAGTTTGACGGTGGCCGAAAGAAGCGCGTACTTGTGAAGATTATTGGTGATTGAGTGGATGGTCAGTTGTCAGTTAATAGGTCCAATTGATCATATAGGTCCTATCCACTGACTCGTCACAAAAGCGTGACATGCGATGCGTACGGTACATCCTCGAAAGGAACGATCATGAACATTGCTGAATATCTTCTGAATGAGATGAACCGTGAGGTGGAGCGCTCAAGAGGCGCTTTACAAGAAGTGCCCGCAGGCAAGTACGATTGGAAGCCACATGAGAAGTCAATGATCTTTGGTTATCTTGCTGACATGGTCGCGACAATGCCGACGTGGATCACGATGCAAATCAAGCAGGATCAACTCGACGTCGCACCCGAGGGTGAATCGAAGATGAAACGGGAGCCAAAAGAAACGAGCGAGGCTCTCGTCAAGGCCCTGGATGAATCTGTGGCAGGAGCACGAGCTGCTTTCACAGAGACCTCAGATGAGCATTTGAAAACACCCTGGAAGTTACTCGCTCGTGGCAACGTCGTTATGGAAGCGCCTCGCTACGAGATGATTCAGGACACCATCAATCACTGGAGCCATCACCGCGGTCAAATGACCGTGTACCTCCGACTCATGGGAGCAAAGGTACCAGCGATTTACGGACCCTCTGCTGACGACAATAGCTTCAAATAGATCTCAGATCTCAGAAAAACGACAAAGGGCTTGCATGATCGGATCTCGACGTAAAGAGAGATCTGAACAAGCAAGCCCGTCTTGATCTGGGATCTGGGATCTGAGATCTGAGATCTCTTATCTGGTTATCCTTCTTCGATCTTTGACCGCAATCGTTGTTCTTGTGCTTGCAGCTCGGGAGTGAATTCGTCTCCAAAGTCTTCGGCTTCGAAGATCGGGCGGATATCGATATCGGACTCTCCGTTCATAGGATTAGGGCATTTCTTGACCCACTCAACCGCTTCCTCCATAGAATTGACTTTCCAAATCCAATAGCCCGCGATCAGCTCTTTTGTCTCCGCAAAAGGCCCGTCCGTCACTGTTCTCTTAGCGCCCGAAAAGTGGACACGTTTTGCTTTCGAACTCGGATGCAGACCTTCTCCTGCCAGCATCACCCCGGCGTTAACAAGCTCTTCGTTAAACTTCATCATATCGGTGAGCATTTGCTGACTTGGCATCGTCCCTGCTTCAGTTTCTTGAGTAGCTTTGACCATAACCATCACTCGCATTGTTTTCATCTCCTCGTTTCAATTTTGCCTCTCTAAATAGAAATCGAACGGCTGAATCGGGAATCGACAAGTATCAAGAAATATTTTGTCAGGGGCATTTCGGTGATTTCATATTTAGAATTTCAGATTTAAGATTGGGCAGTGGTCAGTAGTCAGTTGGCAGTGGTCAGTAGTCAGTGGGCAGTGGTCAGTAGTCAGTGGGCAGTAGTCAGTGGTCGGGTTGTATAGGACCTATGTGCCCTATTCGACCTATACGTGAACCGACAACTACTGATTACTGACCACTGACCACTAACTACTGACCAAATCTTCAATCTGAAGTCTTAAATCTAAAAATAATCAAATGATCATTCACTTAATCGACGGCACATACGAGCTCTTCCGTCACTTTTATGGAGTCAGGCGATTCAAGAAGACTGATCCACCGTTTGGAGCTGTCGCTGGCGTCTTGCGTGGTGTGCTCCAACTAATGAACGACGGCGCGACTCACATCGGCGTAGCCACGGACCACGTTATCGAGTCGTTCCGAAATGGCATGTGGGCTGGTTATAAAACCGGCGCCGGAATCGAGCCAGTTCTTCGCTCGCAATTTGTTCCTTTGGAAGAAGCGCTGCTGGCTATGGGGGTAACTGTCTGGCCCATGATCGAACTTGAGGCCGACGATGCTTTGGCTTCTGCCGCGTACCTGGCTTCACTAGATGAGAACGTTGAAAAGGTATGCATCTGGACCCCTGATAAGGATCTTGCCCAGTGCGTGGTCGATGAGCGCGTGGTTCAGGTTGATGGTCGCAGAGGTGTGATCCGCAACGCGGAAGCTGTACATGCCAAGTTTGGCGTATGGCCGGCAATGATCCCCGACTATCTGGCACTGGTCGGAGACAGCGCTGACGGATTTCCAGGAATTAGCGGATGTGGACCGAAGACAGCGGCGGCACTGATCGGTCGTTATGGCGCGATCGAGAACTTTCCTCCCGAGGTCCTAAAGGACAAACATCAGGAAGCGTTGCTCTTCAAGGACCTTGCGACACTTAGAACCGACGCGCCCTTGTTCGAGGATGTAGAGGAGCTGCGTTGGACTGGCGCCACCAAAGATTTTGCGGTGTTCACGGAGCGAATGGGTGAACGGGGCTTGCTGGACCGGGTTGAACAGTTGGAAAAACGACTATGACGAAGTTCGGAGCGGTCCTGACTCCGAAGGAGTGGGATGTTTATAGATCGCCATGGATAAAAGACCCATGCACTCCTTTAGGAGTGCGATATCGGGCCGCGTAACCACCTCGACGCAGGACGGTCGATATCCCTCGCTCGGCTCCACAAACCACATGGCACTCCTAAAGGAGTGCGGACCTCTTCAAGTCTCGAGAACTATAAACATTACACTCCTCCGGAGTGAATCCAACTACGCCCTCAATTTGTTCCACGCTGCTGGCATTGTCGGATATCGCTCGCGGACCGGTGGGAGCTACCAAGGTGGTACTGACGGTGCACAATCAGCCCGGGTTGATATCCAATCGGACGCGAAAAAGTGGAGAACTCTGCATATTCCCGACTGCCTTCACCACCCACTTGATTTCTCAAACCTGCAATCTGAAATAATCTCCGTCCCGTTCACACCAAAACTCTGGCATTCTGAAAGCAGTGGGTCTAAACTACGCCTCACCTTCTTCACCGAACAAACCCCCTGTGGCGAGGTGTTCGATGCATCGCGAAAAGAAGCGACGCCGAGTCCAATATGATCCCGAAAAATGGCGGGATGCCGAGCTACGCGAGGTTGAGTCACTCCTGCCGCCAGTTCCAAAAACCTTCTTCCGCGAAAACACGAATAAGAGAGGCCCAACCGTCAAAGAACAGACGTTAATTCTGGACCTCCTTGGTCGTATCAATTACAAAATTATCAGCGGCACCAGAGTTTATGTAGAAGTCGGTGGGATTGTTTATAAGACGCTATATGGAGGTTATTGGCGCAGCGTCTTCACTGGCCTCGAGCATTACCTGCTGAGGTGCGAACAGGTTTCGAACTGCGTTTGGGCAGAGGATAGTGAAGAGTCGCCCGTTGTTGATTTGCCTATTGCCTATTCCAATGATGGTTGGACAGCAAGTGGTCACTCACTATCGTTTATGCTCACACGTGATCAAACTTAGAAGTTGCGGTTAGGAATTTCGGTCGGATCCATCGAACGCACGTAGTCTTCAAACGCTTCCTCATCACCTTCGCCGAATATCATCCCGGGAACATCATTAAGGACAATGTATTTAGGCAACGCTGTTTGTAATGCGTGACTCGGCTGGTGATCGGCATTGCAGTTGTTCTTACATTTCCAATAATCAAAACGAACGGTTGGTGCAGTCGCGCCAACGGCGATGGCGAAGGGTTCCCAATGTCGTTTGCATGTGTCGCACTGCAGAACCGGCATCCAACCCTTGAGAGTCACACCCAAAGTCTTGAGTTCCTGTTCCAGATCACTTCGATTCATGATCTCGCCCTCCACTGATTGTAACCGCGTGCGCGGATTCTAACTGACTTCCTCACACTGGGCCAAGGGTTTTTCGATTCAAACCGGGATGTCATGTTGGGCGAACTTGGATGAAGTCAGTACCACCTCGCGGTAGCGGGTGGGTGCGAAGCCTTTGAGGTCGAGAGTTATCACTTCGCACCCACCCGCTACCGCGAGGTGGTACTGACTTCATCCAAGTTCGGTTAATGTTTTAGCCAACATTTCAACCAGCCGGTCTCCATCCGATGAAGTAAACGGCATGGGCGGGCGAATCTTAAGCACGTTGTGAAAAGGCCCATCTGTGCCAAGTAGTATTCCTTGCTCGCGCATTTTATTGACAACTGAACTTGCCTCCTCGGTTGCGGGTTCCTTCGTATTTCGATCGCGAACCAGTTCAACTCCGAGAAACAATCCCGATCCTCTGACATCGCCAATAATGTCGAACTCCGTCACTAACTCACGCAGCTTTTGAAGCAGTTGAGATCCAACGGACTCGGCATGACTCTGCAGACCCTCTTCAAGCACCGTTTGCAGCACAGCGATCCCGATCGCGCAAGATACATTGTTACCACCAAAAGTGCTGAAGAACTCCATTCCATTGTTGAATGAGTCTGCGATTTCTGCAGTTGTAATTACCGCGCCAATTGGATGTCCATTACCGATGGGCTTTCCAAGCACAACGATGTCGGGAACAACACCATAAGTTTCAAAGCCCCAGAAGTGTGTTCCTATCCGGCCATATCCAGTTTGCACTTCATCCGCAATACAAATGCCTCCCGCGGAACGTACCCTACTATAGACTTTCCGCAGATAATTTTCCGGCAGGAAAATCTGCCCGCCCACGCTCGGCATCGACTCAGCGATGAAACCGCGCAAGCGACGTACACCAAGGCTCTCAACAACCTCATTGACGTGTTGTACATACTTCTCTGGAGCTTCCGGATCGTCGGCCTTGTAGTGACCACGATACAGATCAGGCAACGGAACGCTGTGTACCCACGAAGGCGCACCGTGGCCTCCCGGTCCGTTGTGTTTATAAGGACTGATGTCGATCAAGGTGTTAGTGTTTCCGTGGTAGGCATGATCCAGGACGATGAGGTCTTGCGCGCTCGTGTGTGCGCGTGCGAGTCGCAGAGCAAGTTCATTCGCTTCGCTTCCCGAGTTAACAAAGAAACAAACTTTCAGCGATTCCGGCAGAGTAGCCGTCAACCTGGCCGCGTAGTCGTTGATGAGATCGCTTAGATAACGAGTGTTGGTATTAAGGACGGCCATCTGCTGTTGTCCAGCTTGAACAACTCGCGGGTGACAGTGACCAACATGGGCCACGTTATTGTAGGCGTCGAGATACTCGCGACCTTCATCGTCGTAGAGATACTGCATTGAACCACGGACAATCCTGATCGGGTTCTGATAAGCGATACTCAGGTTACGACCGAGTAATTGTCGACGACGCGCAAGTGTTTCCGCTTTGGTCATGACGAATGGATATCCGCAGATTACGCAGATTACACAGCGACCACACGAACCACAAATTAAGGCGCAGTTGGGAAGGGGGCAAGCGACAATCACTAACCTCCTAACAAAGCGCAGTTGGCCTTCCCAACTGCACCTTAATTTGTGGTTCGTGTTTGGTCGCTTGGGTAATCTGCATCATCTGCGGATAAGAAGATCCCTGTCGCAACTTTCGGCTCTACCCTTAGCAATCGCGGCAGGCTATTTCGTATTGCTCGCTGACTAATATCCAGATATTCGTTCTCCGGTTTCTGCATACGCTGGTGCGCAGCAATACATACGCTCATTCCGAGTCGCGTTAGCATCAACGGCCAAACCAACTCGATCTCGTCTTTATTCAATTCGACTTCAGAAAGATACCCAGCAACCACCGTCCTGGCACTCGACAACGGATCCATTTTATCCAGCACAACGTAGGCGAGCGCGATCGCCAGGTCGCCAACTCTGAGACTGTAGACCATATCGCCGAAGTCGATTAGTCCCACAACATCCTCATCTTGAATCAAAACATTGTAGTTGTTTGCATCACCATGGATTATTGTCGAGGGGAGGTCCAGGTTCTTGTCTAAAACCGTCCGGCACCTTTCCACCTGCATTCGTAGCTCTTCGTTAGCTACCAGCGGACTGTATTCATCGATTACCCTCAGGCCGTTTACAAGATCCCAATGAAAATCCCGATGAAACGCTGGATGATCAAAATCTGATATTGCTCGACTGAATTCGCCTAATCGCCTTCCGAAATTGAACAGTAGTTGTGGAGTCGGCTCCACTTCTGCGAGCGGGAGCCCGGGAATAAAAGTGACCAGACGGACAAAGTGTTCAGATGTTGAGCTCTGTACTTGCAACAGAGATTCCCCAGCCTCATTCAAAACCACACGCGGGCAGAAGGATATCCTTGATGCCAAGTGAGTCATGGCATCGTTCTGAGCTTCCAGCAGCAGGCGCTGCTCTGTTGCATTCGCTGTTTTTAGTATGAACTTTTCGCCGCTATGGGTGGTGAGCAGAAAATTCTGATCGCGTTCACTCGGTAACTCTGCAGCAAAACCAATGAGATCATATCGATCGTGTGCGATCCGGGAGGCTTCCTCGACTGTAAAAGTGGGTGCGTGATGAAGAATAGGTCCGGTAGGTCCCATAAATCCTATGTTGTCCCGGCTCCGCTCATCACTTCCTGCACCGCTTTAGACTCCAGGAAGGTAGTTCGCAAAGAATTATCGAAAACGTTCGCGGCAATTTCTTCGACGATCTTCTTCGCCTCAACAAAGGCTCGTAGAGATCCTTCAGCCTCGCCAGTACTCGAGAGAAGTTTCCCTAGTCCTGCGAGCACGCGCCATCTGACAACCGGTACAGGGTAGGCATCCAACACATCTAACGCTGCCTGGTACTCACCACGCGCCACTTCAGGTTTACCTTCTGCAATCGCGATCTCAGATCGGAGTTTGTGAGCAACTGCTACGTATTTCCTGGTTTTGAAATGGCTCGCTGTAGAGAACAACGTGTCAGTGAACTCTTTGGCCTTTCCGGAATCACCTTGACGCAACCAATGCTCGGCCTTTGCAGCTTCAAGGCGGATACTGTATCGCCATCTAAACCACTTATCCCGCTCAAAAATGTCGTGCGTATTTTGGAAAACAGCAGAGGCCTCATTTGTCTTGCCGGCGATAGTGTTATCTATTCCGAGATTGATAAGCGAGTTTGCCTCCGCCTCTAGAACATTGAATTCACGACCAACGTGAAGACCCTCCTCGTCGTAAGCAAATGCGCCTTTAAAATCCTGAAGTTCACGATGAATCCAACCAATACAATTCGGCATTCGCGGAAACCAGAAGTGATCGCCATTGCGACGTGCCTTCTCGATCGCCTCTTCAAGGATTTTCAAAGCCTCAGATAGATGACCAAGGTTGCCCATCGACAATCCGTGAAAGAACATCGCCGTTAGTAGAAGGAACCCTTCTCTCACCTCGGAGGCAAGACTTCGTGCCTCGATCTCACACTGAATCGCCTTCTCGTACTCTGACTGAAAGAAGTACAAACAACCACGCCAGGTTATTCCCGCTAACAATGCCGGCTTGTAATTAATTGCTCGCGCACTACCGACAACGTCATCAATGATTGGCCTGGCAACGTCCAACTCGCCGTAACACAAGTGTTTCAGTCCCATTAACATCATCGTGTCAAGACGAAGCTCTTCACTGCCTGCCAGTGTCGCTGCCTCGAGCGCTTCATCGGCGCGGCTTTCCATCTCTTCAAGCCGGTGCGAAAAGAACAGCGTCATTGCCAACGCGCTCAGTGCTGATGCTTTCATTGCGGGCGTCAACGCTTCCTGGTGTTTGAGCATTGCAACGTAGTCGTCCACCGATTGTGAGAACCGACTCAAGGCCATGTTCACTGCGCCGCGTTTTTGGTAGACCTTCGCTCGTGCCTGTGCCCGGTCCTCCTCGGGCAACTTATCAACGAGGCTGAGAGCATGTGTGTAATGATCGGCTGCCTCGGCGTTACCGTAG
Source organism: Pyrinomonadaceae bacterium (assembly GCA_036006355.1). Classification (GTDB taxonomy): domain Bacteria; phylum Acidobacteriota; class Blastocatellia; order Pyrinomonadales; family Pyrinomonadaceae; genus PSRF01. The sequence continues at coordinate 3,189 of DASYPT010000150.1, read as the reverse complement.
AACTTCGTAGCGTTATCACCGGCGTGAGTTAGATATTCGATGGCGCGAGTAAAATCTCGGCCTCTTTCAAAATGGAGGGCTAGCTGAGACGCAATTTGGGGGGCCCGACGACCATAGTGCTTCAGTAACTGTTCGCCGACCTGTTTATGCAACATCATTCGTCGCTTGTTGACGAGGTCGCCGTACAGGAAATTTTGATAAAGAGCATGAGCAAAACGGTAACGTGTACCCAGAGAACCGTCCGGCAATTCCTCCTCACCACGAGTAACAACCAGGCGGTGTGTCTTCTCCAGTCGCGCCATACGCTCTTCGACATCGACTTCATCGACTCCCAACAGCTCCGCAACAATCGTCGAAAGGAACTCCGCACCCTCAACACTTGCATACTGTAGAGTTCGCCGATCTTCTTCGCTGAGATTGTCGATCTTCCTGCTGATCATGCTGCGAACACTTTCAGGCGCCTCGAGTTCAATTTCGGAAAGAGGTCGCTTGAGTGACCAATGCTCGTTCGTTTTCGCAATGTCACCTCGTTCACTCAAATACTGCAGCAGATTTGCAGTGAACAGTGGATGACCTTCAGTCTTTTCATGAAGATGATCGGCAAAATTTGCGGGAAAGTCGTTGGGATTGAATGTGACGTTTAGATAATCGACGATGTGTTCACGGCTCAATGACTCGAGCGCTATCTCCTCGCATAGCTTGTGCATCTGCATCTCTGCTTTATAACTCTTGAGAGGATGATTGCTGCGCTCGATGTCTTCCGGTCGAAATGTGCCGACGAGGAGCACCCGTTGCATATTGATTCGGTTACATAAATGTCTTAACAGATCGATGCTCGAGGGGTCGGCCCAGTGAAGATCCTCCAGCAGTAACACAACGGGTGAACCATTCGAGAAAAGACCAAGGGCATCGCCCATTTCGCGAATCATTCGTTCTTTGGTCGCGCCGATCGTGTCTTGCTGCACGTGATCAACTGTACCAGTTGAGGAAAAAGCAGCGGGCAATTGGGTACACCAGGTTGGTGCGTGCGTTCGCATAATCGAGCCCAGTCGCTCACGACTTGGGCCATCAAGCAATGTTCCCAGTGCATCCAAAAAAGGCAGATAGGCTTCACCCGTTCCATACTGTTCGATACAACGGCCACGAGAGATCATCAGACTTCGCCATTGAGTACGCGCGCGCCGCAAGAACTCATCTGCGAGTGAAGTCTTTCCAATCCCCGGCTCACCAGTAACGAAAACGACTCGCCCGCTACCTTCGATTGCTTGTTTTAGAAAGTCCTGAAGTTTGGCGAGTTCCGGTTCGCGTCCAACAAATGACGAGGAAGCGGTATCAATCAGATCTCGATCGTAAAGGACAGACGGTCCGATCCACGCCGCCGATAGTCCACCCCGTAACTGCCGTAAGTCACTGGCCATGTCCGCAGCTGACGAATAACGCCTGTCGCGGCTTTTCTGGAGCGCACGTTCGATGATGGAGTCAAATTCCACCGGCAGCTCCGGGCGCATTCGGCTCGGAGGTGTTGGATCCAATCTCGCGATCGCATCCATGATTGCGAGAATGCTCTGCCCGGGAAACGGCAATGATCGAGTTGCCGCTTCGTACAACACGGCGCCAAACGAAAAGATGTCGGACCTTGCATCGAGCACTTCTCCGCGTGTTTGCTCCGGCGACATGTAAGATGCCGTTCCCATTACAACACCCTCGTCAGTAAGATCCAGTAGGGTCGGTGCTTCGTTATCGACGCCTTCGTTCGGGCGAATCGTCTTGGCCAATCCAAAATCGAGGACCTTGGCGACACCGCGCGGAGTAATCAAAATGTTTGCCGACTTTATATCTCGATGGATCAGGTTGAGTGTGTGTGCCGCATCCAAAGCGTCCGCCACCTGAATTGCTACGTCTAAAAGTTGTGCAACGGACAGTGCACCATCCTGAACGATAGCCTTCTTCAGGGTTTGACCCTCGACGTATTCCATCACGATGAAGTCAGCGCCATCGCACTCTTCGATTGCATGAATGATGACAATATTAGGATGATTTAGAGCGGATGCGGATTGCGCTTCTTTCAGAAACCGGCGCTTCGCCTGGAATTCCTTGCTGACAGCCGGCGGCAGAAACTTGAGGGCTACAGTGCGGCCGAGTTTAGTATCCTCTGCTTTGTAAACATCGCCCATTCCGCCTGCCGCGATCTTTTCGAGGAGGCGATAGTGCAGCAACATTGCTCGCGGCTCATAAGAACTCATGAACCCTCCCAGAATGCGAAACGTATAGGAATTTTGTGTCCGACACTCTAATGAAAGCGGCGATTGGACGCAATGCCCGTACACGAAAGGAGCAAGACACTAGTTATTTAGACTGCTATGAACTTGATCTCGACAATCGCAATCGCAATGGGTTCGGCCTGGGTTTCAGGCATCAACTTGTACGCCTGTGTCGCAACCCTGGGACTCCTGAGTCGCTTTGCCCACCTGAAACTACCGGGTGAGTTGGAAGTGGTAACAAATGGCTGGGTGATTGGTGTTGCACTGGTACTGTACGTCATCGAGTTTGTCGCCGACAAAGTTCCGTGGGTTGATAGCACGTGGGATGTGATTCACACGTTTATCAGGATTCCAGCCGGCGCTGTTTTAGCAGCGGCGGCGTTTGGCGACTTTGATCGAAGCATTCAGGTGATTGCGCTGTTGCTTGGCGGCGGACTCGCTTTGAGTTCACATGGCACCAAAGCAGCAACGCGAGCGGTACTTAATACCTTGCCGGAACCAGTGACGAATGCGGTTGTCAGTGTCGCTGAGGATGTGTTGGCGATTGTGTCAGTCGTCGCTGCGGTGTTCTTTCCGGTGTTGTTATTCATCATTGTTGCTGCTGGGCTTGCAGTTTCAATTTACCTGTTTAATCGAGTGCTCAGATTCTTTCAATCCGTCAGACGCAAGATTCAGGGCTGGTTTTCCCCGGCGACCGAGACTGGGTCCTGACGCTTGAATAAACGCCACTTAAAAATGCGCAGTTGGGAAGGGGGCAAGCGGCAATTATACGAATCAAAACCGACCAGTCCCCGAGCGCGCCCCCGCAGGTTCCGGGCCCTCAAGAATCTATTTATTCGCCCTAACCCAATACGAATACCAACCCATCTCCTTCAGTGCCTTTGAGAATTTCTCAGCATCATCTGGCCACCACCATTCATGGTCCACT
>DASYPT010000149.1:0-12543 GCA_036006355.1 Pyrinomonadaceae bacterium | reverse complement strand
GAATTCAAGGTTCGACTGTTACTCGTGTTCCATTGAACGCTGCAGTCCCGCAAATAGCATCAATGTTAGATTCATCCATAAGATCATTGATGCTTGCGCCGGAATTTTGTTGGGCTACTGTCAATCGATTCCCTTCTCTGTCGTGCCCCCAGCCATGAGGAATGCTAACTACACCACGCATAATTTCGTCCGAGAGTTGGACAGGTAGCGTGATCGTGCCAACACGAGACGTGACATGTACTTTCTGACCTTGTTTCAACTTGCGTTCTGCGGCGTCGTCCGGATGCATGAGAACTGTACATTGAGGCTTCGAGGAATTTCCTCTAACCAATCTCTGGCTGTTATGCATCCATGAGTTATTACTCCGAAGTTGACGCCGCCCGATCAGTAAGAGCTCACCATTCTCTCTGTGTACTGCGCCGTCAATCAAAGACGTTAGTTTCAATCTGACTCTTTCGATATCCTTAACAAACAACTCCGGCGCCAGATTGATCGCCTTGTTCGGCGTCCGTAACCGCGCTGGCAAACATGGCTTCATCGGTCCAAGATCTATTCCGTGTGCTACCGCTTTGACCTTCTTCAAAGTCAAACCTTTTGAAAACGGATTGAACCTCGCACCGTAAGGTCCAAATCTCAAGCCCAAATCCAGGATTCGTTCAGGACCGAAAAACCTGCGCATCAGTTTCCGCTTGAGATTGCCGCCTGGACGATCGTGCTCCATTCGCGTCTGAAGTTCAGCCAGAATCTCCCAGTCATGCATTGCATCCGGCGGTCGATCAAATAATGGCGGTGAAAATTTCGCCGTGTTGCGAATTGCCAGTAGATTAAAGGCAATGTCGTAATGTCCGCGTTCGAGCGGAGAAGTAGGTGGCAGGACGATATGGGCGTGTCTCGTTGTTTCGTTGATATATGGATCTATCGAAACCATAAACTCAAGGCCCTCGAGCGCACGGTCCAATTCACGACCATTTGGCGTTGACAACACTGGATTGCCCGCAAGTGTTACAAGAGCCTTCACCTGTCCCTCACCGGGTGTAAGTATCTCTTCGGCAAGTGCAACCACCGGTAATTCGCCGGCAAACTCTGGCAGCTTTCTTACGCGACTGTGCCAACGCCCGTAACTACCGCGTGGCGCTAACGACTCCGGCGCCGAAACTGGATCAAACGCAGGCAGTGGAAACATCGCCCCGCCTTCTCGATCGAAATTTCCAGTGACAATATTCAGCACGTTAATTAACCACTGACACACCCCGCCAAATTCCTGAGTGCTTACACCAATCCTTCCGTAACACACAGCAGACTCCGCCGCAGCAAAATCTCGCGCTAAACCACGGACAACGTCCGCATCTATTCCTGTCACTGACTCCACGAGCTCCGGAGGAAATTCCTTCACCATGTTCGCCACGATCTCAATACCGGCTGTAAAAGAAGCCAGGGCATCCATGCGTGTCAGTTGTTCTTCAAAGACAACGTGAAGTAATGCAAGCAGCAGAAATACATCTGTACCTGGACGAATGAACAGATGCCGATCGGCCAGGCGAGCCGTTTCGTTTCGACGAGGATCAATCAGAATAACCTTGCCACCACGCTCTCGCAGCGCTTGCAATCGAGTGCTAAATCCGGGTGCAGTCATCATGCTGCCGTTTGAGACCGCAGGATTCGCACCAAGCATCAGAAACAGATTTGTTCGATCGAGATCGGGAATCGGCAAAATCAGTTGATGACCGAACATCAAGTACGCCGCCACGTGATGAGCTAGTTGGTCGACAGACGTCGCAGAGAACCGGTTGCGGGTGTGCAAGCTGCGCAGAAACCCGGGAGCAAAAAGCAGCGCACCGTAATTGTGGACTGTAGGATTGCCGAGATAAGTGGCTGTCGAGTTTCTTCCGTACCTCGCGTAAATGTGCTTTAGATTTTTGGCGACTTCATCGAAAGCCTCGTCCCAATCGATGCGTTTCCATCCGGTTAGAGTTCGTCGCACAGGATGTCGCAGGCGATCGTTGTCGAAGTGGAAGTCTTGTAAAGCGACGGCCTTCGGACAGATGTAACCGCGACTGAATGGATCGTCTTTGTCACCGCGAATAGTCAGGCGCTGCTGATCTTCGACCGTGATCTCAATGCCACAGATCGCCTCGCACAAATTACAGCTGCGGTAATGAGGGGTCTTCTTGTCCACAGATTACACCGATTACGCAGATTTGGTTTACATCATATCTGGTTTAACGAATCTGCGTAATCTGTGAAATCTGTGAATCGAGTAATCTTTTTGTAATCTACGAATGATTCCGAAGTGAGTGGCGGTCTGTCGTCCTGGCAAATTTCATTTCTCGTCTGCGCGGATCCGTTTTAGAATAGAGTCCCCCGAACGGTACCCATTCTAAGTCCTACCCGACCGCCGTTCTCATCAGCGCTTAAATCAGGTTGTAAGCCATGCATATTTTGAACAGAAAGCAATTCAGTATCGCGGTATCTCTATTTCTGGTGGGTTTCTGTTTGATCGTGTCCACGAGGGCAGCCGCCAGTACACGCGGACACAAGCAACGTCCTTTGACCCGAGCTGAACTAAAGAAGGCGGAAGCCCGGCTCGCTGAGATGGGTTATAAACCCGGACGAGTAGATGGAGTTGTTGATATTGAAACCCGCAACGCTCTAATTCTTTTTCAGAAATGGGAGCATCGTAACGTAACTGGACGGGTTACCCGCAACGACTTCGATGCCATCATGAATGCTTCAGCGCCGGTTACGAGGGATTCCGGTTACCGCCATGTGGAAGTCGATCTAGAACGCCAACTACTTTTACTGGCCGATGACGATGGTGTGGTAATCAGAATTCTTCCTGTGTCTACGGGTAGCGAGAAACGGTACAACGAAAAAGGCATTCGCGGTCTCGCTTATACGCCAACCGGACGCTTCAGAATCTATGCCAAGAGATCAGGTTGGAGGAAATCGTCTCTCGGACTGCTCTATTATCCAAATTACTTCAGCGACGGTCTCGCCATTCATGGGAATCCTTCCGTTCCCCGTTCACCACAGAGTCATGGCTGCGTTCGGATCCCGATGTCGGCTGCCATTGACGTATCTCGAGCATTGCCAGTCGGATCTATTCTTCTCATCTATGACAGCCAGTCATTCGTCTCCGCCAAGGACTGGGCGGAAGCAGACAAACAAAAGCGCGAAGCGATCATCCGCTAGAGCGCAACACTACTCAGGATCATTCGGATTATTGAATAACGCAGTCAGCCGGATACTTCCGTGTCCGAATTGCGGAAAGTTAAAAGCTGATCGATCACCTGGATCCAGTGTGGACGCCGTGTCATCGGGTGGAAAAAGTATCAAGGTCTCAAGAAATGCGATGACGCGTTCCTGGTTAGCCGATGAGAGCCGTCCAAAGGCGTCGCGCACACCCTGCGCCTCTCCACCATGACGCAAGATTACTTCCAACAAGTTCACGCTCCGGCCGTCATGCCCATACGGTGCGGTCGAACCGACTCCCCACAAGGGTGTCGTTAGAAATTCTTTCCGAATCGTTCCATCAAAATTCCTCTCGAAGAAATTTGGACCGAGGTTATGACGCTTGAAATCAGTGAAGATATTGCGAACGAAAAACGGCTGAAGCTTTGGTTGTTTGATGGCTGGAAATCCTAAGTGATCGTCCAGCAGATCAAACATTGGCGCAGGGGTCGCAAATAAGGTGTTGAAGATGCCCCTGTCGGCATCATAAGCCGTCTCCACATCGGCAACTCTCCGGTCTTTTGCGATTTGAAGGTCAGGGATATGGCATTGACTACACCCAGTACGTTCAAAAATCACTCGGCCCTGGCGAGTCTCATCGGTTTGTTGATAGACCGCCGGCTTGAAGTAATTGAGAAAGTAGAACTCCATGAAATCTACGAGACTCGTGGGTATCTCATTTACTACGCCGTCGTGATCCGGATCACTCAGCTCGCTGTCGGTCGGTGGAGACTCAATCTGATCCTGTGTGCCATCCAGTACCATGCCCGATGGCGTCGTGAAATGGCCGCCATTGTGTGCCTGCATCAACTCAGGATCGACTGATTGCAGCCCCATCTCATCATTGAAAGCGCCAACGATGAATTCACGAATCGAGATCTTTCCACCGTGTGCAAAGAACGGCCGCACTCGCAGGTCGGTATTCACGCCCTCAACATGTGTGGTATCAAGCGTTCCGTCTGGTCGGGCGGTGAGAGAACCGTAGGCGATACCTTTGCTGTTGAGAGATTTGGTAACGAGTGATTGGTTGTTATGAGCCTCAGCGATAGCGGCGTCGCGTATTGCTCTCAAGTCATGCGTGATCTCATCGGCTAACATTTCTTTGAGTCCCAAGCCAAATAGGTGGGGAGCGTCACGACTGTCCGGTCTGGTGACAACATTTCCACCTGCGCCGGCAGACAAGCGAGGCCGACCGTGACATCCGGCGCAACTGTCGGAAAGGCCAGCGCCCAGGGCCAGATTATTATTGATGTCTCCGATGCCATCGGCTGCGAGGGGACCTTGCCCCTGAGTTCGTAAGAACTTTCTTTGGAAGAGCTGGCGGCCGCGGCGAATTGCTCGAAATGGATCCCGCGCGATGATGAACCCTGATGAGTTCGGTGTAGTCAAATTTCCACGACCGGCACCAATCTCTTCAGTCAGCGACTTTGCAATTCCGAAGTTAGCGACATTGGGATTTTGGGTTCTATCTATCATTTGAGCTCGCGCTGGAAAACTCCTCCACAAACTCCACCCTCCCATGATTAATAATAGGAACACAACGACGATTCTCCAGCTTTGGGTCTTTCTCATACATAACCTCCTTAGGGCGACTCAGGACGTCTTGGATTAGCTAACAAGGGGAGGTGAGTTGATCTTGTACTGGAGGGTTTGCGGCCCTCGTAAGTTACGGAAAGCCTGAGGCTTCTCGCACGGACACCATCACAGCCACGCTCCCAGCACAGCTGTTAGTTATTTCACGGTCCCGAGGCGGCTGTGTGTTAAGATAGCCGCCCCCGAACAATTGCTTTTGACCACAGACGTGGGCTCAAAGTCCTAAGAGAGGCATTAGAGAGTTCTTAGAGATTTGCTAGAGAGCTTATGTCCTTTAACCTCAAGCACACTTACACATTTGATTCATTTGTGCTGGACGTGGAGGAGCAGGTACTTCTTCGCGACGGTCGAATGGTTCCGCTTACCCCGAAGGTCTTCGAAACCCTCCTATTGCTTGTTCAACATCAAGGTTCAGTAGTCACTAAACAGACGATTCTTAATACGCTTTGGCCTGATGTGTTCGTTGAAGAGAGCAATATTACCTTCAACATCACGATGCTGCGAAAAGCGCTTGGAGATACGCGCAAGCCGCCGATCTATATCGAGACAGTTCCGCGGCGGGGCTACCGGTTTAGGACTGAGGTTCGAGAGATCGTCGAGGACAATACAAGTGCGGACTCAAACAATAACGAACACGATCTGGAAGCTGTGGCACCGGCACTTCAGGAAATAATTCCTACTAGTTCAACCCCCGACCTTGCCCCAACTGCACACGCGTTACCTCAAGGCGTGTTATCAAAGAAACGAAGTCTTTTTGTCATTCTTGCCTTAGCAGTTTTCGCTATTGCGGCTCCCGTGAGTTGGCGGTTCATACGTGGTCCTACCAAATCGGCAACAAAAGCTAGTCAGGGACTAGTTCAGACTGTCCTTCCCAAACCGGAGCTGAAATTTGAACAGATCTCCGCTTACGGCAATGTTGTTGCCGCGGCCATTTCACCTGATGGGAAACAAGTTGTATATGCCCAGGAAAATATGGGCGGTCAAAGCCTCTGGTTGATGCAACTCGGCACCTTTATTAATCTCCAACTCATCCCACCCGGAGATTCTGTTTACAACAAAGTCTCCTTTTCGCATGACGGAGACTACATCTATTTCGTCACCCATGGAGAGAACCAGCCAACCGAGCTTTACCGAATACCAACACTCAACGGCCCTGCAACAAAACTGCTCACGAATTTTGAAGGTAGCTTCTCGTTCTCCTCCGATGATAGTGAAGTTGTATTCCGGCGACGTGATCGAACTACCAGACAAGACAGCCTCTACCTAACAGACTTGAATACTAAGCAGGAACGTCTCTTGGTCACTCACAACGAGCCGGACTGGATCCGGGGTTTCGCCTTATCTCCAACTGGAAAGCTGGTTGTTTACGCGACAGGCGAAACTGATTCCGCTCGTCAGACGATGAACATTCGTGAGGTCAATGTTGAGACTGGTGAGCAGAGACTCCTACTCACACCGAACTGGTATTTCGTTCGACAGATTGAATGGTTACCCGAGGGCGATGGATTACTTCTCCTGGCAAGAGAGAACTCACTAGTCAACCCACAAATCTACAGAATGTCTTACCCGGGCCTCTCGCTTCATAAATTAACCGACGACCTGAACAATTACCTCTCCTTCAGCATAACGCGCGATTCGAGCAAAATGATCGCCGTGCAAAGCGTGCTTGCCTCTCATATCTGGGTGTCAGAAATCAATGGTCACAATCCAAAGAACGTTGCGGATGGACGTGGAAGAGTACTTTGGACGGTAGATGGCCAGATCATTTACAACTCTGGATCAGTCCTGGGTTCTGATCTTTGGATAACCAAACCAGACGGCAAAGATCCAAAGCAGTTAAGCTTTAACGCGGGTGCTAACGATTGGCCGGCAATCTCTCCCGACGGTAAGACGGTTATTTTCTGGTCGAACCGTACCGGTGTTCAGCATTTGTGGCGAATGGACTTGAACGGTGGCAACCAGGTTCAACTCACAAATGGTTATGCCGAAAGAAATGCGGCGATCTCTCCGGATGGTCGATGGGTTTATTACAACACTTCACACGATGGCTTTCTTTGGAAAGTGGGATTCGAAGGCGGCGATCCGATCCAACTGAGCAATGAATATGCCGCGTATCCATCGATTTCACCGGATGGAAAACTGATTGCTTGCTTTCGCTTCCCAACATATGGACATGAGGCGCGGATTATCGTCCGAAACATCGATGATATGAAGAAAGTTAGCGAGTTAACGCTGGCGCCTGGGTTTTGGATCTCACGAACGATTCAGTGGGATACCGATAGCACAAAGGTAATCTACGCGATCGAAACAAACGGCAAAGTGAAACTGTATCGACAAGCGCTGGAATCGGGCTCACCACAGGAAATCACTACACTCAAAGCTGAAGACGAGTTCGAGTTTGCGATTTCTCCGAACCACAGGCAGCTGGCGTTTAGCAGCACAAAGTGGAATCACTATGCGGTTTTGATTGATGGGTTCTAATAGAGGCAGACCGTGGGTCAGCTAAACTGAAGCAAAGCGAGACGCTCGACGAAAACATTACGTACAGATGCGCCTGAAAAGTGTGTTTGCCTGAGGCGCCGATTCTTGGCATGCTGCTTGTGTACTTTTAAGACGGTTATCAGTCGTGACTGACGGATGAACGCAATGGTAAAAAGCTTCAATGAAAGTTAGAGAGTAAAAATGACAGACTCAAAGCTTAAAACAGTGACGGTACCGCAAATCGCATTGATTGCAGCGACGCGGGGAGCCATCGGATTCGGAGCGGGCCTTCTGCTTGCAGATAAATTCAGGCAATCAAAGCGCAAGGCCCTGGGCTGGTCCTTGTTCTTGTCCGGTCTAGCGAGCACGATACCGATCGCAATACACCTCTTCAAAAATAAGGCCGCAGACGCGACTCTATGATTTTTCGCGATTGGCTGTGCTGCTACCAAACTAGCAGCGCGCGAAGTCATTTGTACAAATCTACTTCCCTCTTGCAGAGGCCGCGCGACACCTTGCGTGTCTTCAATCCGTCGCTTCGGTCACCACCTTCACACCAAGATACTTCGCAAAGAACCGCACGTACCGTTGCACCCGATCCATTTGATGTCTCGGTTCAGTGAAGCCGTGATTCTCTCGTGGATAGACGACAAACTCCACGGGGACGTTACGCTCTTTCAATGCCCTGTAAAACTCCTGCGCCTGCGCGATAGGTACGCGCGTATCAACCTGGCCGTGCATGATCATCGTCGGAGTTTTTACGTTGTTTACATACTTCATTGGCGAGCGATCCCAGTAAAGTTCCGTCGCGTCCCAGGGAGCTTTGTCTGAATAGAACCAACGCAAGTAACGTTGAATATCGTTCTGCGAATACATCGAATATATGTTCGTTAGTCCTGCTCCAGGTGACACCGCTTTGAAGCGATCGGTTTGCGTCAATATCCAGAACGTCATGTAACCGCCATAGGACCATCCAAAAGCACCGAGCCGATCAGGATCGGCGAGACCACGGGCAATAAGTGCGTCCACGCCAGTCATGCAATCTTCGTAATCGCCTTTGCCCCACGTGTTCTTGTTTGCCTGAGCGAATCCAAGTCCCTTCCCTGTCGAGCCGCGAAAGTTTGGCTGCAACACCGCGAAACCATTTGCCGCTAACACCTGAACTGTACCGTTGAAGGCGTTGGTCGAAGCACCTGTTGGTCCACCGTGCGGGTTTAGCAACAACGGCAATTTGCCTCCGTCTGAATCAACTGGCTTAGTCAAGAGCCCTTCGATCTCGGTGCCATCCTTACTCTTCCACTTTACGACTTCAGTGTCTGCGAGTGTGAAATCAGACAACCACCGATTGTGACTGCTCAAAGCAACCGGCTCAGTAAACTTCAGATTTGATTTGTAGATTTCGGCTGGCGCATTCGGTAGCGTCAAGGTACCAATAACCGTGTTCCCATCCTTGCTGATGTCGGCCAGGTTAATGCTCGAACCTGTCTTTGAAAGCTGAATAACGTTTCCGCTCGCCACGTCTGCAGAGAAGATCTCATTCGCCTCGAGCACGTTTGCGGCGAAGTAGAGATTCTTGCCATCGCGTGACCAAACTGGCGCACCCGCATTCAAATCAAACTTCGAGGTTAATTGTTTCGGAGCACCACCAGCTGACGGAACCAGGTACACGTAAGTCGTCGAAACGCCACTGTTGGGATCAGTGACTCCCGTATAGGCAATCCACTTCCCATCAGGCGACCAACGCGCGTTGTCACTCGAATCGGCCGTATCTTCAATCTTCTTCTTCTCTCCACTTGAAATGTTCATCACCCAAACATCGCTCAAACCGCTGTCGTCCGCTTTCGGTGTCGGGCGCGTCGTATAACTGATTCGATTGCCGTCTGGTGACCACTGCGGATCACTCACAGTGAAGTCGCCTTCGGTGACGCGCTTCTCTTCTTTCTTTTCGATGTTGAAGAACCAGAGATGTGCCATCTTCAGATCGCGATCGATCAGGATCGTGTCGTCTTTGACTTTCTTACGTTCCTCTTCGTCCTTGTTCGGTTGATCATTTGCGATGAATGCCAGCTGTTTGCCGTCAGGCGAAAAGTGAAACGCGGTGATACCACCCTTGTGTGACGTCACGGCCCACGCTTCACCGCCATCGGAGGGCATCATCCAGATTTGCCGTTCACCATCTTTTTCGCGATCGCTAAGAAACGCCAACAACTTTCCGTCGGGAGACCATTCGGGAGCGTTCGCACTCTTCTCACCCCGCGTATACTGCCGTGCTCCTGTGCCCGACATCGGAGTTACCCAAATCTGCGTCACCGTTTTCCACTCTTTGTCCTTTTCAGTTTTCGTTTCGCTCGCTGTATATGCAACGCGAGTCCCATCAGGTGCGATGCGGGGTGCGCCCACGTTCACAACCTTCATCAGGTCGAAGGCGGTTAATAACTTCTTCCCATTCTTAGCTCGCGGTTCGGAAGCAGGCGAAGTAGTGGCCCTAGTGTCATCTGCAGTAGCGTGGGTAGTTCGGACAGCCATGATTACTGTTACAGCGAGTAAGACGGCGAGTGTCAGGACGAGACGATGGGCATGACGGTCTGATTTCATTTCGAATTTCCTCCTGATGAATTCAGTTCAGCGGCGCGAGTGGTCTAAGCGATCTATCACAAGGCGTCGTTGGACACAACTTCACGCTTTAGGAATCTTCGAAACGGCAGGAGCCGTGAAAATAATCAGAGACCTCGGCGCTGGGAGCGCAAAGACCTGCTCATCTCTTCAGAAAATCTGTGTAATCTGCGTAATCTGTGGATGGACTGGTAATTTGTAATGAGAATATTCTCAAATGGGCAGGAAATACGAGGCAGCTCTTGGTTTAATCAGCCAGCCCCCTGAGTCATCCAAAATCAGGAGCTTCACCAATGCCAGGATACTTCTCGTTCCAAAAGCTGATAACTCCGCGTTTCGTAAAGTTCATCTATGCAGTCGGACTACTCGTCATGACCGCCGGCGGAATAGCGTTGGCAGTATGGGCCGGATTGGGCCTTCGCTCGGCGACGCTGCCTACACGAATGGGCATTTATTACATCGCAATCGGAGCCGGTGCGGCGATCGTAGGCAATCTTGTTTGGCGCGTGCTATGCGAGATCTGGATCGTGCTCTTTAATATCCACAATCTGCTTGGGGTCATTGCAAGCGACTCCAGTTACATACCGGCTGAACGTGCGTTGCCAACCGAAGAGCGTCCAGTGGAGTTAAGACAAGGTGTGATCGAGCGCGAACAACAAGTGCAGGTTCCTGGTCATCAGGGCAGCGTATTAGGTCTGACCTAGTTATCCGCAGATTACACCGATTACGCAGATTGTTTTAATTTCGTCTGCCGCGTCTCTGCGTTTTCAAACTTGCGAATGTGACAGCATGTCTCTCTGTGTATCTCGTGTCTCTGTGGTGATGAAAGCGCCTTGTTTACCACTGAGGCACCGAAGACACGGAGATACACAGAGAAGATTGCTTGCAGTATCAGTTTTCAAGTTGAATATCAGATGGCCTCGGTTGCGTCTTCGCTGCGATGTGTAATCGGTGTAATCTGTGGCCGAAAAGATGAGACCCCCAACTCACATCTGCAGAACACGGCAAGTAAAGTTGAAGACGCTCTGCTTCAGCTCTACTTTCGTGGTGGGCTTATTTCTCTCAACTTTAACCCCGGGCCAGAAGCCGGACCCCACAATAGTCATTCCTAAAACCTGGGACACCGAAGCCATCAATTCGTTTCAATTGCCACTCGCAGACCGCAAGCTCTCTACTAAACTTATCTCTTCGTCTTATTACTACAGCATTCCAGTTCGTCCTATATATAAGAGCTACGACGTCTACCGTCCTGATCGCGAACCACCGGGCTATATCCAAGAGTTGAAGCGCAAGGACCCTCAGATCATTTTTGATTCATCGAAACTACGTTCGGAAACTGATTGGACGAAGGCCGGCGAGATGGTCTTCGATGCACCGATAGAGTTCGTCGCCGACGGAACCTTGTATTCCGAGATCCGTGGAATGGACTGGTTCGTTAAGAACAAAGTGCCGATTACGTCTGAAGGCGTGATGCCCTTCATGCGCTGGGTGGTACGAAAAAAGGGCAAAGTAGAGCTGGGAATTCTCTCCTGCGCTGCATGTCACACCCGAGTGATGCCGGACGGTACGATAATAAAAGGAGCGCAGGGGAATTTCCCCGACGATCGCGCCTTTGGCTATGAGCAGCGAATCGCGGAGGCAAAAGCAAAAAACAAAGAGTCGGTTCTGAAAGAGTTTCGCGAGGCTATTCGCCGTTTCTATGGCGCTCCGTGGATCAAAAACGACGCGAGCGCGCGTACGGATCGAATGTCGCTCTCCGAGCTGGCTTCGGTGATGGAAGCGATCACACCAGGCTCATGCGGTCGTCAAGGCACAAGCCTGTTTTATCCCGCCGCTATACCCGATCTGATTGGTGTGAAGGATCGACTCTATCTCGACAGTACAGGTTTGGCGCGGCAGCGCTCGATCGCCGACCTGATGCGCTATGCGGCTTTAAACCAGGGCGCCGATGAGTTAACTCTGTATGGTCAGTTTCGCCCAGCCGGCAAATTACCTGCTGCGTCCACTCAGAGTCGATATAGCGACGAACAACTCTATGCGTTGTCACTTTACATCTACTCCCTCAAACCTCCAGACAATCCAAACAAGTTCTCAGCCTTAGCTGAAAGAGGCTACGAAGTTTTCATGACCGAAGCTTGCGACGCTTGTCACACTCCACCACTCTACACAAACAACATGCTGATGCCGGTGTCCGATAAACTTCAGTTTGAGGTGTCACCCAACTCAAGCCTTCCAAACCCAACCGACATCCTCAACATCCCCATCAACACCGACCCAAACTTAGCCCTCGGGACCCGCAGAGGAACTGGCTACTACAAGGTTCCTAGCTTGAAAGGTCTCTGGTATCGTGGCCCTTTCGAACACAACGGATCAGTAGCTACATTGGAAGACTGGTTCGATATTCGTCGTCTGCGAGACGATTACGTTCCGACGAGTTTCCGCGGTCACGGAGTAAAGACGCGGGCTGTAAAAGGACACGAGTTTGGATTGAGTCTTACGGATGAGGAGCGTAAAGCGTTGATTGCGTTTTTGAAAACACTATAGGGTGGGCTATGCATTGTCTCTGTACGCCAAACTTGGAAGCAGTCAGTACCACCCTGCTACCGCGAGGTGGTACTGACTGCT
>DASYPT010000148.1:0-45786 GCA_036006355.1 Pyrinomonadaceae bacterium | reverse complement strand
TCTGAACGGCTGTTTCGCGAGCATTGGTTCCTAAGCGTCGCCGCAATTCACCAGACTCCGCTAGTTGACGTATCGCCGAAGCTAACTCGCCTGAATCACCGGGTTCAACTAGAAGTGCCGTGTTATCGTCAAGCACATCAGCAATCTGACCCAGCCGACTGGCGACTATACCTTTTCCCATCGCCATGTACTCAAAGAGTTTTGTCGGAGAACCGAAAAACTCGCTGCCGTCCGTGAGTGGCACATGTGGAGAAACAAGTATGTCGCACGCATCCAGGAGCGCCGGGACCTCGTTGTGCCCGACTGGACCAGTAAAGATGACTCGACCTGCCTTCGTCTCGTCACCCAACATCTGCTGTACTTCCGCGTGTAAGCTTCCACTACCCACCAAAAGAAATTTGATCGATAGATGCGTTGTTAAGGCTTTGATTGCTTCGGCCAATACCAGCACACCATGCCAGGGACCGAAAGTACCGACAAATCCGACTACGACGTCGTTATCTATCAAGCCAAGCTTTCGCCTTACCTCAGTACCACCGACGTTCGGATGAAAAGACGATACATCGACTGCATTGGGATTGATGATGATTTTGCCGGAATCGACCCCTCGGTTTTCAAGATTTCGCCGCTCCACTTCGGAGACAACGAAAATACGGGTCGCTGCCTTGAGGTTCAATTGCTCGTAGCGTTCCAACAAATCCAGCTTGCCAACTTGATCCCAGTGCTGTCCAACCCACACCTCTGAGCCGTTATATTCTAAAAACAGCGGCCGATTCGTCTTTATCGCGGCTACGACTCCGGCCCAACTGAAACGTGCGTATCGTTGATAGATCAAATCGGGAACACTCCGTTGAATCAAAGGGAGCAGATGACGAGTGAAATTGAGATTGTTGTTGATGTCGAAAATGGCGCGAGATGTCCCCGCGGATACGGGATCGATCACCTTTACGTTCTGATCGAATCCGGATATTCGATCGTTGCTAATCAGCTCGACATGAGCGCCCAGATCGACTAGACCTTCAACGACTCCTTTTATGTGACTGGCAGCGCCGCCGGCTTGTGTGCCAGGTCCTGGAGTCGATCTTAAATAGACGATTCGCGGATGCTCAGTCTTCGTGGCTCGTGGCTGAAAAGAATTTGATTGAACAAGCGCTTCGAGTCCCCGGAGTTCCCGCTCTGCTTTTGCAAGTGTTCTGGCACTCGAGAATGCGTCGCCTGTTAATTCAAGCGGCGCCTTAAACAGCAGATTTGCTCGCGATCGCTTTAACTCATCTCCATGACTATCGAGCATGATGACTTCACGCGCCCCGGCAAGCGCGCCAAACAACATGAACGCATGTTGTCCGCGTTGCCAGCGAAGACGTTCAGTTGCGATCACAAAGATGTCTGGATGGAGTGCGCGAAGTTTGCGGAGTCGGGTCGATAAGCCAGTACCTTCAATATCGCTGCGAGAAATGATTTGGACCTCGGCTTGAGGATAGGTTGTTGCTAATTTCGTCCGTGCGAATGAAGCGTCGCCACTGAGGACCAGCAAAACGACCTTCATCGAAGTTCCCCAACCAGGAGTACGAAACCAACGCGGGCTTTTGCATTGTTTTCACTCCGGAGGAGTGGGAGGTTTATAGCCACGAACTTCCCAAAAGACCTTGCTCCGTTCGGAAAAGCGGCACCCGTTCGGCCAGAGACCCGATGGGGTTGCCGCTTTTCCGAACGGAGCTGTAGGGTTGTAGGGTCGTTGGCTATAAACATGACACTCCTAGCGGAGTCAAGAATCCAGCTTATCTCAATATTGCCATTCGACTATGTATTAACCGCTGACCTCGATCTCAACGCCAACCCCAACAGCGATCTCACCTCCACCGGCCGCAACACAAACAACTCTGACAACGACCGCCGGGTGTTAACCAGGAAGTAACCGATCATCAAAAACGAAATCAAACTGTAACTGATGGTAGAAGCCCATGCCGCGCCGCGTGCGCCATACCGCGGCACCATTAGAAATACCATCATTAGATTAATCACCAATGTAACAACCCAAAATACAGGGACGGCCTTTGGCAATCCCATCGCATTGAAGTGTTGAACTAATACCGATTGAAGACCGATGAAGAACACACCCGGCAGCAATATCAAGAGCTGTGTCGTTGCATCTGTGAACACAGAGCCGTACACGACCGGTAAAAGCAAGCTCAGTGGCACAGCAGCCAAACAACAAAGAAGCATCACCAGAGCCGTATGGCGTGCGACAACACACGTGGTGTTTCCGGTTTTATCTTGTTCCGCGGTGACACGCGGAAAAAGCAGCGTCGCGATAACTGACGGAAGCATCATCAAGAGCGTCGCCATTTGTGATGCCAGACTATAAACGCCCGCCTCGGATGCATTACGAAAGTGATTTACAACCAGCAGGTCGGCGCGAAATATAAGAGTGCCGGCGAGAATCGCGATGTGCGATTTGATGCCATAGCCGATCATCTGTTTGAGCAGGATGAGATCACTTCGCCAGGTCTTGTCGGCATCCTCAAGCCTGCGAGCCGCGCTTCCCAGCATGAAGACAATCACCAGACTTACCAGAACGCTGGCGACCGCATTCAGGGTTATGAGAGTGTGTAAACCAGCGTGAAGAATCAACAGCGCCAGGAAGGAATTGATTAAGACAAACGATTGGCCGACCACGTCGAGCAAATTGAATTCTCGGATTTTGCCAATCGCGAGAAAGATGTTGAGGCCATTGAGCGTTATCAATTGAAAAGGGATCGAGATCGCGGCGATACGAAATAGATCGGTTGCAACTACACCAAACCAATCAGGCCGGCTTGACGTGATCACCATAAGTCCAAACGCCAATAGACCACCACCGATGATTGCGAACAACAATGAGTTCAGTGAGGCCCTACGAAATTGATTTGGATCTTTGGCGATGAAATAGGTGTTTGCTGAAGGAAGACCAAGACTGCCCAGCTGGACCAGCGTAATCACAGATACATTAATTACTGCTAACTTGCCAACGCCATCGGCGCCTAACCATCGAGCGACGATGATCCCGGCCAGCACACTATTCACCACCATCGCCAGCCGCGCGCCGAAAGTCCAGATGACGTTCTTCGAAAAACTCATAGGAATTTAACGGCTCGGTAATTAATAGGACCTGTAGGACCTATTCGACCTATAACCCACCCAATCCGCAATCAATCTATCCATCGCTCATACCACAAACTGAGATTCAGCAGCGCCCACAGGTGAAAGCCCCAGTCCTTCGTCTTGTTACGATGCTCCGCCAGCATCCGAGCCACGAAGTCGTAATTGAGCAGATTTCGGCGGCGCATACTTGAATTCATCAAGTGATCGTCGAGCCAGCTTCCCAGTCCCTCTCGAAACCATTCACGAACCGGAGCGCCAAATCCGCGCTTCTTTTCGTACAACAAATCGTGGGGCAGGATTTCTTCCAACGAGCGTTTCAGAATGTGTTTTCCGCTCACGCCTTGCACTTTCAATTGCCGAGGCAGACCCATCGCGTACTCAACGAGGTGGTGATCGAGAAAAGGCACCCGAGCTTCGACACTCGTCGCCATCGTGATCTTGTCAACACGCATCAGCAGTAGTTCCGGTAAGCGCAGCTTGAGTTCCAGGTAAGTCATACGAGCCAGAAAATCGGAGTCGGGACGCTCATGCTCGATATGATTCAGATACTGTTCGACCACATGGAGTGACGACATCCCGTTCATTCGCTCACGCAACTCATCCGACAGAACTCTTGGCTTGAAGGCCTCGTCGTAAACAACAACGCCGCCCCAAAACAGCGGTTCATCCGCACCAAGCCGTCTTATCAGTTCAATTGCCACGCGCTTTCGTCCAGTCGCTTCGAGTGCTGGTCGAGAAACACTCGATACAGCACGACGCAATGCAACTGGGAACATCTCCGCGTGTCGCCAAAACTTTTCGTAGATTCTCAAATGTCTAACATAATTCTCATAACCGCTAAATATCTCGTCGGCACCTTCGCCGACTTGAACGACTATTGTTCCGGAATCCCGCGCCAACTTCGAAACGTAATAAAGAGGAACACAAACTGGATCCGCAATTGGTTCGTCCTGATGAAAGACCAGGTCCGGCAGAAACGCCTTCATCTCCTTCTCAGAGATGATCACTTCATGATGATTTGTTCCGAATTGCTTCGAGATTCGCCTCGCGGAGTTCAATTCATTGAGATACTCTGCATCGCTGAAACCAACCGTGAACGTTTCCACAGGCCGCGACATCTGCTCAGACATCAAAGCCACATTGGCCGAAGAGTCAACGCCTCCAGAAAGAAAAACTCCAAAGGGAACGTCCGACATCATTCGTTTGCGAATAGAGTCGCGAAGCAACCGAAGTATTTTTTCCTTGTGCTCAGCATCGCTGCGCACAAGCTCTTTTCGCGGCGGTAAGGCATCCCAGTATTGCCTGATCTCCAGCTCACCATTTCGACTGAGAGTTAGCATGTGACCGGCAGGCAGTTTGTGAATGTCTTTGAACAGCGTTGTGGGCGCCGGTGTAGTCAGAAAAGTCAGGTAGTGATAAAGCGCTTCCTCATCGATGTCGGGTGTAGCCGCCGGGTGTTTTAAGATCGCCTTTATCTCGGAAGCAAAAATGAAACAGCCCTTTTTGAAGAAATAATAGAGCGGTTTGACACCAATCCGATCGCGAACCAGAAGAAGCCGCTCCTTGGTTGCGTCCCACAAAGCGATTGCGTAGTCGCCTTCGATGTCATGAACAAAATCCAGATCACGCTCTTCATACAAGTGAAGTATGGTCTCTGAATCAGTTCGGGATGAATACTTATGACCGCGCTGTTCCAGAGTAGTTCTCAGTTCCGCGTGGTTATAGATTTCACCATTAAAGACGAGCCAGTTGCGTTTGTCGCAACCATGCATCGGTTGATGTCCGGCGGGCGAGAGGTCAATTATCGACAGACGACGAAATCCAAATCCGCCGCGAGCGTCGTCAAACAGTAAAGCGCCTGCGTCATCCGGACCACGATGAGTCATCTCGTCGCGCATTTGTACGAGCTTAGACTCTTCGACTCGGCCGACGTTGGCCCCGTATTCCCAAACTCCACAGATACCGCACATTGATAGTTATTCGTCTCGCTGAACTCGTATTTAGCAGCGTTCAGAATGAAAGGCTCCAGAGGGCAAAGCTGAATCCAGAATCGAACCTCACTTGTTCTGTCTACCTCACTTGTTCTGTCTACTTCAGATGCAGCTCCCAACCTAACTTTCTTAAAGGATCCAAAACTTTCCAACATACTGTAATCGAGTCGTCCTTCTCGCCATAATCCACGGATGTTGCCTGCTTCTCTAAAACAGGTTCAGTGTTGACGTTTAATGCGGTTATTGACAGGTTCAAATTAGTACGAGAGTCCATCGCCATCGCACGCTGGCCTTCCACACGAATTTCCAGCCCCGGCGCAAAGTGAAAACGGATTTCGCACTCATGCTCGCCTTCACCCAGGAACTCATCCTCAATTAACCAGTACCGCTCATCCTTATGGAATGTAATCGTTCGTCGATGAGTGACTGGTGAAGCCAGGCGCAAATAACCCCGATGCTCCGCAACGATGCGATCCTGTGTGGCTGTTGAAGTCCATTCAATAACTCGTGGTCTGGCCTCATTCCCAATCACAAACGGTACATCTTTAAGCGTTGTGTTCTGCTCTTCACCGTCGATTCTGGCAGTTGAATGGTACGCCGTGGAACGAAACAAATGGCGTTGAGTTAAATCGGCTGTGTAGACATAGCTACCAGGATCGACAATGAAAGCTCGATCACCAATGCAGACTTCAATACTCAAGGCGTCGTTGTGGCCGTGTGACCCTCTTCCGTTCAATCCCGCGTCGCTGGTATTCACCGACAAATAAAGATCGTCTTGTCGCATTATGTACAAGCCGGCGTCAGGATAAGCCCGCGTAGGTTGAGGAGAGGCTGTATTCGAAGGTTTAAAGGCTTCGACTGCGTTTTCACCCAGAACCCAAAGCAATTCCGGCGTAGGGTTAAGTTTTGAGGAGTGAAGTTCAGGATCCTCAAAAAATGCCGCACCGATTGCGAGAACGTAGACATGGTCGTTTGCACTGCGCCGGCAAACCGGCATGACCTGCCCGCTGTCCGCATCTCCAATCAGCGGTGCAAACCCGTCGGGTCGCAGGTAGTCACGGACATACTTCAGCATCGAATGCAGCTTGTCCGAATATCGCGTTGGGATGTCGACACCGTTTTCTTTGCAAAGGATGAAGGAGTAAAGAAATAGCTCGAGGACAAAGCGGTGATAACCGGTTGAAGACTCGAAGTCCGCTCCATCAGTCAGTATTTGTTTATCCATCTCCTTGAGAGTCTCAGCTAAGCCAAAGTCACGCCATTCTGAAGCTCGCTCAAGTTCCGGAAGCATCACCCCCAGCCAAAACAATCCAACAACATCCGAAAGATAGTGATTACTGGTCGCGAGGTAAGAGAACTCCAGATTGTTTTGAATGAAGGTTCCGTGCTGATGAAACAGTTTGAGTAATAACTGCAAGGCTTCGTCATCAAAACTCTGAGACGTTTTTATGTTTTGGAATACTGTCAGAAGATTGATGGAACGCAGCGCTGCTTCCATTGCGCATGTCCAATTGATCCCGCGACCATACGGATTTTGCCTGGCCCACGACGCAAGTTGATCGATGCACTCGCGGCTAAAGGTTTCATCGTTTGAAATCAAGTACCCAAGCGACAACGTAACCAAATGTCCGAGGCGATTTAATTCCCAGAGAACTCGAGCGTCGGAGCCATCGTTGCGGATGAGTTGAACGTCGCGGTGATAGTCGAGTGGCCAAAGAAAACTGGACAGAGGATCTCGCCGCCATTCAATCTCGTCGCCGAAGTTTTTGATTCCGAAACCGAGTAGTGGCCAGGAATGATCGTCGACTATTTGGCGCGCATTCCTAAGAAGCAGACCTGTCTCTTTTGGGAAATGTTGCTGGTGAGAATCTGCGACATTTGCTGAGAAGCCCGAAAAGAATCGAGGTTCACTACGAGTGCGAAAGTGTGCGAGCAGTGTGTCTGACGTTAGCTGCGTATCGCACAACCTCGGCATCTCAATGTTCAGTCTCTCCAGATTAGTTCGCTCGTGCTTCGCCTGGCGTACAACTCGAGTCCGTCTGCGCGCTTCAAGCAAAACCGTCTTTGGATCCACATCACCGCGGATAGCTCGCTTCAGCTTCTGGATCACACTCATGGCAAGCTGACAATACCCGAGGAGAGTTGAACCACCAAGACAAAGCAACAAAGCGAGATTTTATTGGCATATGTTCTCAGTGAGACGGCTTTACCTCAAAAGTCTTAATAGCCATTCTGAGCGGGCGGCGTCAGCCCCGTGTTAAGGTCAACGAACAGAAGCTCGTTGACCGGAGATACGGAAGCTGCCTGGAGCTTCAGCCTCAATGTGTTGAGAACTCGGTCATTTGAGTAAGTCGCAATCGAAGAACCGACCGAAACTCGATGGGGGCGGCCGGGGACGGCCGCGCTCCGACAGAAGAGCTTCCGTGGCTCCGGTCAAGGAGCTTCTGTTCCTTGCCTTAAAACGGCGGGGACTCCAGATGAGAATGAGATAAACGACTTTTGAGGCACGGCAGAGTGAGATTAGTCCGAACAGGCCTCTTGGTACCGGGACCGACTCCAATTCATCAAGACATCGAGGATTCGCTCGGCTGTGTGCCCATCCCAAAGCGGTGGCTGGCGAGTTCCTTTGGCGCCTGCTCCATTCAGGATCGCTGCGGCTTCTGAAACGATCTTGCGAGTGTCAGTCCCTACGACAATATTCGTGCCCATCTCCACTGTGATCGGTCGCTCGGTGTTCTCGCGCAGAGTTAGACATGGAATACCAAGAGCTGTCGTCTCTTCCTGGATACCTCCAGAGTCGGTCAACACCAGACGCGCAGTGCTGTAGAGACTAAGGAAATCCAAATAGCCCAGTGGCTCAATAAGTCGGAGGTTGGTGGCAGAAGCAATGCGCTCAGCTAAGCCAAACTGCGTGATCGTTTTCCTGGTTCGTGGGTGAACCGGAAAGACAATCGGAAGTTGACTGGCAATTGCTTCCAGCGCCGAAAGAATGCGCCCGAAAGTTTCGCGGTTATCGACATTCGAAGGACGATGCAGGGTCAAGACTGCATACTGCCGATCAGTCAGTCCCATTTCTGATTTGATGTTGGATTCACAGGCGCGTTGGAGATTTCTGAATAACGAATCGATCATGATGTTGCCAACAAAACTGATTCGCCCGGGCGGAATACCTTCAGCCAACAGGTTCTGATCTGCATCAACTGAAGGAGTGAATAACAAGTCGGCAATCTGGTCCGTCAGTAATCGATTAATCTCCTCCGGCATTGTCCGGTCACGGCTGCGCAATCCAGCCTCCACATGTGCGACCTTGACTCCGAGCTTTACGCATACTAACGCGCAGGCAATCGTAGAATTGACATCGCCCACAACCAGTACCCAATCCGGTTGTTCTTTCAAAACAACGGGCTCGAACCGTTCCATGATTGCAGCTGTTTGGACTGCGTGTGAACCGGACCCTACGCCCAGGTATACGTCGGGCTGCGGCAGATCGAGGTCAGTGAAAAAAGCATCGGACATCGATGCGTCGTAATGCTGACCAGTGTGAAGTACAAGTGGAAGAAAGTCGGTGGGACGCTTCTTCATTGCGGCGACGACCGGCGCCACTTTCATGAAGTTTGGCCGAGCGCCGACAACATTGATGACTTTGAGCATGATTGGTCTTTGGTATTAGGTCTTGGGTCTAGGGACTTGGTTCGACCAAACCAAAGACCGAAAACCAAAGGCCTAAAGCCGAATCACTCTCGCCTTACTCTCCCGGCGTAGTTGTCCATTCAACGCATTGCGCGTGTCTACGATAAGCGGTGTGAGCGAGCAGACTCGACCATAATCGATCTCGCTGTGATCGGTGACGATGATCACACAATCAGATGAACGCAACTCCTCGTCAGTAAGTGGAACAGACTCGAGCGATTCACCGCTGCTTTCTGTGTGAGCATCGTCAAACCTAACTTCTTTTACAAACGGATCGTGATAACGAACGTCGGCGCCCTTGGCACGCAACCGGTCAATGATTGAAAGAGCGGGGCTCTCACGAACGTCGTCGATATCCTTCTTATACGCAACGCCAAGTAATAGAACCCGTGAGCCCTTCATCGCTTTACGTTCGTCGTTCAACCCATCAGACACAAGCTGCACAACATGTTCAGGCATGCGAGAGTTGACCTCTTCCGCCAGGCTGATGAAGCGAGAATCAAATCCATGCTGGCGAGCTTTCCACGACAGATAATGAGGGTCGAGTGGAATACAGTGACCGCCGATTCCCGGGCCCGGATAGAACGCCATAAATCCGAATGGTTTCGTTGCGGCTGCGCGAATCACTTCCCAGGTATCGATGTTCAGCGCGTAACAAAGTCGCGCCATTTCATTGGCCATCCCGATGTTTACCGCGCGGAATGTGTTCTCTAACAACTTCGCGGCTTCGGCTACGCGAGCGGACGTTACCGAGTGAACGTCTCTTACGATCTGCGAATAAAGATGCGCTGCAACTTCGGTTGAGTCGTCAGTAACACCGCCGACAACTTTTGGAATGTTGTGCGTTAGAAAATGCGGGTTACCGGGATCGACTCGTTCAGGTGAAAAAGCAAGCAGAAAATCTTCATCAAGTTTTAGTCCTGTTTCCTCAAACATCGGTAACAGCACTTCATCAGTGGTCCCGGGGTAAGTGGTTGACTCGAGGATCACGAGGTGACCACGTCGCAATCGTTTCTTTATCTCTTCAGCAGCTGCGAGAATGTAGGAAACATCTGGCTCTTTGGTTTTGCGGAGCGGGGTTGGAACACAAATGATGATTGCGTCGCAATCGGCGAGTCGATCGAAGTTTACGGTTGCACTGAGCTTCTTTTGTGAAACAAGTTCTTTGACGCGGCCGCACGGAACGTCCCCGATATAAGAATCACCCTGGTTGATCTTATCGGCTTTCGTCTCATCAACTTCAAACCCGATTCCTTCAAAACCCGAAGCCGCATACTCAACAACCAATGGCAATCCTACATACCCAAGTCCTATGACACCGACCCGAGCCTTTTTTTCAGTAATCAGCTTCGTAACCTGATGCTTAATCATGGACCCTCGTGTTGTTGTGGAGATTGACGGGAGATATGGACATTGTTGAGCAAGAAGAGTATTGAGCCATCAGAGGAGTGTCAAGCGAGTGTTTTCGAAGTCGGTTGAATAGGACTTATAGGACCTGTTGACTTGCAGATTTTAAATTTCATCGGCAAGCTTTGCGCGACTAATGGCAACCGCAACCGTTTCTGCTCCAGTCAAACTTGAACGCGGTCTCGGTTTACTCGATGCCACGATGATCGTGGTTGGATCGATGATCGGATCGGGGATCTTCATCACCTCGGCTGAGTCTTCGAGACTCGTTGGTTCTCCCGGTTGGTTATTGATGGCCTGGGCGCTCGCAGGTGTCTTGACGATCACGGGTGCACTCTGTTGCGCGGAGCTCGCCGCCATGTGGCCGCGCGTGGGGGGTCAGTACGTCTTCCTGCGAGAAGCATATGGCCCATCGATCGGATTCCTATTCGGCTGGGGCCTCTTTTTAATCATTCAGAGCGGAACGGTCGCCGCCGTAGCCGTCGCGTTTGCAAACTTCACTGGAGTTCTAACCGATTCAATATCAGCCGAAAGATATTTGATTGGGCCTTTGACGATTCTCAAGCCTTTCAAACTCGGATCTGTGTCATTCAACGGATACGCCGTCAGTGTTTCAACTCAACAACTACTCGCCGTGGTCATGATTCTATTTCTCACGTTCATCAACACTCGCGGGCTGCAAACAGGTCGAATGATTCAGAACGCATTCACATTCACAAAGACTGCCGCGTTGTTGGGATTGATCGTCATCGGATTAGTACTCGGCTGGAATCACAGCAGCGCGGCATACACATCTTCATGGTGGAAGCCGTGGGAGAATGGCTGGCATCCGACTTCGTCGCTGGTTGGATTCGAGCCGTCCGCGCAGGGACTTCTAGTGCTCGCGCTTGTCATGTTAGTCGGACGAGCGATGGTTGGACCGTTGTTCGCGCAATCAGCGTGGAACAACGTAACGTTCACTGCCGGTGAAGTACGAGAACCGGGAAGAAATCTGCCTCGATCATTGTTGATTGGATGTGGACTAGTGGTTGGCCTTTACCTTCTGGCAAACCTAGCCTACGTCGTAACGCTTCCGCTCACGGGAATTCAAAACGCTCCGCAGAATCGGGTGGCAACAGCCGTGATGCAAGCGGCTCTTGGGCCAAGCGGCACCATCATCATGGCCGTGGCAATCATGATTTCCACGTTTGGCTGTAACAACGGACTGATTCTGGCCGGCGCGCGCGTCTACTACGCGATGGCCCGCGATGGTTTGTTCTTCAAACGCGTTGGAAGTGTCAACAGTCACCACGTTCCAGCAGTCGCTCTAATTACCCAGGGATTGTGGGCGGCGTTTCTCGTGTTGCCGCGTACAGTCACCATCAATCCACAAAGTGGCGCAAACACATTCGGGAATGTTTACACGCAACTACTCGAGTACATTGTCTCGGCTGATTTGATTTTCTATGCGTTGATGGTTGGCGCTGTGATGGTGATGCGACGAAAGGCGCCGGAGATTGAGCGGCCGTATCGAACATTTGGTTACCCGATTGTGCCGTTGATCTATATCGTGTTGGCAGCGTTATTCATTGTGGACCTAGCTTACCTGGCGCCATCAACATCAGGGATTGGATACTTGTTGGTGTTTACAGGGATTCCGGTTTATATGCTTTGGCGAAGGCGCACTGCCGACTAGAGACGAGTTATCCAAATCACCCAAATTAGCGCAGTTGGGAAGGGGGTAAGCGGCGCAAACACAAACCGATATTGAAAGCGCAGTTGGGAAGGGGGCAAGCGACCAAACACAAATCAAAACCAATGAGGCCCCGAGCGCGCCCCCGCAGATCAAAGGCCACAACCTAAGCTTTTTGTGACCTGTTGAAATTTTGGCTCTTGAACCGGCGGGGGCGCGCTCGGGGTCTTGTTGGTTTCGATTTGTGTTTGGTCGCTTGCCCCTTTCCCAACTGCGCTATTCTGGAGTGTCTCAGTAAATCTGAAATCTTAAATCTTCAATTTGAAATCTACTTCACCCATTCGTCTGCAATCTCAGTTTCAACTTTGACAGGTACTGTCTTCAAATATTCTTCACCAGCCGCACACATGACGCGTTCGACCTTTGTCGCAATCTCTCCCGCCTCGGTCGCATCCGCCTCAACCACAACTTCATCGTGAACGATATTCACTATCTGCGCTGATGAATCTTTCAGTTCATCCTTCAACAGCTTAAGTGCTCGTTTCAGAATGTCGGCGCTCGTTCCCTGAATCGGTGTGTTCTTTCCGTTTCGCTGAGTCATGGAAATCTGTTGACGATCATTCTCGTCGTAACGAAAGCGAACCAGACGTCCCGAAGCCGTGCGTGCCTGTCTGTCGTTGACAGCTCGATTCGCAGCTTCGCGTAGATAGGTGTCTAGTTGGCGATATGTTCCGAAGTACTTTCGCAAAACATTCTCAGCCTCAGACTGGCTAAGTCCTGTCATTAGTGCAAACCGTTGCGCGCCGATTCCATAAACCACGCCGAAGTTCAATCGCTTGGCAAAGTCCCGTTGCTCTTTAGTAACTTGATCGAGTGACGCATTAAAGACTTGCGATGCTGTGACCCGGTGTAAATCTGCGCCGGAATTGAACGCATCAATAAAACCCTGGTCACCGGAGAACTCCGCCAGGATTCGCAACTCAATTTGCGAGTAGTCTGCGATTACTAATCTTCGACCCTCAGGATGTCCGCTGAAGCAACGCCGGTACTCAACTGCATGAGGCACCTGTTGAATGTTTGGATTGGTGCAGGCGAATCGACCTGTTGGCGCTCCAATCTGTCTGAAGTCGGCATGCAAGCGCTTAGTTACAGGATTGATCAGCTCAATCATGTTCTGGCCATAACTCGTCAAGGCCTTCTGCACGGTTCGGTATTCCAGCAACGTTGCGATAACCGGATACTGCGCTGCCAGGGGCTGGAGTTTCCAATTGCGGGTCGAATCAGGAACAGGAATGCCCAGACGATTCAAAGCCTGGGTCAACTGCTGATGAGAATCCAAATTGATTTCATTGCGTTGCGGTCCGCCAAATAACGACCCCTGCGACGACTCCTCCGCGAGAACGTCCTGCAGCTGTTCTGCGAGTTCCGCTTGTCTTTTTTGGACGATTGCCAACTGATCGAGCCAGCGATCCTTGTGCATGTAGAAGCCGGCTAACTCAATATCAACAACCGTCATGACGCACTCAAACTCGAGTTGTGCCACTTTCACGAGCGACTCAGCCCTCAAGCGTTCGATCAGTCGTTCACGAAGCGGCAAAAGTACTGCGGCATCGCGAGCAGCGTATTCAAGTTGAGATTCTGATAATTCAAAGTCCCAATTACTCAGACGCTCAGTTTTATCTACTGCTTCGTTTAAGTAACGAGTTGCAACCGATTCCAGACCATGACGTTCCTCGATATCACCAGCTCCCACGAGCTGGCTGGCAAGCAGCGTGTCAAAGAGTCCGCCAAGATCAACCCCCAGGTTGTGCTTGATAAACTTGGCGTCGAATTTTGAGTTGTGCGCGATTTTGATAGGACGCTGCGCTTCCAGCATGTGACGAAGCGGAGCCAGCGCTTCAGTTTTTGACAAGTCGCCATTTCGAAACGCATCGAGATCGAAGATGTAAACTTTGTCGGGAGCGGCGAGTTGGATTAAGCGCAACCGCGACGTATAGGGATCAAGATCGGTTGTTTCCGTATCCAGACCAACAACCGGTTGGTTTGTGAGAGTTTCAATTGCGCGGCTTAAGTCGTGAGGTGTTTTAACAACTTCGTAATTCGTCATCTCTTTCGAACTTTGTGCTTTGTACTTTGAGCTTAGTATTTGGTGCTTGGTTGTATATGAACCAAACTTGGATGCAGTCAGTACCACCTCGCGATAGCGGGTGGGTGCGTAGCCTGTTTGGTCGAGAGTTTTTGGCTGCGCACCCACCCGCTGTCGCGAGGTGGTACTGACTGCATCCAACTTTGTCTCACTACCTCACAAACAAAGCACAAAGTACCAAGCACAATGCTAATCACTTAACCATCAACCTCTTCAACATCAATATCTGCCCTTTGTGTTGCGCCTCGTGATCGATCAGATGATGAAGAATCCAGCGGATACTGATTTCCTGTATTTCGCCTTGACGTTTGACATTCACGGTCTGATCGAGATCCTTGTCAGAATGACCAAAAAGTATGTCGCGTGTCTGATTGCGAATCTTGTCCACTTCCTGCAGACAGAACTCAGCAGTGTAGCCCTTATTCGCAAACCCTTCCGGATTCTCCAGAACGTCCCAATAAGGAGCCTGGGCGTCTTCAGGAGTCAGTTGATGACCAGCAACGTTGCATTTCATCCACCACCATTCCGCTTCTCCAATGTGCAGCACCAAAGCACCGATTGAATGTGCGCCGAGAAATGCGGGTTTACTTATGTGTTCTACGTCTAGATCTTTCACGGCAGCGCGTACCTGTTCACGAACTTCTTCCATGCCGCTCAAGTAGTAGCCAAGGCCCGTTGCCAAACCCGGGTGTGGAGTTAGAACATGACGACGTGACATACAACTCTCCTTTTCGCACTACTCCGCAGGTGTCGGGGAGAACCGAAGGTCCTGCGAATTAGTTTTCACAAGAAGTAACAGCAACAAGGCCGCTGTTGCGCCCAAAGCTGCACTTAAGAGGAATGCGGTTGTCGGCCCCTTCCAATCCCAGATGATACCCATCAAAAGTGAAGCAGGAAACACCGTAATGCCGAAGGCAAGATTGTAAAGGCCGTACGCTGTACCTCGTTGTGCAGGCTGAACGAGATCTGCGACTAAAGCTTTCTCTGCCCCTTCGGCTAGTCCAAAGTAAATCCCATAGACGAGAAATAAAACCCAAATCGAGATCTGATGAGCTGCGAAAGCAAATCCAGCATACACGGCCGCATAGAGAATCCAGCCGGAAACAATCAAGCGTTTGCGGCCTAATCGATCGGAGAGGTCGCCACCCCATAACGAACTAAGCACCTTCATTGCATGGTGCGCGGCCCAAAGTAATAACGAGTCGGGAATTGACACTCCGACGCTGCGCGCTCGCAGAATCAGGAATCCGTCTGTCGAGTTCGATAGAGTGAATAGCGCAAGGATCAGTAAGAAGCGTTTGAAGTTACCATCAAAGCCACGCAATGACAGACTTCGAGGTCCGGCTGGTTCAGCGGCGCCAAGTTGCGACTCGCGCATAAAGAACATCGCAACCAGCACCGCCGCGATTGCCGGCACAGCAGCCCAAAGGAAAACCCATTTGAACTCTGCGCGCGATGGAGCATCACGATTGCTAATCAAAAAATAAACAAGCAGGAATCCAATCAGAGGTCCGATTACAGCTCCGCCATGATCCATTGCGCGATGAAATCCAAAAGCGATACCGCGTTGATCGACGTCCACCGCGTCTGCGATCATCGCGTCTCGCGGAGCGGTGCGAACGCCTTTACCGATACGATCGGTGAGTCGAATTGCCAAAACGTTGTGCCACGTCGTTGCGAATGCCAGTAACGGGCGAGCCAACGCAGCTAGTGCGTAGCCGGAGACCACCAGCAGTTTCCGTTGTCGCCACCGATCGCTGAGGTAGCCTGCAAAAAGTTTAAGCAGACTTGAAATTGATTCGGCAGTTCCTTCGATGACTCCTATAGCACGCGCTGAAGCTCCCAGTGAGGAAGAAATGAATATCGGCAGAAGCGGATAAATGATTTCACTTGATGCATCGTTCAGGAGAGAAACAAGACTGATGGCAAAAACGTTTCGAGGAAGTTTACGGTAACGTTTCCATAAGCCGGGCAGGCTTTCGTTGAGTTTGGCCGTGTCTACAGACGCGTCAAATTGATCAGCAGCATCGGTATCGGTTTCGGCCATGTTAGTGCTGGGCTGGAGTGCCGCGTCGCGTGGGAGCCGGGCGCGGTTCGTGCGCGGAGGTTAATGAATACCAATTCTGCCAGTAACCAATGAGAGCAATCGCGATGAAGGCAGAAATGAGCAACAGGACGGTTATCAATTTGATTGTCCACCGGACCACACGTTTAAGGACGACCAGCAACAATATCGCGCCAACACAAATCACGATAAACATGATAGGTGAATCGATTAGTCTGCCGCTGAAAAACTCCATAACTAGACTAGCCGATTGCGCCAGTGATCCGGATGCCGATTGTGATGTTGAATTGCAGCGATAAGTATCCCCTCATTACGAACTGAGTAGATGACACTGTAAGGAAAGCGGTGAACTTGACATCGGCGAACATCAGATGACATAGCGGACCACGCAGTAGGAAAGTTCTCAATGCGTCTTACAGTTCTGCGGAACTCAATGATGAATTGATTACCTAAGCCTTCACGCTGCTGATCGTAGTATCTGACAATCTGTTCGAATTCTCTTTGTGCCGGTGTGAGGAACTCAACCTTCATGTTTTTTGCTGTTTCATTTTCTCAAAAACTTCGTTGGCCTCGACCGAGGTCAGTTCTCCTCGGTCAAAGGCTGCCAGGCGGTCCTGTGCTTCCTGCAACCAACGTCGATCTAATTCAGAATCAGATGGGGCCTGGAAACTTGCCAGCAGCCTTTCGAGCAACTCTGCGCGCTCCGCTATAGGAAGAGCCAGAACCTGCTCAAGTATTCTTTCGCTCGTTACTGACATAATGAACCTTATGATAGATCTACCAGCGCGCAGCAGGAAATAGTTCCGATGAGTCCTATTCGACCTATTCCTGCTCCTGCTCCTGCCTACTCCTCCTATTTCCTGCTGTAGCTCGCCCGAACGATCGTCTTGATATTTCCTCGGACATGAAAATCGCCTTCCATCTCAACTCGGAGTGGATCACAAGCAGCGACAAAGTCTTCAAGAATGATGTTGATTACATGCTCGTGGAAAACTTTGATGTTCCTGAATGAGTTGATGTAGAGCTTCAAACTCTTCAACTCAATACACCGTTCGTTCGGCACGTATTCGATGCGAATTGTCGCGAAGTCTGGAAAGTCGGAGAAAGGACAGACGGCGGTGAACTCAGTGATCTCAAAATCGATTCGAATCTCTTTCCCAGGGAACTCGTAAGGAAAGGTATCAAGCGGAAACAGATTCATTTCGGCGCGAGGCGTGGAGCAGATCTCCAAACCTTGCTGGTTAACTGGAGGTAATTCTGTGCTGCTACTCATGTTGTTGGTTCAGGGATTATAGGACCAATGAGACCTATAAGACCTATACCTGCTCCTGCCCACGGCTACCAACCCCCCGGCCCATAAGGCCGCGGCGCCTGATTCCGTCCGATCTCAAAAACTTTGATTAATACGAGCCCGGCGATGAAGCCACCAACGTGTGCCGCATAAGCAACTCCTCCTTGCTGCGACCCACCGCCCAACATTCCCAAGCCACTGATCAATTGAAATACAAACCACAACCCTATCGCTACGTAGGCTGGAACGTCAGTTAAGAATCGGAAGAGGATCACGGTAACGCGACGTTTCGGGTAAAGTAAGATATAGCCACCCAGAACTCCCGAGATCGCGCCTGACGCTCCCAGACTCGGAACCAACAAACTGCTTTGGTCTGTCGCGAATGCCGCTGTTGTTAGCACGTGAGCCAGCGAAGCGATTAGGCCCGAAATAAGATAGAAGAACACGTAGCGAACGTGGCCCAGCCGATCTTCGATGTTGTCGCCAAAGATCCAGAGGAAGAGCATGTTCCCTGCAATATGTGCGATGCCACCGTGCATAAACATCGAAGTGAAGAGGGTGATGTAAACCGAGAAAGGTGTTTCTCCCAGACCGGGTACGACCAGCTTTTGACCGGTCACCGGATGAACTAAAACCCGCGCGGGCGTTACTACATCGTGGCCAGTGATGATCTCGAGCGGCACCGTTGAAAACGCATAAGTGAAGTGGTCATTCGAACCGAGCTGCTGGAGAAAAACGAAGACTAAGATGTTTGCAGCGATGATCGCGTAGTTGACGTACGGAGTAATGGTCCGATCTGAATTGTCGTCGTAAAGGGGTAAAACCATTTCAGTTCACCTGGGAGCTAAAACTAGACTCCTTCAGTGCCAATCCTGTTCCAAGTCGTTAAAGTTTGATTGCCGTTCATAGGTACGACGGGCTGTCAGCCTGTCGTTGCGCTCTGAGCCATATTGGTGCAATAAGACCCCGCAGACAAACCACGACAGGCTAACAGCCTATCGTACAACGCCATCACTCACCTTCTGCTGCCGCTGATGCAAATGCAGGCTCGCCGTGCTTCAAATCCAACTTCGCCTCGGCTCGAGTTCCAAACACTTTCGCGCGCTCATCATCAAATTCACCTTCCCAACGTGCCACCACAGCAGTCGCCATGCAGTTGCCCAACACATTGACTGAGGTGCGACCCATGTCCATTAGTTCATCGATTCCAAAAATGATCGCGACGCCCTCAATCGGAAGATTAAACGTGTGAAGTGTTGCCAGTAAGATCACCAATGCTGCTCGAGGTACGGCAGCAACACCTTTCGAAGTCAGCATCAAGGTCAACATCATTACCAACTGCTGACCCAGGCCCATGTGCTGTCCTGTAACCGTCTCCGCGGCCTGCGCAACAAACACTGAAGCCATTGCCAGGTACAGCGTTGTCCCATCAAGGTTGAAGCTGTACCCCGTGGGCATTACAAAACCAACAATACGCGCTGGGACTCCGAGTCGTTCCATTGCTTCCATTGCCTTCGGCAATGCCGACTCACTACTAGTTGTTGCAAAGGCGATAACAAACGGTTCGCGCACGGCTTTGAGGAATTGTTTGATCGGAATGCGCGCAATGATCGCAACTGCACCGAGCACGACTACTACAAAGATGGCGAGCGCAAGATAAAGAGAGCCGATTAGCTTCGCTAGATTCAACAGGACTCCCAAACCTTTGGTGCCAACCGTGTGCGCCATCGCAGCGCCAACACCAACAGGCGCGAACATCATCACGTATCCGGTGAACTTGAACATTACCTGCGATAGGCTCTCGCAGAAGTTTAGTATTGGCAGTCCCTTCGCCCCCATCGCCGAAACAGCCATTGCAAACAAAACTGAGAAGGCGACAATTTGGAGCACGTCACCCCGCACCATTGCGTCGACGATGCTTGCAGGAAAGATATGAACTAGTGTCTCAACCAGTGTTTTTGGATGTGCCTGCCCGAGTTGTTGCCCAACCTCGGCTGCGTTGGCGGCCAGTGAGACTCCGTATCCAGGTTTGATGATATTGACGACGGCGAGTCCGATGAACAAAGCAATCGTGGTGACCACTTCAAAATAGAGGAGCGCTTTCACACCCATCCGACCGACTTTTTTGAGATCTCCGCCACCAGCAATTCCGACTACAAGCGTTGAAAACACTAACGGCGCGATAATCGACTTGATCAGGTTGAGAAAAATGTCACGAAGGAAGTAGACCTTGTTGCCCCAATCTGGGCTGATATAACCAAGCACTCCACCGAGAACGAGTCCAATTAAGATTTGGGTGGTGAGTGATGGCTTGTACCAGGGTCGTCCAGTTTTGGATACAGCTGAGTCAGGTTTATTCATGGCTATTAGGTTGTCAGTTGTCAGTGGAATAGGTCCGATACGTCGAATAGGTCCTATACTACTGACCACTGACCGATGACTGGTTCATCGTCCCCATCGCAGCTTGTCGCGCAGAACGTCAAAGTAGTTTCGATTGCTGGGCTGAATGAGATTGAAAGTAGTTCGACTCTTTTGAATTACGACCCGATCACCAATTTTCAAAGGAAAACCAACCTGACCATCAAGCGTTAGAGCGACATCTTCCTGGTCAGTTTTGAGTCGCAATTCGATGACCGCGTCGTCGGGAACGACAATAGGGCGATTAGACAAAGTGAACGGACAGATCGGAGTGATTACAATCGCATTCATGGAAGGAAAAATCACCGGTCCGCCTGCGGAGAGATTGTAAGCAGTTGAACCTGTCGGCGTAGAGACAATCAAACCATCCGCTCGGAATGAATTCACAAATTGATCGTTAAGATAGACATCAATCTCAATGATTCTCGCCAGAGCCGACTTGTTGATTACCACGTCGTTCAAGACACGATTGCGATTGATGACTTCGTCGCCGCGTTGATGGAGCGTTCGCAACATGACTCGCTTATCGAGGCGATAATTACCGTCCAATATGGAGCCCAATGCGGAGTAGAGTTCTTCAATCCGAAACTCCGTCAGATAACCAAGGCCGCCGTAGTTAATACCCAGTACTGGAACCTCCAGATCCTCGATCATTCTCGCCGTGGCGATCATTGTCCCGTCACCACCCAAAACGAGAATCAGGTCAACTGACGCGGCGAGTTTTTCGGTTGGAACTTCTTTGACTGCGCAGCCGGTCTGGTGTTCGACTCGTTCGCGCTCGACGTCTGGACCACCAACTACTTCGATTTGTCGTTCAGATAACCACAGTGTGAGGTCGCAGATTGTCTTTAACGCATCGTGTTGATGCGGTTTTAGGACGATTCCAATGCGCTTAATCGATGACATGGGTTTGAAAAATAGTGCGGTGAGGATAAGCGGCCGCGCTTTTTAGTGTCAACGAAGTGAAAGGTGGTTTGTCGTCAGTAGTCAGTGGTATAGGCCGACCACTATCCACTTAGAACCGACAATTGACCACCTGACCACTGACTACTGACCACTAACCAAATACACCGCCAAAAACTCAATATTTCCTTCTGCCCCTTGGATCGGCGATTCAATCACGCCAAAATTTTTAAGACCCAGATCCGCCGCGCATTGATTCACTTCCTGAACAACACGCGCTCGCTTCTCAGCATCTCGCACTATTCCACCACTGCCCACCTCGCCTTTGCCAACTTCAAACTGGGGTTTGATCAGCACTACAAGCTTGCCATCAGCTTTTACCAACCCAACGACGGCCGGCAGGACCTTCGTCACAGAAATAAATGAGACATCGATAACAGCCAAATCGAATCGAACTTCAAAGTCTTCCGGTCGAAGATATCGAGCATTTACTCCTTCTCGAACTACTACCCGATCATCATTTCGCAAGCGCCAGTCAATTTGATTGTGACCAACGTCAATCGCGTAAACCGTTGCCGCGCCGTGTTGCAGGAGACAATCCGTAAAGCCTCCGGTTGATGCACCAACATCGATACACGTCCAGCCGGTGACGTCCATTTGAAACGTCTGCAATGCTGCCTCGAGTTTTATTCCACCGCGGCCAACAAAACGCCCGGTTGGATCCTCGCCGTGTTTGATTCGGATTTCAGCGCTAAAGGGAAACTGTTCGGAAGGCTTGTCAACACGTTGATCGTTGACGAGTACCACGCCGGCCATGACCATCGCCTGCGCTCTGGTTCTGGACTCAGCGAAGCCGCGCTCAACAAGCAACTTATCGATACGCTCGCGGTTCAAGGTGCGAGCACTTTATAACAAAGGAAAGTTGAGTAGCTATTGCGAGAGCAGGAGCAGGAGCAGGAGCAGGAGCAGGAGCAGGAGCAGGAGCAGAGGCTAGTTGTCTATGCGGGTACGATCAAATTCTTTTTTCGAGGAGAACCGGCACCTGCGCCTGCTCCTGCCTACTGCTCCTGCCTACTGCTCCTGATAATCATGCCTGGCGTCGCGACGCGTGAGTCAATGCGCGTGGAGTATCGGTTAATCGCAGCTCGGCAGCGCAATCATTGCAAAGCCAGACCAGAATGTGTGGGGCATCAGCCCAAAAGAATGAACTGACCTTGCTGGCAAGCTGCACCGCTTCATCAACTCTGAGTCGTTGTAAAGCCTGAACATAAAAGACGCCATTATAGAATTCGCCGTTGGCACCCTCGTCTCGGTGAACACACTCCCGCTCCCGAAACACTTGTCTGGTCATACAGATTCACCATTTCCTCGCGCCGCACTGCGCGAAATACTGAACCGTTCAAAAGATAGTCGGGGATTTACCTATTAGTGAGATCGATCGAGGCAAGCGATATTCAACTAGTCTTGGGACGACCCAAATCGCTTGGGGCCGATGATGCCATCCGTTTAAAGATACGTCAATATGTTGATCATTGTAGTTTCAATGCAATGCTTGATGTCCGATATGCTTTAGCTTGTCGTGACGTCACCGAAACGGACGATCCTTTGAAATCGACCTGGCTGTTTGTCACCTCACGACAAGCTAAAGCATATCGGA
The DNA here is from genome assembly GCA_036006355.1 of Pyrinomonadaceae bacterium. Lineage (GTDB taxonomy): Bacteria > Acidobacteriota > Blastocatellia > Pyrinomonadales > Pyrinomonadaceae > PSRF01. The sequence goes on along the minus strand of DASYPT010000148.1, from coordinate 23,405 downwards.
CGTTTTCGTTCAATTTCGCGGTCGGCGTCCTTCAAAAATTTCCTGGATCCTCAGCAGATCGCGATGATGGAGGTCGTCGATCTCACGACGTTGACGGCGAATCGTTGTACGCCTCGGTCGGCGCTCTTGCCACTCATCAGCTAATTGCGGTTGAGCACTCGAAGAATTGCTCTCACTATCTGGTACCACCTGCACAGCGTCGTTTTGGCGACGTTTCGAGGTTTCGGTTAAGCGCGAGGGCGCCTTTACAGGAGCGGCTTCTACCTCTGGCTCAATCGCAGTTTGCTCTGTGGTGGACGGCTGATCCTCAGCATTCTGCGTCGAGTCATTCGGTACAGAAACGTCGTTTGCCGTATTCGTCGCAGGCAGTTGTCGAAATCGAATTGAAGCCAAACCTACGACAACACCGAGCACACCTGCACCCAGGAAGGCCGCTGTGAGCTTCAGCGTTCCGCGTACACCTTGACGTGACTCAACTTGTTTCAGAGGAACGACAGGTCGCGCAGCGAGGACCGTCCATGCCTCCTCAAAGTGAGGCTCATCAACGGCTGAAGTTGTTTCTGGTTGTGCCTCCAGAGATTTTTCCGTCTCCATTGCTTCTCCAGTAAGTCGAGGTTGGGAGCATCCTGGGATGTTGCAAGCACGAGGCCACAGCTGGAGGCGTGAATTCTCTGCGGTTTTTGATAGGAATGGTGTCGATTATCTGAGACGGTTCAGTTCATCATTACTCATTTGGTGCAGGAAGGCTACGCGTCGGTTTAATACACCCGCGCGGCGGACACTCCGATGTAAGCGTTTCACAAGAAAAATCGAAGATCGAGCCATAGCTAAGGATGAGGAATGAAGGCGGAAGGATGAAAGTTTGTTCTTCGTACTTTGTACTTGGGTTCTTTGCGTGCACTAGCCCAAAGCAAAACTCAAAGAATAAAGCACAAAGTACGAAGAACAAACTTTCATCCTTCCGCCTTCATCCTTCATCCTTTAAGAAACGACCCGTTGTGGCTTTGCGCGACGTTCGTCCAACACTTCAATACTTTCTCGGACGCGGTTGTAGATCCCGTCCGCATCAAGCCCGTACTTGGCGAGGAGGAGTTTGGGGTCTCCGTGAGTAATCAAGCGATCGGGAACACCCATGCGAACGACTCTGACTTTGTCCTGGAGTCCGTTCTCTTCGAGTAATTCCAGAATGGCCGCACCAAAACCACCAGCGAGGTAGGCCTCTTCGACTGTGACCAGAAGTCGCTTGGTGCGAGCAAGGGCCAAAATCAACGGAGCATCCAATGGTTTGACAAACCTTGCATTTATCACGGTGGTTTCAATTCCATCTTTAGCCAGGTTCTCAGCAGCAGCAAGTGATGGGTGAACCATAGAACCATAGGCGATGATCGCAACCTCGCCGCCATCCCGGAGCAGTTCAGCTTTACCAATCTCCAGGATTTCCGGTTCGCGACTTATGTCTACGCCGATTCCATTGCCGCGCGGATATCTCATGGCAGCCGGACCATGATGCTCAAGCATTGTTAACAACATGTCGCGCATCTCGCCTTCGTCCTTCGGGGCCATGAGGATGATGTTGGGCACTCCCCGGAGATACGCAATATCCAACAAGCCATGATGTGTTTGGCCATCGCCACCGGCAATGCCGCCGCGGTCCAAACAGAACTTGACATTCAAATCCTGTATACAAACGTCGTGGACCACTTGATCGAAACCACGCTGAAGGAACGTTGAGTAAATTGCACAAACAGGCTTTAAGCCTTCACACGACATTCCGGCAGCAAAGGTCACACAATGTTGTTCGGCTATTCCAACGTCGAACGAACGATCCGGAAACTTTTCAAGGGCGGAGCAAACGCCCGTTCCATCCGGCATCGCCGCAGTTAACGCGACCACCTTCGAATCCTTTTCCATCAATTCGCATAGCGTGTTGCCAAAAACAGTTGTGTAAGTGGGCGTCTTGCTCGGACTCTTGATTGGTTTTCCGGTTTGCAGATCGAAAGGACCGGTGGCGTGCCAGCGATAGTAATCAGATTCAGCCTGGGGAAAACCTTTTCCTTTCATTGTCAGGGCATGAACGATGACGGGCCCGTCTTTTATCTGCTTGGCTTCGCGCAGCGCTGCAACAAGAGCGCGTGGATTGTGACCATCAACATAACCGATGTACTTGAACCCAAGCTCACTCACGAGCGCACCTGGCAGAACAGCCGCTGCGATCACGTCCTTCATAGTCTTCGCCGCGTGATGCAGGCGCTCGCCAACTGAAGGTATTGCTAACAGTTTCTCTTCAACTTCATCCTTGAATCGATGATAGCCGTGCGCACCGCGAATTCTGTTCAGGTATCCGGTTAACGCACCCACAGCTGGCGCAATCGACATTTCGTTGTCGTTCAGCACGACGATCAACCTGCTCTTAAGATGACCTGCCTGATTGATCGCCTCCATCGCCATGCCGCCCGCAAGCGATGCATCGCCAATCAATGCAACTACGTGGTGATCTTCTCCCTTTCGATCCCGTGCTATCGCCATTCCCAATGCAGCAGAGAGCGAAGTTGAAGCGTGCCCTGCGCCGAACGTGTCGTACTCAGACTCATCTCGACGCAAAAAGCCGCTGATGCCTCCATACGACTTGATCGTTGGTAGCAATTCGCGACGACCGGTGAGAATCTTGTGCGCATAGGCCTGATGACCGACGTCCCAAACCAGTCTGTCGGTTGGCGTGTCGAAAGCGTAATGTAGTGCAACGGCCAATTCGACAGCACCAAGTGAAGCACCGGTGTGACCTCCTACCCGAGACATAGTCTCGATGATGTAAGTCCGAATCTCATCGGCGACTGTTTGAAGTTGTTCTGGTTGAAGGTTACGAAGATCTGAAGGTGAGTTAATACTCTCAAGAAGACTCATTGTGGGCGCATTGTACCGCATACATTGGTTTTTACTACCGCACGCTCCCGCACAACCACGTGCTACTTGGCAATACAAAGTACTCTGCCCGAGTCGGGTTGTCAATGGGAAAGTTAGCGGGAGCAGGAGCAGGAGCAGGAGCAGGAGCAGGAGCAGGAGCAGGAGCAGGAGCAGGAGCAGCGAAGGCTACGTACCTGTTCGCGTGAGAGTCAACATTTTTTTCAAGGTCCCTATGCTCCTGCCGACTGCACCTGCTCCTGCCGACTGCACCTGCTCCTGCCAACTTCACCTGCTCCTGCTGACTCACCTGCTCCTGCCGACTGCTCCTGACCTGTTATCTCGCAATCGAGATCGGTTCAGCAGAATCACTCGTGCAGCAGACCGCACTTGCCGCTAAGTTGTCTTCGAGTACGACAAATACTTCCCACTGATTGCCATCCGGATCTTCAACCCAGGTTTTGTCTTGAATCGCATAACAACAGTTTGTCTGCATCTCATCGCGAGTTATCAGCCCGGCGTCGATCCAGGTTTGCCGTATAGTCGTTACGTCGTCCGTCGAGTTCACTTGAATCCCCAAATGCGATAGAGCGCCGGCGGTGACCCCTTTACGTTCGTTCAACGTCAGGTTCAACGGCGGATTCTGAACATCGAACTTTGCGTATCCGGTGCGGACTTTACAGGGTTCCAGACCAAGCATCTTGCGATAGAACTCAGTGCTTTGACTCACATCTGAAACGTTAATCGCGATATGAGCTTTTAACGCCTTCACTTCCGTTCGGGTCTTGTTTTCCATGATTCACCTCACTATAGTTACATTCGCTTTAGCGAATATGAGCAGAACTTTAAGGCTGGCCATTCATATATGTCAAGGCAAATGTATGCACTAAGGTCGTTGGAGGTTGCGGATTGGGAGGACGTGAGGCGTATCTATCTCCAGGGAATCGAATCTGGTCAGGCAACATTTGAAACTGAAGTGCCCGCGTGGGAGCGCTGGAACGTTGGTCACCTGCCTTTTGCAAGGTTGGTTCTGACTGTAGAGGAAAAGGTTCGAGGATGGGCTGCTTTGAGTAAGGTGTCGGCTCGCGAGGTCTACGCCGGTGTTGCTGAGGTCAGTGTATATGTGGCAACCGAATCTCAGGGACATGGATTTGGTCGCGTTCTACTCGAAGCGCTCATTGCAGAATCTGAAGCACACGGTGTTTGGACACTGCAGGCAAGTATTTTCCCTGAGAATGAAGCGAGCATCGCTCTTCACCGGCGCAGCGGATTTCGCGAGGTCGGTCGAAGAGAAAGAATCGCGAAGCTCCATGGGGTCTGGCGCGATACCGTATTGCTCGAGCGCCGAAGCGTTGTAACTGGAGCCGACAGCGAAGGAACTCAAAACTAAATAAGGTCGTATCTTTAACGAGACAGCATGGTCAACAAAGACTACAGCATTGAACTGTTCTTCAAGGCTCTTGCCGATCGAACGCGGCTACGCATCATTCACCTGATTGGCGACGACGAAGTCTGTGTTTGTTTTTTCGTTGAAGTGTTGAAAACAAACCAGCCGAAGATATCGCGACACCTCGCTTACTTGCGTCGGGCCGGGTTGGTATCCGCACGTCGCGAAGGTAAGTGGATGAACTACAAACTCGTCGAACCACCTGATGCGCACGCGGCAAGAATCTTTGCGGAGGTTCGAGATTGGCTGGCTAATAATCCTGAGATGCAGCGAGATAAAAATCGACTCGAAAAAATCTGCTGTGCTCCGCAGCTGCCGGTGCAGTTGAAAAAAGCACCACGGCCAGCGAGCTTCGCGGCTTAAACGGCTCGTTTCAAACGCAACACGGCAATCTCCGGTCTTACACCAAACCTTATCGGCAAACCAATCACTCCCGTTCCACTCGAAACGTAAAGCTGTACGTCGTTGTGACGAAACAATCCTTGCGCGAACCTGAGATCTTTTGTGGCGAACCTTGCCGGAGTGCCCAGCCATGGAAGGTTGATCTGCCCGCCATGTGTGTGACCACTTAGAATTAGTGACATCTTCTGAGTCTGTTCAAACTCTAAAACGTTTGGTTGGTGCGAAAGCAAAATTGTGGGCACAGCTTTATTGAGACCTGCAAATGCTTTGGTCCAATCGGTGGCATTCCATGTCCAGTCGTCAATGCCGGAGAGTTGTAGGGTGTCAGGTCCTCTCTTCAGATTTGTGTTCTGATTTTTCAAAACAGTGATGTGCTGACGCTCCAGTGCCCAGGTTGTTAACTCCGGGTCCGTGTAATGATCATGATTACCAAGCACTGCCCAAACGCCATCGGGCGCACTTAAAGAGCCGAGAGCTTCGGCGCACGGTTCGATGTAACGACGATAGGAAGTTGAGTAGTCTCCCGTTAACACAAATATGTCTGGCTTGGTTTGTTGTGCCAGCTGAACAACTCGCCTCACTTCTTCAATCCCAAGTATTCGGCTGTGATGAATGTCTGTCAGTTGGGTGATGCGATAGTTTTCAAAACGCACGGGAAGGTTCTTGAGGTAGATGTCAGTTTGTGAGACCAGATAATTGTAGGGTTCGATAAGTGTTGCGTAAGCGGACGCGGCGGAAACTCCAACAAGCGGCACTGCGAGTGCACCTCGCAAGAATTGTCTGCGTGATACTCTAAACTTTGACACGTTGGGATTCTATAACGCTTCCGATGTCCGACGAACTTTAGTTTGTCGAGTGTTCGGGTGAAGGCCCTTATGATCCCATCAGACTCTCAATCCCACGTCCCGACAAGCTGAAGCATATCGGACGTTAAGGCTACCTTGACAATCTTAGATCGCCGACTAGAATTGGTTCTCGCCTGAAACGGCACGGAGATGTGGCCGAGTGGCTGAAGGCGGCGGTTTGCTAAACCGTTAAGGGTCAAAAGCCCTTCACAGGTTCGAATCCTGTCATCTCCGCCAGAGTCTTTTTGTGGTCAGTGGTGAAGAATAGGACCTATATGACGTATTCGACCTATTCCGACCACTGACTTTTTCGTTATGCCTGTTCGAGTACGTTTTGCTCCTTCACCAACCGGCTACCTGCATATTGGCGCCGCTCGCACAGCGCTGTTCAACTGGCTCTACGCACGGCACGTCGGCGGCAAGTTTCTCCTACGCATCGAAGACACTGACTTGCAGCGCTCTACGGAAGAATCTACTCGTTCAATCATTGAAGGACTGGAATGGATCGGTCTGGACTACGACGAAGACATCGTCTTTCAATCGGCCAATGCCCTGAAACATCGCGACGCAGCGTATCGACTCCTGGCAGAGGACAAAGCCTATCGAGACTTCACTCCGAAAGAACAACGTGACGATAAGGACGTAAAGCAGGGCGTTGCCGAGAGGGCGCGCGCAGTCCAAATAGCGGAAGGCGTCGATCAACGCAGCAACCCTTTTCGCGATTTGTCCCGAGAAGAGTCCGATCGCAGAGCAGCTGCCGGCGAACCGTTTGCAGTGCGTCTGAAAGTACCGATCGAAGGTTCAACGAAATTCGAAGATGTTGTTTACGGACTTCAAGAGCGTAGCTACTCGGAGATCGAAGATCTCGTCCTGCTCAGGTCAGAAGGTAATCCTCTTTACAACCTCTCTGTGGTCATCGATGACATCGAAATGGGAATAACTCATGTCATCCGCGGTCAAGACCACCTGACAAATACACACAAGCAGGTGTTGCTGTACGAGTCTCTTGGTGCGCACGTGCCAACCTTTGCACACTTGCCACTGATTCTCGCGCCAAACAAAGGGAAGCTCTCGAAAAGAAAACACGGTGAAGTTGTTTCCCTTACAACATATCGCGATCGCGGTTTCGTTCCGGCTGCGTTCCGAAATTTCCTGGCGTTGTTGGGGTGGTCACCGCCTGGAGGCAAAGAGATTCTTTCGAAAGACGAACTCATTCGCGAGTTCTCTCTGGAAGGAATCGGCCGTGCCAATGCGATCTTCAACTTCAACGAGCATGATCCGCGTCGCTGGACTGACGACAAGGCGCTCTGGATGAATGCGGAATACATTCGCACCATGCCACTCGACGAACTATTGCCGATGGTCAAGGACGAATTACGAGCAAACAAACTTTGGCGTGAAGAATACGAAGATGAAGATCGTGAGTGGTTCGCAAAAACCGTCGATCTCATCCGACAACGGTATTTCACACTCAAGGACTTCTCTGGTCAGGGCCGTGCTTACTTTTCCGATGACTTTGATTTTGAAGAGTCAGCAGTCAAAAAGAATCTTCTGAAGGATCCGAGTCTTAGGCAGTTGCTTCCGGAATTGGGAAACAGGCTCAGTAGCGTTGATGTATTCAATGCCGAAACCGCAGAGGCTGCATTACGAGCGTTTGCTGACGATGTCGGTGTCAAGGCGGGCCTGCTAATCAACGGATCAAGAACAATGCTGACAGGGCAGGCAGTCGGACCATCAATGTTTGAGATTTTCGAGTTGTTAGGTCGCGACTGTTCGGTGGAACGACTCAAGAGCGGCGTGCCGTGGAATTAGAGTTCGTCGCGCATACCAGTATCCCGACTGATAAAAACATTTCGCCCACTGAAACCAGAAGTTGTGGAAAAATGTGGTCGGGAGGCAAGCAGTCAGTACCACCTCGCGGTAGCGGGTGGGTGCGAAGCTCATTTAGTTGCGAGGAAGACTACCGAGATCCAAATGCTTCGCACCCACCCGCTACCGCGAGGTGGTACTGACTGCTTGCCACGACGTTCTGTGTTTCCATAGCTTCTCCAATCGTGGAGGCAAGGAGTCAAGAGTCATGTTAACAAGAATAGTACTTGTCGTCTGTTTTTCCTTGATCGGGTCCGCAATCACAATCGGACAAAACAGCAACTCATCGACGACGACATCGAGATCTCGCACTACCAATTCGAATCAACAACCGAAGCCCACATCATCCAGTCAAACAAGCACTGAGAAGCCCGCAGTGTCTAAGACCGCGCCAAAGACAACTCCGCGGAAGCCCGTGGTTAGTACAGAACAGGCAGGATCCGATGGTGTTGTTGCCGCCTTCAATCATTTGCTCGACGGCATCAGACACGCCGACGTTAATGCGGTGACGGACGTCTATTGGAACTCGCCGCGCCTCTCATTGTTTAACTACAACGGTTCTGTAACGAAGGGTTGGGATCAAGTTCGTGAGAACCGCAAGAGTTCGTATCCGGAAATCAAAGACGTGAAACTTGACGTGCGTGATGTGTCGGTGACGATGCTCGGCCGCGATGGGGCAGTCGTGACTTGTCAGTGGACACAGTCTCAAACCTACAAAGGCAATCCCGAAACTGCCGCTGGAAGGATGACACTCGTGTTCAAACGGGTCGGCAACGCGTGGAAAGCAATTCACCTGCACTCATCACCGGAGTCACCGAACCCAGCTAGTATTCCGCCCTCTGAACAACTTCCATCGAAGCCATCACCAAGTCCAACGCCTGAATTGAAAGAAAGTCTATGAGCAGAGACAGATAAGAAAAGAGACGACTAAGAGAACAGAACAAGTGAGGAAGGCGGTTTACCCCCGCTGTTCCCCAACCAATTAGATCGGGAAGCAGCGGGGGTAAACCGCCGTTCCTCACTTGTTCTGTTTGTCTGACTTTTTTTCTTTGTCTGGACTTGCAATCAGATCAGCGCGCTTTCCAAAGCGCGAGATCGCCACACCCCCCAGAATCGACAGAAACGGAAAGACCTCGACGACGTATCTGGGCTCGGGGTTCTCGAGTGACGAGAAAAACCCGATACGCAGAAAGATGATCAGCGCAGCCAACAACAACCAATGCCTGGACTCTCCTCCAGTTCTCCATAGAAACCAACCACCGATCACGCCTAGAAGCGTATAGACCCACGTTAGTCCGGCAAACAGAGGCAACCAATATTGCTGTCCGATGTCGTAGTCGAGATCTTCGAGCGGGAAAAGCTCACCATCGAATGGGTAGTACTGCGAGTGAGTATCAAACCACAACGAACGAGCTCGCAGTAGAGGTAATTTAACGTAATAACGAAGCGGCGCCCTTGATATTCGTTCGCGCGCAATCTGCGCAAAGGCGGCATCAATCTCCGGGGTCATCTCAACATCGCCCTGATCCGGACCGGATGCATTTTCATCTCCCTCGTCATTTTCTTCATCTGCGCTTTCTCCCTCAGAAGATTCATCTCCCTGGTCGTCACCCCAACCGCCCTCAGCGCCCGATCCCTCAAACAGATCTCCAGGATAGTTGTATTTCTTCAACAGGTCTTCAACACGTGCACGCTCGTCAGTTGAGTCGAACGCTCTTTTTGGAAACGCCTCGATACTTATCGGAGCGGTATCGAGACGCCACAGGACTGGTCCAATATAACGGCCATCATCAAGCCATGTTCTGAGCCACATTAAGTAGCCGCGAGGCACAAATTCACCTGGCATCTCACCATGCGCCGGAGACAACGGCTGGAACACTCCGAACACTCTGCGATTGCGAATCGTCCAGGGAACCAGCACCAAACAAAAAGCAAATGAAAACACTGCCGCACTGAGAACTGCCTTTGTGAATCGCCGAGCAAACTGTTCCCGAGTCAGCGCGGATAGAAGGATTGTCAGTCCAACGGCTGCAGCAAACAAACCGCTGTCGGGTCGAAAGAAAACTGCCAACCCTGCGACCAACCCAGCAGGTATCCAGAACAAAAGCGAGCGGCGATTGTTCTTTGATTTCATTGCCAGCGTTGTGAGCAAACACAACAGGACTGCAAGGAAGCCGGTTGGCACTTCCGTCAGGATCGTTGCGACATAAATCGTCGTAAACGGACATGCTGCAGCGAGAACAAACGCCGCATAGGCCGCTCTCCATTTCCGCGCGGGATTTTCAGTCCATTGAAAAGCTACGAGCGCGACTAGGAGACACGTGAAGGTGTCGACAATTGCCTGGACTACCCTGACGGCCGTGTTGTTTCCATGTCCGGTCACCGCATAAACCGCGGCGAGAAAGAATGGATAACCAGGGAGACGTATTAGAGTTGGAGTAAACGGTGGTTGCTCTTCGTGAGAATAGACGTGTTGCTCTAGAACATTTCGCGCAATCTGCGCGTAAACCCGACCGTCGTCTGGCGTGTCATTGGGTAGTCGGAGAGCTACGAAGAGACGGAATCCAAAGGCCAGTGCCACGAGTATGGCTAGAACGACAATCCTCTTTCGATCGAGGAAACTACTCATACAATCACTCTAAACTTCATTATTCACGATCAGCGAACATTTTTGGAGCGCGGTGCTCATGCATCTCCTCATTCTCTATGTTTTGTTAGAAACGCTCTGCGCATCGTCGAAGACCTCTGCCCTCGGGTCTTCGTGTGTTTCGTGTGATTCGTGGATGGTTTCGATTGGGTTGAAAGTACGATCCACGAATCACACTAAACACACGAAGACACCGGCGAGGTACGGATAACGCGATTGCGCAGAGAAGAACCAAAAATGCCTCATGCTCAAGGAATTCATTTGACAAACCATCTCTGACCGTAACAAATTAGCTTAGGTTAGTTGCCTGGAGGTTTTTATGCGCTCTCATTCCCTGACTCTTTTACTCGTGCTCTCCGGAGCAATTGTTTTTGCTGGCTGTAGCGCAGCTGGAAACAAGGTAACTAGAATCCAGCAGCCCGGCACCACCACAACGCCGACGACTTATGCCGACGGGGCTCGTCGAATAACTATTATTGAACTTCAGGATCTCATTAAGAAACACGAGGCCTTTATCCTCGACGTCCGGAATGACGCTATGTACAACGCAGGTCACATTCCCGGGGCGAAACTAATTCCAGCCGCAGAAATTCTTAATCACCTGGATGAGCTGCCAAAGGACAAGCTCATTGTCACGTACTGCTCTTGACCAAACGAACATACGTCCGCCGGTGCGGTGGTCAACCTCAAAACGAAAAACATCACAAACGCAGCAGCATTGTTGGGTGGCTTCAACGAGTGGCAACGGGAAGGCCTGCCAGTAGATAAGGTCGAAGCTAAGCAGTAACTTGGCCTTTGGTATTTGGTCTTTGTTTGAGTTTTCACTCCTTTAGGCACACTTCAAAGGCCAAAGAGCAAAGGCCAAAGACCAACAGTCAAAGACCAGATCATCTACATCTGCGGAACAGGCTGAGCCACAAAGGCCGGTAAAGGAGTTACTACTCGCGCCGCCGGCACACACAAAACCGGGCACGGCGCATTTCTGATCACGCGCTCGATTTCCGATCCCAGCACCAACGTTCCACCAAACAACGAATTATGCACGGCGGTGCCAATCACAATTAAATCTGCTTCAATTCGTGCAGCGCGTCTGACGATTTCCTCGTACGGTCGTCCTTCATCGACATGAGTAGTCACTGTCCGCGAACCGTCTGAACGGGCAAACTGCGTCATTCGTTCTTCGATGTAGCCTCTCAAACGTCTCAAAGCTGCTAGTCCACCTTCCGGAAACATGGCCGATATTTGATCGAGGTAATCACCAATGACGTAAACAACGTGTAGCTCCGCTCCCATATGATTCGCAATTTGTCTGGCAAGCAGTGTTGCAGCAACAGAGGATGGTCGGAAGTTGGTTGCCAGAATAATTGTTTTGAGTTCAGGTCGGATGTGATCGTCCAGTGGATTTACGAAATCACGTTGTGCGGACCTCACCGCCAGAACGGCGCACGGCGACTCAGCCACGATCTCCTCAGCCATTGAACCGGTGAAGGCACGCGACAGTTTTTTTCGACCTCGCGTAACAACGGTCACCAAATCTATCTCGTGATCGACTGCCGTCCTGGCAATCTCCTGTGCCGGATCGCCATCAGCAAAGAGAGTTTCGACATCAACACTCGTCAGAACGGGATCGCGCAGAATATCTTGAGCACTTATGCGTAGTTCGTTTAAGAGCTGCGAGTCGGTTCCGGCGAAACTACCTTCAGGTTTTATTAATAAGTCGCCTGGTATCTTTGAGGGCTGCACATTGAGCACTACAACCCGGCCCTGGGAAGTGCGAGCGAATGCGGCAGCGTACTTCAGCGCCACACGCGAGTTAGGCGAAAAGTCTGTCGGGAACAGAATGTTCCGAAATGGATACATACCAATTTGTGCTTTGTGATCTACGTAGAGTGAAAACTAAATCAGGCTGACGGAAGTTTCAAGAAAATCCCGGATTGGTCAGTAGTCAGTTGTCAGTGGTCAGTCGCAATAGGACTTATGGGACCTATCGGACCTATTCCATTGACTACTGACCACAGACCACTGACTACTGACCCCGACAACGTTTTTCCCTTCCCCTTTCCCTGTCTTCCATGCCAAACTCCGCAGGCATTCCTTCTGCCCACGGGGGCTAACTACAAAGTAAGCACTATCGAATTCGACTGCTGGAGGCACACCTTGCTTCGAGGACTATTTCGTACCAAGAATCTGGACGACATTCTAGCCGCAGCTCAGGAAGAAGGTCACACCCTCAGACGCGCCCTGGGCGCATTCAACGTAACGCTAATTGGAATCGGAGCAATTATCGGCGCCGGCATCTTCGCAACTGTCGGAACAGCTGCCGCCGGAGACGCATCAAGACCAGGCGCCGGGCCTTCGCTGATGATCTCATTTGTCATCACGGCGGTGGTCTGCGGATTCGCTGCGCTCTGCTACGCCGAGTTCGCTTCAATGGTGCCGATATCAGGTTCTGCTTACACCTATTCATACGCAACGCTCGGCGAACTCATAGCGTGGATTATCGGCTGGGATCTCATCATTGAATACGCGCTTGGTAACGTTGCGGTGGCGATCAGCTGGGCTAACTACTTTCGGACTTTAGTCGATAATTTGTTCGAACACCTCGGCATCAACGCTCACGTTCCTCTTTGGCTGGCCACGGATTATCGCACTGCCGCGAAACTCGCCAGCACGAATCCCGAGCAATACGCAAAGAGCTTCGGTGATGCGCCTCACATCTTCGGTCACGCAATCATTCTCAACCTGCTCGCCTTCGCGATCGTGGCTGGAATCACCATCGTTCTGGTTTGGGGCATTCGCGAGTCAGCTAATTTCAACGCAGGCATGGTGATCATCAAGATTGCTGTGCTGCTCTTCTTTATCGGCACTGCGATCTATTTTGTTTCTCCGTCGAAGATGGTTTCTAATTGGCATCCATTCCAACCGAACGGCTGGCATGGCACGTTCACCGGCGCAGCACTCGTCTTCTTCGCTTATATAGGATTCGACGCTGTCTCTACCGTAGCAGAAGAAACGAGAAATCCCGCGCGCGACCTTCCTATTGGCATCATCGCTTCGCTGATTATTTGCACCATTCTTTACGTGGTCGTTGGAGCTGTGTTCGCCGGGTTGATTCCTTACCCTGAACTCGTTTCGAAGTTAGCAAACGAACAAGCAGAGCCGTTAACTATGGCGCTGCAGAATGCGGCGCCTCCAGGTGTTACCTGGCCAGCTACCATTGTTGCGTTTGGATCGGTCATCGCTCACACCGCAGTACTTCTCGTCTTTCAAATGGGCCAGCCCCGAATCTTTTTCTCGATGGCTCGCGATGGACTGCTTCCAACAGTCTTCGCCAAAGTTCATCCCCGCTTCAAGACTCCACACGTCACAACAATATTGACTGGCGTAGTCGTCGGGGCGTTCTCGGCATTCATGAGCATTGACGAGATGGTTGATCTTACGAACGTCGGAACGTTGTTCGCGTTCCTGCTGGTGAGCATTGGCATCATCGTGCTGCGCTACAAAGATCCTGGACGAAAACGACCGTTTAGAGTGCCTTTGGGTGCCTGGTTTATTCCGTCGCTCGGGGTTATCTCGTACTTGTTTCTGATGTTCTACCTGCCGCCGGCTTCGTGGTGGCGATTTGTTGCGTGGCTGCTATTGGGATTTGCTGTGTATTTGTCGTACGGTTATGGTCGTAGCGAGATCGGGAAAAACCTGGGACGAACTAAGGGCGCCTCTTGGCTCAAGGCAATGGCAACAGGTTCTTTCCTTGTCGCGGTTGGCCTGCTTGTAATGCCGCACGGCGTCGGTCTGGGCGAGTTGCTAAGGCAATTCGGCAATAGTACGCAAACAACGATTGCGCTTGTCATGATCGCGCTTGGGGTTCTGCTGGCGATTGTTGGGGCTTCGCTAGGGATGGCGCAGAAGCAAAGGGCATAATTGGATCGGTGCGGATCGGGGGGCAGGAGCCCGACTGTCAAGGAGGGCTTTGATGACGAGGGAGCCCACAATGCGAGATAGCCCTCCTTGACAGTCGGGCTACTGCCCCGGTTTGCCGTCATTCGAATTAATCATGTCAGCTTTACCAATCATCATCGGCGCACTTTGCGTAATCGCAATTTCCTATAGGTATTACTCCGCTTTCATTGCCGCCAAAGTTTTGGCACTCGATGACTCGCGACCCGTGCCGTCGCAGACGATGTACGACGGTCACAACTACTATCCAACCAATAAATGGGTTCTGTTTGGTCATCACTTCGCCGCAATCTCCGGAGCGGGTCCGCTGATTGGACCTGTGTTGGCTGCTCAATTCGGATTCTTACCCGGACTTCTATGGTTGGTGATCGGTGTTTGTCTCGGCGGCGCTGTTCACGACTTCATGATCCTTGCAGGGAGTGTGCGTCGCAAAGGCAAGTCACTTGCTGAAATGGCACGCACCGAAATCAGTTCACTGTCGGGGCTCGTCGCCGGAGTAGCGATTCTTTTCATCGTCGTGATCGCTCTTGCCGGGCTTGGCTTAGTTGTCGTGAACGCTCTCGCGGAATCTGCATGGGGCACTTTCACCGTCGCCTTCACAATCCCCCTTGCACTTCTGATGGGGCTTTACATGTATCGCTTCCGTAAAGGAAGAATTGCCGAAGCCAGCATTATTGGTGTCGTTGGGTTGCTGTTCGCAGTGTATCTCGGCGGTCGCATCGCTGACTCCTCCTACGGCCATATGTTCACGCTGTCGCGCAATACACTGATCGTTGCGATGGCTGCGTACGGATTCGTCGCTTCTGTGCTGCCGGTTTGGATGCTGCTCTGTCCACGTGACTACCTGTCGTCGTATCTAAAAATTGGAACAATCGCTTTTCTGATCATCGGAGTAATTCTCGTTAATCCGACGTTGCACATGCCCGCATTGACGCCGTTCAAATCAGGCGGCGGTCCTGTTATTCCGGGCAAGCTCTATCCGTTTGTCTTTATCACCATTGCATGCGGCGCAATCTCGGGCTTTCATGCGCTGGTCTCTTCAGGCACAACGCCGAAGATGATCGCGAAAGAAACTGATACGCGCATGATCGGTTATGGCAGCATGTTGATGGAAGGTGTTGTTGGTATCGTCGCGCTGATTGCCGCGACGTCGCTCTTCCCGGGTGACTACTTCGCCATCAACACAGCTCAGCGCACTGACGCTCAAAAAGCTGCTTACGTTCAAATGGTCGATTCACACAGCGGTCAGGAGTTCAATCTCAAACCGCAGGAGATCGATCGTCTCGAACAGGAATCAGGCGAAAAGAATCTGCGTGGAAGAACTGGCGGCGCCGTCACACTGGCACTCGGGATTGCCAAAATCTTCGATGGCATTCCGGGGCTCAGTGGTTTCATGAAGTACTGGTATCACTTCGCGATCATGTTTGAGGCGTTGTTTATCCTCACAACAATTGATACTGGAACTCGTGTAGCACGTTTTCTGGTTGGTGAATTTGGCGGCAGGTTCTATCGCAAACTGGAAGAGCCAAACTGGTTGCCTGGTTCCATTGTCACGTCATTACTCGTCGTGGCGGCATGGGCAGCATTCATTTGGTCCGGATCGATTTCAACAATCTGGCCGATGTTCGGTGTTGCGAATCAATTGCTGGCAGCTGTTGCACTTTGCGTCGCTACAACCATGATCGTGAATTCGGGCAAGGCAAGATATTCATGGGTGACGATTTTGCCGCTGAGTTTTGTAGGGAGCACCACACTCGTCGCGGGTTGGCAATCGATCACCGACATTTTCTGGCCACTCACGCAGAAGTCCGAAACTGCAGTCCAGGGCTATATAAACTCGGGCCTGACCGCGATTATTATGATGGCTGCCGTCGTCATCCTCATCGATTCGATTCGAGGCTGGCTGGGATTAGGAAAGAAACCCGAGCCCGTCTCTGAACTCGCGGAAACCCCTGCAACCTAGACTCATCTGGTGGGATCGCGGTTGGAACTCTTGGTTGATTTTCTCTGCGCTATCTCGGCGTTCTCTGCGTCTCTGCGGTTATAGAATTCTGAGTCGCAATTTAACCGCAGAGACGCAGAGAACGCTGAGATAGCGCAGAGAAAACCCAAAACAACTGCTGAATTGGACAGTCTCCTAAAAAATCGGCAATAATACGCGCTTTCTAAAAAGACCTGCGGCGGGTTCTATGTGTACCAAGGGTCAGTCCGGCGGTCGTTGAGCGCGAGTCTCACAGGCGGCCGCAGTGGTGAATCTCGCCATTATTTCGAAGAATCGGAAAGGATTATTTTCATCGTGGAACTATCGCTGATCTCAATTATCAGCCTGCTGATTGTTTGTTCGGCAGTGCTCTTCAAGAAGGCTGCCCGGCACAATCGCGTATCGATAATGTTCTCCAGGTTGAGGACTCATCTAATCGCGATTGGCGCCGCCGTGACTACGTTTGCCTTCGCATCGCCGACTTATGCACAGCACGGTGGCGAGGCAAGCCTCGAGCTTCCAGACCTGAACTCGGTCAGCTTCTTTAACGGCAGCATCACCGGGCACAATCTGCTGATGATCGGCATTCTGATCTCTATCCTTGGCTTAGGCTTTGGACTGGCAATTTACATGAATCTCAAGAAATTGCCTGTACATCGCGCCATGAAAGAGATCTCTGAATTGATCTACGAGACCTGCAAAACTTATTTGGTGACACAGGGCAAGTTCATTTTGATTCTCGAGGCGTTTATTGCCGTTGTCATCGTGCTTTACTTCGGCGTACTCTCTGCGCTTCCTTTCAGTCGCGTCCTGATCATTCTCGCTTTCAGCTTGATCGGAATAGCAGGCAGTTACGGAGTCGCATGGTTTGGAATCCGAGTCAACACATTCGCAAATTCCCGAACCGCATTTGCGAGTCTTGAAGGAAAACCATTTCCGCTCTACGCAATTCCGCTGAAGGCCGGAATGAGTATCGGCATGATGCTGATCAGCACTGAACTGCTGATCATGCTTTGTATCTTGTTGTTCATTCCCGGCGAATACGCAGGTCCGTGTTTCATCGGTTTTGCTATTGGTGAATCACTCGGCGCTGCCGCTCTTCGAATCGCGGGTGGAATCTTTACGAAGATTGCCGACATCGGTTCTGACTTGATGAAGATCGTCTTCAAAATCAAGGAAGACGACGCGCGCAATCCCGGAGTGATCGCTGACTGTACTGGTGACAATGCCGGTGACTCAGTTGGCCCCAGTGCTGATGGTTTCGAAACCTACGGAGTAACCGGTGTCGCACTAATCACCTTCATATTGCTCGGTGTCAGGGATCCGCACGTGCAGGTTCAGTTACTAGTCTGGATCTTCGTCATGCGTGTAATGATGATTATCGCTAGCGGTGCTTCGTATTTTGTAAACGACATCATTGCTAAGTCGCGTTACAAGAACGCGAGCGTCATGAACTTCGAAGCTCCTCTGACGTCGCTCGTTTGGATCACTTCCGTCGTTTCGGTCGTGCTTACGTTTCTCGTCTCCTCCCTGACGATTCCGGTGTTGGGCAACAACACCACGCTGTGGTGGAAACTGAGTATCATCATCTCCTGTGGAACTCTCGCAGGCGCGATTATTCCCGAACTCGTTAAGGTGTTTACCTCCACGGAATCGCGTCACGTCAGTGAAGTAGTCGTCTCTTCAAAAGAAGGCGGAGCGTCGCTCAATATCCTTTCGGGATTGGTTGCGGGTAACTTCTCCGCCTATTGGTTGGGCATCAGCATTGTCGCGCTGATGGCGATCGCTTACGTGGTCACGACCATTGGTGCGACACCTGATCTGGCGCTCGGTGCACTAATGGTAAATCCTGTTGTGGCGCCAGTCTTCGGCTTCGGTTTAGTCGCCTTTGGTTTCCTTGGAATGGGGCCAGTCACAATTGCGGTCGATTCATATGGTCCGGTTACTGACAACGCCCAATCGGTTTACGAACTGTCGCTGATCGAGAACGTGCCAAATGTTATTGCCGAAGTTAAAAACGACTTCAACGTCGATGTGAACTTCGGACGCGCCAAACACCTCCTTGAAGAGAACGATGGCGCCGGCAATACATTCAAAGCCACAGCCAAACCCGTCTTGATTGGAACAGCCGTGGTCGGCGCCACGACGATGATCTTCTCGATCATCATGGCGCTTACAAATGGGTTGACGAGCAATACGGAAGGCCTGTCGTTACTCCATGCTCCGTTTGTGTTGGGATTGATCACCGGCGGCGCCGTTATCTACTGGTTCACCGGTGCTTCTATACAGGCTGTCACGACCGGAGCGTACCGGGCGGTTGAGTTTATTAAAGCTAACATCCGACTCGAGGGGGTTGAAAAGGCTTCCGTAGAAGACAGCAAGAAAGTCGTTCAGATTTGTACTCAGTACGCTCAGAAAGGTATGTTCAATATCTTCCTGACCGTGTTCTTCTCAACATTGGCTTTCGCGTTTATCGAACCCTTCTTCTTCATCGGCTATCTGATTTCGATTGCAGTGTTCGGGCTTTATCAAGCAATCTTCATGGCGAATGCCGGCGGTGCCTGGGACAACGCCAAGAAAGTTGTAGAAGTTGACCTGAAGGCAAAAGGAACAGCGCTGCATGACGCAACGGTTGTGGGTGATACGGTTGGCGATCCTTTTAAAGACACATCGTCGGTTGCGATGAACCCGGTCATCAAATTCACGACTTTGTTTGGACTGCTTGCTGTCGAACTCGCGGTCAGCTTAACAAAGCGATCCAATGGCAACGCGACTCTGACGCAATTACTCGCGTTGGCCTTCTTTCTCGTTTCGGTCTTCTTTGTATGGCGCTCGTTCCATGGGATGCGGATTGGGAACCTTGTTGAGGAAGAAAAACCGGCTCCGACGACTGCCGCGAAGACTGCTGTTGGTGACTAATCTGGACACCACCGCGCTTTAGCCGGTGGTGCTTCAACTTCGTAGCTACAAGGCTCTTACGACGAGCATGGACACCACCGGGCTTTAGCCGGTGGTGCTTCAACTTCGTAGCTAGCCAGTTAATAGAAGTTAGTTATAGAGTGTTAGGAGCTTTGAAATTGAAGTACCACCGGCTAAAGCCCGGTGGTGTTAATGACTACAATAGACGACCATGACACCCTACTCAAGATCGGAAACATTGTTAGGCACCGCGCTGGCGCCGATGGATTGGCCGCGGTCAGTATCTCTGGTGTTCGCGTTTAGTTTGTTCAACGCCTTAGCTGCTCAGTTCTCACTTAACCT
This sequence comes from Pyrinomonadaceae bacterium, assembly GCA_036006355.1. Lineage (GTDB taxonomy): Bacteria > Acidobacteriota > Blastocatellia > Pyrinomonadales > Pyrinomonadaceae > PSRF01. The sequence continues at coordinate 4,098 of DASYPT010000148.1, read as the reverse complement.
CGGCCCGATTCCAATCACAGGTCAAACATTTGCAGTGACTTTGACGGGTGCACTGCTCGGTTCACGTCTCGGCGCTCTGGCGTTGGTTGCGTATATTGTTGAGGGATGTTCAGGACTACCGTTCTTCCAGGGCGGCACGGGAGGCCTCGCCGTTCTCTTTGGACCGACCGGTGGTTATCTCGTCTCCTTTCCAGCTGCCGCGTACATCACAGGCGCATTTGCGGAGAACGGTTGGGACCGCAAATTTATGTCGGCAGTCGCGGCAATGGCCATCGGCTCGGTTGTCATCCTTGCTGCGGGTTACTGCTGGCTTCTGGTCTTGCGAACCCCACCGGCTGCTGCATTCACGTTCGGTATCAAACCTTTCATCATCGGCGACATCATAAAGGTCTTGCTCGCAGCGGCAGTGCTGCCGTCTGGCTGGGCAATTCTTAAACGCAAAGCGTCCAGTCTCCCACGTTGAAAAACTGATCTACCCAGCAGTATTTACATCAAACAAATTCTCATTCAAACACGGCTGCTCGTGTTCATTCGTGTGACTTCGTGGATCGTTTGTATGGGTGTTAACGGACTCGGAGTGAGCTGCAAAAGCTGTTAAGCTCTAGTCATGTTCACACTCAAAGTACGATCACACAACCGCGAAGAACTGGTTGAGTTTACCGATCAAGTTGCTGACAAACTTCGCGAGTCAGGTGCGCGTGATGGCGTCGTTGCGCTTTATGTCCAACACACAACCGCGGGCCTCACTGTGAATGAAAACGCGGACCCGGACGTACCGCGAGATATGCTTCACGCGTTGCGTACATTGATTCCTCAACACGGGATGGGCTTTCGCCACGGCGAAGAAAACTCCGACGCACACATAAAGGCCAGCCTGACCGGACCATCTGTGACCGTCCCGTTTTCCGATGGAAAGTTACTGCTTGGCCGCTGGCAGGGTATCTTCCTTTGCGAGTTTGATGGTGGGCGAGAACGCAAAGTGATCATGACGGTTTTGAGTCAACCAAAGTAATGCTGTTTAGCTACGATCGTCTTGCACCTCATTACGACAGCAGGATTGCACCTCTTGAAAGAAAGTTTTTGGAGCGTCTCAGACGAGAGGCAATTGATGCCTTACCCGCTGGCGGCCGGGTTCTGGAGTTGGGCGCAGGCACCGGATTGAATTTTCAGTTCTATCGTCCGCACACTCATGGTGTAGCAACTGAACCCAGCACTCAGATGTTGCGAATCGCAGCACGGAAGGGAAAGCCCCTGGCTTTATGCCTGGTTCAAAGTTGCGGCGAACAGCTTCCCTTTGCTGACGGTTCATTCGACAGTGCACTCGCAACATTAGTGATGTGCTCAGTGAAATCGCCTGAGTTGGTTTTTGGAGAACTGCGACGCGTTGTAAAAACCGGCGGCCACATTTCACTGCTCGAGCATGTCAGACCAGATGGAATTCTCGGGCTAGCTTTTGATTTGGGAAATTTGATTACCGTGCCTTTATTTGGCGATCATTTAAATCGTCGCACGGTTGAGTACGCGGGTAATGCAGGACTCAAGGTTACCTCCGTTAAAAGAGTTCGTTGGGGCATTATTAACTTGATAACGTGTGTAAATGGCAAGGATGAAGGATGAAGGCGGAAGGATGAAGGATCTCAGATTTCAGATCTCAAATATGATGGTTTCCAGGCTTTAATCTGGAATCTGAGATCTGAAATCTGAGATCGTTCTCCTTCATCCTTCGGCCTTCATCCTTCCGCCTTCATCCTTCATCCTTTCCTTCCTGCGGCTTTAATTGTTTGAGCACCTCAGCGAACTTTTCAATATCTTCACGAGTCTTTTCCATCGAACGGCGGCTGTCGAGATATGCAGTCCAGGTAGGTGTTTGAGTTAGCGCCCTGGTTGTGCCTTCGTCGAGCACTTGCGCCATCATCGCAATCAGATCGCTTACTACACGTGTGTGCTCAATCAAGTTCTCGATGATCGAGTAAGCGAGTTGCGCCTGCTCATAGTTAAGATCGTCAGGCTTTAAGTTGTTGTCGCTACGCTCAGACATTTAGTAATCGATCTCCTGAAAGAATTTGCAGTCGGAAAACAAGCAAACTCAGGTCTCTGCAGAATTGAGTTTGCTCTTCCTTCCCAACTTGGAAATTCTTTCATTCACTGTTTCTGACTAAATCAATCGTGATACCAACTCCCACGGACGAACGGGAGATCAGTAACCTTCGCTGCCAAGCCTTCTGGGCCAATCACAACCTGAGTTCCTGTAGCCAAATATTCATAGCGCACATAGCCCAATGCAACTGCACTGTCCAGTTTTGGCGAGAGCGTAGCCGACGTCACACGACCAATGTCTTTTCCATCATTCGATCTGATAATCGCCCCCGCAGCTGGCAAGTTCTTGGCTTCGAGCGTCAGTCCGGTAAGTTTCTTTGCGACGTGCCCACGGTACTTGATGCGCGCAATGATCTCCTGTCCTATGTAACAACCTTTAGTAAAACTGACTGCGTCGTCAAGATTGGTCTCGCTCACCACGTTCGTCTCGTCCATATCTACACCAAACCGCGGAACGCCGGCTTCGATTCGCAGAGTCTCAAGTGTCTCTGGGTCAACACGGATTACACCAGCATTTGCAAATCTCTCTAACAACTCGAGGCCGTCGGGCCGATCAACAAATACGTCTACACCATCTTCAGCCGTATGACTCGCACGGATGATCGTTACAGACGCTGCATTCCAGGAGGATTGAGTCACTCCGTTGTGTGGCGGCCCGTCGATGAGAAATACTGACCTAACTTGTGAGAGTGCCTGTTTGCCCTGAACGGAGAAACACAAAGTGTCGGAGGTTAAATCCACAACTCTGAAATCACCAGCCATCGTAAATCGTTCAATGGTCTTAAGAACTGTCGCGTGTGTCGCTGCTTCGGTGTCGAGAAGAAACCTCGTATTGTTTTCTTCATCCTGCAAACGAACTACTCGCACCGCAGCTATCATCCGTCCCTGAACGTTAGGAAATACAGCCGGCATCCAGCGCTGCGGCTCAAGCGTTTTCATGTCGTTGGTGATGAGGCCGTTAAGAAACATCACGGCTTCTGAACCACCGACACTAATACGGCCGCGCGAACTGAGATCGATGATCCCGGCGCCACCTTCACGCACTGCTTGATAATCTTCTAAACGGGTCCTGTAGATCATATAGGTCCTATGGATCCTAAACTCTGGGCCATCGCTCTCGCCACCACCTGATAATCCTTCATCTGCTGCTCTTCACGTCTGTGCGAAGCCAACACCTGTGGGCTGGGATGATAAACCGGCACCAATAATCTTCCTTGCCAACTGTGAATGTGCGCCGCGTGTTCTTTCAAATTCAATTCATGATAGTGAATGCGTTTCAGTGCCTCAAGCGCAACTGATCCCAATGTAACGATAACGCGCGGGTTCACCAGTTCGATTGTGCGCTGGAGGAAGTCAGAACAATTGGCGATCTCCTTGTTGGTCGGTCGTCGATTCGCGCCAGATGGAGTGCGCGGATTACAGAGTGCCGCACTGGTAATGAAAATCTCTTCACGCTTGAGTTCGATCGAACGCAGGAATCGATCGAAATTCGCGCCCGATTGATCACCAGAGAATGGTATGCGCGTTCGATCCGCTCCTTTCCGTCCTGGTGCTTCGCCGATAAACATGATGTTTGCGTCAAGCTTGCCGTTGAGTTGGCTAAGAACAGCACTACGGCCACACATCCCTTCACAACGAGTGCACGTCGAAGCGTTGTTGACAAGTTCAAGCCAGCTTGTTCTTCGAGATATCATTGGGCCAGCTTCGATCCACCGTAGTGCAAATTTTTCGTTGACACACCGTCCACCTGTCTATAGAGTCCGGGCTCACCTTCTTGCGGTCCCTCGCGATGACCGCACCAAACACGACCCGTAAATGACCTTGACTGTTCGAGGACATTCACGATCTGAACATTTGTAGGACTCTACCATCGAAAGGAAAGTATATGCGCATCGCAAGCTTCAACGTTGAAAACCTCTTCTCACGAGCGCGCGCAATGAACCTGGATACCTGGTCGGAGGGTAAAGTAGTTCTCGACGAATTCAGCAAGCTTAACAAGTT
>DASYPT010000147.1:0-10437 GCA_036006355.1 Pyrinomonadaceae bacterium | reverse complement strand
GAATTACGGCCGGTGGTGCAGGACCTTTATTGCTTCCAGTGTGACCAATCCATCTTTTACCAGCGCGTCCAGTAGCGGCAGGAAACCTTCTATCTTTTCGCGGTTGTCTACGATCTCGATCACCATTGGAAGATCTTCAGAAAGCCGCAGGATCTTCGCTGTGTGCAGAATACTGTTTTTGCCATAGCCCATCACTCCTCGAGTGACGGTTGCACCCGCGAGGCCGTGCTCACGCGCTTTAAGGACGATCGATTCGTACAGCGCGTGATGACCGTCTCGATCACTCTCGCCAACAAAAATCCGTACCAGGTAACCATCCTCGATTGCCATCTTCAAACTCCGGTAACTTTCGCAAACGAGTACCCAACCCAAACGCCTACGATTCCAATTACATTCGAAAGTAAAACGTTCATGACGGCAAAAAACGTCTCACCTTCTCTCAGCAAAGTGAACGTCTGTACTCCAAACGAAGAAAACGTAGTAAAGCCACCAAGAAAACCAATCATCACAGCTGTGCGAACAATCTCACTTATTAGAAAGCGCTCGTTCATCGTGTAAAGTAAAAAACCGGCGACAAAACAGCCGATGATATTTACCAGCAGTGTTCCGGTCGGAAATGTTTCGCCGAATCGTCGGGCTACAAAACCTGATAACCCGTATCGGCAGAGCGTGCCGGCCAGACCTGCTAAACCAATCAAAATCAATCGCTGCAACATTAACTTTTAAGCGTAGAGCTCTTCGATGACGTCGCCGAAACGTTCATCTATCACGCGCCGTTTGACCTTTAGGGTTGGAGTCAATTCGCCGCTGTCGATCGTGAACTCGTTGGGAAGCAGTGCCACACGACGAATTCTTTCGTAATCAACAAGAGACGACGTCAACTGCGCAACATCACTCTGCACAATCTTCACAGCAGCCGGCTGCTTTACCAGTTCAGCCTTGTCTTTCGGAACAGTTTCACCGGTTTCAGCCAACGCAGACCTCAAACTTTCCCAATCTGGAACGATCAGAGCCACCGGCTGTTTACGACCGGCTCCGACCACAACTACCTGGCTCACAAACTCACTTTGTTTCAAGAGGCTCTCGATAAGTTGTGGTGCGACGTATTTGCCATTGGATAACTTAAAGAGATCTTTCTTCCGATCGGTGATGTACAACCGACCCTGTTTATCCATATGACCGACGTCTCCCGTATAAAACCAACCATCCTTAAGGACTGCCGCAGTCGCCTCGGGGTGGCCGTAGTAACCACGCATCACGTTCGGACCCTTAATGAGAATCTCGCCATCTTCAGCGATACGAATTTCAATGCCTTCAAAAGGAATTCCGACTGATCCAACGTGATTGTTACCCGGCCGATTTGCGCACACTATGCAAGTCTCAGTAGCTCCATAGCCCTGCAAAATCGGAATGTCAGCAGCCAGATAGGCGTACGACAAAGCCGGCGATAACGGCGCACCTCCTGAAACGAAATAACGGAGCCGTCCACCAACACCTTCGCGCCATTTGGAAAAAACCAGCCGGCTGGCCATCCGCTGCTTAAATCCCAACCCCGGAGAGATCCACTTTCTTTTGTCTTTTCGCTCTCCGTATCGTTGCCCTACCTCCAACGAGCGCGTAAAAACGTCGCGTTTCCATCCCTTCTGCGACAGGCCTTTCTTTACAATGCGGTGATAGACCGCCTCAAACAAACGGGGTACCGCAGTCATTACCGTTGGCCGAACTTCACGTAAGTTCTCACCAACCTGATCGAACGATGCGGCGTAGTACACGGACAAACCCGCGTAACAGAACACGTAAAAACCTGTGCGTTCGAAGATGTGTGATAACGGCAGAACTGACAATGCGACGTCCGTCTCACCGATAGGCAATCCAGCTGAGATGGAAAGCACATTTGACATGAAGTTGTTATGAGTCAGCATCACACCTTTGGGCTCACCGGTTGTGCCCGATGTGTAAATGATCGTCGCCAGATCGTCAGGACGAACTGACTGAAGATAAGCGTCAAAGGCTTCGGGACGTTGTTTCGCGTGTTCGCTGCCCGTCGCTTCCAATTGACTGAGCTGCAAGGCGCGCTCAACGTCTTCAGCAATGTCGTTATCGAAGAAGATCACGTGCTCAAGTGAACGATTAGCCAGGACTGGCCGAGCATGGCGATAGAGCTTTCGGTTGGAGATGAATATCGCCCGAGGTCCTGAGTCAGTAAGAATGTAATCGATTTGATCGACGGCTTGAGTCGTATAGATAGGCACGTTGATGGCGCCGAGACTGAGTATAGCTAAATCCGTGATGGACCATTCGGGACGATTCTCAGAAAGCAGACAGATACGATCGCCAGGTCTGATTCCGAGCGCAGCCAACCCAAGGGCAACCTCTTTCACCCGCTCGACAAATGTCTCGGCCGACATGTGAATCCATTGGTCATCCGCCTTGTGATTGAGGCAATCGGATTTTCCGTGTTTAAGCGACGCGGACAGACAAAGGCTGGGGATTGAAGTCGCTTGAGTAGATGCTAATGAATGTTTCGAGTTCGTTTTTGCAGAAGCTGCCGAAGCCACGGCCATCTCCTTATGAATTGATCTCAGATTTCAGATCTCAGAGACCAGATTGAAACCCGAACCGTCCTATGTTTGTGATCTGAGATCTGGGATCTGAGATCTGAGATCATCCGTCGAATGCGAACTACGCCGGCGTCGCTTTCGAGGTACTTGTTCAATTCTTCCATTCATCGTAGCGACTGCACCTAGAATAAGAAAAAGAAGTGCGTTCGACGTCGTATGCAGAGTGAAATCGAACATGCTGTGAACCAACACTGCAAAGCATCCGCCTATCGCTGATAACGCCACTCCACGTCTGAATACATCTCGCGATCTGGTATGACGATAAGCATATCGGAACAACAGGATCACAAAACAGAAGGCTAATAACGCACCTAACAACCCTGTATCCGAAATAATCTGAAGATAATCGTTGTGCGCTTGTTCCAGTCGAAACAGACCGTTGCGCGAGTCGTAGTGTGTATATATGACGCCGAAAGCGCCTAAACCCGTTCCCAACCACGGATGTGCTTTTATGATTTCAAGTGTGACTGACCAGAAATGTACGCGACCTGTGGACGGATCGTCTGTGTTTACACTGTCGATAAATCGAGTTAAAGAAAACTCACCACCCAACAGAATAACGCCTCCCAACAGTACCAACATCAACCCTCCAGCAAGTCCGAACCGGATCAACGCGCCACGTATTCGACTTTTCCTGCGCTTTGAACTGCGCTCGGGTCGCCAGAGCGCAGTGAAGAGAGCGAAGAAAAGAATCTCGGCAAACAGACTGATAATACCGCCACGAGAGCCTGTCAGTACCAAAGCCACGCCCATCAAGAAGGCAGCAAACAGATAAAGCAATCGTTTCTCTTTTTCAATGGCATTCCCGAACAGCAATCCGAGCGGTAAGGCAATCGTTAATTCCATATAGCCCGCAAAGTGATGCCGATTGATGAACGGACCAAAAGCTGTGCTTTGGCTGAGTTCTCTGAACCAGTAAACCCTGTTAGGGCTGGCAAACGATTGAGTGAGACCGAAGAGGGCAAGAAAGAAGCCAAAGATGATGATCGTTCGTACGAGTATGTGAAGACGATGAGGCGTGTCCGTAAAAACAAGTGTCGCCGCAAAGTAAACGAAGAGCGTTGAGATTTGAACTAATACTAGGCGAGTCGCGTTTGGATCGAGCGACAAAGCTTGCGTCACCGGAAGAGCAAGGCCGCTGCCACTTAGACTGCGAAGGGGCAGCAGTTGAATCAAACCAAGAACGATCGTGCCCAGCAACGGTAACTGTAGAAGATTTCGACTAATTCTGAGCGTCCCCAGAGTCCATGCATCAACCAGCCACAGAATCAAAATCGCCAGGGCGCCTAAATTAAAAATCGCGAGTGCCCAGTAATGAACCGTGCCAAAAGCGAGCGCCGAAAGAACGATGGCAACGCAGATGATTAGGAAGACAAATCTACTGGCGAGCGTGTGTCGAATTCGATAGACCATGCGCTCGCGGGACGTGGTGGGAAGTGACGGCGAACTTTCCGTGACGATTATGCTAGTCGTGTCGTTTGAGACTGAAGTTGTCATACCAAACTGTTCCAAATATCGGACATATAAGATTGTCCTCGCCACCGCAGGTACCCTTGGTAAGTTGCAGGCGCACTGCTTCAGTATTTTTAGCGGTCTTAAACGTCAAAGCTACACGCGTCCAGTCGCTGTCGCCGGTCGGCGCTGAAGGAGAACTCGCCAGCACACTTCCGTTTGACGCGTCAAAGACCTGCATCACCAAAGCCCCACCGCTTTGAAGCTTTGACGTCTTGAAAAAGTACTCGAAATCGTAATTGGTTTCGGAAGCTACAGGAATCAACTGCGACACGTTAATCGCATCCAGTTTGGTGCGGACTTGAAACAGAATCCGAAGACTGCGCTCGCCCTCCTGTCCGACATTTGGATCGATACCGATCTGCACGTTAGGCACATTCTTGACCTGCCATCCAAAAGCGACTTCAGGCCCGTAGCTGATGAGTTCCTCAAAACTTCCATCTGTGATACGCCCTTCTTCGACACGATACGCTGCAGTAGGCGCCAGCTCATTCCAAATCAAAACAGCATCGCGAAAGTGCCGGCTATTTACCAGGTTACTGACGATTGAATCACCAACTTCTTTGTTTGCCTTTTTCTCATCCGCTTTCAGGGTCTGCCAAATGGCGAGTCCCTCGTCACGTTTGTTTTGTGTGAGCAAATAGAGTGCGAACTGTGCGCGTGTTTCGGCATTTGGGCCAACAGCTCGTTTCAGCGATTCAACATCGTGTTCATACACCTGCGACATCAGGTTGAAGTACTGGGTTCCTAACTCGGACGGATCTGATTCTCCAGCCGTACGCAACTCGATGAAGCCTTCATCATACCGGCCACGCCTCAGCAGTAAATTTCCAAGATACCAATGTGGGTATGAATAGGCGGGTGCGAGCGCGATTGCCTGCCTCAATGCCTGTTCCGCAGCATCTACTTCACCGGCTTGTTCACGGGCAACTCCAAGCGACATCCAATATCGATAATCGTTTGGTGACAGGCTCACCGCCCTTTCATATTCCGCAAGTGCAGAGGCTGATTGATCGATTGGCAGTCTTTTCTGTTCTACCTGCCCTAATCGCCAGTTGGTCAGTGGATCGTTAGGAGAAAGTGAATGTGCGATCTGGGCGAGTTGCAGATTGTTTTGTCCGGTATTGAAGTACTCGGCCATTGTGTTGCCAAAGAACCAACGAAACGCGTAGTACGACCACATCGTTGCAATGGCTATCACGAGAACAAAAACGATTCTGACGGACAGCTTCCTCGTGTCAACTTGTATTAACTCTTGCGCCATTAGCTCAACTCTTCAATTGTTATGCGCATTCGCCTGACGGCGATCTGGCGGGCTGCACAAATGCGCACAACTTCTTCAACCCGATCCTCTGACATCTTCAAACTTGAAATCACAACTTCATCCACAGCTTCCTGTTCACAGACGTGGTTGAGGTCTCCATTGCCTCCAAACACTCGCAAACCATGAATCACTTTGCCACTCTTCGCTGGATCGTCGTCGAGAAAACCAATAGGCGCCAGATTAAGGTCGGCGTTGTTTCGTAGTTCCCGCAACAGTAACTCGCCTCCATCTCCCGCTCCGTAGATCAAAACGCGGCGCCCATTTTTAACACCAGCAACGGGAAGCATTTGTCGGAAGAGTCTGAAGGCCAAACGACTGCCTGCGAGGAAGAGAAACGTTAACACTCCGTCGATTAGAAAAGCCGTCCGCGAAAAGCCCTGGAACCGAAACAGGAAGAGAATCACCATCACACTGCCGGCGGAACTGAGGACGACAGCTTTCAGGAAAACAATCAGATCGCCCAAACTGGTATATCGCCACAATCCTCGATAAACACCCATCACGAGGAAAACCGACATTTTCACAAACACAAGCAACGGCAGTGTTCGGATGAACAATGTCCACGCGGGACTATTCGAGAATGAGCCAAACTTGATCGCGTACGCACTCCAGTAAGACAGCGTCACCAGAATTACATCGAGGAGAACTTCAAAGATGCGTCGTTTGTAACTTAGATCAACCAGAAAGGCGTAGAGGGGCTTCTCTTTTAAGGCCATTGCCTCTTCGGTTTGGTCGTAGACTTTTACCCCTGCGAGATACACACCGATCAGCGTTAGAACGATCGTGAACCCGGCCACTGCCGCGAGGCTTACGTCTAACCGGGACTTCTGTACGATCAGTGCCAACAAACCGGAAAGAGCGGCGAAACCATAAAGCATCACAACTGCGTGACGTTCAGACATTCCGAGTGCGACCAAACGATGCGACGTGTGATCGCGGCCGCCCTGGGATGCTGCCCGTCCCGATAGTTTGCGCAAGACTGTTACGAACGTTGTATCGAAAATCGGAATAAACAAAACGAGGATCGGTACGGCCAGAACTGGAAGGAAGCTGCGAGATCTACCGCCACTGACGTTAACAAGCGCTGAACTCGCCAAAAAGAATCCGACGAACATGGAGCCGCAGTCGCCCATGAATATTGAAGCCGGATTGGAGTTGTAGATGAGGAATCCCAACAACGCCCCTGCGAAGGCAACCATCATCAAAGCCTCAACATGCTGATTGGTGTTTACAAAACTCAGCGCGAGAAATCCGGCTGCGATGATTGCAATCCCGGAAGCGAGGCCGTCCATGTTGTCGAGGAGGTTAATGGCATTTGTGATCCCTATTAACCAAAAGATTGCCAGCGCCATGTTCACGACCGCCGAGGAAGTCCACGGTAGAGCTAATCCGTAGTAGATGACATAGGCAGAACCAAGAATCTGCCCGATCAATTTCTGATACGGTTTGATGTGAACGATGTCGTCAACTAATCCTACGACGAATAGGAAAGTGGAAGCCCGCAGCAGAACCCAGGAGTAAACGGTGTGAGGAATAAAAAACTGAACACTGATAACCACCGAAAGCCAAATGGCTATGCCGCCCAACATGGCAGTCGGCTTTTTGTGCCAGCGATCAGTCTTGGGCTTCGCCACGATTCCGAGGCGACGGGCGAACGTTCGCACCAGAGGAGTCAGAACGAGAGCGAGTACAAACGCAACGGCGACCGCCAGCAGAGTTCGCGGGCTATAAGACATACTTCCCAGATGTCGGGTAAACGAAGGAACCTGTCAGGATCAAATTCTGTTAGCGGAAAGAAAACTATTCGATATGAGGCGGCAAAGCAAGCAAGGCGGGAATAGTCAGTGGTTAGTGGTCAGTGGTCTTTGGCTGTAGGTCTTTGGTCTGATCTTCGATCTCGTTCTTGAAGGAGTGCCGCAAAAGACCAAAGACCCAAAGCCAAAGACCAAAGACCACTGACAACTGACTACTGACCACTGACTCCTCAGATATCAGTCATCCGATAAATGCCAACCGGCATTCACGAGGTCATTTCCTCGGCGAACAAAGATCTCCGTGCCTTTGCCACTCGTCGTCTTTCGCTGACCGTCCTTCTCGATTTCAAGTTGGTACGTGGTGTAAAGAATCACTGCGTTTCCGTAAATCTGAATCTCCGTCCTGGGAAACTCCAGCTTCACCAGCTTTGCGCCGCTGTCAGCGAAGGCTTTCGCTGCGGCCAATACCTTCTCGCGATTGCCAAATTCCTTTGAGCCGCTGTCGATTGCAATCGTCTCATCAGGAATCAGTCGCTCAAGCGTGGGCCGGTCATTATTGAAGTAAGCGCGCCAAACAGCTTCTCGAGCAGTCAGGATTCTTTGGCGAAGCTGCGGCCCGATGTTCCGATTTTGGGCCGACTGTTCTTCGCGCCACACCGGATCAACGACCGTGTGTGAAGCGACCTGAATCCAATTACCATTTCGTCGGGCGTAAACGTCCATGATGCGAAAACGATTCAGCGTCACGGGAGGATCGGCATTCTTCTTTTCGAAATCTCCCATGAAACAGGCGACCGCCAAATCAGGTCCATAAAACATCACATCAAAATCCTTCATGCGGTAAGTCCGACTTGGATCGGGCTCTGGCTTCGACCCTTTGTCTTTCGGCCAGTCGAAACCATTGGCGCGCATGTACTCGTCGATGCCTTTGATTGGAACTCGAGAGCCTTCGAGATAACCACGCCAGTCTTCAGAGTGGGTAGCGAAGATTTTATCCACGTCAGAATCGATGAAGGCTTGAAAGATACTGCCAATGTGCGAACGAATAGCTTCGCGATCTGCCGCACGATCTTCTGATGTGACAAGAAGAGTAGGCATCGATGCGGCCTTCTGATTCGTGAATGTGCTGAAGAGCGCAGCGCCTGCTATGAAAGAGAGGAACGAAAATAGAAACACTCTTGCTCGCATGGAAATTCACCTCCAAACAGAAATTGATTGGCGGAAGGATATTTGATCCGCAGTTTACATAGCGCAGCAGAGCCGCAACCGAAAGTCATCTGATGACTGCCGCAATGAATTTGAACTATGGACCTAGCGGCAAGGTTTTCTCTGTGTATCTCTGTGTCTCTGTGCCTTCTTAGAAACTCGATCTTCAGGAGGCGCACGGAATTAGTTGATAGCCTAGAGACTTAGCTTGGTTTTTAAGTTGATCGAGTCGGCGTTGTTTGTAGCGTTGTTCATAAGCTTGTTGACCCAGTTCAATGTAGCTGGCTCCCTTAGTAAGCATGGCGTAATAGATGCGCGCGATCTTGTGAGCTGTAGCCGTGACTGCTTGTTGGCCACTAGTACGCATTTTGATGCGTCTGTAGAAGGCACCCAAGGCGGTTGTGCTACGAGATAGCGAACTGGCAGCCATACGAAATGCCTGTGCGGCCCGGTTTGGATTGCGTTTAGTTTTTGAGTCCAACACTTTGCCACCAGATCGTCTCGTGCCGGGACAGAGACTAAGCCAGGAGGCAAAGTGTTTTTCCGTTTTCCAGGGACTCATGTCAAAGCCAACTTCGCTGGCCAGGATGAGTAATGTATCCGCCGCCAGACCGGGAATGGCGAACAGATCGACACCGCTCTTTTGATACAACAGGTCGCGCACATCAACACCGGCACGAATTCGATCCCGAGGTTGCGTCTCTTTGTCGGTTGGCGGTGGCTCGTCGTCAGACACGTTGGGTTGCTTTTCTAGTTCTTTGATAATCGCTTGCTCACAGTCAGCAATCTTTGCTTGGTAGGTCTCATAAAGATCTACTGCTTGGCGCAAAGCAAAGAGATGTTCTTCGCGATAGTTGCCGCCCAGTGATTTAGCTATAGTGGTGGCGCTGTGTTTACAACGCTCGTCGCGATTGCGAGACAGCACCTGCGGGTCGCGTTCGCCGGCAAGGATTGCTTTGATGATCTTCATCCCGGTGGCGCCGGTGATGTCGGACACGACGTTATGCAGCAGCAGGTTCATTTGTTGTAAGGCCTTCTGCATATGTTGAATGTGCATGCTGGAGGCCTGGGTCAACATTTCTTTTTGTCGCAGATAGCTGCGCAACACACAAATTTCATCAGGAGGTCGAAAGGCGCCTGCTAACAACCCGTAAGTGTGTAGTTGTTGGATCCACTGACAATCCAGCACATCTGACTTACGGCCTGAAACGTTCTTAACATGACGCGCATCAACCAGCTTTACTTCGAAGCCTCGTCGTTCAAGTACCTCGAACAATGGGATCCAATAAACGCCGGTTGATTCCATGGCCACCGTGGTGACACCACACTTCTTTAACCAGGTAGCAAGTGCTTCTAGGTCAGTGGTGAAAGTGCCAAACTCGCGTACCGAGACAACATCGCGACCTTCCGGGACGGCAACGAGATGACGTTCAGAGCCGACATCAATACCAGCAGCATTGAGGTTGAGGTGTTGTAACTCAGTCGGTAGCTTTGGGATTTTGAATTTTCGCGACGTTGCTTTTTTTCTACGGTTAGTCATGGCAGCTCCTGTTGATTGGATAGCTTGCAAGCGCAGGGAAGTAAGAATTCGCATTCTTCTTAACGGGATATTAGCCACTTCAGAAAATGGATAATTCACCAACGTTATCGACGCCATCCCCGAGACCAGACTCTGTGGCGGGCACAAACGCGCCAGTAGCGCAACGGCCTTCTCGACTTGCAAGTTGTCGCATCCTAAACCGTCATTGCGGCATTGCCAAAGTTTCATCTCGTTATCTGCTTGTTCTAACAAGCGGGGTAGCTCTGTGGTGAACAAGGTGCGCTATTACCACGGAGACACAGAGACACCGAGCTACACAGAGAAACCGCCTTCATGCAGTGACTGCTCTTGGTTCAAATAGTTAGTTCTTGGTAGAAAAGTAAGAAGTTGGCGGTTTGTTGTTTTGAAACGTCGTTGTTTCAGAAAGCAACTCTGCGTAATCTGTGTAACAAACCGACTACTTCTTGTTTTCTTAGCAAG
>DASYPT010000146.1:0-10396 GCA_036006355.1 Pyrinomonadaceae bacterium | reverse complement strand
CGGCAAAAACGCAGGCGGAAACAGCGGGCTAATAAATGGATGACCAGGGGGACTCGCAGGAGCACCGTTTCCCGCATTAACCAATGGACTCGTCGCGATCGGACGGACGTCGTAAGTATTGATATCCGTAAATCCCGGATTGGCGCCAAAGACTGTTCCGGTCCAATCAGTCGGAATCATCGCCGAACCAGTCGTTACCCAGTTGTTAGTTCCTGTGCTTACGCGTCCTGAAACCCAACGAACGCGCGTTTCCAATACGATCTTGTCAATCGCTGCTCCGCCCACTCGGAAGAACACATTGTTATGCATCTCGAGGCTTTCAATGCCGTTGAAGATTTCCACGCCCGGACTCGTTTGTCCCTGGCGAAGAATGAAGGTGTTGTTTACAAACCGGTAGCGTCCATCAGTATCACCAGTTCCGTCGCCACCTACGCGGGCCATTCGTGTACCTTGAGTTGGGATGTGCTGAAAGACGTTTCCAACAACATCAGAATCCTCGCGAGCCGTGTCATGACTGACCTTCTTGTTCCCGTGCGGATCGGGACCTATCAACTCTATCTCGCCATAAAAACCGCCCGAGACCCAGTTGTAATAAATCTCGTTACGTTCGGCGCGACTCTTAATGTTGTTGCCACCATTTTGATCGTGCAGATAACAGTACTGCATTCGGAAAACTGACCCAGGATGGGCAAACTCATCCGTCGCCATGTAGACCGGATGTTGTCCTGTGCCATTTCCACAATGATAAACCTCAACATACTCCATAAGGAGCGTTCCTGAATCCGTGTCTGCGCCGAGTATTCCGTGGGCCGGACAATCATGGACAACACAATCCCGCAAAGTGATGTCGTGAGCGTGGTGATAGATTCCTCGAAAGCTTCCACCAGTGACATCGAAACCTTCGAAGACATAGTGATCAGACAAGCGGAACTCGACGGTGTTAGTGCCGCCTGAAATCACAGGTCGCAACCCGTTTACGCGAATGCCTCGAATCGTGATCTTGTTTACGTCTGTGCCGGGACGGGTGAATATCAGGTCGCCTGGATATGTCGCGTTTCCATCGACTTCAGCAATATCGCCAGGATTGAGAAGTGCCACGACATCCTGCAACTTCTTGTACGTTCGAGTCGGACCAACTTGATACGTGATCGAATACGCGCTGCTGCAACAAACAATCACGAGGACCAGTGTAACAATGAGGTGTTTCATAGATTCTCCTTCGTTCGCGAGGTCTAAGCCGCTTTCCCTGGCGATGCTGTTCGATCTGTTGATGCGAAGAACATTGCCGCTATCTCGTACTCTGCTTCGCGATCGCTTGAGCGAGTTTGTAGCGAGCACGTTCGTAGTCATTTCCAGCTTCGGAAAAACCTACTGCTGGACCTGAGTCGGAAAAAACACGGGGGACCACTGATTGGAGAACTTCGTCTAATAAAGAATCGAGTTTTAGTTTGCGTGCGAGGGTCAGGTACTGATGGTCCTGCAAACCACGCCGCAGGTTTGCAAGTTGGATAGTTGAGATCGGTCCACGTATTCCCCGATCCTGATCCGGGTGAAGCTTGTCCTCACCGGGATACATTAAAACGCCATCGCCATTGATGTAACCCTGATCGTCAATCGGCTTGTTGGGCTGTCCGCGGTTGTCGAATGTAATTGGATTGGCCCAAACGTTCTGCTTTCTTTCACCCACCTTTTGTCGGTTGTGTTGCCAGTGCACACCATGCCAGAAGAAATAGTTGTCAACGCCGTGCTTAAAGCAGGCCCAGATTGTTGCTCGTGGATCGGTGGCTGGTGAGTCAATCACGATTGCACCAGCCGCCGGGCGGCCACCGTTGTAGATCCAGTATTTTCGTCCGCCTGCTCGCTCTTCATCTGCACGTTTTATGTCGTACCCGAGTGGACCGGTGTCCCAGATGTCAATAGAGCCGTCGAGATCTTTGACGTAGTGTTTGGTTACGAATGTCCGAAGTGCTTTGCCGGGTCCTGGATTCGAATGGATGTTGTCGGCCAGTTGACGGATGTAGTTGAACTGCGACCGTCCTGGTTCATCGGGCAGGTAGAGAAAAGTAGTGGCATTCGGAAAATTCTTACCCAGAAATGAAATCCACGCATCCGCTTCGCGCCAGGCAGCGGAACGATCGTCGAAAGTTTTTCCGGGACCATAGAAAGTACGCGGGATAATCTGATTGCCCACATTTTGACCTGGTCCTTCGTATCCCATTGATTGAGAAAAGTCGGTGCCGTCAAAGCGGGCATGCGCTGCTTGCGCTGTTGCTTCGTCGTACGCCTGCACGAGTTCAACGCGTTGGCGGTGCGCAAAGCGATGATATTCAGCATCCAGGTCCCTGCCTTGATAGAGTCTGGGCTGCAGGCTCTCGTAATAGATCATCGCCTGCATGCTGTTTTGATCGGGGAGAGTGAAGTCGAAGAGTTCTAATTCAATCGGGATCGTTCGTTTCTGACCATCGGCTGTTACCGTTATAGAGCCGTTGTAGATACCAGCAGGAAGATTCTTAGCAGTGTAGACCTCTATCCACATCGCTTGATTTAGATCGGCAGCTATCTTTAGCGGCAATCCTCCTCGTTCAGCCCGGGCATTCTCAGGAATCAACTGAACGGGTTTCCAGCCCGTGGGATCTTTGGGAGCAGCGGGTGAGCCTTGTTGATAGACCCACTCGGCACGTGAGGCCAATTCCACGTTCATGTAGTTCACTGAAAATAGTTGAATGGGACGTCCGACGTAGTTTGTGGGATCGATCGTCGGAGCGGCGTAGCTAATCTTTTCTTTGCCGCCTTTGTGCACTAATTGAGGAAGGTTGACATTCAAGCGGTTAACGCCATCTTTGTCGGCCTCGATGATTAGTTGAAAAGCGATGATCTCGTTGCGCGCTCCGAATATTCTTACTTTGCTGCCATCCCAGGCGGAGTTCGTTTGCTTGTTCGGATTATTTAGATCGTCACGCTCGATTTTTTCCCCATCGTTGACGGCCCAGATGTGACGGATGGAAGCAGACGCGGTTGTAGCGAAGAGTAGACAACAACAAATCAAAAGTGAGGAGATCGAGTTGACTTTTAGCCTGCGAGACAGGCGTGAGCATAAAGCCTGGGGCATAAGCCTCAGGGCGCTCATTGAGTCGTTTCCGAGCCCGTGATAACGGGTGTCAGCTCTTGAGTTCATTTCTCACGCAGCTTCACGGACGATATTGAAGTCAAGTCTGCCTCTGACCTTCGTTTGGTGTCAGTTCGTGTGATTTGTGGATCGTCTTCACCGTCACCTAATAGACGATCCACGAATCACACGAACTGACACGAATAAAAAACCAAAAACCCGATTTCACTTTTCGATCGCTGAAACCGCTTCGGCGGAAATCGCGTCAACTCTCGTCTTATCCGACTCAGTCGGACCTCGCCCCGCAACAATGAACGCAATCCCAACGAGCGTCGTCACAACGGCATAGATTCCAATAATCAATCGATCTCGTCCGGGTGCGCTCGCGATCACCAGAAGGAAACATGCCAACCCCATTCCCGTCGTGACTTTTCCCACCAGACCGAGTTGTCCTCGACCTGAAACCCCCGTTGCTCCCAACTCAGTTGCCGTATCAACCGGAGTTCTCAGTTTCGCGAAGAAGGCATCCACTCTCTGCGCAAACTCCCCGCTCGGCTTTAGTAAGAGCACGGGCGTAAAGAAAGCTATCGTCGTAGTGATCGCCGGAATGCCAATCAGATAAGTCTCGTTAAGGCCCATCCCCAGATGTCGATTCAAATAAAAGTTAACGAACAGTGAAGTAATCGCACCTATCACGTAAGCGAAGACTGCCGACCACCACGGTCCACCTCTCACAAGAAAACCGTAGAGGAGCGGAAGACCTAAAGGGATAAGGAACATTGATTCGAGAATAAACAGCAGAGTAAAAATTCCGGTAGCACCTTGCGCAAACAGAAGCGCAACACAAATCATCACCAGACCGACACCGAGTGAAGTTATACGGCTAGCCGTCAGCATGTGACGATCTGATGCATCTCGTCGTAGATACCCTTGATAAAGATCCTTTGCGAATATTCCGGTGATGATGTGATTGTGGGCCGATAACGAGGCCATAGACGACGCCAGCATCGCGGCCAGGAGTACACCGATCATTCCCGGTGGTAAGACTCGCAGGCCCATCGCGATGTATGCAGCTTCGGAAGGTTGTTTGAGTCCGTTCGCAGCCGTGCCAAGATCCGGAATTGCGACACGTGCGATTAATGGCGGAAGATAAAAGATGACACTTCCGATCGTGAAAAGAATCATGCAAAGCACTGCGATCCGTTTTGCAGATTGTTCCGTGTCAGCGCAAAAGTAACGTTGCGCATTCCCAAAGTTGTTATAGCCAGTGGTTTGGGAAATCGTATAGACGATCAGGAACAACCAACCGTATTCGCCTGTGAACGGGTTGAAGTATCCCTGAGGTGCATGAGCAACGAAGTTACTGAGGCCGCCAACGTTCGCCACGGACAAGACCATCAAGACACAAGCAATCGGAAACAGAAACATGAATTGAAACATATCTGTAAAACAAACCGCCCAGTAGCCACCGAGCACCGTGTAACCCAACACGACCAAACCACAGATGATGACGAGATATTCGACTGGAATGCCCAACGCGATCGACATAAAGCTCGACAGCGCAAAGAGGCGCACCGATCCAAACATCAGCTGACTTGGGCCAGTCAACCACGAGAACGTCTTGTGCGTTCCTTCTCCAAAACGACTACGGATGTATTCAACAACTGTCGTTACTCGTGACCGTCGCCATGCCTGGGCAAACACGATATAACCAAAAAAGAAAGCTGGAACCGCGAGCGCCATGAGGAACACACCGATCACTCCCTGTCGATACGCGAATCCGGCGCCGCCAGTGAATGTCCATACCGAGAAACCGGACATGAACGAGGCCATGCCCGCTACCCACCACTCAACGCGATTCCCTCCTTTCAGAAAGTCAGCACCGACGCGCATGAACCGCATGAAGTAGGCGCCGATACCAGCCATCAATAAGAGGTAACAGACAAGCACCACGTAATCGATTACGTGAACTGAACTGTGCATGCTGTTCTCCTTTGCAAAAGATTTCTCTGTGTAACTCTGTGTCTCTGTATCTCTGTGGTGAACAAGAATGCTGTTTCTAACCACAGAGACACAGAGACGCACAGAGAAGAAATCAGCTCAAAAACTCTGCCGCCACCGTATCGATAAACAAATGCGCGTCGGGATGTGTCCGCAAGATCGATGCTGGACAAGTCGTGCTTATTGGTCCTTCCACTGTGTTCTTGATCGCCTGACGCTTAGCCGGACCCGGCGCGATCGCAAATAATTTCGGTCTTGCCATTAGAGTAGGAATCGTCAACGACAAAGCATTGCGGGGAACTTCGTCCAATGTCGCAAACGCGCCGTCGTTCACTTGCTGGTTTCTACAAACTTCATCCAGCTCTACTACTTTCACTGCTTTGGGATCGTTGAAGTCGCAGAAAGGCGGATCGATAAATGCGAGATGTCCGTTTTCCCCAATTCCCAGAACCGCGAAATCAGGCGGATTCTCCTTGAGGAGTTGTGCATAACGATTCGCCTCTTGAGAGCCGTCGGCCGCATCGCCACGCAAGCCGTGGAATTCGCCAAACGGCACTTTGTTCACCAGGCGATCAATCAGAAACCGTCGAAATGATTGCGGGGCGTGTTCATCCATGCCCAGGTATTCATCTAAATGGAATCCTGTGACGCGCGACCAATCGATGTCCGGCGCATCTGCTAAGCCGGCAAGAAATTCGTTTTGTGAAGGCGCGGAAGCGAGTATTACGATTGCTCTACCGCGTTCTTGAATTGCGTGCCGGATCTCGGAAGCGATGACCGCTGCTGCTGCGTTTCCCATCTTCGGTCGCGATTCGTAGACGTAAAGATTCAAGTTGTCCGCTCTGAAATTCCGTTGCAATCCGTCTTGCACCGTACCCGTTGATTCCATATGCCTCCTAACAATTCCTCTCTGCGCCTCCTCTGCGTTCTCTGCGTCTCTGCGGTGAAAACAATTCTGGCCCTCTGAAAACCGCAGAGACGCAGAGAACGCAGAGGAAGCGCAGAGAAAGCGTTAACCGATTTCCGGACCAGCGATCGCGACCACGAACGGCGACGTTTTCTGCCCTCGCTCACCACTAGTCATCCGAATGAGGTCGCGCTCTTTCACAAAACCACGAGCAGACAACACGCTCGTTCCAGTGCCGCATTCGCGATTGAAATCGATGTAAACGCGATTAGCGCCCATTCGCCTCAACATTTCGTCGATCAAACTCTCAACATCTGAAGCTTGAGTCACGCAAATCGGTCCGAGGTAGTTCGCCCTTGTCCCTGGTCTTGCCAGTGCATACCCAGTGAGCTTGCCGTCAGCAGACTTTTTTACAACTGGCAAAAAGTTCGAGTCGTTTATCAACGATTGGATCAACATAGAACGATCCGCATTGAACGCTCGCCGATCAAGATCGAGTAACTCGTACAGCGTGTCAGGATTCAATATCCCGTAGTTCTGAATAATTGAACTTCCTTTTAAAGTTCCGACCCATCGCTCAACCAGTGACTCCACCTCGAAACCAAATCGCTCGTAAACCGGCTTTCCTTGTGCCGTCGCATCCAGTTTCACTGTCGCGACTCTACCTCTTAAATAATCAAGCGCTGTTTCCATCAGTCTCGTGGCAATTCCCTGTCGCCGATTTTGGGGATCGACCAGCACCATTCCGACCCACGCAAGTTGGTCCTTGTAAGTGGTGGTCGTTGTAGTTCCCACCAGCTCATGATCCCTAATCGCCGCAAAACAACCGGCTGGCTCGAGTGAGATAAGTCGACGCCAATCATCTTCTGTTTGATTCCATCCCGCTGCTTCCTTGAGTTTCATCGCAGCAGGGATATCTGATTCAGACAACAACCGGATTTCAATGTCCTGGACCGACTGCATTCCTTAACTCAAAGCAGATACGTGTTCTGCCAATACGTTATTCGAGGGCTCCATACAAAACTCCGCCATCTGCCTGATGTTCCAATCAACGGACCAATCAAAAGCTCGACGCAGATGTAACAGCCACGCAAGCAGTCCTTCTTCAGGATGGAAACACAACTCAAGCAGCGCACGAGCGGTCTTCCCACCGGTCTTCATCGTGTATTCGCCGCTCGGCAACTGAAAGTAGGTATGCATCTGAAAACTACTTGCTCCGCACAAGAGATATTCAGTTGCGATACGTCCGGATACGATATTTCCTGTGGCACTGATCGGGAGCTTGCAAACGGGGATCGCTCCTTGTCTTTCCAGCAAACGCATACGACGCAGAACAACCAGATTGCGAGCGCTCAAATCCGGGCCACCATAGGCAATACCGCTTACACCATCGAATTCTCGATTAGGATCAAAAAGCCGATTCGCATACACAAGAAAATCTGGAGTATCACTGCCTGAACAGCTTTCATTGACGGCGCGGAGCATCTCGAGCTGAAAATCGTCATCAAGAATCGCATTGAAGATTTTCAAGCCGATGTTCACCGGCGATGGCGCAGCTGCTCGTCTAATCAACGAAGTAACGCGCGTTAACCACTCAATAATCATCTCGGCCTGCGCGGCACGATCTGATCCGGCGAGCGTAGGACTGAAGTCCTTTTCAATCGGCATTGCCTCGTTTGAATAATGACGATGCCAGACTTCCATCAGGCGTTTTGTCGTGTACTCATATTCGCCGACTTTCCACTCGCCCTCACCAGCGCGTGGCAAGTGATATTTACAGGAAGGCACCACAAGAACCGAGGCAGGTACCGCGACAGAGAGCGCCTCGTCAAAAAACTTCAAATACTCATCGAAGGTGTCGTACCAACCTCGACCTTTCCAGGAGACGGTCCAACCCTGCGTCCCGTCGTTTCCGATAATGCGCTCGACAACCATCCGCGTTTCTTCAATAGCCCATTCGCTCATGGACTGGGCGCCCGACGCATCTTCAGCAATGATCGACTTGAGTACGACAAAACCGAGTCCGTCTTCGCAGTCCCTCCGCACTTGCGAAGTGTTCAAAGAGAGTTGACCAGATCCTTTGCCAAAAGGGTTCTTAATAGGATGATTGCCGTACTCGCTACCCAGATCGATTTGATACTGTTCCTTAACGTAACTCTCCAGAGAATCGGGTAGACCGTTTTGAAAGCGCTCGTAATCGCGCCGCAATGCCGATCGCTGCGCGGCATCAATTTCTGGCTGACCTTTTAAAAAGGAGTACATAATTCACCGGACTGAAGTACGACAGGCTGTCAGCCTGCCGGCGCGAATTGGGACCATCTACCGCGACTATCCACCACGACAGGCTGACAGCCGTCGTACTTACCGGCAATCGACGGTTAGAGAGCTCAGCACTCGTGCAATGTTCTCGAGCTCATTTGGATTCAACCGCGGTCCCCACGGATCGTATGTGGCGTCTGCCGGAATGATTCCGAGTTTCCCAAGCGCAAAAAGAATCCTTCCGATGTAACCTTCCATTGGCTCTATGAACAAAACTTCCGCGATCCTGTCGACGGCCGCAGATAATTCAAGAAAACTTTGCGCATCCCGCTCGACGTGTGAACTGACGAGTTCAGCTTGTAGTTCAGTACAAACCGCGCCCATCCCGATTAGTGCGGCACTGGCGCCTCGCATCAAGCTATAGCCGAGAAAACGATCTTCACCGGTAATCAGCAGAGTTGCCGGATGATACTTGTGGATGTGACAGGACACATCTTGATACGTCATCACGCTATCCAGTGTCGCCATCTTTATCCCGACAATGTTTGGTAGAGATAACAACTCATCCAGCACATCGAGGTTGTAAGAAATCCCGCCGGCCGCTTCATACAAGTAGAACAGCACCAAAGGGACGCCTAACTCTGCGAGGCGTGCGTGGTGCTCGATGATCAGCGCGTCTCGAGATGAAGTTTGCTTTAACCATGCAGGAGGGTAGACGAGTACTGCGTTGGCCCCAGATGCGATGGCCCTTGAAGCCATCTCCAGCGTTTCTCTGGTTGCTTGTTCCTTGTTCCGGCTCCCAACACCGGCAATCACAATTTTGTCCGTTAGAGCTTCACGCCAGTCTTCAATAACTTGTCGCGCTATCTCTTCACTCAAGTACAGTCCTCTTCCGGTATGAGCCCAGACAGCAACGCCTGCGATCGGCTGCGTTCGCATGTAATCGACGTAGGACTTATGAGCGCGTTCGTGGAAGCGATGGTCACGATCGAAAGTTACTGGAACCGCCGGAACAAGCCCGCCCGTGAGCATTGCTTTCAATCTTTCTGAGTTGGTTTTCCCTTGAGACATGTCAGCCCATGTGCGGAACGGAGAGCAGACTATTTTGAATCAACGTTAGCGCGCCTTTAAGACTTGGACGAACCTCGAAAGCCGATGGCCTAATCGCAACTCTGTGAGAGCGAGGTGCCAGCAAGTTACGTTTGGTCTGCTCAACAATAATTGGCTCGATCACGCCCCACACTTTTGTGATCTCCCCGCCAATTACAACCACCTCTGGATCGAGCCCGTTGATCAGGCCCGTGATTCCGATACCAAGGTAACGAGCCGTTTCACGAACCGCCTCAGTCGCCGCGGGATCTCCTCCATCCACTAACTCAATAAGCTTGCGCATCGTCGACACACGTTTTCCGTTGGTGCTACGGAATTCTCCGTAACGCTTCAACGTTGCCTTGTCGGACGCGTAAAGGTCCCAACATCCCCGCTGACCACATCTACATTCGCTGCCGCTCAGATCAATCGGAATATGGCCAAATTGTCCGGCAGTATTATTCCCACCTCGATAGAGACCGCCATCGATTACAACGCCGCACGCCAGGCCGGTGCTCACACTAACGTACAGAAGATTTCGTACATGAGCGTATTGCGCTTTGCCATGCCAAATCTCGGCCAGCGCAGAGCAACGAGCAGAGTTATCGATGATGACGGGTAGGCCAGTAGACTTTTCCAGCAAATTAACAACTGGAACATCGCGCCAGGGCAGGACCACCGAGATTAGAAATTTCCCACTCTCGTTATCAACTAAACCCGGAAGGCTGACTCCAATGCCAGGAAACTCAATGAACGAATCATGTTGAGAGCGAAGCTTTCGAATCTCCTTCCCCAGTTTGCTCAGGAATGCATTTGCATCGGCGCCTGTTTCGTAACTAACTCGCGCAAGGATGCGGTTGTTGAAATCGCTGAGTGCGAGAATCGTTTCATCAGCACGAATGTCAACTCCGAAGAGTCCAAACCTTTTGCCGTTGAGTCGCAGTGGTGTCGGTGGTTTACCACCGATTGGCGTCGTGCGGCCTGAACCTTCTTCGATGATGCAGGAGTCTTTGAGGAGCTCGCCTGTGATGGTT
>DASYPT010000145.1:0-10503 GCA_036006355.1 Pyrinomonadaceae bacterium | reverse complement strand
AGCCTTTACCGGATTGTTTTCAATGAATCGAACCGTATTCCAATAGTGCTCTTCATTCCGGATAAAGCGGTCAAAGTAATCTTCCATCCAGAATTGACCGCTGCGGTTTAGATACTCATTCGCTTTGTGGGCTGTATAACCCTTATGCGCGTCCAAGATGTCTCCGATGTGCTTATCCTCGAAGCGTCGTAGCAAGGAATGCGTATGATTTGGCATCACGACCCAAACGGAAAGTTTGTAGTCAATTCCATCCCGGTCGAGTAATGATTCTTCAACCATCGCGGCGATGGCCGGATTCTTTAGATAACAGCTTCCATATCCCTGATCCAAATACGCATCAATCCGACGCTGCATAAGGATCTGCTCTTCTTTGCTATTCAAGTATTCCAGTTCTTTTTTCCAGCGATCGATGACTTTCAAAGGAATCGCATCCACCAGGTTGAGTGTGATGAATTGAGGAATGGCGACACCATCGAAGTGTGGTAGATACCCGCGGGTGTTCCAGCCGGAACCCTTGAGTTTTTGGTGTGGTATGTCCTTGATAGGCATGTGAAGAGTTCAACTTTCAAAGTGAGGTAGTAGAACGAAGGGGAGATTAACGCGGTGAGGCGGGTAAGTCGAGTTTGGAACGAGGTGTATATGGTCAGGTGGTTCTGATCGATGGGGGCGGCCGAGGACGGCCGTGCTCCGACAGCGCTTTTCTACCTGATACATTGATTGGTCGTGTTACTATCCCGCCACCAATCCACTCATACAGGTAAAGACGATGAAAATACGATACTCAATCCCAATGTCTGTCTTATTTTTCTGTTTCTTCGTATCTAACCTAACCGCACAGGTTCCGAAGCCCGACACCAAGCCAACCATCGTCATCGTTCATGGTGCATGGGGAGGTGCGTGGGCCTGGAAGGGCATTGACGCAATGCTTCGCGAGAAAGGCTACAACGTATATCGCCCGCAACTGACAGGGTTGGGTGATCGAGTGCACCTTGCCCGCCCGGACATCGGATTAAGTACTCACATCGAAGATGTCGTGAACACCATTCTGTTCGAAGATCTGCACAACATCATACTGGTTGGTCATAGCTACGGTGGGATGGTAATTACCGGAGTCGCCGATCGTGTTCCTGATCGGATCAAGCGGTTGGTCTATCTCGATGCTTTACTACCAAACGACGGCGAAAGCGTGAACAGTATTTTCGGCGCGCGCGACTTCATCAAACAGATTACCAAGGGCGATTACATCGTCCCGCCCTGGGTGAAACCCGATCAGCCGCTGCCTCACGATGTACCTCAGCCATTGAAGACATTTACTGAACCCGAAGTTCTGAAAAACGAGGCGGCGAAAAAGATTCCCGCCACTTACATACTGACAGTCGAGAAGGGAAAAGAAGCAAAACAAGACGACTTCTTCTCCCAGTCTGAACGAGCGAGGGAACGTGGGTGGCCGGTACTACAATTAACTTCCGATCACAATCCGGAATGGTCAGCACCTGAGGCACTGGTCGAGATGTTGGCCAGCATTAAGTAACTAGATTTCTCCGTGTTGCTCTGTGTCTCTGTGTCTCAGTGGTGATTAAGACGCTTCGATACCACAGAGGCACAGAGACGCAGAGCAACACAGAGATTCATCCACTTTGTTGCACTGACCTTCAAAAGGATCGACGCTCGCGGCTATATATAAAGGACTGAATCAACAACCTTATGACTAAAACATTAGCGATCATCTTTCTGATGCTTCTGGCCCTTGCCACTTGCTCCCTCGCAATCTCAACGAGTTCCCACGCACAGGAGCAAGGTGCTATGTATCTTGACGTGAATAAGCCAATCGATGCTCGAGTCGAAGATTTGCTGTCGCGCATGACTCTCGAAGAGAAACTCGCGCTCGTTCATGCTGATTCGAAATTTACGTCAGCCGCTATACCTCGCTTGGGCATTCCAAGACGCTGGCTATCCGATGGACCACACGGCGTACGCGAAGATGTTGGGCCTGACAACTGGAGACCTGCTGGTCGAACCGATGATTTTGCCAGCTTCATGCCGGCACTAGTGGGACTTGCAGCCACCTGGAATGTTGATCTCGCATCATCATACGGCAAAGTCATCGGCGAGGAAGCACGCCAACGTGGCAAGCAGATCATGCTGGGACCAGGCATGAACATCATGAGAACACCACTAAATGGTCGCAACTTTGAATATCCCGGGGAGGATCCTTTTCTGAGCTCGCGCATGGTTGTGAATTACATTCGTGCCGTTCAGGCGGAAGACGTCTCATCTTGTGCGAAGCATTTTGCTGCGAATGACCAGGAGTGGGAACGCGGAACTATCAACGTCGAAGTAGATGAGCGCGCTCTGCGTGAAATTTATCTGCGACCGTTTGAAGCCGCGGTGAAGGAGGCAGGCGTCCGTACGGTTATGAGTGCCTACAACAAAGTTCGCGGTCAATGGTGTTCTGAGAACGATTATCTTTTGAACAAGATCTTGAAGGGCGAGTGGGGGTTCAAGGGCCTGGTCATGTCCGATTGGAATGGGACACACAGCACGCGAGGTGCTGTGCTGGGCGGTTTAGATCTGGAGATGGGGACGGAAGTGCTCCCTTACGATCGGTTCTTCATGGCGGGTGCATTTCGCGATGGCCTGAACAAGGGTGATTTCACGATGGAGGTGTTGAACGATAAGGCGAGACGGAATCTGCGACAGATGCTGGAAACGAAAGCGATCGAGGGGCGTACTCCCGGTGCAATCAACACCAAAGAGCATCAAGCAACCGCTCGGAGAGTTGCCGAAGAGAGTTTTGTTCTTTTGAAGAATGAGAACAACGCGTTGCCTCTGGATGTCAACAAGGTCAAATCGATTGCAGTGATTGGTGAGAACGGAGCTCAGTTGCAGGCCTACGGCGGTGGCAGCGCGCGGATCAAGACGTTTTATGAAGTCAGTCCGCTCGAAGGAATTCTGCGATACGTTGGCGATCGTGCAACGGTCTCTTACTCGACGGGCTATTCAGACAAACCAAACGCTGAGCTCGCCAGCCGAGCTGCAAAAGCGGCGAGTCAAGCCGACGTCGTGATTTATGTTGGTGGATTAAATCATCGGCCGAATTTTGATTCAGAAGGAACTGACCGCAAGGATATGAAACTTCCGTATGGTCAGGATGAATTGCTTCAGCGTGTAGTTGAGTCTAATCCACATACTATCGTTGTGTTGCTTGGTGGTGGCCCGGTAGAAATGGGTTCGTGGCTCGCAAAGGTTCCGGCGTTGGTGCAGGCCTGGTATCCGGGAATGGAAAGTGGCAACGCGCTCGCAGCGATGTTGTTTGGAGATGTGAACCCGTCAGGCAAACTGTCGTGCACATTTCCGAAGCGACTGGAAGATTCGCCTGCACACGCCCTGGGTAACTATCCCGGTAAAGATGGAACGGTCCATTACCAGGAAGGTTTGTTAGTTGGCTATCGCTGGTACGATGCTAAGAACATCGAGCCATTGTTTCCATTTGGCTTTGGCCTGTCTTACACGCGTTTTGAATATTCCGATCTTCAATTGAAGCCAGAAGGCAACGGCGCCGTGACTGCCGGGTTTACTGTTTCGAATGTTGGCTCCAGAGACGGCGCCGAGGTAGCACAGCTTTACGTGCAGGAAGTCAAGCCCAGATTGCAACGACCTCTCAAGGAGTTGAAGGGCTTCAGCAAAGTGTTTCTGAAATCTGGTGAGAAAAAGACCGTCGCGATTCCTCTCGATGAAAGATCATTTGCCTTCTACGATCCGGAAAAGAAGAGTTGGATAGCTGAGGCCGGAGACTTCAAAATACTTGTTGGCGGATCATCACGCGACTTGCCGTTGCAGCAAGACTTTCGATTACCGAAGACAATCGTCGTAAAGTAGTCTCGGTTCTTTCTCTGCGTTTACTCAGCGTTCTCTGCGTCTCCGCGGTTCTGAGGCGGCTGGCCAAGTTTTACCGCAGAGACGCAGAGAACGCTGAGTAAACGCAGAGAAGAATTGTGAAGGAACTCAACGATGCGATTGAGTACACCGGACATTCTCGTACTTGTCCTTTATTTCGTGGCCATGATTGCGGTAGGCGTTTACGTCACGCGCCGCGCCTCACGAAATCTGGACTCTTATTTTCTCGGCGGGAAGTCCATGCCCTGGTGGTTGCTTGGTATTTCAAACGCGTCAGCGATGTGGGACATCACCGGTACGATGTGGTTTGTCTACATTCTGTATGCCTATGGGATGAAAGCGGTGTTTTTGCCCTGGGTCTGGCCCATCTTCAATCAAATCTTTGACGCCGTCTATTTGTCGAAATGGATTCGGCGATCGAATGCCCGTACTGGCGCCGAATGGATCACAACACGTTTTGGTGGCGGCGCCGCAGGTGAACTCTCGCGCGGCATCATTGTTTTGTTTGCACTGATCAGCGTGGTGAGTTTTATCGGTTACGAATTCCAGGGCATTGGCAAGTTTTGCAAAGTGTTTCTGCCGTGGGACCTGTCGCCTAACACTTACGCAATTTTATTGATGAGTATCACAGCGATCTACGTCGTGCTTGGCGGCATGTTGAGCGTGGTGATTACCGACTTTGCGCAGTTTTGTTTGATGGCACTGTCGGCACTGGTGATCGGTGCAATCGCGATCATGAAAGTCGACGCAACTATGCTCGATCAAGTTACACCGGCAGGCTGGAGAAATCTTCTGTTTGGTTGGGACATCACTTTGAACTGGACAACGTTGTTGCCTGCGATGAATGGTCACATTGCGAATGAGGGAATTGCTTCGATGTTTGGCTTGTTCTTCACGGTGATGGTTTTCAAGGGAATTCTTGTAAGCATGGCGGGCGCTGCGCCTAACTACGACATGCAGCGCATTCTGGCGGCTAAGAATCCACGTGAAGCGAGCTTAATGAGTGCGATCGTTTCTGTTTGCCTGGTTCCGCGGTGGATTTTGATCGGAGGAATTACGCTCCTGGGTTTGGTCTTCGTTACGCCTGAGTTCCGGAAGATGGGAGACAAGATTGATTTCGAAACGGTATTGCCGTTTGTGATCAATCGATTCCTGCCTGTGGGTTTGGTCGGTGTGTTATTAGCCGGCTTACTGTCGTCGTTCATGGCAAATTTCAGTGCAACGGTAAACGCCGGAGCAGCATATTTGGTGAACGATATCTACAGGAAATACCTCAATCCGGAAGCTGACAATCGCAAACTTGTGAAGTTTAGCTATTTGGGATCGGTATTGATCCTGGGTGCCGGCATTGTAATCGGTATGTACCTTTCGTCGATTACAGGCATTACTCAATGGATCGTTGGTGGTTTATACGGAGGCTACACCGCCGCGAATATCTTGAAATGGTACTGGTGGCGGTTCAATGGTTATGGATATTTCTGGGGAATGCTTGTTGGGATTGTTGCCGCGCTGGTTGTGCCGGCGACATTACCCGTGATCGCGCCGAGTTTTCATGACCCAACTTATGCATACCCGTTCATCTTGTTGTTCTCTTTCGTCGGTTGCATCGCGGGGACTTTGCTTACGAAGCCAGTTCAGGAAGACGTGCTGAAGAACTTTTACCGAAGCGTGCGGCCGTGGGGATTTTGGAAACCTGTTCATGCGTTGGTTGTTGCAGAAGATCCTTCATTTGAGCGAAACACGAATGCGTCGCGCGATCTATTGAATTGTCTGGTTGGCATTCCCTGGCAGTTAATGCTGGTGACGATTCCGTTGTACGTGATCTTCCGGGATGTTCGTGGTGTTGTAGTTTCACTTATCGTGCTGATCTCGACGACGATCTTTTTGAAGAAGTTTTGGTACGACAGGCTGGAAGGCTCGGATGAACAGTTGAATATAGCGGGTGGCGAATTGTCACCTGGGGTTGCCGGGGACTGACACCGCGCGATTCCCTTGCGAACGTCTGCGTCGGCATCTCTGCGTTAAACTAAAAAAGAACAAGTCAGGAAGGGGGCAAGCGGTCCAGATACAAAAACAAAACCCAAAAGACCCCGAGCGCGCCCCCGCAGGTTCCAAGCCCCTCGACGCTGTATTGGGATCCAAAAACACCAGTTGAGGGCTTGGAACCTGCGGGGACGGCTCGGGGTCTTTTGGGTTTTGTTTTGTGTTTGGACCGCTTGCCCCCTTCCCGACTTGTTCTATTCGAATGTCTGTTTTTTTCTCCGAGGCTGCTTGGAGTTGACAGTTTCCAAAGAGAGTCGACTTGAAGAGAAGAATCATGTTTACGAGCTTGATGTCGAAACTCCTGCTAGTAACATTGGTTATCGCGGCAACTGCCTTTTCCGTGTTTCCTCAAAACGACATGTCGCGCTTCATCACGCGCTCCGGCAGCAAGTTGATGGAGGCTGACAAAGAATATCGATTCATCTCGTTTAACATCCCAAACCTTCACCTGGTTGAAGACAACATGACGTTCGAAGCGACCAACGAATGGCGCTTTCCGGATGAATTTGAAATCACAGATGCCCTCACAACTATCAAGCAAATGGGAGGTCGTGTTGCTCGTACCTACGTCATCTCGATCTGCAAAAAGACCGGTCCGAACCCTATGCCTTGTCATGTGAAGCGCCCGGGTGAGTTCAACGAGGAAGCATTCCGAGCGCTCGACAAAGTTCTTGAGGTCGCGAATCGCGTCGGTGTGCGTGTGATTATTCCCCTGGTCGATAACTGGAAGTGGTGGGGCGGAATCGATCAGTATGCAGAGTATCGTGGCAAGACTGGCGTAGACTTCTGGACTGATCAAGATCTAATCGACGACTTCAAAAAGACTGTAGAGTTCATAATCAACCGGCGCAACACCTATACAGGGACACTCTACAAAGACGATAAATCAATACTTGCATGGGAAACAGGAAACGAAATCCTGCCGCCTTACTCCTGGACCAAGCAGATCGCTCGGTACATCAAAGGGCTCGACACGAATCATCTCGTCTGGGATGGTTTCTATATTGGAACTAAAGAGATTCAACCCGAAGCTCTGGCGGATCCAAATATCGACATAGTGTCGAGCCATCACTATCCTTCGCAGAACAAAGGTCCTGATGAAATGGTCGCTGACATAAAGCGGTTTCGCGATCAGATCCAATCTCGGAAAGTTTACGTGCTGGGTGAGTTTGGATTTATCCCGCCAAACGGAATAGAGAAAGTGTTAAATGCGGTCATCAGTCAAGGCTTATCAGGCGCGATGATCTGGAGCCTTCGTTTTCATAATCGCGATGGCGGGTTTTACTGGCACTCCGAACCAGCGAGTGCAAGTCTCTACAATCCTTATCACTATCCTGGTTTTCCGAGCGGCGAAAGGTGGAATGAGACTGCGACGTTGAACGTGATGCGAACGAAAGCATTCGAAATTCAAGGCCTGAAATTACCGAACATGGAAGTGCCAAATCCTCCCAAGCTCTTGCTTATCACTTCGCCCGCTGAGATTTCGTGGCAAGGTTCAGTGGGAGCGTCTCATTACGATGTCGAGAGATCTGACAGCCAAAATGGTCCGTGGGTGGTTGTTGGCAGGGACGTCGACGACACTTGGGTTCGTTATCGACCTTTGTTTTCGGATCCAAATACGCAGATCGGACAGAGTTATTACTATCGCCTACGAGCGAAGAACATGTCTGGTGTTTCCGCGCCTTCTAATGTTGTCGGACCCGTCAACGTTACCGACCGGTACCTGGTCGATGAAATGCTCGACTTCTCGAAAGTCTTCGCTCACGAAGACACACTAACGTTGGAGTCAGCTAATGCTCGACCGTACAAAGAGGATCCTCATCGCGTTAAAGGAACAACCGGCGATTGGCTAGTGTATCGAAGCACCGGAAGCATTCATTCAGCCACGATACTGACATTGATGGAAGGAGCGGAGAAGGAATTCGAGTTCTACGCATCGCATGACGGCAAGACCTTTCAAAAAGTGACACCGAAAGTCAGTAGGTATGGTAGCGAGGCAAATCTTTATGGCTACAAGCTTCCGGTTAAGTACGAACTCGAACTTCCCGTCGATAGTTACTACCTCAAGATCGCATTTACTGGCGATGCACAAATCAGTCGTGTGGAGCTGCGATTCAGCAAGTAAGGCATGTCTTAGATGTCAATAACGCGACTTGGAGACAGTCAGTACCACCTCGCGGTAGCGGGTGGGTGCGCAGCTAAGAATCAACACAAACAAGCTGCGCACCCACCCGCTACCGCGAGGTGGTACTGACTGTCTCCAAGTCAAAGCCAACACATTGGAGACTCGATTCATGAACCGCGTTGACTTTGATTCACGTCTGGAAGAGTTACTGACCGAGCAGGAGACATTGTTGTCCCGAATGAATCATCCTCTTCCTGATAACAACGGCATAGTTGAGCGTTATCAGTATCCCGTGATCACAGCGGCACACACTCCAATCTTCTGGCGCTACGATCTGAATTTCGAAACAAACCCGCATCTGCTCGAACGAATCGCCGTCAATGCTACTTTCAATTGCGGTGCGATAGAGTTTGAGGGCAAACACATACTTGCCGTGCGTGTGGAAGGCAACGACAGAAAGTCTTTCTTTGCAATTGCAGAGAGTCATAACGGCGTCGATGGATTCCGGTTTTGGGACTATCCGGTTCTGATGCCGGAGACGGAGGAACCCGACGTGAATGTTTATGACATGCGCCTGGTGAGTCATGAAGATGGTTGGATCTATGGGCTCTTCTGTACTGAACGAAAAGACCCCAATGCTGCTCCAGGCGATCTCTCGTCAGCGATCGCGCAGTGCGGTATCGCGAGGACTCATGACCTTGAGAATTGGGAACGGCTGCCTGACCTGAAAACTCATTCACCGCAACAGCGAAACGTTGTTTTGCATCCGGAATTTCTCAACGGAAAGTACGCTTTCTACACACGACCGCAGGACGACTTCATCGAGGCTCGAACTGGAGGCGGGGTTGGTTGGGGTTTGAGCGACAAAATTGAGGGAGCGTTCATCGACAAAGAAGTGATCATCGACAAACGTGAGTATCACACAATAAAGGAAGTAAAGAACGGACTGGGACCAGCACCAATCAAAACTCAAAAGGGTTGGCTTCACCTCGCGCACGGAGTCCGGGGAACTGCCGCTGGCCTGCGTTACGTGCTGTACCTGTTTCTTTGTGATTTGAATGAGCCATGGCGCATGACTCATCAACCAGGTGGTTATTTCTTGGCGCCCGAGGGTGACGAACGGATCGGCGATGTGTCGAATGTAGTATTCAGTTGCGGATGGATCGTGCGAAACGATGATGACGTGTTTATCTATTACGGATCGTCAGACACGCGAATTCATGTGGCGACAAGCACTGTGGAGAAGTTGCTGGATTACGTAATCAATACTCCTCCCGATCCCTTGCGATCCTACGCTTGCGTGGAACAGAGAAATCAGTTGATTGAAAAGAATCTGGAGTTATTGCGGGGCTAGAGACTAATTCGCAAACTCTGCGTCATCTCTGCGTTCTCTGCGTCTCTGCGGTTAAATTTAGGGGCGCCTCTTTGAAACCGCTGAGACGCAGAGAACGCTGAGACGCAGAGAGATCCTGCATACCCAAGGCCCGTATGTAGCCTCGATTAATCCGGCAATTCTTGAACTTCACATTCTCGAGGAAGCCAGCAAGCGCAATCTTTACTTTCTCCGGTGCAGGTCGATTCTTTCGCACTTCTTCAAAAGTCGTTCGCGGGCTCTCGGCGAAAGTAACAATCACATCCCAGTCACTCGGTCGGTTGATTGATACGACACATGATGTCGCGTCGACCTTTTTATAGGGCCAGAAGCACCAACCAATCTCGTTCTTTTCGAGCAAACTTCGATACGAAGTAATCCACTCATCGGTATTCTCACCCGATTCACCCATCCAGATCGGCACATCGTACTTATCTCTGAAATCCACGTATTCCTGAATTGCCTGTTGGTTTACCTCGAACCAATACTTGTGAAATGTGTATGCAAGTTTTTTGTCGAACGGTGGGCCAAAGACTTTGAAATTATTGTCCCACTGCGCACCTCCCAGAAAAACGATGTGGTTCGTATCGACCGCTCGAATGCCAGTAACGATCTTTCGATAGAGAGGCTCGAGTTTCGGATTGAAGTAGTTCGCGTCGAAGTATGTAGCGATTGGCTCGTTTAGTAGATCAAAGCCAATAACCGTGGGTTCATCCCGAAATTGTCTGGCGAGCTTTTGCCAGATTCTTACCGTCAGATCCTGGCTTTCCGTGCTGTCGAACAAGAAGGGATAACCCCAGCTGTCATCGATGTTGTCACCAGTTTGACCGCCGGGTGCGGCATGCATATCGAGGATGACGTAGAGCTTTTCTTCTTTACACCAACGTACAACTCGATCGAGCAGTTCATACCCGACACCTTCCAATCGTTGCGGATCGTCCTTCGATACAAAGAGGCGGTAATTAAAAGGAACACGAACCGAGTTGAAACCAGATTGTTTCAGAAAATGAATATCATCTCGAGTGATGTAGTTGTCTCTGTAATTTTTCCAAAAGCGGCGCGCTTC
>DASYPT010000144.1:0-33400 GCA_036006355.1 Pyrinomonadaceae bacterium | reverse complement strand
ACGGCCTGCCGTCGCTTTGTTACGGCGTGTAGTCGAGAGGATTGCTGTGACAAAGCGACGGCAGGCCGTCGCACTCCAAAGTCGCGATCATTCACCGCACGCCCCGACAAAGTCAGCCAACAACCCATACGCGGTGCTCTGCAGATTCGGACGGTGCGAAATCACTGTTAGTCCAGGAATCATGTCGAGTTCAAAGTGAACACCAAGCGAAGTTCCTCTAATACTTCCCAAAGGGTCGGACATTGAAATCTGTTCAGGTCGAACAAAAGCGGTTATTGATCCGTCTTCGTTAACTTTTGCGCGCGCCACAAGTTTATATGGCTTGCCTTCCGAACGAGCCGCTTGTAATGCTGCAGGCGTTAATCCTCGTATGCTTTCGCGGCGGACATCACCTGGTCGCAGTTGAGTCTTCAGAATCACATTAGCTATCGCGCATACCTTCATGATCGAGTCCCAACCCTCGATATCATTTGTCGGGTCCGTTTCGGCCACTCCTAATTCCTGCGCTGTCTTTACTCCCTCCTCAAAGCTTCGGCCCGCTTCCATCGTCTCCAGAATCACATTCGTAGTTGAGTTGAAGATCCCATTGAAGCCGCGCACTTTAGTGACCGGCAAGGTTTCGCGAAAGAGTGAAAACACCGGCGCGCTATCCAGAACGGTAGACTCAAAGAGAAATCGCTTTCCTTTGCTTAGTGCCAGCTGATGGAGATCGTTGTAGGCGTAAACGATGGGAGCTTTGTTCGCAGTGATCGCGTGTGCGCCAGCTTCAAGTGCTGACTTCAGATAATCGATCGCAGGTTGACCGCTTTCCGGATTGAGTGAGGTTGTTTCGAAAACCACATCAGGCGCCGACACTCTTAACCAGTGCTCGAGATCATCTTGAACTTCATAGCTTTCGTCAGTACCTGCCAACAACCCGTTAACGTCAAACCCGTTCGAATGCGAGCGCCAACCCAGGCGACGTGTTGCTACGCCGGTTATCTTCCAATTGATCTTGTGTTTCTCCTGAAGCTCTGTTGATTTGGCAACAAGCAAACGTGCCAATGCTCGCCCGACGTTACCGAAACCTAAAAAACAGAGTCTGTATTCTTTCATTGGTGCCTTTCCGTTTGTATTCTTTCATTCCGTGGCTTTCCGTTATTATGTTGACGTCAATCTTGTTCATCCTGTAATCCTGTCAGATAGATGAAACAATATCACGAACTGCTAAAATCGATTTTGGAGAATGGGACCGAGCACGAGGATCGGACCGGTGTTGGAACGATTTCCCATTTTGGTTATCAAACGCGATTCGATCTGCGCGAAGGATTTCCGATCGTTACGACCAAGAAGGTTCCGTTTCGTTGGATCGCCGAGGAACTGTTCTGGTTTCTTTCAGGAGATACCGATGAGCGAAATTTGCATGCGCGTGGGGTCGACATCTGGGCGGAATGGGCTGATGAAGATCACACGGGGAAGTTCGGCAGAGAGGTTGGAGATTTGGGGCCAGTTTATGGTTATCTCTGGCGCTCGTTCGGAGGCCACTACCCGGTGAAAGATGGCGTCGATCAAATTGCCAGAGTGATTGAACAAATAGCTACCAATCCTGATTCCAGACGTCTGATTGTGACCGGCTGGGATCCACGACAGGCTGACAACGTCGATCTACCTCCATGCCACACGTTGTTTCAATTCAAAGTGCAGAATCGCAGAATTCTTCACTGCCAACTCTATCAAAGATCGGCTGATGCGTTTCTCGGAGTTCCTTTTAACATTAGCTCGTATGCGCTATTGACTCACCTGGTCGCACACGTCAGTGGATTACAGGTTGGTGATTTCGTTTATACGTTGGGTGATTATCACATCTACCTAAATCATCTTGAGCAGGTCAACGAGTTATTGTCGCGGCAGCCACTTCCCCTGCCGACTCTTGAGATCAATGATCCTGATCGACGACTGCGAGGACTTGAAGGTTTGTTGAATGTGAAATACGAGCAGTTGAATCTGATAGGGTATACGTCGCACGGCAAGATAGCGGCGCCGGTAGCAGTTTAATCCAAAGTCAAAAGTCCAAAGACGATGATCATCGGCATTGCAGCAGTCAGTCAGAACAATGCAATCGGCAAGGGAGGCAAACTCCCGTGGCACTACTCAGCCGACATGAAATTCTTTCGTGAGACAACGACCGGTCATGCGGTCGTGATGGGACGCAAGACATGGTTGACGCTTGGTAAACCGCTTAAGAATCGTCTCAACATTGTGCTGACGCGAGACTCGTCTATTGAACCTCGAGAGTCTTTACTTGTTCTTAACGATGTCGACTCAGTCATATCATTCAGCAAGAGCCTGACAACGGATCTGTTTGTGATTGGCGGCGCGCAGGTCTATCGAGAGTTTCTGCCGTTTATTGAAAGATGGCTAATTACCGAAGTGCCTTTGATTGTGAAGGGCGCCGACGCGTTTATGCCGGAGGGATATTTGGACGCCTTCGAGGCCAAGAGTAAGAAAAAACTGAATGATGACTTAAAGGTAGTTACCTATGAACGAGGGTGATCGGAATCCAACGCGTCCGAGGCAGTAGCCCGACTGTCAGCACATCTACAACAACTCCTGCAACGCATCATCGACGGATCGCACACCAACCACTCGAAGACCCAATAGTCTTTCAAGTCCATTTACATTCGACGCCGGCATCACCAGTTTCTTAAATCCGAGTGCCTGTGCCTCGCGCGCACGCACTGCCGCCTGCATTGCGCCGCGGACTTCGCCCGTCAGACCAACTTCTCCAAAAACTGCAGTCTGCGGATCGATCATCACGTTCCTAAAACTCGAGGCAATCGCTGTCACTAATCCAAGGTCGGCGGCCGGCTCATCGACTTCCAATCCCCCAGCCACATTTACGAAAACATCATCGCCGGTGAGCTGCATCCCGGCACGTTTCTCGAGCATTGCTATCAAGAGAGCAACGCGGCTCTGATCCACACCCTGGGTCATTCGACGCCCAGTGCCGTATTTCGTTCCTGACACCAGAGCCTGAATCTCCACCAACATCGGACGGGTTCCTTCCATGCAAACAGTAACAATTGATCCCGCCACGTTCTGAGGACGCTCTTGAAGAAACATTTGCGATGGATTCGCAACTGGCACCAGGCCCGATCCCGTCATTTCAAAAACACCGACTTCGTTTGCTGCGCCAAATCTGTTCTTAGTCGCCCGCACAATCCGTTGGTTGTGATGTCGCTCGCCTTCAAAATACAACACCGTGTCTACAATGTGTTCGAGTGCTTTGGGACCGGCAAGGGAACCTTCCTTCGTGATATGTCCGATAAGGAACACAGGCACACCGCGGTTCTTTGCAAGCACCAAAAACTGCTGCGCCACTTCTCTGACTTGTGAAACAGAGCCCGGCGCCGATTCGAGCAAACTGGAAAACACTGTCTGAATCGAATCGACGATTACTGCTCCAGGTTTTAGTCGGTCAATTTCGCTGGCTATGTTTTCAAGGTTGGTTTCCGGGAGTAAATAAACATTCCTGGCTTCAACACGGAGTCGCTCGCCACGCAATTTGATTTGACGTTCTGACTCCTCGCCTGAGACGTAAAGAACAGTTGTGCCGGAGTGGCTCAGTCGATCTGCCACCTGCAGCAGGAGCGTACTTTTGCCGATGCCAGGGTCGCCACCTATGAGGACGAGCGTGCCAGGAACGATGCCGCCACCCAAAACTCGATCGAATTCATCGAGGCCCGAGGGAACGCGAACGTCATCCTGTGGTTCAATTTCAGTGAAAGGCAGTGCTGACACCTGCCGAAGATTGAAGGTGCTCCGCGCGCTTCCCTTCTTTACCGGTTGCGCACGTTCCTCAACAAGTGAATTCCACTCGCCACACTCCGGACACTTGCCTAACCACTTACGCGATTGATGACCACAGTTCTGGCAAACAAAGATGGTGTCGGTTTTTTTCAAAAGTGGCCTTTGGTCTTTGGCCTTTGGTCTTTGGGTACCTTCGAAGGCCGAAGACCAAAGTCCAAAGGCCTTTTAGAGCAACTCTTCGACATTCTCAGTCGGACGACCAAGCACCGCCCGGCCTCCGCGTTCTACGATAGGCCGCTGCATCAAATCCGGATGCTCGACCATAAGTGCTATCAACTGCGCATCTGTGTATTCCTTCGTTGCGATTCCCAGTTCGCGATAAATCGGCTCGCTCTTTCGGAGGAGATCACGAGGACTGATCTTCATCTTGCTTACTAGCTCCGTAAGTTTCTTCTTTGTGAGAGGCTCGATGTAGTAATTGACCTTAGAGAAATCCACCCCGCGTTCTCGGAGAAACTTGTCCATCTCGCGACATTTGGTACACGTTGGTTTTTCGTAGACTGTGATTTGATCGGACATAATCGTGTTGTTCGTTGTCAGTGGTCAGTAAATAAGTCCTATAGGTCCAATAGGTCCTATTTTTCTGTTACGGGAAAATCCCCCGCACACTCGTCGCCTCAACCACTCTTCCAACCGCCAGTATATAAGCACCGGTGCGCATGTCCGTGTTGTACCTCTGCGTGGTGCTGTGCACGGAGTTGAAAGCAGTGCGAATCGTTTGTTCGAGCGTTTCGTTAATCTGACTCTCCGACCAGAAGAACGAGTACTGATCCTGGACCCACTCATAGTAACTGACCGTCACACCGCCCGCATTTGCAAGGATATCAGGCACAAGAAACACACCTTCATCGGCAAGCACGCGATCGGCCCCAGGGGTCGTTGGTCCATTTGCAAGCTCCGCTATTATCTTCGCTTTTACGCTGCCAACTGTCTTAAGCGTGATTGCATTCTCAAGCGCCGATGGCAACAAAATGTCGCAATCAACCCCAATAATGTCCTCGGGCGCGATCTCTTTGGTGCCCGGCAGTCCGGCAAGTGAGGTGGTCGTTGCCTTATGTCGGAGCGCAGCAGCAACATCGATCCCGCTTTCGTTGTATACACCTGCTTTTGAATCGCAGGCAGCGACAACCTTCGCTCCATCTTCTGCGACCAGGCGTGCAATGTTTGCGCCTGCATTTCCAAAACCATGCACAGCGACGCGAGCGCCCTTCATGTCAACGCCGTTCACCCGACAAGCCTCGCGCAGCGCATAAAGACATCCGCGTGCAGTTGCCTCGGCACGTCCCTGCGAACCACCAAGCGCGATCGGTTTACCAGTGACAACTCCTAATTCGGTATGACCACGCACCATGGAAATCGTATCCATGATCCAGGCCATCGTTTGTTCGTCCGTGTAAACATCGGGTGCAGGTATGTCGCGATCCGGTCCGATGATCGGTGCAATCTCAAATGCGTAACGGCGCGTGAGTCTCTCTAATTCACTTTTCGATAGGCTCTTCGGATCGCAAATGACTCCACCTTTGCCACCTCCATAAGGAATGCCCACCGTCGCGCATTTCCAGGTCATCCATGATGCTAGCGCTTTGACTTCATCGAGCGTCACGTTGGGGTGATAACGGATACCTCCCTTGGCTGGGCCACGAGCAATGTTGTGTTGTACGCGATAACCTTCGAACACCTGCACATCGCCGCCATCCATCTTCACGGGTATGGAAACAATCAGCTGTCGCTTGGCATTCTCCAAAACGTGGCGCATTGAGGCATCGAGGTCGAGATAGTCAGCCGCACGGTTGAACTGTTGTTTAGCGATTACGTAAGGATTGAGCTCTTCCTGAAAGGCTTGTTTAGTTGCCACCTGGTTTACTCCTGAGACGGGGGATCTATGAGCGCGGGTAATCGTAGCATTTGTTCTTTGTTTGTGCTTGGAGCCTTGTGCGTTGTGCCGGGTACTTTGTTCGTGCTCTTTTCAAAAGTTCCGAGCGAGGCGACAGATAGAGCTATGGAACCTCTGCGGGTCGGTGGTGTCTAACTCTCCGATTGAATCCGCGACCTTGCATGGCACCGGCGAATTGCGGACTCGTAAAACCAGGAGACAGTGTTGTTGCCACTGCTCAAGATTCTCGAGTTCGGCTTAACAAACATCGACCGGAGGACATGCATGTTTACCAACCTGATTGAATCGAGCTCTCACGCGAAAGAGTTCAAGCGACGCGGCTCTTTTCTGCTCTTCACGACTGGGACTTACGTCATGCTGTTTGTGGTAACCGGTGTCGTGAGTATTTACGCTTACGATGCCAGACTTGAAGAGCAGAATTTGGAAATGGTGACGCTGATCTCTCCTCAAGAGATCGCGCCGGCTCCAACCACTCCAGAACGCCCGACTGAACCATCGAGATCAAACAACCACGATCGCGAAGCCATTACGGAGCGGGCTATCGCCATGCTAAGCGTCAATCATCCGGACATTGTGCCGGTAGGGGTTTCAGCCGTGCCAAATGTGAACAAGCCGTTGCCGGAATCGGGGACTGTTCGAATCACTGGTGTCGATCGAGATGTTGACGGACCCGCTGGCCGAGGGCCCAATACTGGCGGCCGAGTAATCTCGCAGCCACCGCAAGTTGTTATCCCGGATGAGCCTCCACCCGCGGCACCCCCCGTACAAGCCCCGCCAAAAATCTTGAAAGTCACTGAATTGATAAATAGCCGTGCTCTCGTTCTGCCCAAACCACCGTACCCACCGCTGGCGAAGCAGATTAGGCTACAAGGGACTGTTGTGATTCAGGTATTGATTGATGAGAACGGAAAAGTGTTGTCAGCAAGACCTGTGTCTGGTCACCCGATGTTGATCCCCGAAGCGCAAAGAGCGGCAATGCAGGCGAAATTCTCACCAACCACGCTCAATGGTGTAGGTGTAAAGGTATCAGGCATGATCAGTTACAACTTCCAAATGCCGCAATGATGTCCGATATGCTTTAGCTTGTCGTGTGAGGCCCAACTATAGAGTTCGATCTCAAGAACCGACTAACACACAACTTCCCACCCCAGCAGAGGTACGCAGCACGCCGCAGCGTACCTCTCCCTCCGTTTGGCGAGATAAAGCACATTGGTCATTTTTCATCTTTCAGCTGCGTGTCGAATCAAACTTGGATGTAGTTTGATCTGGCTAGCTAACTAAAAATGGAAAGTGGAAAATGACGAATAATCCTGTTCCCGACAGTTAAACGCGATCCCTGATTATTCCGCTCCCACCACCTGTCATAACTTCTTTGCCATGCTGATTGGTACATTTCCATGCCGTCACGATGCTCAGGAAACCATCACCCTGTTCAGCAGACGTCAGTGTAACGACGCATTCGATTGTATCGCCGGCAAAGACCGGACGATGAAATCGGAACGTCATCTCGCGCGCGATAAGATTGAGATCTCCACCAATCTTCGTCGGCAGCGTCGCGGTTAACAATCCATGGGCCATCAGTCTACCCTGCTCGTTTGGGGCCAGATGATGTTCGCCCTGATCACCTGAGACTTTCGCAAACAAAGCGATATCCTCTTCAGTAAAGGTGCGAGACCATGACATTGTGTCGCCAGGTTGCATTTTGGTATAGGACCTTTATGACCGATTGGACCGATTAACCTTACTCCTTCAAAACCACTTTCACCACCTTGGTGCGATCAACCACATAAAGCTCCCCCTTATCGTTAAAGATCATTCCGGAAGCATGACCGTTGTCAGGTTTGAACACGTTAAGGTAGCGACCATCGCTGTCGAACATCTGAATACCTTTCATATCGGCAACGAAAACTCGACCCTTGCCATCGATCGCAATCGCGACCGGCGCTTGCAGTTGTCCCGCTTTGTCGCCCGCACTTCCGAACTTGTTAATGTATTTCCCATCTCGACCAAATTTGAAGACTGCATTATTGAACCTGCCCAGTGCGTAGATGTTTCCCAGCCCATCCTCTGCGATTCGAGTGTCCAACTCTGAATGATCAGTGATTGAACTGATTGCAGCTTTGATCGTTCGAACTGTATGGCCGCTAGCGTCGAATCTAACAATATCGTCTCGGTTCTTGTACCAGGCAGCAGTCAGGCCGCCATCCGGTGTGGTCACAATATCGTCGAATCCCCAGCCTTCACCATACGACATTTGGCCTAATGGCTTGCCGCTGAGTCCTTCAAACTTCTGAATGTTTCCACTCTGCACGACGAAGACGTTACCCGTTCGATCCGCAGCCAGACCTCGCAAGGGCATCTTGGCATTTGCAATCCACTGAGTTATGAATTTGCCATTTGAATCGAACACTTGAATCCGGCCGCCGGAGTATTCCCCAACG
This sequence comes from Pyrinomonadaceae bacterium, assembly GCA_036006355.1. Taxonomy (GTDB): domain Bacteria; phylum Acidobacteriota; class Blastocatellia; order Pyrinomonadales; family Pyrinomonadaceae; genus PSRF01. The sequence goes on along the minus strand of DASYPT010000144.1, from coordinate 25,216 downwards.
TAAATATTTCCCGCGCCATCGACTGCGATAGAGCGTGCATCGGTAAACATACCTGGTCCAATGCCCTCGCTGCCAAACTTCAACGTTACGTTGGCGATTGACGGTTCGGGCCGTGTGCCTCCGCCTGGCACCGTTGCAACCCGACTTGGCTCACGAGGTTTCGAGTGAAAGAACGGTGTCATTCCGGCAATCATCGCTACGATGCCTGTACCTACCGCGAGAACTGGAATAAGAAGGGTCAAGAGAATCCATTTTGGAAACCTGGTACTTCCTGGTATCGGATCAATCTTGAGTTGAATGATTTGAGCGGGACGTCCCATTGTCGGTTCTGCAAGGACGCTATTGCAGTAGTTACAAGTGACGCGATCAGGTTGTCCCGGGTTATTGCTGAATTCAACTGGAGCTCCGCACTTAGGACAATCGAAGGTTCTTGGCACGTTTTGTTTGACTCCTTAGAACTTTGAATAGAATTCTTTTGAGGTAAAACGCTGGAATCCAATCTTAGTCAATTGGGCTAGCTGCTTGAACAGTTTCGCATCAGGAACGGAAAAGTTGAAGCATGATTTTCCCTGCATACGCTTCTTCAACTCTGGTGAAATAGCATCGCGAACCTCTTCGCAAGCATAGACCGGCATGAGGTGATAACTTACATAGTTCTTGCCAATCTTGATGCCGCCAAAGTACATGCGGTGCTTGTTCTTCATTACGTATGGAGTTTCGAGCGCGTAATGATCGCTTGTGTCAGCGATGACGATTAGCCTGGATTGATAAGGCTGCAGAATCTCTCGCAGCTTATCGAACGTGGTCTGCAGGTCAGTTTGTTTACTCAAGTTTCGATTGTCCTTCTTTCCAAGGATCGCGCTTGGATGCGGTCAGTACCACCTCGCGGTAGCGGGTGGGTGTGCAGCCTCAAAATCGATCGTCAAGACAAGCTGCGCACCCACTCGCTACCGCGAGGTGGAATTGACTGCACTCCAAGTTTGTCTCGTGATCATTTTGCTCGTATGCTTAGCGCATATTCCTACCAGCGAGGTCCAGTCATGAATCTAATACGACCAGCGTTTGCGATCTTGATATTCGTATTTGTTATCACAACCAACGCCCAATCGCCCAAGGTTAACGATTCTCTCATCGTCTCAACCGATTGGCTCGCGAAGCACCTCAATGATGATTCGCTGGTGCTATTACAAGTCGGCGAGAAGAACGAATACGCTGCGTCGCATATTCCGCGCGCGCAGTTCATCCAACTCGCTGATATCTCCACTCCACGTGGACAAGGTTTGACGCTCGAGCTTCCGGCCGTCGATCAACTTAAAAATGCTTTTGAGAAGCTGGGCGTCTCGGACAATTCGCGGATCGTGCTCTACTTCGGGAAAGATTGGGTCACTCCTACCGCGCGAGTGTTTATGACTCTCGACTATCTCGGTTTTGGCAATCAAACATCAATCCTCGACGGCGGATTTCCTGCGTGGAGTGCCGAAGGAAAGCCGGTCACGTCAGATGTTGTTGAGCCAAAGAAAGGAACACTCACCCCTCATGCAAATCCGAAACTGGTTGTCGATGCTGTCTGGGTAAAAGAGAACTTGAGTAATCCAAACGTAAGGATACTCGACGCGCGGGCGCCACAATTTTATTCAGGCGCCGAACAAGGTCGGATGCCTCGTGGAGGTCACATCCCTAACGCGCGGAGTATTCCTTATTCAACTTTGGTTGAAGATCCAACAAACAAGTTCAAAACTCCGGCTGCTTTGAGACAGCTATTCGACGCAGCTGACGTGAAACCAACTTCAAGTGTCGCTACCTATTGTCATATCGGCCAACAGGCGAGTCTGTTGTATTTCGTGGCGCGATATTTAGGTTATGACGCGCATGTTTACGATGGATCGTTTGAAGACTGGAGCAATCGCCCAGAGTTGCCGGTGGAGAAAACAAAACCCTAATCATTTTCCAGATATCATTTGACATTTCTCGGTTGTCAATGAGGAAGCGGTTATTGGTCAGATAGCTGGCAATGTTTTCAGTGAGGAGTTCAGACAATGGCAAATCTCTCCTAGATGACAACTGAGAAATGTCAAATGATATCTGGAAAATGACTTGCTACTTCGGATTGTTTAGTTCAGCGCTTTCGCCCACTCCACAATCGCATCCATCGCCGCTTCGTAAACTTCTTCCTGCGGTCGGCCAAATTTCTTGGGCGCTTTGAATGAGTGATCGCCACCTTCAATAACATAAATCTCTGCCGGCAGCTTCAGTTCCTTGACGATTGGCGCAATCTCGTCTGTGGAACCCAATGAGTCGCGCGTTCCCTGCACGAAAAGCATCGGCATCTTAATTTGTGGCAGATGCTCAGTTCGTAACTTCGCGGGATTTCCCGGCGGATGTAGCGGATAACCGAGAAAAACCAGGCCGGCGATTTCTTTGGCTAACGGATCATTCTGTTCGCACGCTGCCGCAACAACTTGTGAAGCAATTCTGCCGCCCATCGATTTACCGCCAATCACCAATTTGTTTCCCTGAACTTTCTTATGACTCTGTGCAGCTTCGATAACTGCTCGAAAGCACGACTCCAACTTTGCCTTCTGATCAGGCACGCCTCGTCCCTGTTCGGTGTACACAAAGTTAAAGGTCATCACATCCAGGCCACGATCCGACAAACCTCTCGCAAACAATTTCATGAAACCACTCGACTGGTCGGCTCCGGCTCCGTGTCCGAGGATGATCGTCACACTTAACCGATTCTTTTGGCCTGACAGATAGAGCAGCGCGGTAACGGTATCCTTGTCGTTGGCTTTGACAGTTAGATTTATTGGTTCGTTCATGGTTCGCTTCCAGGTCTCAAGTCATTTTCCTTATATCATTTGACATTTTTCAGTTTCCATTTGATGACCCTCCCCCATGCTCAAAATGACAATCAGACGTAGATGACAACTGAAAAATCTCAAATGATATATGGAAAATGACTCTGCGCCGCCTGATTAACTAAACTACCTCACACCTCACACATAAACCCGCGGCACCCGTTGACCAATCCCACAGGTCACCTCATAAGACAGTGTGCCCGCAATTCGTGCCAGTTCTTCGGCAGTGACAGCAGCATCGGACTCCTTCGTCTGCACGCCGAGTAGCGTTACTTGATCGTTCAAAGCGACTTCAGGAATGTTTGTCACGTCAATCAGTGTCAGATCCATCGATACTCGTCCAACAACCGGAGCGTATTCGCCTCGCACTATCACATGTGCCCGATTTGAAAGGCCGCGCATGTATCCATCGTGATAACCCACAGGGATTGTGGCGATCAAACTGTTGCGCGATGCTTCGAACGTACAACCGTAGCCAATTGTCTCCCCCGAGGGAACCCACTTCAATAAACTAATTCGCGAGTGAACTGACATCACGGCCGCTAAGCCTGACCTTGAAACTGAAACCGGCAAGACGTCCCGCCATAATCCATACAACACACCTCCCGGTCGAACCATGCTTCCCAATGCTTCGCGATGACCGTAAATCGCGGCAGAGTTGGCCAGATGCAGATGGGTTGGTCGGTATCCGCGCTCGCAGAACAATGCGGCCGCCGCATCAAAGCGTCGTATCTGGTCCTTTGTTAGTGGCCGGCATGCCTCGTCGTCGGCCGCGGCGAAGTGTGTCATCAACCCATCAATTCTAACGTTGTCAAATTCTTTCAAAGCAGCAACAAACTCATTCAGCTGATCGAAACGTACTCCCAGCCGGCCCATTCCTGTATCGATCTTAACGTGAACGTCTGCGGTGACTCCGGCATCGCGAGCAGCCTGACTCATCGCTGCGATCATATCGAGACGATAAACCACCGGCGTAATCCGTTGCTGTATGCAAGCAGATGCTTGTCCGTGCCAGAATCCACCCAGCGAAAGTATCGGTTGACCAATACCAGCGACCCGCAACTCAATTGCTTCTTCCGGCAAGGCCACACCAAACCATTCAGCACCTTCTTTGACCAACCGGCGGGCACATTGAACAGCTCCATGCCCATAGGCGTTTGCTTTTACGACTGCCATTACTTTCACGTCGGGCCCTACGCGTTCCTTCACCACCTGAAAGTTCGCGGCCAAACTGTTTAGATCAATTTCGGCCCAGGTTGGACGTTGCGCGTTAAGCGTGCGCCTCTCATTCAATGATGACATTTATAAAAATTACTCCAAGGCGTTTAGTTTGGGGTAGGATACAGGAGAATCAGTCTGTGGTCAGTGGTCAGTAGTCAGTTGTCGTGGCCTTTGGCCTTAGGTCTTTGGCCTTACGTTTTTGATCCGAAAGTGTTTCTTACTCGCAACCCACTACCTAAAACCAAAGACCAAAGACCACTAACCACTGACTACTGACCACTGACAATGTTAGAAGAATCAGCCAAAGCACCTCTCGCAGCCTGGGAAAGCTTCTACGTGATCGTTGGATCGTCTGGAGCTGCGCTGACAGGTTTGCAGTTTGTCGTAATCGCGCTGATTGCCGAAGTGCGGCCACGCAGTTCGATGCGAGAGATCGCGGCTTTCGGCACGCCAACGATTGTTCACTTCTGTGCCGTTCTCCTGATTGCCGCCATACTAAGCGCACCCTGGCAGGGACTCTCGAGCGTTCAATTAGTTCTTATTACCTGCGCGGTAGTGGGATTGATTTATGCGGTGATCATTATCAGGCGAGCTCGGCGTCAAATGAATTACAAGCCTGTATGGGAAGACTGGTTGTGGTACTCAATACTGCCGCTTCTGGCTTATACGCTGCTTCTGCTGGCAGGCATTTTGGTCAGAGCATACCCACAAAAGGCCTTGTTCATAGTCGCTGCTGTCGCCCTCCTCCTGCTGTTTGTCGGCATTCACAACGCCTGGGACAGCGTCACATACATCGCGATTAATCACGCCGACAAGAAATCAGAAGGAAAGTAATAAATAACTTCTCTTGTTTATGATGACGATGACCACCCGTCTGACCGTGACACTGCTGGCACTATGCTGGTGCGGGCAGTTAATGGCGTCGACATGTTTTAAAACAACCGAACAAAAAGATCTGTGGGTGCGGCGTAATGTTGACCGATTGATAACGAAAGCTCGCGCCGCATACGAAGATGAAACAGCCCAAAGTGCGTACGGACGGACGCTCACCGAGATCAGTAATACTCTTAAACAGTGCCGCCTCAAAGAAGACTCGTACTTCATAAGCCATTATTCAGACTTTACGGAATGGATACGCGTACTATCGCTCGACCAACAAAGCGATCACGAACTCGGGTTTGAGATTTCGGATAAAACATACTTTGAAAACACCCGGATATTCGTAACCATACCTGACTTCCTGTTAACACCCGAGTTCCTTCACTCTGTTAAGCACTTTCAAACACTTGGCAAGGCAAAGAGTCTACTTCGCACCATCAACGGAACCCGACCGAAAGATCAGCAATTGCTGTTCTTCAGTTACGAATCACGACACTTAGGCACACCCGATAGCGACAACAGCTACCGTCGGTTGTTGATTGTCGTTCCTGGTGATCCACAGCAAAACATTCCGGAGAAGTGGGTGCAATTTGGTATTGCGGATCCCGGCATGCGGATACCAGTTCGTAATGTGTCGGTTGTGGCTGTTGTGTCAGGTCCTGATAGGGCCACAAACACTTACTTCAAAGACTACTTTCGAACCTATCGTAGCGACGGATCGATTTCTGTTAAAGGACGCTGGGAACTTGGCTCTGGCGATGACAACTGCGTGAAGTGTCATAAGAGTGGGGTGCTGCCAATTTTTCCGGTTGAGGGTAGTGTTGCCGACGAGGAGAAGACTGTGGTTGAGGCAGTGAACCGTCGATTCCTGACTTACGGGGCGCCACGATTTGGCGGTTATCTTGATACCGCAAAGTTTGGCCCGGGTCTGGGTTCGAAACGCCAGCAAATGAATTCGAGCGGCTGTTCCGAGTGCCATCAACCGAATGGCCTGGGATCACTAAACTGGCCCATGGATTCAGTGTTGATTAGTTCCTTCGTTGACGGTGGACGAATGCCATTGGGATCCAATCTTAAAGAATGGGAGAGCAACCAGCTGTATCAGAAATTGATCGATGACTATTTTTCATTAGATGAGTTACGTCCTGGCATTTTGAAAGCCTGGTTGCTCGGAAGGAACATCCATTCTCAACCTGAGCATGGCTTCACGAGCGTGCATTCAAAACGAAACTAGTTTTATCGTTCGCCCGTTTTAGGTAGACTTATCCAACTCGATCTTCGAACAACCTCGAAAGGGTTCCGACTCAATGCAATCACCGAAATCTGCGCTAGCTCTCGCGACCATTCTCGCGATCTTAGCCGTGCTTGGCTGTAAATCAGGTAACAAGTCCGCGTCTACAAATTCAACGAACTCCAACAACGACACAGCAACGGCCGAAACGGGAGTTGAGAAAGTCAAACCCGCACCAGGCACCGGAAATGTACAAGGCAAGGTCTTCTATAACAGCAAACCTGTCGAAAACATCGAGGTGAAGTTGTGCGAGTCGTTCAACCGGTTTCTTGGGGGCTGCAGCGGTAAGACGTTTACTGCAAAGACCGATAAGGACGGCGACTACGTCATCACCCATGTGCCGCCAGGGACCTACGAGTCGCTACTTGCACGAGTTTTTGATACTGATTCTTCGATTTTTGCAACAACCGGCATAGCCGGAATCAGTGCTGCAAAGTATGAAGTTACCGCCGACAAAACGCTGTTCGTAAAAGCTACTCATCTATTCAAGAGCGACCTGAAGTTATTGAATCCAAAAGCCGCGGAAAAAATCAGCACTGAAACTCCGGATTTAAAATGGGAAAGCTATCCGGACGCTGCTTATTACAAACTGAGCGTCCATGCGAACGATCACCTGGTGGAATCGCCCTACATAGACAAGCGCATAGATGGAACTTCGTTCTCGGTAGACAAACCGCTGCAGAAGGGAACGTATCGTTGGAAAGTTGAGGCTTACAACTCCGACGATCGAAAGTTGTCGGAGAGCGCGGACGATATAGAGTTTACTGTGGGGGGTTGAGTCTGTAGCAGTCAGTAGTCACTAGTATAGGACCTATATGACCTATTCGACCTATTCAAACGACCACTGACTAACAACAAATTCACTCTCGATACAAATTATCAAACCTCATGCTCGAAGGCGTGAAGCGAAGGTCGACACTTCCGGTTGGGCCATTCCTCTGCTTGGCGATGATTAGTTCAGCCACGTTCTTCTGATCATCGGGCATTGCGTCGCGTTCCTCTGGAGTCTTGTACTGTTCTTCGCGAAAGATGAACGCAACCACATCAGCGTCCTGCTCAAGAGCTCCTGACTCCCGCAGGTCAGCCAACTGAGGCCGGTGATCCGATCGCGATTCAGGTGCACGAGATAACTGCGACAAAGCAACTAACGGAACATTTAATTCTTTAGCCAACCCCTTCAACTCCCGCGAAATCTGCGATACTTCCTGTTGTCGCGACTCGACGCGTTTTCCAGAGCCGGACATCAACTGCAGGTAATCCACGATAATCAAATCGAGTTTCTTCTGTTCTGCAGCAAGACGACGAGCCTTCGCACGCATCTCAAGAACAGTCAGGCCGGGTGTGTCGTCGAGAAAGATCTTGGTGTCAGCAAGCACTCCTAACGATTTTGCGATTTGGGCCCACTCCAGCCGAGACAGGAAACCGTTACGGAATCGCTGAGCGTCAATGTTTCCCTGGGAACAAAGCATACGCATCACCAGCGATTCTTTAGACATCTCGAGCGAAAACATCCCGACAACTGCGCCGGCATGAATTGCTGCGTTCTCTGCCAGCATCAACGCGAAGCTCGTTTTGCCCATCGATGGTCGAGCAGCAAGAATGATCAGGTCTGACCTTTGCAGTCCGGAGGTCATCTTGTCGAGATCTGAGAATCCAGTGGTTAGGCCCGTCAAGACAGCGGCGCGGCCTTCCATCTCCTGGACTTTTTCCAACAGCTGTTCAGCTATTGGCTTTACGTGCATGAATCCCTGGCGAATTCGTTCATCCGCGAGTTGAAAGATTGCGTGTTCAGCGTGATCGAGAATGATCTCGGGTTCGTCCTCTTCCTCTAGTGCCTCCTGGGTAATCTTGTTCGATGCCCTGATCAACTGTCTCAGCATCGACTTCCCGCGAACGACTTTCGCATAGTGAACGATGTTTGTTGAGTGAGGTAGTCCGTACGTGAGATTGGTAATGAATGTAAACCCGCCAACAGATTCGAGGGCATTTTCTTTTTTTAGTTCTTCACCGATGAGGATCGCATTGATTTCAGCGCCGCGCTCGAACAGAGCAATCATGGCGATGAAAATGCGGCGATGCGACGGAATGTAAAAATCTTCGGGTCGCAGTTGTTCAATCGCCTGACTGATTAAACCGTTATCGAGTAACACAGCACCGAGAATAGCTCGTTCAGCTTCAGAGCTGTTCGGTAATGAGCGCTCAAACGGCTGGTCGCGAATTGGATCGGGTGATGCCATTTCAGATTTAAGATTTCAGATTTAAGATTTTTCTCTGCGTCTCTGCGTTCTCTGCGTCTCTGTGGTGAAGTTTGGTTGTATTCTTACCGCAGAGGCGCAAAGAACGCAGAAACGCAGGGAAAATAAAAGCGTTGCAGATTCACTGCAACGCTAAAATTTCACATCGATCTTCGTCTGTCCAGTATAGAAGTGTTTTACTTTACTCAGCAGCGTTTGCTTCCTCACCGGTTTCAGCCGGCTTCGTCAAACTAGCCTCTTGCTCCGGCGTCAAATGTCCAACGATCACTTCACCTTCAGGAACCACTTTCACCTGCAAATCAATTGTCACTTCACGGTGCAAGCGCACAGGAACTGTGAAATCTCCCAGGCGCTTCAGCGGTTCGCGAAGGTGAATACGATGACGGTCGATCTCGTAACCACGTTCCTGCAGCGACTCCGCAATGTCCATTGAAGTTACTGAACCGTACAACGCACCGTGTTCGCCGGCTTTTCGCTTGAACTCCAGCACGAGTGATCCCATTTGCTGCGACTGTGCCTCTGCGGTCGAACGTTCCTTCGCTTCCTTTTTCAACAAGGCCGCTCGTTCGGCTTCAATTCCTTTAACGTTTCCGGCTGTTGCTTCAACCGCCAGATTGCGAGGCAGCAGGTAGTTGCGAGCATAGCCGGCTCGCACTCGAACGATTTCGCCACGCGCGCCTAAGTCGTCAACATCCTCACGTAGGAGTACCTTGGTATGTGCCATTTCGCGTTCTCCTTTCTAGTCCGTCGTGTAAGGCAGCAACGCGATATTGCGCGCACGCTTAATTGCTTCTGCAAGCATCCGTTGATGTGTTGCGCAATTTCCGGAGATGCGTCTCGGCAAAATCTTTCCGCGTTCGGGAAGATAATTGAGCAGCAATCGAACGTCTTTGAAGTCGATTAAATCTACTTTGTCTATACAGAACCGGCAGACTCTCCTGCGATGAATGCGACGTCCGCCTCGGCCGCCCATTGAGCGTCGATCTTGATCATCGTCCGAATCGTAACCACCACCACCGCCGCGCGGGCGGTCTTCATAATTGGCTGACATAGTTGTCCTCGTAATCGTGAAAAAATCTATTCGCCGTTAGCATCAGCGAACTCTACTGCGCCGCGGCGTGGCTGAGAACCCGCTGCGCTTCGCTTTGAAGCTTTGGCCTGTCGTCGTCCTTTCAGCTTCTCAGCTCGCCGGCGATCCTCATCAACCCTGACGGTGAGATAACGAAGAACCCGGTCGTTAACGCGCATACGACGCTCGAGTTCAGCAATCTCGCGACCTGAACCTTCGATCTCCATTAGGACGAACGTTCCTTCCTTCTTGTGAAGGATCTCGTAGGCGAGTTGGCGCTTACCCATGGTTTCTGCCTTTGTGACAGACCCGCCCTGATCGACGACAACTTGTTTGAAGTTGTCCGTAAGTCGCGCAACTTCATCGTCAACCGTTGGATCGACTATGAAGACCACCTCGTATTGTCTTTTTGTTTCCAAAACCAACCTCCTAAACATTGACGACTTCCGATTGCCAATTGCCGATTGATTTGAACAAATCGGAAATTGGAAATCGCCAATCGGCAATCAATTAAACTCGCTCATCGCCTTCAACACGCCATCCCTAAGAATCGTTCGAATCGCCTCCGCGCTTCGATCTAATACTTCTTTAACCACTGCTCGTTCAGTTCGGGTAAATGAGTCGAGCACAAACTTCTTTGGATCCGATATCGGATGATCGGGTTGAATACCGATTCGCAGTCTCACAAAATCGTTCGTTCCCAGAGCTGCGATGATTGACTTCAACCCATTATGTCCACCCGCCGAACCTCGCTCGCGAATTCTGATCGTGCCAAGCGGTAAAGCCAGGTCATCATTGATAACGATCAACTGACTCCCTCGTGGCTCCGCAGGATGTTTGGCAATCAAACAACTAACCGTCTGACCACTCAGGTTCATGTAGGTCAGTGGCTTCGCGAGTTTCACAGCAACGTTCTCGATCTGTGCTCGGCCAACGAAAGCACTACACTCGCGTCGTCCTACCGTGACCTGCGCATCAGCCGCCAGTTTGTCAATCAACATAAAACCCAGATTGTGACGCGTCGCTGCGTATTCACTTCCGGGGTTACCGAGACCGACGATTAAGAACATTGCAGATTTCAGATTTTAGATTTCAGATTTCGACTGGCAGTTATCAATATAGGACCTATTCGACCTATAGGACCGATGTCGAAGCGCGCAATCTTAAATCTGAAATCTTCAATCTTAAATTCCTTATTCCGTCGATCCTTCTTCCTCTTCCTTCTTGCCCTTGCCGATAACTTCAGGTTCAGCGGGCTCTTCGCCTTCAACGGCAGGCGCTGGCGCGACTTCTTCTTCCCTAATGATTGCGACCGTCGCAACTACCGTCTCAGGATCTTGAAGTATCTCAATCCCTTCGCCTACTTTCAGGTCTGAAACGTGCAGCAGGTCATGGACATCCATATGCGAGACATCGGCGTCGATTGAGTCTGGGATCGAACGCGGCTCACAACGTATTTCGATCTCGCGGAAAACCTGTTCGAGTACTCCCTGGCTCTCCTTTACTCCGATCGGTTCACCAACCAGATGCAAAGGAACCGTCACTTCGATCTTTTGACCCTTTACGAGTCGAGCCAGGTCGGCATGTATCAAGCGTCCTCGAATCGGATCGATCTGGCGATCGTGAAACATGACTTCACTACTGCCAACGCCTTCAACGTCGATCGTGAAAATCGTGTTACGGCCAGACTCTGAACGTAGAATCGCCGCGAGGTCTCTCAACTGTGCGACAGCGGCAACCGTTTCGGCGCCGCCACCATAAACGGTGATTGGAACCAATCCTTCACGTCGGGTTCGACGTGCGTCATTCTTGCCGCGTCCATCGCGTTGTTTCGCCTGGACCCTGTACTCTTTCTTTTCCGCCATGATTTCTCCTCACAAACTTTCAGCGACCCGAGTCATTGCCAATTTCCGATTGCCAATTGCCGATTTGACCTGGAAAACCGAAGGTCTTCTAAATCGAGCAATTGGAAATCGGCAATCGGCAATATCTCGACGGTCGCTGATGGTCTTCTCTTTAAGCCATCAGTGTTTGCCCTTCATACGAAGAGCGAAGAGACCGAGGTCTCCTCATGGATCGACTTGATCGCTTTCGCCAGAAGTGGCGCGATACTAAGTACTTTTATCTTATCAAGCTCGCACGCGTGATCGCGTAGCGGGATCGTGTTCGTAACGATCACCTTTTCAATGTCCGAATCCGCCAATAGTTCTACGGCTCGTCCGGAAAAAACCGGATGGGTGAAGCACGCATGAATACGTTCAGCACCTGCATCCTTCAAAGCTCTGGCCACCTTTGTTAAAGAACCGCCCGTGTCGCACATGTCGTCGACAATGAGACAATTTCTTCCACGGACATCACCGACTACGTTCATTACTTCGGCGACATTCGCCTTCTCGCGCCGCTTATCGCAGAGAGCAAGTTCTGCATCCAGACGCTTCGCATAAGCCCGCGCGCGTTCAGCACCGCCAGTGTCCGGAGCGACAACGGTCAAATTCGGCAATGGACATTCCTGATAGTAACCGATGAATACAGGCGCTGCGTAAAGGTGGTCGACTGGGATATCAAAGAACCCTTGAATCTGCGCGGCGTGCAAATCCATCGTTAATAACCGGTCAGCTCCCGCGACCGCGATCAGATTCGCAACGAGCTTCGCCGAGATCGGAACTCTGGGTCGATCCTTCTTGTCCGAACGGCCATAACCATAGTATGGAATCACTGCCGTGATTCGTTCGGCGGATGAACGACGGAATGCGTCGAGCATCACGAGGAGTTCCATCACGTGCGCATCAGTGGGTGGGCAGGTCGGCTGTACCAGGAAGACGTCGCCGCCGCGAACGTTCTCGTCAATCTGAAAGTTGAACTCACCATCAGAGAAACGTTCAGGGAACGCTTTGCCCATGTCACAACTCAGTTGACGACAAATCTCTTCCGCCAACTTAGGATTCGCATTTCCGGAAAAGATTTTGATTCCGCCCGTTGTGCCCATAGTCTCAGTTTCATTGCCGATTTCCGATTGCCGATTTCCGATTTAACGCGTGCTCAGATCTAACTGGAAATTGGAAATCGACAATTGGCAATCGTGATATTGGCTGGGGCGGGTGGATTCGAACCAACGAATGCCGGTTCCAAAGACCGGTGCCTTACCACTTGGCTACGCCCCAGTATCTGTTTGGAATTTAAGAGAACGTTATAGCGGGAACCCCGGATGATCTCAAACTCTCTAAATACTCCGCTCGCGAAATAGTTTCGCAAGAAAAAACCTGCCAGCCCTCTTCAAGTTTCAAATCTGCCAAAGCCCGCTCGCGCGCTTCTTTGCTCTCAAAGATACCAAACACGCTGGAGCCACTTCCAGCCAATAAACCGCCCTGCGCACCTGCATCAAACAGAGCTCTTTGCGCTCGCTTGATTTCAGGTTCTATCTCAAAGATCACTCCTTCAAAGTCGTTAGTCAGAGCCCATTGATCCAAATCTCTTGAATTTGGCCCCGCGAAGGAACTTGAGAGAATAGAGGCCGATCTTGTTGTTGTCAAGGAAGGAGACTTTAGGGCTGAGTATGCGTCCGCAGTCGAGACTCGAGAATTTGGCGTGACTATCAACAGGTGCCTTTTGACCGTATCTTCCAAAGGCAAGATCGTTGAGCCGGTGCCCGTTGCGCGCGCTGTCCCACCAGTAAAGAAAAAGGGCACGTCAGATCCGAGGACCCTTCCGAGGCTTTTGAGTTCATCGAGTTCGAGCCCACTCTGCCAAAAGTGATTAAGAGCCAACAAGGTTACGGCGGCATTCGAGGATGCGCCACCAAGTCCACCCTGCGCAGGTATCCTCTTCAACAGATGAACATCAACGCCTAAACTCAACTTCGCAAAATTCAGCAACGCGTTTGCGGCTTTCACTATTAGATTTTTGTCGTCCCGGGGAATATCAGGCGCGTCGGTATGAATCATTATCTGACTATCTTCACGACACTTAAAGACGATCTCGTCGTGAAGAGAGACGGTCTGCAGCACAGAATCGATCTCGTGATAGCTATCGCTGCGTTTACCTAGAATTTGTAAGGTCCAGTTTATCTTGGCGAAGGACTTGATTTGCAGAACTGTTTCGTTCATTGCAAGCGATGCCGATCGGGTATAAGGGGGCGACGGGGTGAGTGGGCGAGTGGGCGAATCTTACTTCGCCCACTCGCCCTCTCACCCTCTCGCCTCCTCACAGTCTAACGCGTTATGAAGGTCTGGGTAAGGAAGACGGAACCATCAAAGGCGACGAACGTCCCAACGGCCATCGCCTTAAAGCCAACCTCAAGAATGTTTGCGCGATGGCCTGGCGATAACATCCAGCGTTCGACAGCAAATCCGCCAGGATCATCGTAGCCAAAATTATAGGCGATGTTTTCACCAAGTACCGTGTAATGAGCAATGCCAACAGCACGAGCCCGATCACGCAAACGCAGGCCATCAAGTGTGTGAGATAAGTAACCCTGCTTAGCCATCCTCTCTGATTGTGACCGAGCCATCCTGCACAGGTCTGGATCCCACCTTAATGAAGGGAGACCATTCTTCGCGCGTTCGGCATTGGTTTGGTCGAAAGCTCTTCGTTCGATCGGATTTGCTTGTTCCAGGGTGGGTCCCGCAGCAGCGACTGTGACATCTTCAGATGTCTCGCCTGCCCGACGTGCGCGATTATATGAAGGATTGTCAGTGATTAGTCTTGCGACCGGACGCGATGATTCATTGTTCTGTGCGCGAACATCACGAGGAGACGCCAAAACAAACGCAAAGGCCAGCGCGAACGTACCAAATACAATTTGAAGACGCGGGTACAGGTGCATTCGATCTCTGTTGCTTCAAACTGACGAAGCGGAGTGGCCTTGAGGAGGGCCGTTGCCGAAGAGCCCTGCCGGGGCCGGCCGGACTCAGAAAAACACGTGGAGCTTAGCAAAACGGCCAAACTAAGATCAACAAGTTTGTCGGTTCTGGATAGGCCCCAGTACGGGCCAATGTTTATTTTTCGGGCTGGATGCCTGCGGATTCGGCGAAATAATTGATAACTCGTGACCAGGAAGTTTTCGTTGGGTAGGAGTAAAGGAGTACCACCAGTGAGATGGCAGTGCCACGATAAGTATGTCCCTCGTTGCCAGTAATCAGTGTAGCGATGAACCCAAGCGCCGCTATTGTGGCTCCGAAAAAGGCCAGTTGAATCGTGGTTTTCTCCAGGGTACTGAGTAATCCGAGTGGGCCCTGAAGACCGCTGATATCCTGAAGCCGCATCGAGCCAAACTTCGTACGTCGCCAGACAATCGAGCCCAGTCCCAAAAACAGCATAGCCAGCAGGAATGCCATTTCCAACGGCGCATTACTTTGTTCCTTGAAGTAACCCTTCCCAAGGAACGCAACGACTGACAACAGTATTGCCGCGATCATCAAACCGGCAATCGTTGTCGCGGCAGCCCGGTGTCTACGGTTTAGTTCCGCTTGAATGTCCATTGACTGTGCGCTCACGTCAGTGATCTCGGTAGACTAAAATTTGCTACAAAATACCAGTGTTCACTACAAAGTGGAATGGCACACAATGAAAACGGCCCGGGTTATCCCGGGCCGCAATTCATGAGGCTTACAAACACGTCAAGGTTTTATGACTGCCGGCGAGGGTGTTGGAGTTGAACCAGGAACAACGGAATTTCCGCTGGTTGTCTTCGGTTGAGTCGACGTCGCAGGCTGCGGACGACTAGTGCCACGTTGGGTTGGCGCATCGGGCGTAAGCTTCTCGGGTAGTTGCCCGTTGTACTTCAAAGCTTCATCGATTAAGTCGGTGCCTTCCTTCCCGTCCTTGCTGATCAGCACGCCATCCTTGTCAGTCGTTACGTCCGCTTTTCCGGATACCTGCTGCATGAGATTGCCCACGAAACTCTGGGACTGTTTCTTCGAGCAAGTATTGGGAGTTCCCTTTTCAGGTATAGGAGCACCAATTATGTTCAATTGGTCCCGCGCTTTTTCGTTGAACTCACTGTCGGGATAACCCTGAATCAGTTGTTGATAATACTTAGCAGCTTCATCCGGTTCTTCCTCAGCCTGATAAGTTGAAGCGAGACGGAAGAGAACTTCATCGTTGTAAGAAAAACACGGATATTTATCAACAATTTCCTTCAATCGTGACTGAGCACCTTTCAATCCGCCTTTTTGTTGTACAAATTTATTTCCGTAGAACCTCGCGATTGCCAAGTTGTGCATAGCCAGATTTTCCTGGACTTCATGCAACCTATCCTCGACAACTGGTCGAAGCGAGCTCTTCGGATATTGCTGCAGGAGTGCCTTTAATCTTTGCTCGGCCTTGCGCGCGTGTGAAATGTCACGATCGGAAAGGCCCATCTGGCGCATCTCCGCTTCCGCAACTTTCAACATGGCGTCGTCCGCCAACGGATCAGTTGGAAAAAACGTCAGCCAATCCTGATACGCCTGCGCGGCTTGAATCAGAGCGCTGGTTGTTCCTTCCAGGAAGAAGGAATCAGCGATGGCGAGTTTTGCAAGCGGTAAAAAAGCAGAATCGGGATAGGTATTGATAATGGTGGAAAACAGAAGTCTACCGGTATCGAAGTGACTTTTTCTAACTTCCTTCGCGCCTTCTTCAAACAGCACGCGATCGCGACCCGCAACAGCAGCGCCAGTCAGTTCCGCATACTTGTCGTCATCGCCTCCGCCTAACAAACCGAAGAGCTTTCCTTTTTTCTTCTTCTTCGACTTAGTGGATGCCGTTGCAGCCGCAGTGCCACGAGCACCAGCCGTTTCCTGCAGAGCCTGCTCCACTCGTGTACTCAATTCCGCTGTTCCCTGTTCGAGCCGATCGACTGCGGTTGCATCAAATTTCTCAGCCCGATCATTCTTCTGCCTTATGTCGCTTACTTCAGATTGTAAGGAACTGACTTCTTTTTCCAATCCTTTTAATCGCACCGCCGGATCGTCGGCGTTGGGTTTGGACTTGTCGTCAGTCTTGGTTGCCGGGGTCATCGAAGAGAGCGCACTGGTCAAAGAGCGTCGCATTAAATCAAGCTTCGAACTCATAACGTCCAGGCGCTGAGCAATAGAAAGCTCTGTTTGACCGCCCGAACGCTGCGCAATTGCGACCTGATTAAATGAAACTATCAGGGCACAAAAGGCCAGCAAACTAAGAAGGCGACATTTCATAAATTAGACCTCCGAATAAAACTTGTTTGGCGAGTAAGGGAATTTACAGCTATCGGATTCAATTTCCGTTCGCTCGGTTCGCCCGACCGAGAAATAAAAACATTTAAACCCACTGAATTGTGGCGTTCCGAAGCTCTTTTACAGCATTCTCCGGATCGGGCGCCCCAAAAATTGCAGTCCCAGCAACAATTATTTGCACCCCTGCTTCGACGACAATTTCAATATTCGAGCGCTCAATACCACCATCGATCTCAATCCTGACAGGTAGCTGCTGATCGTTAATTATTTGGCGAAGGCGCCGAACTTTTGACAATGATTCATCGATGAACGCTTGACCGCCGAAACCGGGGTTCACCGACATAACCAACACATAGTCGGCGAAATATAAGGCTTCCTCAACCGCCGAAACTGGTGTCGCGGGATTCAGTACAACTCCAGCTTTAGCCCCTGCAGATTTGATCGACGTCAGCGTACGATGCAAGTGCGGATCGGCTTCAACGTGTACCGATACCATCTTTGCGCCTGTCTCGACAAACCGCTCAGCATAACGCCCTGGATCAGTGATCATCAGATGTGCGTCGATTGGTAGACGTGTCTTGCGAGCGAGAGACTTTAGAACGGGGAGGCCAACCGTTATGTTAGGTACAAAGTGTCCGTCCATAACGTCGAAATGGAGGATGTCGGCGCCACCACGTTCAACAGCCTCGATTTGCTCACCAAGTCGAGAGAAGTCTGCGGCCAGGATCGACGGCGCGATTTCGATGTGGTTATCGCTCGGCATTCTAATTTCGATTCGGGTTCGGAACAGTCGGCGCCGGCCTCGGGGTTACGGGATGGCGGTTGTCGTTCCCATTTGCTGTCGGAGGTTTCAAAGGCTGATTACTATTACTGCGCGGCGTTAGATTAGCGTTTGGTGTTAATGAATTCGCATTCGGCCGATTCGCATTGATGGGTCGATTCACATTCGCATTGCGATTCGCATTAGCATTGGCGTTGCCATTAGCGTTCTCGTTCGTATTCTTCGGTCGGCGAGGTCTGTTCTCATTACTATCAGCGTTCGTGTTGGTGTTGGGGTTGGTGTTGGTGTTGCGGTTTTCAGGCTCAACGGGCTTGACTGTTTCCGATGCTTCGCCTGCCTTGGTTGCACGGCTCACGTCCATAGCAACAGTTTGCCCGGCTTTTACAACTTCACCGCCCCGAGGCAACTGAAAAAGGACGGTGTCAGGTTTGACTTGATTGCTGGGACGTGTTGCGCGGACGCGGAAATTGAGATCGGCGTCAGCTAGTATTTTCTCGGCCTCAAACCGATCTTTGCCGACGACGTCAGGGACCTTTACTTCAGGACTGCGAAGTGAGAGATAGACAGTACTGGCTACCCCAAAAAGAAACGCGACCGCAATCACGATTACGATCGCGATTCGTCTAACAACAGAGAGCAAATTGGTTACTAAACTCAAGAATTTAACGTCTCACCTTTTGCCAACAACGAGAAAGGTCAAGACCGGTTCGCGAGTCTAGCACCCGCCTCTGTTGAGTCGCAAGCGAGTGTTTTGCCGATAGGTCATATGAGTCCTATAAGTCAAATAGGTCCTATTGAGTTTTTTCAAACGCCGCTACAAAGAACCCATCAGTGCTGTCTCGGTGTGGCCATGTTCGCAGAGCTCCAGCGCCGGCTGTGAGGCCACTGGCCGGTTTCAGCAGAAGCTGGCGCATCGTCTTGTTCCTTTTGAGAAACTCCTCAACTACGTCTTCATTCTCCTCGCGCTCGATCGAACATGTCGAGTAGATCAGACGGCCTCCCGGTTTCAATACTCCGACAGCATTCTGCAAGAGCAGACCCTGCTGCACCGCAAGACGAGGGATGTCATCTTCGCTGAGACGCCATCGAATTTCAGGGTTGTGACGCAAAGTACCGGTGCCGGAACACGGCGCGTCAACCAGGATTCGATCAAAAGAATCAGGCTTGAAAGGTAACGATTGCGAACCATCGATAACCATCAAAGAAATGTTTTGCAATTGTTGATTCCCAACTGCAGCCGCAACCGTCGCCAGTCGTCGCGCTGACACGTCGCTGGCGATCACATGCGAATCAGGTGTTCGATCCACGATTAACGTGGTCTTCCCGCCAGGCGCGGCACAGAGATCAAGCACAGTGTCGTTAGGTTGAGCTTCAACCAATTCCGCAACGAGTTGGGAAGCTTCATCCTGAAAATAGACGACGCCTTCCTCAGCAAGAGCTCTAATAACGGGGGTACTCCTTGCGACGCGCCATCCGCCCTCGGCAATCTGCGACTTCTCCGGCGCGATTCCAGATGCGCGAATTCTTGCCAACACCTCGTCTTCGTTAGTCCGAGTTCGCACAACACGAAAAACTACAGGCGGTGTTTCGTTGTTGGCTCTTGCCAGGGCTCGAGCTTCTTCAAGTCCGAATGAATTGATCCAACGGTTAATTAGCCAGGGCGGATGAGAATTCTCGATCGCGATCTTCGAAACCACGTCTGGTCCGGTGGCAACGGGATCGTATTCAGACTCGCGGGCGGCACGTCTCAGCACAGCATTCACAAAGGCTCGCGCTGAACTCAAACGCGCCGCCTGGACCAACTTGACCGACTCGTTTACTGCTGCTGAAGCCGGAACTCTTGTTAAAAATCGTAATTGATACAGACCTAGTCGTAAGGCGATTAGTACCGAAAGGTCCAAACTCGCGATTTCACGGTCCGAAAAATATTCGATCCGCTTATCAAGATTCAGTTGCCAACGCAAAACTCCAAGCACCAGTTCGTGACACAGAGCACGATCCGCTGGTTCCAGTTTTGGTTCTTCAGAGGCCAGTAACGTTGAAGAGAAGCTCCCAACATCGACTTTGCGAAGAACTTGAAACGCAGTCCAACGCGCCGGTGAAATGCTGGGCTTAGCCAAGACGAGTACCGATCTTTAAGTGTGACCCGTTGAGAAAATCGCGAGCGGACATTCGCCGCTTTGCTTCGGGCTGAACCTCAAGCAAGCGGAGAAATGTGTTATCACCACACTGCACAACCAGATCGTCGCCGTGTGCTGAAACGACTTCGCCAGGGTTTGCCACATGATCAGAGAGGGTCGATTCCGAACGCCAGATGGTGAGTCCACGCGAATTCAGAGTTGTATGAGCATTGGGCCAGGGTTGAAATCCGCGCACGTGACGTTCAATTTCAGCGGCAGTTCTAGTCCAGTCGATCAGTCCATCCTCTTTTTTCAGAACAGGAGCAAACGTCGCGCGACTGTCGTCCTGTTTGCGGGGCACAATGTTGTCCAGCTGAGCGAGAGTCTCGCCAAGCAAATCCGCTCCGATTAACGAAAGTCTCTCCATCAATTTCTCGGCAGTTTCAGCATCGTGAATTCCGGTCTTGCGTTGGAGAAGAATCGGACCAGTGTCGAGTGTTGGTTCGATGAACATCGTCGTTATACCCGTTTCAGTTTCACCGTTGACAATAGCCCAGTTCACAGGCGAAGCGCCGCGATAGAATGGCAACAACGAAAAGTGAACGTTGATACAACCTCGGCGCGGTGCTGCCAAATACTCGTCGGGAAGTATTCGACCGTAAGCCACAACGACAGCCACGTCGGCATCATGTGAGCGAAAAAGAGACTTGGATTCTTCTGATTTAAGGCGAGCCGGCTGGTGAATGGTTAACCCTCTTTCCAGGGCAAACTCTTTGACCGGCGAGTAGACAATTTTATTTCCACGACCCGAAGGACGATCGGGCTGAGTCCAAACGGCAACCACCTGGTAGCCATCGTCCAAACAGCGACGCAGCGTCGGGACAGACGCTGCGGGTGTACCCATGAACACGATGCGCATTGATTAATCGGGTGTGGTTAATGCTTTCAAGAATCGAACAAGTATTTCCAGAATCGAACAAGTTTACCCCCGCTGGTGGCGAATAAACCGGATCGATCTTGGCAGGCACCAGCGGGGGTAAACCGCCCTTCCTTACTTGTTCGATTCTGGAAATACTTGTTCGATTCCAGGGAGATACAAAGGACCACGCACTGGGCGTTATACAGCCGTTCCTGCTTCCGCTCTTCGTGTTGTCGTCGCTCCCACTTTCTCTGACGCAACCTTTGCTTGCAGGAACAACAACAAGTAGTCGCGACCGCCAGCCTTTGAATCGGTCCCTGACATATTGAAGCCACCGAATGGATGCACTCCAACCAAAGCGCCGGTACATTTGCGATTCAGATATAGGTTGCCAACGTGAAATTCTCGACGCGCTCGCTCTAGTTTCGCTTCATCGCTGCTATAAACCGCACCAGTCAACCCAAACTGAGTGTCGTTGGCAATCTCCAGAGCATGGTCGTAATCGTCAGCTTTGATTACGGCCAGGACCGGCCCAAAGATTTCTTCCTGTTCGATGGTTGCGCCCGGTTTGACATCGGCAATAACGGTGGGCTCAATAAAAAAGCCCTGCTCGCCATCCGAGCCGCCGCCTATCAATACTCGACCACCTTCGCTCTTACCTTTTTCGATGTAGCTGTTGATTGACTTGAATGCCTTTTCGTTAATAACAGCACCCATCGTTGTCGCTAAGACGGTTGGATCAGACAACTTGATCTTTGACGTACGGTCAACGATCTTGTCTAACATCTCGTCGTAAACTTTGGCATCGATAATCGCCCGTGAACAAGCCGAACACTTCTGACCCTGGAAACCAAATGCGGATTGAACCACTCCTGTCGCTGCTTCATCCAGATTCGCATCGTCAGCAACAATAATCGCGTCTTTGCCTCCCATCTCAGCGACGACACGTTTGATCCAGATCTGCCCATCGTTTACTTTCGCGGCACGCTCATTCACGCGTAGACCAACTTCTTTCGAGCCGGTAAAAGCAACAAATCGAGTCTTCGGATGATCGACAACTACGTCGCCAACCTCCGCGCCTGAACCCGTCATGAAGTTGACAACTCCTGCCGGCATACCAGCCTCTTCAAGAATTTCGAAAAACTTGAATGCGATCGTTGGGGCGTCAGACGAAGGCTTCAGGACAACTGTGTTGCCAGTGACAACAGCGGCCACGGTCATCCCCGCCATAATGGCGAGCGGAAAGTTCCAGGGTGGGATTACCGCGCCCACGCCCAGTGGAACATACTCGAGGTGGTTATCTTCACCATGAAGCTGCACGAGCGGTTGATCGCCGGCATATCTCAACATCTCACGCGCATAGAACTCACAAAAGTCTATTGCTTCAGCTGTGTCGCCATCTGCTTCCGGCCAGGTCTTTGCAACTTCGTGGATCATCCATGCCGACATTTGGTGTTTACGCTCGCGCAAAATGGCCGCAACCCGAAAGAGCAATTCCGATCGATCACGAGGAGCCGTGTTTCTCCAGGTCTGGAACGTCTCATACGCACTTTCAACAGCACGGGCGGCTAATTCCTTCGTCGCTTTGTTGAAACGTCCGACAACCTGACTTCGATTCGCGGGATTGATACTGTCTAATTTGCTTTCGGTGGTTATGCGCTCACCACCAATAACAAGTGGATACTCACGACCGAGTTCAGACTTAACTTTCTCGATCGCTTCACGCATAGCTTGCGCGTTCTCTTCTTTAGTGAAATCGGTAAAGGGTTCATTACGAAATTCTGCTGGCATAAGAAGCTCCAAATTGTTTTTGCGAGATAGTAGCGTTGACCTAACCACCTCGGCAAATGCTGTCGGTAGTCAGTAGTCTGTCGTCAGTTGAATAGGTCCAATACGTCATATAGGTCCTATTGATTGATCACTGACACCCACTACTGCGCGAAACAAAGACCCCCAACAAAAAACGCGGAGAACTCAAAGTCTCCGCGCCTGCAACCTGCTCCTGCTCCTGCCTACTGACGACCTGCCCTGCCTACTGATCTAGTCCCACTTGCCTGCTTTCTGAAGTTTCCTGATCTTTCGCTTCACTATCTCCCGCTTGATTGAACTCATCTTGTCAAGAAATACGATGCCATCGCAGTGATCGGTTTCGTGCAACATGCAACGCGCGGTCAGTTCCATTCCATCAAGTTCGAACCACTCTCCTTTAACATCCTGGGCCCGCACGATCGCACGCAGGTTCCTTTCAACAGGCGTGAAAATTCCCGGGAACGATAAACAACCCTCTTCACCGTTTTGAGTTCCTTCAACGCGCAAGACTTCTGGATTCACCAGAGCCACACGCTGTGAGGGATCCTTGCCACCGGAGCAATCCATCACAAACAGTCTCTTTGGAACGCCCACCTGTACAGCAGCCAAACCGACACCCGGAGCTGCATACATCGTTTCAAACATATTGCGCACCAGCTTCGCGAGGTCCTCATCGAACTCGGTAACTGGATCAGCCGGCGCGTCTAACACCGGGGCCGGCCACTTTACTATTTCCAACAAAGCCATACTCAATTTCCCAAACCATATAGGACCTATCCGACCTATATGACCCATTCGCTGTTGATTCTACGATCCGGGCTCCTCAAATTGCTAATACCCTCTCAACTGCTCACGATAACCATCAAAGTTTCTCTTCATTTCTCCCAAACTATCACCGCCAAACTTCTCGCGCATTGCCGACGCCAGCACAAGTGCAACCATCGATTCGCCGATAACTCCTGCCGCAGGAACAGCGGTCGTATCAGTTCTTTCAAAGCCTGCCGATTGAGGCTCTTTCGTATCGATGTCAACTGACCGCAATGCTCGGCGCAGCGTCGAGAGCGGTTTCAAGTGACCGCGCACGCGAACCTCCTCGCCGTTTGTAATGCCACCTTCGAGACCACCGGCACGATTCGTCTCACGAATGAACTGCTTAGTCGCGTCGTTATATGCAATTTCGTCGTGGACTTCAGAACCAGGCAAACTGCTTATCTCGGCGCCTGCGCCAATCGCAACAGCTTTGACCGCTGGAATTGACATGACGGCCTGCGCGAGACGTCCGTCGAGCTTGAGATCCCAGGATGTGTGGGATCCAAGACCAGGTACCACACCGCGCGCAACTACTTCAAAAACACCGCCAAGCGTGTCGCCTTTTGTTCTTGTTTCGTCGATAAGCGCGATCATCTTCTGTTCAGCGTTTGAATCGGCGCAATGCAAAGGACCGTCGTCGGGGATGGCAGCGATTTGCGACCAGGTTAGTTCGAGAGGAGTATCAGGAATACCGCCGAGTTGAATAACGTGGCTTCGTATCTCAACTCCGAACGCGACGAGCAACTGTTTCGCTAACGCGCCGCAGGCAACGCGAGCGGTTGTCTCGCGGGCGGAGGCGCGCTCGAGGATGTTGCGGAGATCGCGGACGTCGTATTTTAGGCCGCCGGCGAGATCTGCATGACCAGGGCGCGGACGACTCAGGCGACGAGATTTTTCTGGAGCGAGGTCACGTGGCTCGGAAGACATGATGTCGGTCCAATTGGGCCAGTCTTTGTTTTCGATGAGGAGAGTGACTGGTGAACCAAGGGTGAGGCCATGTCTGACACCGTTGAGTATTTCGGCGTGGTCCTTCTCAATCTTCATACGACCGCCACGACCGTAACCCAACTGACGCCGTCTTAATTCGGCGTCAATGATTTCCTGGTTTATAGGGAGACCCGCCGGCAACCCCTCGACAATCGCAACCAGCGCGCGCCCATGAGATTCTCCCGCTGTGGTGAATCTAAGCATTCTAGCGTTTTCTCTGTGTTCCTCTGTGTCTCTGTGCCTCTGTGGTAGTAAGCCGTTACATTAGCACAGACGGAACTTACATGAGCATCGTAGCAATCTAGACATCCAAGATCTTACGCCGAATCCCATCCTTCAAAACAACTTCATTAAAGTTCATGAGCAGACCCAAGCGGATCTTTCTGAGTCGCATATAAGTAAGCAATTGAGCTTCATGGATTGGTGCGAGCGCTGTGATCGCCTTTACTTCGACTATCACTGACTCCTCCACTAAAAGATCCATTCGATAGCCTTTACTGAGTCGCAAGCCTTTGTAAATAAGAGGTAAAGGCCAATCAAATTGAAACGGAATTCCTCTTATCTCCAACTCGCGCGCAAGGCACTGATGATAGGCTGATTCCAACAAGCCTGGACCAAGCGTTCGGTGAACTTCAATAGCCGCTCCAATGATCTTACCGGTGAGGATATTTACATCTGTGAGCGTTTTTCTTTCCTTTCGTCGTGAGGTTCTGATTGGTATTTGTCGTGACTGCTTGGTTACGACTCTATTCACCACAGAGACGCAGAGACGCAGAGACACAGAGAAACACAGAGAAGATATTAACCTAGCAGCTGCTCGGAAAAAATATTGCCACGCCCAAGAATCCCATTCGGATCAAACGCTCGCTTTACCGCGGCCATCTCCCGCAGCTGCTCGTCTGTATAAAACAACTTCAAATACTCCCGCTTCAGTTTTCCCACGCCATGCTCAGCCGACAACGTCCCACCAACCGAGGCGGCGTGTTTCAGAAACTGCACATACAACTCCCTTGCACGTGCACCTTCG
>DASYPT010000143.1:0-19924 GCA_036006355.1 Pyrinomonadaceae bacterium | reverse complement strand
AGCGTGCGCGAGGCATTGACCGCGGTTTGTTGCGCCGAACCTCCCTGCTGAGCCTGGCATCCAGCACAAAATATCAAGAGAGCAATCATTAGCTTTTTCAACATGGCGCTCATTAAATCCGAAGCCGAAATTTCGAGCAAGTTTTGGAGTGCGACGGCCTGCCGTCGCTTTGTTACGGCAGCACTGTCGGTTACGGGACCCTGTAACAAAGCGGCGGCAGGCCGCCGCACTCCAAAGAGATGACGCTGCGCTTATCAGCGTGTTAGTATGCCACTGTTATGCATGCGGATGTCGTTCTTATTCGACTTATATTTACGGGAGTCTTAGTAGCAGCGGGTTACATACTCAAACCAGTCGCTGGCGATTCATGGATCTCCGCCGGTGTTGGGGCGCTCGTTGCTATTTGTATCATCCTGTTTGAATTAAGGATCCGCCGAGCGACGCTGAAGACTCTGATTGGCGCGGCTGTAGGATCAATCCTCGGCATAATCGGCGCATATCTCATAGGCTCTCTGATCAGTAGACAGGAATCGATGGCCGTCGCTCCAGAGGTGAAGACGTTTCTGACGCTCGCTCTAACGTTCTTCATGGCTTACGTCGGCTTGATGGTAGGCGCCGCAAAAGGCGATTACCTGGAGCTATCTGCGCTTGGTGGAATCTTTAGTGACAAGGTAACTCGGAGAGACTTAAAGATTCTCGATACCTCCGTCATCATTGATGGTCGAATTGCAGATGTTGCGGAAACCGGCTTCCTCACAGGATCTTTAATTATCCCTCAGTTCATCCTGCGAGAACTCCAGCAGGTTGCAGATTCGCCGGACTCTTCCAAACGGCAACGTGGACGTCGTGGTTTGGACATGTTGAATCGACTTCAGAACAACAGCTCACTTGATATTCAAATCGTCGAGACTGACTTTCCATCAGTGCGCGAGGTAGATCTGAAGCTGATTGAGCTTGGCAAGCATTTGGAAGCAGTAATTGTTACTAACGACTTTAACCTTAACAAGGTTTCTCAACTGCGTGGCGTCAGCGTGCTGAACATCAACGAACTGGCAAATGCTCTTAAACCTGTGGTGCTTCCTGGTGAAGCCATGCGCGTGTTTATCCTGAAAGAAGGGAAAGAGTACAACCAGGGAGTGGCTTATCTCGACGATGGCACCATGGTCGTTGTTGACAATGCACGCAGGTTAATCGGGAAGAACGCCGACATTGCGGTAACCAGCGTGTTGCAGACCACTGCAGGCAAGATGATTTTCGGACGTCTCTGGGAAGAAGCCGAGAACAGCGGCAGCCATAACGAAATCCATCGCACAAACGGCACCTCGCGTCGTCAAATGCGTGACTCGCGCAGCGCTCCTGGTCCAGTAAGGATCACTGACACCGAGGCAATCACTGAGGCGTGAAGGTGGGAGCGCAGGCTTCCTGCGCAGGATTTAAGATTTAAGCTTTCAGATTTAAGATTGGGCCACTGAACGAGTAAGGTTGGATTATCTTTGGCTTACTAATCTTGAATCTGAAAAGTTAAATCTTAAATTTCTGCAGGACGCCAGCACTACCAGCGCACAGCTTCCTATTTCTCTTCATGAACACCGCTATTATTGCCGCCGCCGGAAGAGGCAACCGGATGGCGAGCGATCGGCCAAAGCAGTTTCTGCTGTTGGCAGGAACCCCAATCGTCGTTCACACTCTAAAACGGTTCGAAGAGTGTGAGAGCATCCAGGAGATTATCGTAGTTCTACCCGCAGAGGAGTCTGCGGGTTTCCTGTCAATGGTGGGGAAATTTGGTTTGCGAAAGCTCGTTAAGGTTGTTCCGGGCGGTTCAACTCGAGCTGACTCTGTGAAACGCGGATTGATGTCGATTCGAGCTGCGACAGCTGATATCGTCGCCGTTCATGATGGTGTGCGGCCTTTTGTGGCTGTTGAAGAAATCGAACGTACTGTCGCTGCAGCGCGAGAGACTGGTGCCGCGATTTTAGTGGGGTCGGTGGTTGACACGATCAAAGAGATCAATGGTGATTCAGTTGTACGGACGCTTAATCGAAAGCAACTTCGTCGCGCGCTGACTCCGCAATGCTTTCGTTACGACTTGTTGAAGAGGGCCTTCGAGAATATTGATGTGAATGATCCATCGATAACAGACGAGAGTTTTCTCGTCGAAAAGCTCGGGGAAAGGGTAGCTATTGTTGAAGGCAGCCCGGCTAATATAAAGATCACGACGAAGCAGGACCTCCTAATCGCTGAAGCCTATCTTAGAGTTTGAGCTTTGATGGGTGCTAGTGGCCGTTGTTCGTCGTATAGGACCCATTCGACCTATATGACCTATTCCACTGACCACCGGACCACAAAGCACCAAAAATAGATCGAAGTTATGTTCCGCATCGGCACAGGTATCGACACCCACCGTCTCGTTGAGGGGCGTCCGCTCGTGCTTGGAGGTGTGAACATTGCCTCTGACTTAGGCGGAGAAGGACATTCCGATGCAGATGCCCTAGTGCATGCAATTGCTGATGCGATCCTCGGAGCTCTTTGTGAGGGAGACATTGGTGTTCATTTCCCCGACAAGGACCCGCAATGGAGTGGTGCTAATAGTTTGGAGTTGTTGTCGCGCGTTATGTGGCTGGCGCGTGAACGTAACCTTCATGTAGTAAACGTTGACTCGACGGTAATGCTGGAATCACCAAAGTTGAGACCTTACGTCGATGCTATGCGGTCTAACATCGCAGACATTCTGGGTGTCGAGCCGGATTGTGTGAGTATCAAGGCAAAGACTGGTGAAGGAGTTGATGCAGTGGGTCAAGGGCTCGCAGTTACTGCTCAGGCCGCTGTGCTGATGGAGAGCAACTAAGGAAGCAGCTTGAGACCTCAAGACGTTATTAGAAAAAAGAGAGACGGGAAGAGCCTATCTCAGGAAGAGATTCGATTCTTCGTCGACGGCGTTACCAAAGGCACGATCGCTGACTATCAGATCAGCGCCCTGTTGATGGCCATTTATCTGAATGGCATGGATGAAGACGAACAACAGGCGTTGACTGAAGCGATGTTGAATTCCGGAAACATCCTCGATTTCTCCGACATCCCCAAACCCAAAGCAGATAAACATTCGACTGGTGGCGTTGGTGACAAGACTTCACTGATCATTGCGCCCATGGTTGCCGCATGCGGAGTGTGTGTGCCGATGATTTCTGGTCGTGGCCTTGGTCACACGGGAGGCACCCTCGATAAACTCGAATCAATTCCAGGTTATCGGGTGAATCTCAGCTCCTCGGAGTTTCGCCAGACGCTCGAAGAAGTCGGTTATGCAATGGCGGGACAAACTGCGGAGATTGCGCCGGCTGACAAGAAGATGTATGCGCTGCGTGATGCTACCTCGACAGTAGAAGCCATTCCTTTAATCGTCGCTTCAATCATTTCGAAAAAAGGCGCTGCTGGTTTGGGTGCGATGGTCATTGACGTAAAAGTCGGCAACGGCGCCTTCATGCGCGATGAGTCTCGCGCAAAGGCTTTGGCGCACGCGCTTGTCAGTACAGGAAATTCCTGCGGTATCAAGACGCGCGCGTTATTGACCGACATGAATCAACCTCTTGGACGAGCAGTCGGCAACTCTCTCGAGGTTTTGGAGTGCATTAACCTCTTGCACGGCGACATCGAACCTGCGGCAAAGCCGGTATTGGACTTGTCTGTGGAGCTTTCGGCGCAAATGTTGGTGCTGGCCGAGACCGAGCAAACTCTCGACGCTGCACGCGATCGATTACAGCGAGTGATTGATTCGGGCGCGGCGCTGGACTGCCTTCAAAAGAACATCGTTGCGCAGGGCGGCGATGCCCGGGTGTGCGATTCGCCTTCGGAATTCCTTCCTTTGGTAAAGGATTCCCTTAGGGTAGAATCCCCGCGCTCTGGATACATCAAAACTGTTGACACCGCAGAAATTGGACACACCATCGCGGCTATCGGTGGCGGGCGTGTACGCATCGAAGACGTGATAGATCCTACTGTTGGATTCATCGCTGAAAGAAAGATTGGAGATCAGGTAAAGAGCGGAGACGTTATTGGTGTTGTGTATTGCGCGGACTCCGCAAATGCTGAGGAGGCTGTTCGTCGCATCGGGGCGGCTTACCAGATTGCGGATGAACCACCCGCTAACGACGAGTTAGTAAAGGAAGTAATAAACGAATGAAATACAAACTGCTGGCTTTGATTTCGATCTTGTGTTTGTCGGCTTTGGCTTTGACCAGTTGTAACCGTGGCTACGCCGCAGATGATCGGTCGAAGGTCCATGTGGGGATTGTTTTCGATATTGGCGGAAAGGACGATCGATCGTTCAATGCAGCTGCGTGGCAGGGTGTACAACGTGCGGCCAAAGATCTCCCGATCGTTTTACGCGACATCGAGCCGGGGACGCCGAACGCAATTGAACCGGCGATGCGCGCATTTGCCGAGCGCAACTTCGATTTGATCATCGGAGTTGGCTTTGCACAGGCGCCGATCATGGAACAAGTCGCGAAGGATTATCCGAACATTCACTTTGCGATCATCGATGGAGTTAGTGAGCTGCCAAACGTCGCCTCCCTGGTTTTTAAAGAGCACGAAGGTTCTTATCTGGTTGGAATACTCGCAGCCAAGGCTTCGAAGACCGGCACGATCGGATTTCTCGGCGGGATGGATATTGGTCTCATCCATCGGTTCGAGAAGGGTTACGAAGAGGGAGCGAAATCAGTTAACCCAAACATCCGCGTTATTCAAAACTATGTCGGAGTGACTGACGGTGCCTGGAACAACCCCGGTAAAGGAAAGGAGCTCTCACTCGCACAGATTGGAAAAGGCGCTGATGTGATCTTCACGGCTGCAGGAAATTCAGGTCTCGGTGCGTTCGATGCAGTCGAACAGGCAGGTACACAGAACGGCCGAGCGACGCACTTCGTGATCGGAGTCGATTCAAACCAAAACATGGTAAAGCCCGGGTTTGTGCTCACGAGTATGGTGAAGCGAGTTGACAATGCTGTCTACAACATCGTGCAGGAAGTTTACAACCATCGCTTCTCACCTGGTCTCCACGTCTTTGGGTTAGACAAAGACGGTGTAGGCTACGCGATGGATCAATACAACAAGGACCTCGTTTCACCGGAGGCAATTCAAGAAGCTGAAGAGGCTAAGAAGAAGATTATTGCGGGGGAGATTAAAGTGACGGATGCGATGTTCCAGTAATGGTCTTTGGCCTTTGGTTTTTGGTCTTTGATTTTAATTCGGTCTTATCAATCTTTCCTCAGGAGAACCCGAGATGGAAAAGACTAACTTTGTAAATCTTCACATCTATAAATTGTCTGAGCAGTTAGCGGACGAAATTTGGAACATTGTCCATCGGTGGAATTTTTTCGCAAAAGACACCGTTGGAATTCAAATAGTTAAGGCGGCAGATAGCATCGGCGCCAACATTGCGGAAGGAAGTGGTCGCGGAACTAATGCTGAACTTCGACGGTTCTTTCGTATATCCCGCGGCTCGCTGTACGAAACAATTCATTGGTTGCGTCGTGCCTACAAAAGAGGGTTATTGAATCCAGAGCAGGTGAATCGGCTCGTGCCATTAGTCAATGAACTGACCCCTAAGCTAAACGCGTACTTGAGGAGAATTGGTTCACTGAGACACCGAAGAACCTAACTTGGTGATTGCCCAAGGCCAAAGACCAAAGGCCTAAGACCTAAGACCAGACGGTCTATGCTCGAGTTAAGAAACATCACAAAGCAGTTTGGGTCGGTTTTAGCTAACGACAAGGTCAACATTGTCGTGAAGCCGGGGACGATACATGCCATTGTTGGTGAGAATGGGGCAGGGAAGTCTACGGCGATGCGCATCGCATATGGCTTCTACACTCCGGACAGTGGCGAGATCCTGGTTGACGGTCACGTTCACGATATTCGATCTCCTCACGATGCGATCGCTCTGGGCATCGGGATGGTTCACCAGCACTTCATGTTGGTTGAACCGATGACGGTTGCTGAGAACATCGTTCTTGGATCAGAACCTGGAACTGCACTCGCACTCGACATGAAGACAGCCGCAAATGAGATTCGGAAGCTTTCCGAAGAATTCAAACTGGCTGTTAACCCGAATGCCATCGTCGAACATCTTTCCGTTGGACAGCAGCAACGCGTCGAACTTTTGAAAGCACTCTTCAGACATGCAAAGCTTTTAATCCTCGATGAGCCAACCGCAGTTTTGACGCCCCTTGAGGTAGAAGAATTCTTCACCATTCTTCGGCGCATGCGTGAACAAGGTAAGACGGTGATCATTATCACTCACAAGCTCTCCGAAGTCCTGGCGATCTCGGACGAAGTTACAGTGATGCGTGATGGCAAAGTGGTTGGCCGTGTTCAAACAAAAGATACAAACGCGGCTGAGCTGGCGCGGATGATGGTCGGGCGTGAAGTTCTTTTGCGTGTTGAGAAACCGGAGCCGAAGGTAGGCGAGCCCGAGCTCGTCGTGAGCAACCTGACGGTAACCAAACGCGATGGAAGCAAGCCAATCAACGACGTCTCGTTTCAGGTCCGCAAAGGTGAAATCGTCGGAATTGCCGGCGTCGAAGGAAATGGTCAGACGGAGTTGATCGAAGCATTAGCGGGTTTGATTGAACCGGGCCATCTCAGTGGCGAGATCAATTTTGAAGGAAAGAACATAACACGCGCCGGGGCCCGATCACGTCGTGAGTTGGGCATAGCCCACATCCCGGAAGATCGTCACCGAAGGGGTTTGCTGCTCGATTTCACGCTCGCAGAGAATTCCATATTAGGTGTCCATTACCGACCTCCAATCGCAGCTGCGGTCGGTGGGGTGTTTCTCGATGAGAGTGCAATTCATCAACGAGTGACCGGGATCATCAAGAACTTCGATGTCAGGCCGCCAAATGAAATGTTGCCGGCAAAGTCACTGTCAGGTGGAAATCAACAGAAGTTGATTATTGGTCGCGAGTTTCATGTCGATCCGAAACTGTTACTGGTCTCGCAGCCTACGCGAGGAGTTGATATCGGGGCGATCGAATTCATTCATCGTAAGCTCGTTGGGCTTCGTGATTCTGGATGTGCAGTGTTGCTGGTCTCCGCTGAGTTGGAAGAAGTGACGAGTCTTTCTGATCGGCTTCTGGTAATTCATCAGGGAAAGATCGCTGGCGAAGTTGATCCAAAGGTCGCAACGCTTGAAGAGATCGGGCTTTTGATGACAAGGGGGCATTAATCGATTGTCGATTTCCGATTTCCAGTTGTCCATTGTCAGCTTTCGTGTTGTTTCGTGTGTTTCGAGGATCGTCTGTTCTGGCTTCGATACACGATCGCGCATCACACGAATCAATACGAAATTCTCGATCGTAGGTAAGCCTGAACGATGAAGCTGCTTCGGCAGTGGTTTCAATTTCCTTCGCGAGTACGGTCAGACTTTCGTGTTGTTTCGTGTGACGCGCGTGGATCATCTTTTCTGGCTTCAATAAACGATCCACGAATCACACGAAGCAACACGAAATTGCCGGTCGTAGAATGTTGACCATTAAATGACCCTTCTTCGACAGCTCCTTTTTCCCTTGATTGCGGTCGTCGCTGCGTTTGCGGTCGGGGGAATTCTCATCCTACTAATCGGCGATAATCCAATTGTCGCTTATCGCCTCCTGCTCGGTAGTGCACTCTCATGGCCTGATGGGATTGGTTATACCCTCTTTCACGCAACCCCTCTCATTTTTACTGGCCTCGCAGTCTTAGTGGGGTTTCGCTGCGGGCTGTTCAATATCGGTGCGGAAGGACAACTCTACATTGCTGCATTCGCAACAGCGTGGGTGGGAATCACGTTTGCGAATCTTTCACCCTGGTTATTAGTGCCGATGTGTTGCGCTGCGGCAATTCTGGTTGGTGCATTCTGGGCTGCGATTCCTGGAGTGCTAAAAGCAAGGTTCGGTTCTCATGAAGTCATCAACACGATCATGCTGAACTTCATCGCGGTGGCGCTCGTCAGTTACTTTACACAGTATCACTACAAAGTTCCGGGAGATCCGATCCTTCAGACTGCACCAATCGGTTATGGGGCGCATATCGCGCGGCTGGGAAAGTTTATTCCGGGTTTTCCAGAACGAATCCCCTTGAACCTCGCATTCATACTCGCATTACTATGCTGCTTGTTGGTTTATCTGTTCCTGTGGCGTACGAAGTGGGGTTATGAGATCCGTGCCACTGGTAGTAACCCCTCCGCCGCGGAGTATGGTGGCATCTCCATCGGCAAACAGATCGTCCTGGCGATGGCTGTCTCTGGCGCACTTGCAGGTATGGTTGGTATTAACGACGTGATGGGCTATCACTATCGCTATTACGATGGCTTCTCAGATCAATACGGATTTACCGGCATCGCAGTCGCTTTACTCGGACGGAATCATCCTGTTGGAGTAATCCTGGCTGCTGTGTTATTTGCCATACTGCAACATGGCGGCATCTACGTCGATGGTTTTTCCGAGCACGTGACAAAAGACATTGTGCAGGTATTACAAGGGATCATAATTTTGTTTGTCGCCGCCGAAGCGTTCTTCCAATACGTGACAGGCAAGTTTGGTTTGAAATACGCGAAGCTCTAGGGTCGCTTCTCTGTGCAATCTCTGTGTCTCTGTGTCTCTGTGGTGAATTGACCGTTTTGTTTTCACCACGGAGACACAGAGATACAGAGATTGCACAGAGAAGAATGGATTCGAAAATGAAAGATATTCTTACCCTTTCTCTTCTCTGGTCAACCATTCGTTTGGCGACTCCATTGATCCTCGCCGCGCTGGGCGGAATGTTTTCCGAGCGGTCCGGCGTGATCAATATTGCACTTGAAGGAAAGATGCTTGCCGGCGCCTTTACTGCTGCGGCCGTAACGTATGCTGCCGACGCAAAGTTGGGAATGGGCAACGCGAGTCCCTGGATTGGTCTGTTGGCCGCGATTGTCGCCGGACTCTTTATCGCCGCGATTTATGCAGTGACTTGTATTCGGTTCAAAGCAGATCAAGTAGTCAGTGGTGCGGCAATTAATATTTTGATGTTTGGTATGCCCGGATTCCTCAGCGGCGCATTCTTTTTGTCCTCAGGTTCAACTCCCCAGCTTCCAAAAGAACACTTGATCCCTTGGACTCCGATCGTTATTGCATTCGCAATGGTAGCCGTGAGCTGGTACGTGATGTATCGAACGCCTTTTGGCTTGCGACTTCGTTCGGTTGGTGAGAAACCAGAAGCAGCAGATGCGGCAGGAGTAAGCGTTAACCGAATCCGATACTCGGGCGTGTTGATTGCCGGTGTGCTTGCAGGTATTGGCGGTGCATATCTTTCGATCGGGCAGTCGTCGTTATTCACCAGAAACATGACTGCCGGTCGAGGATTCATTGCGCTCGCCGCATTGATATTCGGCAAGTGGCGTCCGATTCAAACTATGCTGGCATGTTTGCTTTTTGGTTTCACCGAGGCGATTTCAATTCAGATGCAAGGCGCGGTAAAGTTACCATCAGGTGAAGACATCCCGGTTCAGTTCATCCAAATGGTCCCTTATGTGTTGACCATCATTGTGCTCGCTGGTTTTATTGGATCTTCACGGCCCCCGAAAGCTTTGGGAATCCCCTACCAGAAAGAGAAATAAAGCTAAGGGAAGGCAACATGGCAGAGCAACTGGCAGGCACAGGACTCTACGAGCGCGCGGAACATGCGGCACGCATAATTCGCTCCCGGACAACCGAAACTCCAAGGATCGCGATCATCTTAGGCAGCGGCCTCGGTGCGTTTGCCGATGATTTCGAAAATGCGGTCAGCATTCCGTACGAAGACATTACTGGTTTTCCTCGTTCTACTGCTGCAGGACACGCCGGCCGGTTAGTCATTGGCAAGATCGATCAGGTCCCGTTGATGGCCATGCAGGGGCGAGTACATTTCTATGAAGGATACTCACTCGAGCAGGTAACATTTCCTATCAGAGTGTTCAAGCTGCTCGGCATTAAAACACTGATACTTACGAACGCCTCTGGCGGTGTGAACGTTCAGTTCAGTCAAGGCGCTTTGATGATTATCAGCGATCACCTGAACTTGTTGGGTGATAACCCGCTGCGTGGACCTAACGACACGCGCTTTGGCCCACGGTTCCCGGACATGACGGCCGTTTACTCACCTGAGCTTCAGGAAATAGTCATTGAAGAAGCTAAGGCGCTTAACGTTGAGGTGAGGCGTGGCATCTACGCCGCCCTTGCCGGTCCGAGTTATGAAACGCCCGCTGAGATTCACTTGATGAGAACACTTGGCGCGGATGCAGTGGGAATGAGTACTGTGCCTGAAGCCATCGTTGCTCGTCACATGGATCTTGAAGTTCTGGGCATCTCATGTATAACGAACATGGCTGCTGGAATAAGTGATGAACCCATTAACCACGACGACGTTATGGCGACGGGTGATAGAGTGCGGGAGACGTTTACGCAGCTTTTACGGAAGGTAGTGGGACGGATTAACGTTCGAATCTAGTTATTGCCGATTTCCGATTGCCAATTGCCGATTTGCGTTATGTCCGACGAACTTCAGTTTGTCGAGGTAGCCAAACACGATTCACTGGATCTTCGCGGGCTTTAGTTCAAACGCACTACAAACTAAAGTTCGTCGGACATAACGCAAAATTGGCAATCGGAAATCGGCAATAAACGTTGAATGGAAGCTGGCGCATGATCATAGGTATCTGTGGCGGGACCGGTTCAGGGAAGACGACTGTTGCTAATCGCATTCTCGAAGCCGTCAGCGCCAACGAAGTAGTCTTCATACAACAAGATTCGTACTACCGAAATATCAAAGACCTGCCTCTCGACTATCGCCAGGTTGCTAACTTCGATCATCCGGATGCACTCGACAACGATCTACTCGTAAACCATGTCCGCAGGTTGAAGGCCGGTGAGCCGATAGAGTTGCCAATCTACGATTTCAAAACTCACACACGCATGGTAGAAACGAGGCTCGTAGAACCTAAACCGATTGTCATTGTCGAAGGCATTCTGATCTTCTCCGACCCACGGTTACTTGAACAGATGGATATTAAGGTTTTTGTAGATACGCCCGACGATATTCGTTTTATTCGCCGCTTGAGACGAGACATTGCTGAACGAGGCAGAACCGTTGAGTCTGTGATCGAGCAATACCTGGCAACGGTGCGCCCTATGCACATGCAGTTCGTCGAGCCATCCAAGCGGTATGCCGATGTGATAATCCCCGAAGGTGGTCATAATCTCGTGAGCATTGATTTGCTAAGCGGAAAGATTCGCGAAAGGCTGGCCAGTGCTTTACATCCAATTGGAGGTCAGCATTGAGTCAAGAACAATTTCGCCCGCTAATTGAGGCGGCCCAACAAGCGCGGCAACATTCAGTTGCGCCTTTCTCAGAATTCCTGGTCGGTGCTGCGGTCAGAACTTCGGATGGCAAAGTCTACACCGGCTGTAATATCGAGAGTGCAAGCTACGGGTTGACTGTTTGCGCGGAACGCGTCGCAATATGGAAAGCTTTGTCCGAAGGTGAGAAACATTTCACGGAGCTAGCCGTGGTTGCCGACACCGAAACGCTAACGCCGCCTTGTGGAACTTGCAGGCAAATCATTTGGGAGTTTGCACGGGAAGCAACGATCGTCTTTGCCAATCTTGAAGGGAAGAGCGAACAGTTCCAGATCAAGGATCTACTTCCGAGCGCGTTTGATGCGCGATTCCTGATTGGATTGAAGAAGAAACAATAGGACTGATACGACAAATAGGACGAATCTATTTGCCACTATGAAAAATCTTTTAGTTGCCCTGATCATCACATTACTCATGAATACCGGTCCACAATCCGCCGCTCAGAACCGTCGTTCATCACGCGAGAGCGTCGATCTGCTCGTGTTGGGTGGAACGATCGTGACGATGAATAATGCGCGAGATGTGATTGAGGATGGGGGTCTAGCCGTTAGAGGCGGGCGGATCGTCGCGATTGGTCCGCGCGCGCAGATCGAAAGCACATACACTGCCCGTCAACGAATCAATGCAGCAGGGAAGTTGATTACGCCCGGATTAATCAATGGTCATACACATATTCCAATGGTTCTGTTTCGTGGACTGGCGGACGACCTGGATCTTCAGGATTGGCTAACCAAATACATCTTTCCCGCCGAAGCTAAGAACGTCAGTGAAGAGTTTGTTCGGGCAGGCACGCGTTTGGGTTTGGCCGAAATGATTCGCGGTGGGACTACCACCTACTGTGACATGTATTACTTCGAAGATGCGATTGCTGAGGAGACTTCGCGGGCTGGTGTGCGGGCGGTGCTTGGAGAAACTGTTATCGATTTTCCGGTCGCTGACAACAAGACGAATGCAGAGGCGATGGCGTACGTCGAGAAGTTTGTCAGTCATTGGAAGGGAAATGATTTAATTGTCCCCGCAATTGCCCCACATGCTCCGTACACAGTTTCTGAAGAACACTTAAAGGCCGCGCGGGCGTTTTCAGATCGTACTGGAGCTCCGATCGTGACCCACGTTTCAGAAACCAAGCGCGAACTGGATGACAGTGTGAAAGCAAAAGGCGCCAGCCCGGTTGCATATCTCGACCGCATTGGGTTTTTGAATGATCGAGTGATTGCAGCACACGTAGTCTGGCCCCAGGGTAGCGACATCAGCATTCTGAAGAAGCGCGGCGTTGGTGTCGTTCACAATCCACAATCGAATATGAAACTCGCATCGGGTGTGGCGCCAGTTCCAAGAATGATGAACGAAGGTGTGTTTGTTGGTTTGGGAACTGATGGAGCGGCGTCGAACAACGATCTGAATATGTGGGAAGAGATGGACACGGTTGCCAAACTCCACAAGGTTTTCAGTGGAGATCCAAAAGTGATCTCAGCTCAGCAGGCATTCGAGTTGGCAACGATACGCGGCGCAGAGGCGTTGCATCTGGACAAAGAGATCGGTTCGCTGGAGACGGGAAAGCGCGCAGACCTGTTGATTATCGAACGCGACGCGTTAAATCAGATTCCGCTGTATAACGTCTATTCGGATCTGGTTTACGCGACGAAGTCATTCGACGTTCAGAGCGTGATAATTAACGGGCGAGTGGTGATGCAGAATCGCCGGCTGTTGACGCTGAATGAACCTCAGATCAAGAGAGATGCTGCAGTTTTCAGAGAGAAGATTATTAAGAGTTTGGGGATTACAGGCCCGAAAGATTAACCACAGATAAACATGGATCTCACAGATCAGAAGGCGATATGAGTTGATCTGTGGAATCCGTGTTCATCTGTAGCCTACAACGACAAACTAAAGTTCGTCGGACAATTCGCGAACGTGCGCGCGAACAGTCTCGCCTAAAGTCTCCAGGTTATAACCGCCTTCGAGACACGACACCAATCTTCCATCGCAACTGCTCGCCGCCCATTGCTTCACTGCACGAGTCATATCGATGAAGTCCTGATCACTCAATAATAGTTGTCCCAGTGGATCGTCTCGGTGTGAATCAAAGCCGGCTGAGATGATGATCAGATCCGGATTGAACTTTGATGACATCTCTTCCAGAGCAGAATCGAACGCACGTTTCTGTTCATTAGCGGGCGTTGCAGCGCGTAACGGAAGGTTGATTGTGTAGCCAAGTCCGCGCCCGACGCCTGTTTCGCCACGGGTACCCGTGCCTGGATACCAGGGATATTGATGGCAGGAGAAAAAGTAAACCGATGGATCGTCGTAGAAGATTCCCTGCGTGCCGTTGCCATGATGCACGTCCCAATCGATGATCGCCACGCGTTCAATCTGGCTGTACTTGTTTTGAGCATATCGCGCCGCGACAGCGACGTTGTTAAAAAGGCAAAAGCCCATTGCCCGTTCATGCGTCGCGTGATGTCCCGGCGGACGGACGGGAACAAATGCGTTGGCGATCTCGCCGGACATTATCAGATCAATTGCCTGACACGGAGCTCCTGCGGCGTGTCGAGCCGCGTCAAGTGAATACATCGAAACTGTCGTATCAGCATCGAGGTAACCAATTCCCTCGGCGACTGCCCTTTCTACAAGCTTGTATAACTGTGGTGAGTGGGCTGCTTGAATGTCCCCGCGCGTTGCTTCCAGGGCTTGAACTTCGCGAAGCTTAGTCCACAACTCGTCATCGCGCCGCAGTGCATCCATGACGACACCGTAGCGTGATGGTGATTCAGGATGGCCGAAGCCAGTGTCGTGTTCCTCGAAGACGGGATGATGAATGATCGCCGTTGTCATGGTGGGTGAGCTTTGTGCTTTGGGCGTCGAACCTCCAGAACCTCATGGTACAGATTCTATGTGGCTTGCACAAAACCGTTTACTTCATTCGTGTTACTTCGTGTGTTTTCGTGGATCGCTTTTATCGTGACATAAAGACGATCCACGAATTCACACGAATCACACGAACAAAAGGAACTGAGATATCCATATTCGCCGAGTTACCGTAACGCTCGTTCGATGGCCTGCATACGCAAGAGGACCGAGACGCACGCAACAACGACGATGACCAATATCGCCAAAAGCCCGAGGGCAAGCAGCAATGTCGGAGTGATGGAAACAGCTCGAAGGCTGTTTTCAAATCCAGGACCAGCCGCGCTCTCTTGGTAAGCCTGCACCTCTGCTGCGGATAACGCAGTTTCCAACTGAGTTCGCTTCAGCGTTAACTGTTCGAGCTCTGCGTCGGCTGCTTTCTTTTCGACCAACAACTGGCGACGCCGCTGCTCACGCAGTTCTTCGGGTCTCGTCGAACCAACTCCGGCCAGCGAGCGCTCGATATTTTCGGGCTTGAGGGCATCTTCGAGTTGTTGCACTTGTAGCTTCGTCGTCTCTTGCCTGGCATCAAGCTCGATCAGTTGAAGTTTTAGATCCTGAACTGTCTCAACAGCGCTTTGCTTCGTCTGCGAGTACGCAGTGGAGGAAAAACAACTCGTTGCCAGTATCATCAAAAAAATTATCATTGCCGATTTCATAAGTATTCTCCATGCGATAGGACCTATAGTACCTATACGACCTATTTTGTAGTGTCAAGCTAACTGATAAATCTCAATTCCTTCCTCGCGCCCCCTAACGGTCACAGTTCCTTTCGAAATGGCGCCGGCAACATTGCCGACCGCTTTTGAAACCATCTCTGAAATGAGCAACTGCGATCCAAAGCGCTTGTTAAGTTTTTCGATCCGAGCCGCCAAATTTACCACGTCTCCAATTACGGTGTACTCTTTTCGCAATGCTGAACCAATGCTCCCTGTAACTGCCTGACCCGAATGCAAACCGATCCCAACAGTCGTTGGCAGGATCGTTCCTCGTTCCTCTTCCTCGCGAATCTTCGCCAGGATTTCCTGAGCCGAGCGTACAGCGTTCGCGCAATCATTTCCGTCCGAAAGCGGAGCGCCAAAGACCGCCATAAACCCGTCGCCGAGGAACTTGTTAATGATGCCGTTATTGCGATTAATGATCTCGACCATGAACTCAAACAGCGATTCGAGATACGTTACTACTTCTTCCGGACTCCGCTTTTCTGCGAAGCCGGTAAAGTTCCGAATATCCAGAAACATCACACATACGTTTTTGTTTTCACTTCTCAAATCGGGTTTTAGATCAAGCAATGTTTCCACGACAGCCGGTGAAACATACTCACCAAAGGTCCTGCTTATTCGATTTCTTTCCTCGACAGATTCGAATGAACTCAGAATGCGTTTTCGGATTTGAACTGTAACCAGCCCGGCAACAACGCCAGTTCCAATCAAAATGATTCCTTTGAATAGATTGTGTGGCACGCCAACAAGGATTGGTTCAACTTGTTCACCAGCGCTCCCCGCGATTACCCACATCGCAAGGGCAATGTATTCGATACCGGCAACGAGACCCGTGAACACGCAAAGACGAAAATCCAAACGGAGTATTGAAAGGACGATGAACATTCCATAGACCATCGGTGCCGGTGTGTAGAGTCCGTAAACATGCCCCAGGAACTGTCCTGACACGTACATGCCCAGAGTCGGAATGCTTGTTTCTATAAATGCACTTAAGAATCTTAGCGCTAGCAAACCATCTTTCTCTGTTCTTATGAGGCGATCGATAGCCGACCGCTCAAACAATAGGTAAAGCGTGGTTAGGCCAACGCCGATAAGAAATGCCAAAAAGAAGCCGTCAAACCTTCCATGAAACGCATGTTGGAACGAACGTGAAAAGGCGATCGCGAAAAAAGACAGGACTGCACACGCGCTGAGCCAAACGCCAAGCAAGATGTTTACGCGGAGCTTGTCGCTCTTCAGAATTTCGAGCGCGAACTGACTATCGAAAGCGTGCGATAAACTCTGCCGTCGCCTCGCCCTTCGCGCTTTGATTGCCTCTGTAAGATTCAGCGGTTTCATCTTTCTATCTCTTCTCTGCGTTACCTCTGCGTTCTCTGCGTCTCTGCGGTTCAGCGGATTCATTACTTGCACCGCAGAGACGCAGAGGACGCCCGATATTCGTCATCGTCGTGATGGCTTTCGTCGTTGGCAGTTGGCATTAGTGCAACGGCAGGGCCACGACGACACTCCGGGCCAAAAAGAGTGCTAAGTTGTTGAAAGAGTTGGGAAAGGAGTTTAGGTGGGTGAGGTATTAGCCCGCCGGCACCGTTTAGAGAACTTTAGGCTTTGACGCCAAATACGGATTCAGAAACCAAATATGGCGTCGCGCGAAAACAAGCTGTGCCACGGTTCTCGAAACAACGATTTATTGCTTTGCCTCAAAAGTCCAAGTTGGATC
Organism: Pyrinomonadaceae bacterium; assembly: GCA_036006355.1. Lineage (GTDB taxonomy): Bacteria > Acidobacteriota > Blastocatellia > Pyrinomonadales > Pyrinomonadaceae > PSRF01. Next base: position 3,173 of record DASYPT010000143.1, on the reverse strand, counting down.
GATTCGGCTTTGCCAGCTGTTTTGAGGCATGGCTCTGCCCTGCCGTGGGCGAGCGATAGTTGACCTGGGCTACGCCCTCGATGCGTTTTCAGTGTAGGAGCTTGAGGGCGTAGCCCTAATTGAAAACTAAACTCGCTTACGGCAGGGCAGAGCGATGCCTGACAACAGCTGGCAAAGCCGAGGCCTCACAACAGCTGGCAAAGCCGAGTAGATGGGATTACCGGCGCACACCTAACAGCGTTCGCGGTTCAACAGTCGTAACACGGATCCGCGCGTCGAGGATCGTCGCGCCTTGTGGGTGAACGACAAATGGATTCAAATCCAGTTCAGCAATCTGCGGGAGATCCTCAACCATTGCACTGACACGCAGAAGTCCTTCTTCGAGCGCCGCAACGTCATAGACTGCTCCACCCCGAAAACCGTTTAGGAGTGGAAATGTCTTCAGGCTGTGGATCATCTGTGAGGCATCCTCGTGAGATAGAGGTGTAAGCCGAACTGAAACATCTCTCAATAGCTCAACTTGAACACCTCCGGCGCCGCAAGCGACAACGGGGCCAAATTGAGGATCATGAACAACTCCCACCAGCATCTCAACCCCTTTCGGCGCCATGCGTTGCACTACAAAGCCGTGCAACTTTTTATTGTGATCGCTCAGACGACGCGTCATGTCTAACGCTGCAGCCTTCACCTCTTCATGTCCTTCAAGATTGAGTTGAACCGCACCCGCCTCGGTTTTGTGAATCAACGAGGGCGCGAACGCTTTCAGCGCAACCTTTCCTTTCAACTCCTCTGCAGCTTGCGCGGCTTCGTCCGCTGTTCGCACGATCCTTTGCTCAACAAGAGGGAGCCCATAACACCTCAGCAGTTCTTCTGTTTCAACAGGCGAGAGCCATCCGTCGCCGTGCCCCAAAGCGGACGCTACTATTCCGGCAGCCTCATCTCGTCGTATCGATTCCAGGTTTGGAGGCGCACTCTCGGGTTGTTCGCGCCACTCGCTATAGCGCGCCGCACGCGCCAACGCGATGGCAGCGGTTTCAGGAAAATCAAAACATGGGATCTTCGTTTTTTCAGATCGCATTTGTTCTGGAGCACCTTGCGCTGAAAGGAACACCGCCAACACGGGTTTGCTCTTATCAGACTGCTCAATTGCTTGTACTAGCGAACTGGCTACATCCGCAGGCCGAGTTACAAGTGGCGGGATAAAGATCACAATCAGCGCGTCGATATTTTTGTCCCCGGATAGAATCTCGACGGCGTGTCGGTAATCCTCAGCTGAGGCGGATGCAATCATGTCTACTGGATTCGTTGCACTCGCGCCTGGCTTCAAAAACTTATGCAGCGCAGTCTGACTTTCTTCATTCAACACTGGCACATCTAAACCGCGAGCTTCGCATGCGTCGGCGCATAGTATTCCCGGGCCTCCGGCGTTTGTGATGATGCCAACTCGATTTCCGCGTGGTAGAGGTTGATTGGCTAACAAAGACGCGACGTCAAAAAGTTCTGCAAGCGTGTCTGTGCGAATCACTCCAGCTTGTCTAAACAAAGCATCAACCGTGACGTCCGACGCCGCAATCAATGCGCCTGTGTGCGACGATGTTGCTCTGGCTCCCGCTTGTGATCGTCCACTCTTCACCACCACGATGGGTTTCTTTCGACCCACGCGCCTTGCGATTTCGGAAAACTTCCTGGGATTTCCAAATGATTCGAGATAAAGCAGGATAACGTCCGTTCCGTCGTCGCATTCCCAGTAACGCAGTAAATCGTTTCCTGAAATATCGGCCTTGTTGCCTACAGAAACGAAAGTAGAGATTCCCAGACCGAGTGAGTTTGCATATTCCATAATTGCCAAACCCAGTGCGCCACTCTGAGATGAAAATCCGACACGCCCGAACGGTGGAATAGCAGGGGCGAAGGTAGCGTCGAGAGATACCTCTGGATCTGTGTTAGCAATGCCCATGCAGTTTGGTCCAATCAAACGCATGCCAGCTGCTCGGCAGACGTTCAATAGCTCTATCTGCCTCCCCTGGCCGTCCGCACCTGTTTCGGAGAATCCTGCTGAGATAACGACGAGAGCTTTGACTTCTTTGCGGCCACAGGCAGCGGCAACTTCCACGACTTCAGGAGCCGGAACCACAATGATGGCGAGATCCACCGGACCCGGAATAGCTTCGATCGACGGATATGCAAGAACTGACTGAACGACCTCCGCGTTCGGATTCACTGGATAAACTGGACCCTTAAATCCGTAGCGCAACAGGTTATGGAATACTTCACCGCCAATCGTGCCGCGTTCTCGAGATGCACCGATTACGGCGATTGCGCATGGATTGAAGAACAACTTCAAGGCGTTAACCGCCGCAATTCTTTCGCGGTGTTCGAATCTATTAATTGCCTGCTCGCTAAAAGACGTCGGAAAGGTGACATGAATTTGTCCAGCCGCGGCTCGCACCTCGAGTGGAAATCCCGACGAACGAAACACCTGCAACATTGCCTGATTTGAAGCGACAACTTCAGCTTCAAACACCTGCATGCCACTGGCGGCCGCTACTTCAGCAAGCTGTCCCAGCAGCATCGAGCCGAGTCCTCGACCCTGGAAATCGTTTGCGATCGTGAACGCAACTTCGGCGCGATGTGCATCAATAGCTACATAGAACGCATGTCCGACTACACGCTCTTCAACGCCGCTGAATGCAAGTAGCGCGAATGTGCGAGCTAACGTAGCCTCGCGGTGTGCTTCCGAGGCGAGCGCATTGTCGCTCGCAGTGGAATAAAAGCGGAACCAGCGAGATTCTTCGGAGAGTGATTGCAGGAGCGAGAGTAAAAGTGGCTCATCAGACGGTTGCATAACACGAATGCGCACAGTTGACCCATCTCGAAGGACAACATGGCCATCGCGCCGGGCACTGGTATGGAAGTCATCGTTGGGTGTTGGTTGAGCCATATTGCTGAGTGAGCTTCGGTGCCGTGTTGTCTGTGCCTATGTAGACTTGTATTTATCACAGAGTTCCCATGGTTTTGAACAAGCGAAACGGTTTTGCCTCAAAAGTCCATTTTCATTGGATTCGGCTCTGCCAGCTGTTGTGAGTCATGGCTCTGCCCTGCCGTGTGCGAGCGATAATTGGTTTTGGGCTCCGCCCTCGATGTGTCCAGTGTGAGACCTTGAGGGCGTAGCC
>DASYPT010000142.1:0-51234 GCA_036006355.1 Pyrinomonadaceae bacterium | reverse complement strand
GACTCTACCATCGAAAGGAAAGTATATGCGCATCGCAAGCTTCAACGTTGAAAACCTCTTCTCACGAGCGCGCGCAATGAACCTGGATACCTGGTCGGAGGGTAAAGTAGTTCTCGACGAATTCAGCAAGCTTAACAAGTTGATTGCGAAAGAGACTTATACCGATGCAACCAAACAGAAGATTATCGATTCACTCAAAACACTCGGTCTTAAGAACAGTGATGAATCAAAATTCGTGATCCTGCGACAGAATCATGGTCATCTGCTGAAAAGATCCAATTCAGGTCTCCAAATAGTCGCAGAAGGTCGCGACGATTGGATCGGTTGGCTCGAACTCAAAAAGGAAGCCGTTAACGAGATCGCCACCCAAATGACCGCCAAGGTCATTCAAACTGTCAATCCTGACATACTTTCCGTGATCGAAGCCGAAGATCGAATTGCACTCTGCCACTTCAATGATCAACTTCTCGAACCGATCAATGCGAAGTATCGTGGCATCATGTTGATCGATGGCAACGATGACCGTGGCATTGATGTTGGCCTGTTTACAAAACCTGGATTCGAAGTGCAATCCATCGTTAGTCACGTTGACGATGCGCTCGACGGCAAAACGATCTTTAGTCGAGACTGTCCTGAGTATTTAATTCGCGTAAGCGATACAAAGTTGGTGCTTCTACTCGTGAACCATTTTAAAAGCAAAGGATTTGGGTCACAGGCCGAGTCGAATGCACGTCGCAAGATTCAGGCAAACCGCGTAAAGGAAATCTACAATCTGAGAAAAACGCAGGGGATGGACTTTATAGCAGTGCTGGGAGACTTCAACGATACCCCCGACAGTGATCCGTTGAAGCCGCTGATCGACGATACGGACTTGAAAGATATTTTCAAACATCCACAGTTTAATGACGGCGGTTTTCCAGGAACCTTTGGAACGTGCACCGCAAGTAACAAGATCGACTACATAATGCTTTCGCCCGCACTGTTCAATCGCGTCACAGGGGGTGGTGTCTTTCGCGAAGGGATCTTTGCCGGCACTACCGGAACGAAGTTTCCTCATTTTCCTGAAATAAAGAAACCCATCCACTCGGCTTCAGATCATGCGGCTGTGTTTGGGGACTTCGATATGATTTGAGTCTCTCTGCGCTTTGTGATGTTTCGTGTTGATTCGTGGATCGTCTCTTGTACCGGTAAACAAAAGTGCGATCCACGAAGGCTTTGCCTCAAAAGTCTTTCATCTCATTCTCCCCAACCTTTAGGTTGGGGTTAAGCATCATCTGGAATTCGGAAGCATTTTTAATGGTTTTTCTTGGACCGCGATTCAACAACATTTCGCACCTTCGAAAATGCTCATTTAAGAGAGCGACTTCGGGGATCTGTTTCAACTACCCACACAAACCTGCCGAGAAAAACCATTGAAATGGTTCGGAAGTCCAATAATGCTGAACCCCAACCTAAAGGTTGGGGTGAATGAGATGAAAGACTTTTGAGGCAAAGCGATCCACCGAAACACATCACGAAGCGCTCTGGTCACTCACACAACCGATCATGGCTCGACGCTGATCTCTCGCGTAACGATGTTGGCGTTTCCATTCTTGTATGGCCAGCCATCCGGCCCGATGAGCTCTACTCTGACAGTGTGTTTTCCTGGTAACCACCCTGACAGCCAAAATGCTTCAGCCGTGTCGCGCCATTGCATGTCATCATCATCCACGATGTAACGGATCCTGAACTCACCGCCGTCCCCTTTCAGTTTGGCATTCCAAACGAGAAATGAGATTGGGACGTCTTCACCCAAACGAAACCTGGATCCTTTTGCCAGGTTAAAGACTAAGATCGGTTTTCTAATATCCGCGGCTGAATCTGGCAATAAAAGCTCAGAGAACCTTGGGGTGGGTCTGGAGACGATCTTCAAAACCTGACGTGGGGGTGCCGCAACGTGAGTGATCACCGTGGTATGAGCGCCTTCTTTCTCTCCACACGCAGACGAAACAATGAGAGCAAGCAATGCAAGAGGAAGGTGTAATCTTTTGCCGGTTTCCATTTCTTCGGATGGATAGGACCTATAAGACTTATACGACCTATCTTCAGTACTGACAAATCTCTAGACTTTTCCGCGGTCCGATGTAAGAATCCGCGCAAACCGAAACATCTTAAGAATGGAGGAGCGAGCGCATTAATTCGCACGTGTTTTCATGAGCAAGACCAAACTCCTGTCATCCCTGGCTGTCTTTCTCTTACTCGCCGCCGCACTCATCGTAGGTTGTAAAAAGAATGCGACGGAGACTGCCGGCGAGTTCAAGCCGGACATTCAACCATTACCGGCACCATTGACCACATACGAACCGATGTCCATTCCTCCTGACAATCCAATGACTCCAGAGAAAGTAGCATTGGGTCGTGAGCTGTTCTTTGATGAACGGCTGAGCGTTGACGGCACGAGATCTTGTTACTCGTGCCACGTCTGTGAGCATGGTCTAACTGACGGCTTGCCGAAAGCAATCGGCGCGGGCAACAAGACTTTGACGAGGAGCAGTCCGACGCTGTGGAACATCGGCTATCACAAGGAATTCTATTGGGACGGCCGGAGTCCTTCGCTTGAGAAACAGGCGCTGGCCGCCTGGACCGGTGCAAACATGGGAGCGAAGGCGGACGAGATTGTCGCGAAGTTAAACGCGCTGCAGGGATACAAAGCCCAGTTTCAAAGCGTCTTCCACAGCGACGCAACTCCTGACAACGTAGTCAAAGCAATCTCCGCCTTTGAAAGAACGATCATCAGTGGCAACACGGCGTGGGATCGCTGGAAAGCAGGCGACAACAGCGCAATCAGTCAGAGCGCGTTTCGAGGCTGGAACATCTTTCAGGCAATCAAGTGCAACAACTGCCACGATGGAGTGTTGTTCACCGATCAGCAATATCACAATGTTGGAATCGGGATGGATGCTAAAGAACCTGATGTTGGCAGATTCAAAGTCACCAACAAACCTGAAGATACCGGTGCATTCAAGACGCCGACATTAAGAGACATCGCGAATACGGCGCCTTACTTTCACGATGGGAGTGCTAAGACACTGGAAGAGGCGCTCGATATCATGTTAGCCGGCGGTAAACCGAACGAGCATCTCGACAAGAAGAATCTTGAGCCACACAAAGTTTTACCGGAGCAGCGTGAAGACTTATTGAACTTTCTGCGGTCGCTTTCAGTCGATTGCAAACTGACCAAGCCACCGCTGCCACAGAAATAGCGAAAAGGACTATCCGCAGATTACAAAGATTACGCAGAAGACTGAACCTTCGTCAGTCAAAAAAGAATCTGCGTAATCTGTGAAATCTGCGGATGGCTTTTACTGTTTACGCGCGCGCCGTTTGTGTTCCCAAGTTTGTTTTCAGTCTCTTCTCAACTTCTGACCAATTAATATTCGAGAAGAAAGCTTCAATGTACTTGGGACGTTCTGCAGGTTTGTAATCGAGCAGGAAGGCGTGCTCCCAAACGTCCATGACCAGTATCGGGTTGAATCCAGCGACGTTTCCCGTCTCATGAAGCGTGATCCAGTGATTCGAGATGCGCCCGTTTGCGGGATTCTGATTACAGATCGCCCAACCAACGCCGCGCATCTTTCCGATGCCGACGAAGTCAGTCTTCCAGATCTCGTAACTACCAAAGGTTGATTCGGCTGCCTTCACAAACTGTGAATTCTTTGTTGGGTCGCCAGTGCCGCCACCTTTTTGCAAATTATCAAAATAGTATTCGTGCAGAACCATGCCGTTGTATTCAAAGCCGAGACGACGGGTCAGTTCAGAATAAGCCGGCATCTCTTCCTGATCCACGTTTCCGTCCTTGATGAATTCTGTAATTCTGGTCGTTAGGTTATTCGTTTCCTTCACGTAACCCTCGTACAACTTGAAGTGCATCTCGAGAGTTTGATCTGATATTCCCTTCAAGCTGCTGAGATTAAACTGTCTCGCCTTGTAACTGCCCGTCGAACTCATGAAGTACCTCCGTTTGTGTAAATACGATATTGGGGAGTTCAACTATCCCGCGTGAGTGTGGCAAATCAGTTGAGATGCTGAGGAATTACTGTGCGTGGCGAGCGCGTCTGAAGGAGTTATCCGCAGATTACGCCGATTACACAGATTAAAAACCTGGAAACAGTCAGTACCACCTCGCGGCAGCGAGTGGTGCGAAGCCAGATTTGATGAATGATTCTGAGACTTCGCACCCACCCGCTACCGCGAGGTGGTACTGACTGCTTCCAGGTTTGAATCTGCGTAATCTGTGTAATCTGCGGATGAAAAGGCGCTATTTTCCGAGAATTATCCAGTCGCCGTGACTCGTTCCCATGAACAGTAAGAGCGGAAGAGATAACCACGCATTAGTTCGTGATGCGATAAATGCCTGACGCGCGAGTTCAGGTGGTGCAGCTGGACCAGTTCCTGCTGTAGCTGCAAGGATGCGTTTGTTATTCGGCCAGATGATGCCCCAAACATTCAGCATCATCACAATGCCATATGCTCCGCCAATACCGATTGAATAGGTCTTGTTACTCGCGAAACTCTCGCCATTCACTGACAGCATACCTGTGAAGTAACGAGTCAACGCCCAGCTAAAGAATAGAACCAGGACTATCATCACCACCGCAAAGATGCGTCCATCCTTAATCACGCCGGGAACCTTCTTGATGATGAAGAACTCAATCCCGAAGAGTACGATGGGATAGGTCAACCAGGCGAGAAAGACAACCCATAAATTGACATTCCCGTGGCCTATGTTGTTGGCATTAACCACATCAGCTTTCAAAATGAACATGGCATAGTACGCAAGCCCTGCCAGAACTGTGACGACGGCTCCCCAACGAAACCACCATAGTGCTCGACCCAATAAATCTGGATTGACTTTCTTTTTGGTATCAGCGTCGATTCCTTTCTGAAACGGCACATTGACCAAATTGAAAAAGTAGAGCAGGCCGATCCAGATGATACCGGCCGCGAAGTGAAACCACCGAAAGCCAATGCGCAGTATCTCATCCCCACTGGGCGCGTGAAACAAACTCTGCAACATAGCCAGACTGGTGGGGAGATGAACAGTTGACTCAATTAACATAGGTCCTCCGTGAAGGTCTTGTTCATTCGAAACAGGCATGAATGCCTGCACTAGTTTTTGACTGGAATTACGACCGAAGATTACACCTAGACCAACAACGACGCAAAGGATGAAGGCGGAAGGCTGAAGGATGAACTTTGTTCTGTGCGTCTAAATTGCTCACGCCGCCGCTGAAGTTAATCAAGAAAGCACAAAGAACAAAGTTCATCCTTCATCCTTCCGCCTTCATCCTTCATACTTAATCCAAAGGCCGTGGTCCCGCATCAATTCCACGCACACTGACCTGATTGATCACTCGTACTCTCAGGTCTTGTTCGACACGAATCTGGCAGGAAAGTCGTACATTAGGCCCGAGCTCTTGTTCCAATGCGAGCCGATTTCTTTCGAGCTCACCCATTTCACCGGGATCACCTTCCAGAACTTCTATTCGACAAGTAGTGCAACGCGCATTACCACCGCAGCGATGCAGGATGTCGATGCCGGCATCTTCGATCACCAACACCAGCTTCTTCTCTGCCGGTCCTTCAGTTTCGATCACTCCATTGACAGTTTCTGCCACGATTTTAGGCATCAGTAATTCACCCCGAGTTGTTTGTTGAATAGCGAAGGGATTATGTCATTGGCGATTTCCGATTGCCAATTGTCGATTAAAGCGTCCGCTCCAAATACACCGCACCTACCAAAGGGTTGTCGTAGTACGCAGGAATATCTTCGAAGCCAAGTTCTCGATAGAGCGCGATGGCTGCGTCCATCTTTCCCGGCAACGTGTCTAACACCATACGCTGATAACCAATTTCTCGCGCCACTTCGATCAACTTATCAATCATCCTGCGGCCGTATCCTCTGCCGCGAAAACCAGGTCGCAGGAATAGTCGCTTCATTTCGCAGGTCCGGTCATCTAATTTCCGAAGTGCAATACAACCAGCCAACTCGTCGTCTGCGTATACGAGCAGAAGCCGACCATCAGGCATCGCGTATTTTCCGGGAAGTGTTTGCAGCTCGTGATCAAAACTCTGAAAACACATATCGATGGCAAGGCCGGCAGCATACTCCTTGAACAGCTTCCGAGCTGCTTCGATTTGCTCGTCAGTTGTTGCCTGGATCAGTTCCATCGGCGGAAAACGCAACAGGAGACAGGACTGCTCCCGTCTCCTGTGATTGAAAAGTTTTGCGGTGTGTTTACGCGGTGAACGAAGAACCACAGCCACAGCTGCCGGTCGAGTTCGGGTTCTTGAACGTAAAACCGGAACCCATAACACCGGTGACGTAATCGATCTCAACTCCATTGAGGTATTGGGCGCTGAACATATCGACGAACATCCGGACGCCCTTTTCATCGATCACGAAATCGCCTTCACGCGACTCTTCTTCTATATTCAAACTGTATTGAAACCCCGAACATCCACCGGGCACGACGCGTACGCGAAGTCCCGACGTTTCGGGCAATCCTTCTTCGTTCGCCATAAATTTCTTAATCTCACCTGCCGCTGATTCGGTGACGTTCAGGGCCACACTCGGCGTTGTTGTTGCTGCTGACATAGTCTCTGTAGTTCCTCTTCTTCGGTGTCTAAATTTTGATCTTTGGACTCAGGTCTTTGGTCTTAGCCGAAACGCCAAGATCAAAGACCAAAAACCAAAGACCGCCTTTATCTTATTGTCCTTTGCCTAAAACGACAAGTTCGGGCTTCATCGCCTCAATTGAGACTTGCCGCGCCACTTCTTCCGACACTTTGCGAAACGCTCGGGCTTCCGCTGACTCCGGCTGACTCACAACGACGGGCACTCCTCTGTCACCACCTTCGCGAACTTCGATGCCCAGGGGAATCGCTCCAAGGAACGGTACATGGTAAGCATTGGCCAGTCGTTCACCGCCGCCCTCACCAAAGATGTTGTATCGATTGCCCGTGTCAGGCGCGACAAAATAGCTCATGTTCTCGACAATTCCGAGTACTGGAATTGCGACGGTCTCAAACATTCGCAAAGCTCGACGCACATCCGCAATCGCTACATCCTGTGGAGTTGTCACCAGGACCGCACCTTGAACCGGAACCAGCTGAGCCAGTGATAACTGAACGTCACCAGTTCCGGGAGGCATGTCGACGATCAGGTAATCGAGCTCTCCCCATTTCACATCACTGAGAAACTGTTTGACGAGACCATGCAAAATCGGGCCACGCACAATCATTGGCTTGTCACCCGGTTGGAGAAAAGCCATCGACATCAACTTCACGCCATACGCTTCAACCGGCACGAGCTTATTTACTTCGACTTCCGGCCGAGCGTCGCTCGCGCCCAACATGATCGGTACGTTTGGGCCATAAACGTCCGCATCCATCAGACCCACGCGGGCGCCGTCAAGCGCCAACGATACAGCCAGGTTCACGGCGACAGTTGACTTGCCAACCCCGCCCTTTCCTGACGAGACGGCCACAATGTTCCTGATTCCTTCGATCACTACTTTTTCGCCAAGCCCTCGGCCTCTCGGAACTTCAGCATCCATGGTTACTTTGACGTTAGTGACACCTGGCAAACCACCGACAATCTCGCGAGCTGCACTTTCCATTTCAGCTTTAACGGGACATGCAGGCGTCGTCAGTACGATTCGGAATGAAACGTTGCCGCCTTCGATCCGGAGGTCTTTAATGAACCCGAGGGTAACAATGTCTTTATGCAAATCCGGGTCTTTGATTTGTCGCAGAGCTTCTAGTACTAATTGTTCGTTCAGTTCTGTCATAGGGTGGTTGAAGCGTAGCTGATCGGTGAGGCTTTGACAAATTTGGCTTTTGGCCGACCGTTTCTTGTTCGAGGGTTCTGCTTATGCTTTGAAGGGACGATCCACGAATCACACGAAATACACGAATAAGAGTTCAAGACAATTTTTTGGTCTTCGGCGTTGGAAATGACTGATCTACTCCGGGAACACTTTCTGAATCCGCGTAATGTGGGCGACGCAGCGGACCCTTGCTTCAAGGCTCAAAGCGGATCCTTGGTTTGCGGAGCCTCCGCTTGTGTCTCTCTTCAGGTAGATGAGTTACAAAACATCTGTGACTCAAAATTCCGAGCCATTGGTTGTGAGTTTCTGATCGCGTCGCTTTCGATTCTGACCGAACGCGTCGTTGGCAAGTCGACCGCCGACGCCGCGGGAGCTGGAAACACCAGAACGGCACTCCTGACGGAACTGAATGCAGGCGAAAACCACACGCACTGTATTGACCTTGCCTGCGATGTTTTATTGCAAGCGATCCGAGAATACAGCAATGCGACGCGAGACGAGTGGACAGGGGACGAAGCGCTAATTTGCACGTGCTTTTTTGTGTCCGAACGGACGATTGAATCCGAAATCAAGAAGCGCGGATTGACAAGTGTTAAGGAGGTCACCAGGGCTTGTAATGCCGGCGGTGGCTGTGGATCGTGTCAGCCTTTGATAGTTGAGATACTTGACTCAGTGGTCGGTGGTCAGTAGTGAATAGGTCCTATATGTCATATAGATCCTATACTAGACCAAGAAAATCATGATCTATCTAGACAACAACGCCACAACGCGCGTCGCCCCGGAAGTATTGGAAGCGATGCGTCCGTATCTAAGCGACCTCTTCGGTAATCCATCGTCAGGCCACACGGTAGGACGTCAAATGAAACGGGCGGTTGAAGACGCTCGTGAACAAGTTGCAGTTCTGATTGGCGCCGCTGATCCTTCGCAAATTGTTTTCACATCGTGTGGCTCCGAGTCAGACAACTGGGCCATCAAGGGTGTCCTCGCGAGTCGTACAGAAAAGAAACACGTTGTAACGACTCTTGTCGAACATGAAGCAGTGCGCAATGTGTGTCGCCAGCTCGAGCAGGATGGCTATGAAGTGACATGGCTTGGGGTCGATCAAAACGGTGAACTTGATCTCGACGAATTACGTGCTGCTTTGAGACCTGACACGGCGCTCGTCTCAATCATGCTTGCGAACAACGAGACTGGCGTTCTTTTTCCGATGAAGCAAATAGCCGAGATCGTTCGAGCAAACTCGGAAGCCGTGTTTCATGTTGATGGTGTACAAGCAGTCGGAAAGATCCCGATTGACTTGAAAACAACTGAAGTCGATCTGTTTGCTCTGTCAGGTCACAAATTCCACGCACCACAGGGAATTGGGGCGCTTTACGTTCGCCAGGGTCTGGAAATACCGTCGTTCATTGTTGGAGGAGGGCAGGAAGAAGGACGACGAGCTGGAACTTCCGCAGTTCCAAATATCGTCGGACTTGGCGCTGCTTGTTCCCTGGCGAGAGCGGACAATGACCACAGTCGAATCGAGTCGATGCGCAACCATCTTGAGGACGAGATTCTCAAGACCTTTCCGAAAGCTCATCTGAATGGCATCGCCGATAGAACAAAGCGTTTGCCAAATACTTCAAACATCTCTTTCGAGCATATCGACGGTCAGAGCATTCTGGCGCGCCTCGACCACGAAGGAATCTGTGTCTCCACAGGCTCTGCCTGCCATTCCGCGACGCACGAGTCGTCGCCAACTTTGCAGGCGATGAACATTCCGTACTTCCGCGCACAAGGTTCGATCAGGTTTTCAGTTGGACGTTACAACACGGAGGAAGAGATTGAAACAACTCTTCGAATGCTTCCGGCGATTATTGCGAACCTGGCAGAGATGAGTGTTGGTCAGAATTAGTAGTTAGTGGTCAGTCCGTATCGGATAGGTCCTATAGGTCGAATAGGTCCTATAACTACTGACCACTGACCACTGCCTACTATCGCGGTCTGCTCTTTGCTGTTAGAATTCCGGGCAGAGGTTGAATTGGGGGTTTCCGCCAGAGATCACCGCCAAGACTCCCCGAAGTAAGATTTTTGCTTCCAGGAAATGATCGGTCGTCGCGTAAGAATCCTCTGCTGTTATTATGTGGATGTGGATAATTGCGCAGCGCCGTACACTGAGCGAGGCGCGAATCAAAACATAAACATCAATTTGGAAGGGGTGTATTAACAACCAAATGAGCACTCTTATCGAGCCGCCCGAAGCAAACATCGTAAAGCACCAGGAAGAAGTTGAGACGGTAACGATTCGTTTTGCCGGTGACTCCGGCGACGGTATGCAGCTAACGGGAACGCAGTTCACCAACACGTCGGCTGTTGCAGGCAATGATATTTCTACGCTACCCGACTTCCCCGCCGAAATTCGCGCTCCTGCCGGCAGCTTGCCGGGCGTCAGCGGGTTCCAGTTGAACTTCTCGAGCCAGGACATCAAAACCCCCGGCGATCAACCAAACGTTCTCGTCGCCATGAACCCGGCCGCACTCAAAGTGAACCTTCCCGATCTCGAAGAAGGTGGCACTTTGATCGTCAACACGGATGGCTTCACACCGGAGAATTTGAAATACGCCAATTACGCGTCAAATCCACTGGAAGACAATTCGCTTGCAGGGTATCGCGTACACAAGCTTCCAATTTCAACGCTGAACATGAACGCGTTGAAGGGAAATGTCGAGCTGTCGCGTAAGGAGATTGATCGCTGCAAGAACTTCTTCGCGCTTGGCGTTCTCTACTGGCTGTATGACCGGCAAATGGACAATACACTCAACTGGATCCAAGCGAAGTTTGCAAAGAGCCCTGAAATAGGTAAGGCAAACGAGATTGCTCTGAAGACTGGATACAACTTTGCCGATACGACCGAAGTCTTTACGACGCACTACACAGTCAAGAAAGCGAAGATCAAACCGGGTAAGTATCGAAAACTAACTGGTAACGAAGCGACCGCGATTGGTTTCATCACCGCGTCGCAACTTGCGGGACGACCGTTGTTCTACGGTTCGTATCCAATCACTCCAGCATCAGACATCCTCCATGAATTGTCGCGACACAAGACATTTGGCGTGCGGACATTTCAGGCCGAAGATGAAATTGCTGCTGTGTGTGCTGCGATCGGCGCCAGCTTTGCCGGACAGATTGGTTTGACAGGCACTTCAGGCCCGGGCGTCGCCTTGAAACAGGAAGCGATTGGCCTGGCGGTCATGACCGAATTGCCATTGGTTATCATCAACGTACAACGTGGCGGGCCTTCAACTGGACTCCCAACGAAGACAGAACAGGCTGATTTGTTCCAGGCAGTTTGGGGACGAAATGGCGAGTGCCCGGCAATCGTAGTTGCGCCGGCAACTCCTGCGGATTGTTTTCACATGGCGATTGAAGCTGTGCGATTAGCCTTCAGGTACATGTCGCCGGTGTTCTATCTGTCAGATGGCTATCTGGCGAATGGCGCTGAGCCTTGGGAGATTCCGGAGATCAGCTCGTTGCCGAAGATTGAAGTGAGGTTTGCAACTGACCCAACAACGTTCATGCCCTACGCACGTGACGAAGAGACGCTTGCTCGTCCATATGCGATCCCTGGAACACCAGGACTTGAACATCGCATCGGGGGGATCGAGAAACAGCACATCACCGGCAACGTCAATTACGATCCGGAGAACCATCACCTGATGGTGAAATTGCGTCAGGAGAAAGTCGATCGAGCTGTAAATGAAATTCCGCTGGTCGAGGTGATGGGTGAAAAAACTGGCAAAGTGCTGGTTCTCGGTTGGGGTTCCACCTATGGCTCGATCTCATCAGCCGTCGAGAAGGTGCAGCGCGAAGGCAAGAGCGTATCGTCTGCACACTTGCGTTACCTGAATCCCTTCCCCAGGAACCTTGGTGAAGTTATCCGGGGATTCGAAACGGTAATCGTTCCGGAGATGAACCTCGGTCAATTGTGCACGATGATTCGAGCGAAGTATTTGGTCGATGCGGTACCGTTCTCGAAAGTTAAGGGAAGGCCGTTCCAGATCAGAGAGATTGTTAGAAAGGTCGAAGAGTATTTGTAATTAAGATGATCTCGAATATCAATTCTCCATCTGTAAGCGAAACCTTTGCTGAGGGCCAACGATACTTTATGGGCGAAGGAACGTTAAATAATGCTCTCGAGCGACTTTCTCAAGATCTTCGAGATCACAACATTGATTACATGGTAATCAGTGCCATTGCTCTTCTAGCTCACGGCTATCCGAGGTTTACTGAAGACATCGATCTGGTGATGACAGGAGAAGGTCTTGAGAAGTTTCATCAAGAACTTGTAGGACTCGGCTACGTTCCGTCGTTCCCCAACGCTCGTAAACGACTAAGATCCACGGCAGACAACGTAAGCATTGAGGTAATGTTAAGTGGCGAGTATCCCGGCGACGGCAAACCAAAACCCGTTAGCATGCCGGTGCCATCAACTGCCTCCCAGGAAATCGATGGAATCAAATTCGTCACACTCGAAAAGTTGATCGAGTTGAAATTGGCATCAGGTATATCGGCACCAGATCGTCTGAAGGACCTTGCCGATGTCCAGGAACTCATAAAATTGCGAAAGCTGGATTCAACCTTTGCGGAAAACCTGGATCCTTACGTAAGAGGCAAGTTTCTTGAGCTGGAAGCGGCCGTAGGAACAAACCAAGATCAGGAGCAAGAATGAGTACACAAAGTAACGGCAACAGTGGAAACGGAAACAAACCAATCGTAGAAGCAGTCTCAGCCGACAGCGAAGTTGGTTCGGCAGTGTCAGGTCGTGTTGCACCTCCTCCAGGACAACTAAAGAAAGCTGACTTCGTCTCCGATCAGGAAGTGCGTTGGTGTCCGGGTTGCGGTGATTACGCAATCCTGAACAACGTGCAGAAGGTCATGCCCGAACTCGGCATTCCGCGCGAAAAGATGGTGTTTGTTTCAGGCATCGGTTGTTCATCACGTTTTCCGTATTACATGAACACCTACGGTTTTCATAGTATTCATGGCCGTGCGCCGGCAATCGCGACTGGAGTCAAATGTGCGAATCCTGATTTGAGTGTTTGGGTGATTACGGGCGATGGCGACGCATTGTCGATTGGCGGCAACCACTTCATTCACGCGATCCGTCGCAATCTCGACATCAATTACATTCTCTTTAACAACCGCATCTATGGGTTGACGAAGGGGCAGTACAGTCCCACGTCCGAATTCGGCAAGAAGACCAAGTCGACTCCGGCAGGCACGATTGACTATCCGGTTAACCCGTTGTCATTAGCCATTGCCAGTGAATCAACTTTCGTCGCGCGATCAATCGACATCGATGTCAAGCATCTGGGCCAGATAGTCGAAGCAGCTGCCAAACACAAAGGCATCTCGTTCATCGAGGTCTATCAGAACTGCAACATATTCAATGATCGCGCTTTCGATTACTTTGCGGAACGAACTGTTCGTTCGGATCGCGTGCTCTACCTGGAACACGGCAAGCCAATGATTTTCGGTAAAGAGCGAAACAAGGGCATTCGAATGAATGGCGCCCATCCGGAAGTGGTCAACATTGGTGAGAACGGCATCACTGAAAACGACTTGCTAGTGCATGACATCTACTTAAAAGATCCTTCGGTGGCTTTCATGCTGGCTCGCATGGAGCAGCCAGACTTTCCGCAGCCGGTCGGCATCTTCCGTGCAGTCGAACGTGCAACCTATGAATCAATGATGGACGATCAGATCCAGGCGGCAATCGCCAAGACTGGGCCCGGCAGTTTGGAAAAACTGATCAACAGCGGAGAGACGTGGGTGGTGGAGTAGGTTCATTTAAGATTGAAGATTTCAGATTGAAGATTTGGGCCCGTGGGAGACTGCGGGCCTTTTTCTTGGCCGTTCGTGTTGGGAGCGCGGGTAGGAGGGGCGGGAGCAGGGCAGGAGCAGGAGCAGGGACGGGCATTTCCGCTCAAAACTTTCGCGAACCTTCATGCGTATCACAGCTGATTGCCAGCCAATTCATCTTCTCCAACCTTTAACCCGGCTCGCGAAAAGCGACCCTCGGAGTCCAGGCACCATGATTAAGTTCAGTCGATTCAATCGCTCCATTTCAGTCTTCCTCCTGTTGTTTGCCGTTGCTTTCGCACCAATGAGTCGCGCGGTTGTGGCTCAGCAGCAAGCGTCGAAGGCGCAAACGGTAACGGCAACACCGGATTATTCGACTCAGCTAGCCGCAATCGAGAAAGCGATAGACGATAAACGGAAGGAGCTGGGAATTCCCGGGGCATCCCTGGTTATCGTTAAGGACGATCGCATCATCTATATCAAAGGTCTCGGGGTTAAGGACTTCGAACGCCAGGTCCCAGTCACTCCCGACACGCTCTTCGCAATTGGTTCGGCCTCTAAAGCATTCACGGCCATGTTGGCGCTCATGAGTGTCGATGAAGGAAAACTCTCTCTTGACGACTCTCCTAAAAAGCTTCTCCCTTATTTCCAGCTTCGGGATCCTGAAGCTGATGCAAAGATAACTATTCGCGATTTGCTGTCGCATCGCTCAGGACTCAACCGCACGGATCTCGCGATGGTGAGTGGCGTGCTCAATCGTCAAGAATTGATTCAAGTGGCCGCAATGGCTAAACCAACGGCGAAACTTGGCGAGAAGTTTCAATATCAAAATGTGATGTATGCGGCAGCGGGAGAGGCGGTCGCACGAGCGCAGAACTCAACCTGGGACAAACTTATTGATACGAAGTTGTTCAAGCCACTTGGGATGAAAGCGAGTGATACCACTGTCGGCGCAATGCAGAAGGCCCGCGATTTCTCTTTTGGGTACGAATACAACACCGGCACTAAGGTCACGAGGCGCTTACCGCAGCGTGAAATTACAGCAGCGGCGCCAGCGGGAGCCATCAATTCAAACGCGCGCGACATGGCCCAATGGCTGCGCTTCATGCTGGCTGGTGGAACGATTAACGGCAAACGTCTGGTTTCAGAAAAAGGTTTTAATGAAGCGATAACAAAACAAATTACTGTGGCTGGAACCGTTAGCTATGGCCTCGGTTGGTTTCTGCGCGACTGGAATAAACACAACGTCATCGAGCACGGTGGGAACATTGATGGATTCAATTCACAAGTGGCGTTGATGCCGGATCAAAAGCTCGGCTTCGTGCTCCTTACGAATGTCACTGCATCTTCTCTGGGTCCATTTGCTATGAACACGGTTTGGAAAAATCTTGTGGGTGTTCCGACAACTACCGCCGACACTGCGGCTGCCGGCCCTTCCACCGATCCCCGGCACGAAGTCGGAAATTATCGAATGCCGGGTGTTCCAGTGAGTTTTGAGGTTTCCATTAAAGACGAAAAGTTAACCTTAACCGTTCCAGGTCAGCCTCCATATCCACTTCAGAATTTGGGTGGACGCCGGTACAAACTCGCTGATCCAGCTCCTCCAGGGTTCTACGCCACGTTCAGGCCCGTAAAAGGTAAAGAGACCGAAACTGAGTTGTTTCTCGAACAACCGCAGGGCAACGTTGTAGCCACACGCGAATCGACATCAGAACAGCCCGCCTCTCAGGTGGCAGATGCCGGACCACTCACCGCTATCGTCGGCTCATATCAAAACGAGTCGAAAGCAGTGGTAGAAATTGGAGTGAAGGATGGCAAAGTGTCGTTGATCGTGCCGGGTCAACCTCCTTATCCGTTGACTGAAGCTGAAAAGAACAAACTGCGAAGTCCGAACCTTCCGGAGGCCTACTGGATTGACGTTACGCGTGACGATAAAGGCGATGTGGCCGGCATCATAATCAACCAACCAGAAGGTCGATTTACATTCAATCGTGTTAAGACTGCCGGGACTCTTATAAGCGTTGATGATCTACTGGCGAAGATGATTGAAGCGTATGGAGGCGAGACGAACCTTCGCAAACATAGCTCTTCGATAACGAATGTCGACGTCGATTTTGAAAATCAGGGCGTGCAGGGTGAGGGCGTGATTACTGCTCGGGCGCCAAATCTCACTGCGAGTGACGTGCGTTTGATTGCCCTGAACAAACAGATCGGAACGGTCGTCAGTTATTTCGACGGCAACAGCGGGGGCGAAACTCTAAGCTTTGGTCCCGAAGAGATCTATAGCGGCAAACGACTCGAAGACATTCGAACGGGATCCGACTTTTACGACGTCCTGAACTGGAAAAAGAACTACAACACAATCTCAGTAAAACGAATGGCAAAAATTGGCGACGATGATGTCTATGTCGTTCAGCGGCAATCGGAGAAAGGAACTCCTATCACCGATTACATATCGGCAAAGTCATTTCTCGTCGTGAAGCGAGATATGGTGATCTCGAGCGAGACCGCAGGCATCGAGTTACCGCAAACGGAGATATTTAGCGATTACCGTTCGGTGGATGGAGTCATGATTCCTTTCAAGATTGTCTCAAACAACGTCGCGAACGGAGATGTAGTGTTGCGAATTAAGGAAGTGAAGTTTGATCAACCGATTTCCGACTCAGTGTTCAAGAAGCCAGTGAAGAAATAGCTGGCAGCGCTCTCAAGGAGCCGCCAACACATCAAATTATGACGATGTGGAAGGCAAACACACGAGCCATGTCCCGTTACATTGGATATGGGCTATTGCTCATATTTGTCTGCCTGATTCCGTACCGCTTTCAGGCAAATCAGAATCAAACCAAACGACCGACACAAACCGTTACCAAGCCCGGCCAGGAGGTCGATCCGGATGACGTTATCCGAATCAACACAACCATGGTCAACTCACCAGTGTTAGTGCTTGGGCGCAACGGTCGGTTAGTTCCGAATCTTCAACGTGATGATTTCGTTATCTTTGAAGATGGTGTGCAACAGACCATCGCACATTTCTCAAATGTTAATGTGCCATTCACCGTCGCAATCGTGATCGACAATAGCCGATCAACTGCTTCTGACCTCGAAGAAGTTCAGGATGCGGCTGTTTCCCTCGTAGATAACATGCGTACGAACGATCGCGCTTTGGTGGTCTCGTTCTCGCGAAAAATCAGAGTGCTTGCGGAACCGACGTCGGACCATGACGTTCTAAAGCGAGCGATTCGTAACTGCAGGCCTGAGGGGAGCAGTTCGGTTTATGACGCGATTACCTTTGTTCTCGAGGAGCAACTTGATCGGATTGCAGGCCGAACGGCAATGGTTGTGTTTAGCGACGGCGTCGATAATGCGAGTGCTCATGCCACGTATGAGAGCGCGCTTCAGTTAATAGCAAAAACCAGAACGGTCATCTTCCCCGTCCAGTTCAACACTGCTACGGAGTTAGAGAAACAAAGGAACGCCCCTGTGGGCAGCGGCTTTAGTCGCGAAGATTACCTTCGCGCGGACGCTTTTCTTCATCAAGTTGCTGCGCTTTCCGGAACCGGCGTCTACCCCGCACAAGACATCAGTGATCTCGAACTTGCAGTGAGCAAAATTTCAGATGAACTCCACAACGAATACAGTCTCGGCTATTACCCAAGTAAGCCAATCTCGGGAGATGTAGAACGAAGAATTGAAGTGCGAACAAGACTTCCTCAATTGGTAGTCAGGGCGCGGACGAGTTACTCGCTCGATCCGTCGGGGGCAGTTCAACGAATATCTAAGCGTGTTAACGACACAAACGACGAAGGCTCGATTCCTGTACCGAGGACCAGCGATGAACCGAAGCTTGGGCCCAACTCACGTTGGATTTGCAAGAGCACTAAGAGCGAATTGGGCGTTGCTGTTGTTAAAGAGGGATTTGTCGCTCTCTGCCCTAAGAGCGATCGCCAAACCGACCAAACTAATGCCTGGTTTGTAAGACCACCCGGCAAGATAGAAACCATGTGCAAAGGTTTCATGACGTGGCAGGGACGAGAGATTGCCGGGGCCCCCATCCCCTCGGGTTATGTCGTCACGAGCGAAACTACCTCACCATTGTGTTCGAAGAGTGCATTACCGGCAAACAATAAGAACGCGTGGATCATTCAAACCCCGGACACGACTAACGCCGTCTGCAAGGGTTTCAATTTGCCTCGAGGATACGTAATGGTCCGGGAGACAACGCTTGCCGGTTGTCCTTCAAAGGGTCGCAGTTCAAACGCATGGATTATCCGCAGGAAGTAAGTTGATCAGCTCGCTCTTTTCTTAGCCAGTCTTCGCTTGAAGACTCCTTCACCACCTTGCCCGCCACTACCTCTTTGATTCATTGCCGGTACTGAAGGCGAGTTCGTCGCCGGCTTGGTAGCATCAGTGCCGATGTGCTGCTGAGAAGTATCAGCAGCCATGCTATTCGCCGATTTCCGGTTACCTCGAACCGCTGGAGTTTCTTCCATCTCTTCACGGTTCTGATCCGGATGCCCGGCAAAACCTGTTTGTTGACCACGTGGTTTTGGTGGAGTTCCGACTGTGTGCTGATCCTTTGGCTGTGACATCGCTACCTCCCTGGTTCGCGTGCAAATTACCGTGCGGCTGTTTTAAGTTAACGCAAGATCATAAGGTTTTCCGTCACAAAGTCCTCGTTTTGACGGTACCTCTGCGTTCTATTTCAGTTGCAGAGTTGCTTCTCACAGGGTCGGTCACTATAATGCGCCCCACCCAAAAACGGCGCTCCGGCAGGCAGCCGTGAAAAGCTCAAAGCATGGTTACTTCGCTTCGCAGGAAACAACGTAGTCGTGTCATGCCTTATGGCAACGGCCGACCTGACACACCGCTTCGTAGCCTCGCGCTCAATCTGACTCATGTAGCCCGAGCGGCCATTGCTGAGCCGTACATGCTCACTATCGAGCATGAGCGGATCGCCTTAAGACGATTGCCACAAGCGTTTGAGAGCTTTCGGATAGTGCAACTCTCGGACATCCACCACGGTCCTTTTTCAGACAAAAACCAGATAGAACGTGCGGTGGAAACGGCCAATAGACTGAAACCCGACATCATTGCCTTAACCGGCGATTACATCTCGAAGGAACGTCACTACGCCGCGCCCTGTGCTGAAATGTTGGGCAAACTTAAAGCACGCTATGGCGTCTTCGCAGTTCTCGGAAATCACGATCACTGGACTGATGCTGCGTTGATAACGGATCTGTTTCGTGCTGAGGGAATCACGGTGCTGGTAAATCAGGGAATGCGTTTCGAATTGAAAGGTTCAGCATTCTGGCTGGCGGGTGTAGACGATACTATGGTCGGCCTGGAGGACATTTCGCTTGCCCTGGCTGGCGCTCGCGCCGATGAAATGAAACTCTTGCTCGCTCACAATCCGATTGTGCTTCGCCGCGCTGCACGAGCCGATGTCGATCTGGTACTTAGTGGGCATACACACGGCGGGCAAGTGGCTTTTCGTTCGGAACCGAATTCCTCAGGCGGACCGCGCCGTCGGTTGCTAAAAGGTTTAGGACGCCTCGGTAATACTCAGATCTATGTGAATCGGGGTTTAGGTACTGTAGTGTTACCGATCCGCTACGGATGCCCGCCAGAGATCTCGCTCCTTGAATTACGCCGCAGTTAGCAACATCGGGTTTGAAAAGGGAAAGGCAGCAATCTTATTTAGGGAATTACCGCCTGCTGAATGTCCTCCCGCATAATTACCGTCCCCAACCTCCTGACCGTCTTTCGGATGGTCCTAATTCCTGTTTTCGTCTCTCTGCTGTTCTATCAACGCTTCCTCCTGGCGCTGGCTATATTCATTGTGGCTGGCGTTACTGACGGTCTTGACGGCTTACTGGCGAGACGATTTGACCAGAAATCTTCACTCGGAACGATTCTGGATCCCATTGCAGACAAACTGATGATGGTGACTTCTTTTGTCGTCCTCTCCATGCGGAGTGTTTTTCCCCAACCGATTCCCTCCCATTTGCCAATACCGTTCTGGGTAACGATCGCCGTAATTAGCCGTGATGTTTTCATCCTCGTTGGCGCTGCCGCAATCAACATCGTCACCGGATTTCGAGGCTTTCGGCCGTCAATGCTGGGGAAAATCAATACGACAGTTCAGATAGTGGCCATCGGCGCCATCATGCTGGCAGCCAGCGTTCCCTATGGAACGGGCTACTATCTTCCTACTATCTACGCCACCGTTTTTACCTTTGCTGTTCTTTCCGGCGCCCACTACGTCTTCTTCGTTTCCAAGCTGTTGAACGAAGACCGGAAGTAGAACTGGAGCAGATTTCGTGTGTTTAGTGTATTTCGTGGATCGTCAATCGCGGCAGTAAGAGCACGATCCACTAAACACACGAAACACACTAAATCTCTTTGTTCGGCCGAAAAGTCTCGTTGCGCTGTCCAGCCAACCAACGACACACAACTAACAACTAATTAAAGTTGACAACAACACACTCAGATATTATATTGGCGACGCGTTCAGCCGAGATTGAGTCTTAAGTCCGCGAAGGTAGCCTCAGGCGAGCTGAAAGGCACGTCAAAGATTTTAGAAGCGCTGTTTTGGAGACCAAAAGAAGATGAGCAAGATTATTGGAATTGACTTAGGAACAACCAACTCGGTGGTGGCCGTGATGGAAGGCGGCGAGCCTACCGTCATTACAAACTCGGAGGGTGGCCGAACGACGCCGTCCGTCGTTGCCTTTACGAAAGACGGCAATCGTCTCGTCGGACAAGTTGCCAAACGTCAGGCAGTCACCAACCCCGAGAACACTGTCTATTCGATCAAGCGATTCATGGGACGTCGCTATAACGAGGTTAGCGAAGAGATTAAGCAAGTTCCCTACAAAGTTCAGGGCGCAGGCAGCGGTGACGTAAGAATTGCCGCGGGCGGCAAGGAATGGAGTCCACCTGAAATATCCGCCATCATCCTGCAGAAAATGAAGCAGTCGGCCGAGGATTATCTCGGTCAAAAGGTTGATAAAGCCGTCATCACCGTTCCGGCTTACTTCAACGATTCGCAGCGCCAGGCTACAAAGGACGCAGGCAAGATTGCCGGTCTGGAAGTGATGCGCATCGTTAATGAACCGACAGCGGCGGCACTGGCCTATGGTCTCGATAAGAAGAAAGACGAAACCATTGCAGTATTCGATTTTGGTGGTGGCACGTTCGACATTTCGATTCTCGAAGTCGGCGAAGGCGTCGTTGAAGTGAAGTCCACCAATGGTGACACACACCTTGGTGGTGACGACATTGATGAAAAACTGATCGAATGGATCATCGATGAGTTCAAGAAAGACCAGGGGATCGATCTGTCCAACGACAAGATGGCACTTCAGCGACTGAAGGAAGCTGCCGAAAAAGCCAAGATTGAACTCTCAAGCACGATGGAGACGGAAGTTAACCTGCCTTTCGTCACTGCCGATCAGTCCGGACCCAAGCACCTGGCAATGAAATTGACGCGAGCTCGTTTTGAACAACTCGTGGACCCAATCTTGTCAAGACTCAAGGGTCCTGTCGAAATGGCTCTTAAGGACGCCGGAGTTGACGCCAAGAGAATTGATGAAGTTGTGCTGGTAGGTGGCTCCACGCGTATTCCGAAGGTGCAACAAATCGTCAAGGACATGTTTGGTAAAGAACCAAACAAGAGCGTGAATCCAGACGAAGTTGTTGCTATCGGGGCGGCAGTGCAGGCTGGTGTTCTCGCTGGCGAGAAAACAGACATCCTGTTACTCGACGTTACTCCCCTGAGTCTCGGTATCGAAACGCTCGGTGGTGTGTTCACGAAGTTGATCGAGCGCAACACAACTATACCGACGCGGAAATCGGAGATCTTTTCAACGGCTTCCGATAATCAAACATCCGTGGAAGTGCACGTGCTCCAGGGTGAACGGCCAATGGCCTCGGACAATCGCACTTTAGGCAAGTTTCATCTCGTCGGAATTCCACCAGCACCACGTGGGATGCCGCAGGTGGAAGTGACCTTCGATATCGACGCTAACGGCATCGTTAACGTGTCTGCCAAAGACATGGGCACGGGTCGTGAACAGAAGATAACGATCACCGCATCATCGGGTCTGTCGAAGGACGAGATCGATAAGATGATGAAGGATGCGGAGTCACATTCAGCAGACGATTCCCGTAAACGTGAGGAGATTGAAGCACGTAATCGTCTCGATGGACTCGTCTACCAGATGGAGAAAACGTTGGCTGACAATCGCGAGAAGGTTGGTGCGGTTGCAAGTGACGTTGACTCCGCAATAGCCGAAGCGAAGAAAGCATTGGCTGAAGGTGGCGTTGAAAGACTCAACGACGCATTCAATCAGTTGCAATCAGCGTCGCACAAACTAGCCGAAGCGCTTTATCAACAGGCACCGTCAGGGGGAGCCGAAGAATCTTCTGACCAGGCGTCTGCTGCCGGCGCATCTTCTTCGAGTGGTGGCGGTGAAGACAACGTCATCGACGCTGAGTATGTGGACGTAGACGAGAACAAGTGAGGGCATAGCCGATTTCCGATTGCCGATTGTTCGATTTGAAAAGGCGGAGGAGGAGTTGACTCCGCCTTTTCTTCACTTGAGATTCGGAACGGAACAAATCCCCAAATCATTAACTGAGACACGAAGCTAATACGGTTTTCAAATCGGCAATTGGAAATCGGCAATTGGCAATGATCTGATGGCCAAACAGGATTACTACGAAATCCTCGGTGTGAAGCGAGACGCGAAGCCTGAAGAGATCAAGAAGGCTTACCGGCGGTTAGCTCGCAAATATCATCCGGACGTCAATCCCGGAGATAAAGCGGCCGAGGAACGCTTCAAACTCACGACGGAAGCTCACGATGTGCTTTCCGATCCGAAGAAGCGCAGTGTGTACGATCGGTTTGGACAATACTCTGACAATCTGGCTGATGCCGCAGCACGAGGTGCAGGACCTTCGGGCGGAGCGCGGACAGCACCTGGTTTCGACTTCACCGGATTCGATTGGGGGAGTGCCACGGGCGGACCAAGTGGAGGAGGAACTAGTTTTCGAGACATCTTTGCGGATCTCTTCGGCGGTGGCTCCGCGAAAGAGAAAGAACCTCCTCGTCCGCAGCCGAAGAAGGGCGACGACATCGAGATGCCACTCGCGCTCTCTTTTGAAGAAGCCATCAAAGGACTAACCACGAACATAACTGTAAATCGTTCGGAGCAATGTTCGAGGTGCAATGGAGCCGGTGACATTGGCGGGCCGGTCGTTGTTTGTCCCACGTGCAAAGGATCAGGTCAGGTGCAGCGTGCGGGGGGCCGTTTGCGATTTGCACAAGAATGTCCTGATTGCGGTGGGACTGGACGACGTCGCTCGCCCTGTTCTCTTTGCAAAGGCAAAGGCACGGTGCCTAAAACTGAGACCGTGAAGGTTCGCATTCCGGCTGGCGTAGAAACTGGTTCGCGCGTACGCATCCCTGGCAAGGGAGAGGGTGGTCGCCTGGGAGCGCCGGCGGGAGATTTACACATCATCACGAATGTTGGGCCACACAAGTATTTCACCCGCAAGGGAGACAACATTTACGTGACCGTGCCAATAACAGTTCCTGAAGCTGCGTTAGGTGCGAAGATTGAGGTGCCAACTGTTGATGGTAAGACTCAATTGCGCGTTCCTCCGGGAACACAATCAGGTCAGAAGTTCCGTCTACGTGATCGCGGCGCACCATCGCTAAGAAACCCGGGCGCCAAAGGGCATCAGTTTGTCGAGGTGCAGGTGACATTGCCGAAAGTGATTTCGGAAGAGACCAAGGAATTGTTGAGAGAGTATTCGAAGTTGAACACGACGAATCCGAGAGTGGAAATGGGACTGGAGTGATTGCCAATTTCAGATTGCCGATTGGCGATTTGGAGCGAATCGGTGATCGGACAAATTGGCAATCGGCAATCGGAAATCGGCAATGACAAGAAAGGCTCGCACATACACCATCAGCGCTGTTGCGGATCAATATGGCATTCATCCGCAAACGCTGAGACTCTATGAACGTGAAGGACTGTTGAAGCCGTCTCGTTCGGAAGGAAACACTCGACTCTACACAGAGCCGGATCTTGAACGCCTCGAGTTGATCCTGTCTTTAACTCGTGACCTCGGTGTGAACCTTGCAGGCGTGGAAATCATTCTCAACATGCGCGAGAAGATGGACGCGATGCAAAGCGAGTTCGAACGTTTCTTTCAATATTTACAATCGCACGCCGAAGAGCTTACGAAGTTCGATGCTCCACCCGAAGGCAGCACAGATGCGCTCGTTACTCTCACGCGAGCAGCAGCTCTTCGTCGCCGCACCAGAAGTTAGCCACAGACTCTCACTGATTACACAGATACTTCATTGCTTTTCTTTTTTTGATCGTGGTAGAGTCGCGCACGTTCCGAACATCGCTTCTCACGCTTACGTGCGATGTGATCTAAAAACAATTGAGTGGCAATGCTTGTATTTCCGATATGCGTCTGTCTTGTCGTGACATGACCAACAATTAGGTTGGAAGGGCATAGCAACATCAGGCTACTTGTTGGTCACGGCACGACAAGACAGACGCATATCGGACACAAAGCAGCAGTCGCATGGAGTACATCAATGAAGACCTCACTTCTTACTCTGCTTCTTCTCATCGTCTCTTCTTCAACAAACGCTCAAGACCTCGACAGGGTAACTGTCAGCGGACGAGTGCTCGATCAAAACGAGGCGGTCATTCCGGGAGCTCAAATCACCGCCACTCTGACAACAACCGGACTCAAACGCACCGCAACTGCCGGAGACGATGGCACATTTAAGCTCATACAACTCGCGCCGGGCACTTACACGATTCGTGTCGAACTCAACGGTTTCGCACCGCAGGAGATCTCTAACATCGCGACCGCATCAAGTCAGACGCTAACTCTCAACTTCACGTTGATTCCAGCGGAAATTAAAGTTGAGCCAGTAGTCATCACGTCAGCTGATGTGCCGTTAATCGATTCTAGGAAGACGATTGCTGGGGCGACGCTAAACTCACGCGAAACTGAAAAGCTCCCGCTGACCGCTCGTTCACCTTTTGACATTATCTTCACTCTGCCGGGTGTAACTGAAGAACCGCTTTCAACGCGAGACCTTGCCGAAGACCGTAATACTAATCCGAGTAATACGCCGGAAGAAGCCGGCACTTTTGCGCTCGCCGGGTCACCGGCGTACTCGAATAACTTGACGATCGACGGGATGGACAACAACGACGATCGCGCAGCCCGAGAACGATTTCAGCCACCGCTCGAGTCCGTTGAAGAAGTACAAGTAATCACAAATCAATTCTCGGCAGAATATGGTCGCGCCTCAGGCGGTCGCGTAAACGTCAGAACGAGAAGTGGCTCGAAGACTTTTCGAGGCAGTGGCGTATATTTTTTCCGCGACGAGTCTCTCAATGCGAATACCTTCAGAAACAACTCACTTGGGCTACCTCGCCTACCGCTGCAGGAACACGTCGCCGGCTTCACGCTGGGAGGACCAATACCGGAGACAAGTTCAATCTTCTTTGGGGCATTAGAATCGACGAGAGTTCTCGACAGTGCTCTGATAGACACGCTCGTCCCTGTCGCAACCAATCCACTTTTTAAGTTGCCTGTTCCGACAACGTTAACCGTCCGCAGGTTAGAAGGTGTCACAGATCCTGCTCTCGCAGCAGAGATCGCGCCTTTCATTGCCAGTGTCAGTACTCCCTCGCAAACCACAAATGCAACAACGAGAGTGGACCATCAGTTCAACGAGGTGCACAACCTTGCTGTTGTCTATCAACGCGGAAGACTTAAAAACCTTCGGCAGTTTGGCGGCGGGAGTCGATTGGCGGAAGCGCTGCAGGGGAAGAGACGGAATTCTGATGCATTCTCCTTAGCAGACGCTTACGTTTTTAGCACCGCGGTCGTCACTGAAAATCGCTTTCAGTACTCACGTCTGGCGCCGGGTTTCAGCGCAACAGCTGACAAGCCGGTAGTTCTCATTACACTAAACGACTCGCTCGATAGCAGCGATCCTGAACATAGGTCTGGAACCCTCGTTGCAGGATCTTCTACGTCTGGTTCATCCGATCGGCTGGAATCACGATATCAATTCCAGAACATCACTACCCTCCTGGTCGGCAAACACTCGCTGAAGTTTGGCGTAGATTTTCATCACATCAATTCGCAGTTCATCGATCTCGCAGACACTACGGGCACCTATAACTTCGCCAGCGCCGGTGATTTTCTCGCCAACACTCCTTCGCGATTCCGGCAGACGTTCAATACGAGTTCATCGCAGCTAAATAATTACTCGAGTTTCTTTCTGCAGGATGAATGGCAAATTCTGCCTGAACTACTCTTGAGTTACGGGCTTCGATATGAACGTGAATCAATCATCAATGACTCAAATAATTTCGGGCCCCGATTTTCACTTGCTTACAATCCGCTCGCTTCGGGGAAGCTGGTGCTCCGATTCGGTGGAGGGATTTTTTACAACCGCGCACTTCTGCGCACCATAGACGACTTCACACTCGGTAAACAGCAAGTATTCTTTGACACTAACAATCTACGCGATCCAATCACCGGCAAGATTATGAACGCGGAGCAACGCCGAGCATTCATTGCGGCTAACCTGCACTTTCCGGAAACACTGTCTGCTGCGTCAAAATTGATTAAAGAGTTCGGCGCTTTGAACAAGAACTTCTCACGCCGTCTCGACGATGCGCTACACATCCCGGAGAGCTATCAACTCAACATCGGAGTCGAACATGATCTGGGTCGAGGTTTTTTGCTCGAAGCTAATCTGACCTCAACGCGGGGAATTCATCTTTGGCGCGAATTCAACGTCAATGCGCCTCGCCTGCCGAGTCCGTACTTGAACTTTACTTCCTATCTTGCCTCTCGCGATTTCGCGAACTTCCGTAACACGACTTCCGGCAATCGCCCGATCTACAACGCCTCAAATGCAGGTGAACTTGTCAGATTTCTTTTCCAATCTACAAATAATGCAAACACCGTGAATCGCATCGTCGAATTCGGTGTTCCGGTCTCAATCATCAACCTGAATAGTCCGACGTCCTCAACAGCGCTGGAGGCGGCGCTCTCTGCGCTAAGCAATCTAAGACCAGATCCGACGAGCAACGAAATTGAACAGCTGATCTCAGCGGGCAACAGTTTCTACAAAGGTCTCACCTTGGAACTAAGACGTCGATTTGGCTCGGGCGTTTCCTTTCGTGCGAGTTATGCGTTTTCGAAACTGATTGACGATGGAGTCGTCAATACTTCCGATGCGCTCGCTCCCGGCGACTTCCGCGCCGAGCGAGCACGGAGTCTGCTGGATCGAAGACATCGTTTTGTTCTGTCGAGTTCAGTAAAGTTGCCGCGTGTGTTTGGCTCTTTAGACGTCGGGAGCATTTGGAGAGTTACTTCTGGCGCCCCGTTCAATATTTCAATCGGTGGAACTGATCGCAATCTGGATGACGTAGGAAACGATCGGCCGAACTTCTCTGGAGACACGCGTAAGCTTCTTTGGAGATCGCCAGGATCTGTCCCGGACCCTGTGTTAGTGGCTGCGTTTTCTTTGCCGCCGATTGGTCAATCAGGAAACTTGCCTCGCAACGCTGGACATGGTCCTGGTCAATTTCTACTGGACTTGAACGTGAGCAGACAGTTTCGTCTTCATCGGTCTCTGGCGTTGCGGCTGATCGCAGAGTTTGACAACGTCCTCAACAAGACCGTGTTCAGCTTCGGGTCAGAATTCGTGAACTTCAACGCGCTCTCACCAGCCTCCACAGAAGAACAGAGAAACGCATTCATGGACTCGTTCTTATTGGCGACTCGAACGATGAGACCTCGTCAAATTCGAGTCGGGTTGAAGATCGAGTTTTAAGGAGCGCCACAAATGAACACGAATGAACGCGAATTCAAACATAGAGACCTCAGCAAGAAGATTATTGGCGTGTTCTATGAGGTGTATAACGAACTAGGACACGGATTCATCGAGTCGGTTTACCATAAGTCCATGGTGATTGCTCTGAAGACTGCTGGACTCGAGGTCTGTAGCCCTGTGGTCATCCCAGTTTTCTTTCGACGTCACCCGGTTGGCGATTTTGAAGGCGATGTGTTAGTTGAACAAAGTGTCTTATTGGAGTTGAAGGCCGTGCGTACTTTGGATACTGTCCATCAAGCACAACTCCTCAATTATTTGAGAGCAACGGATATTGAAGTAGGGCTACTGCTGAACTTTGGTGTGAAGCCAGAGTTTAAGAGATTGGTATTCGATAATCAGCGCAAAGCGGAACGTGTCGCTCTCGGAGTTACGAGTAACGAGGTGACGGCTTAGTCTTGTCTTTCGCCAGCATTGGTGCCGCCGCTGCCGATTTCTTATCTGCGCAATCTGTGTTTATCTGTGGCCTACCTGTGGCTCGTTCACAACGTGCCCGTGAGCGTTCGATTCGTCTTTTCATCCAGCGGTTCATGGTCGTTAACCTTCCAATGTACTTTCGATGTATCGCTACCCTGACATTTTGGTCCGGAGTAGTGACACCAGCTTTATTCTTCGCACCTACTGTGCCAGCCAGTTCCCCGAGCGCCTGTTACCCGATTTTCCTGCCTCTGCTTACTTTTTAACGCGCAATCAGCCATTAAAAAGTGTCATTTCACCTTGGAAAATCTGGACAAATACGATGCCTCGTATTCAGCTTCCTGGGACCCACAGTCTTCCGACGCACGATATCGTGGGCGACGGACTCCAAATCGAGTCGCATAATGCCGTCAAAGTAGATACGACGATTGGCGCAAAAACGTTGTGCTAAACTCCGCTAGTCTTGAGGATTTAGCAAGAGATGGCGATAAACGACTCTGAGCATGTAGACGAAGTCGAGGCCGCACTCCTCGATGCCGAGCTGTTTACGAAATACAAGGCGCCCGAGAAGGCCATCAAACGCCTCCGGACGGCCCTCGAAAGAAACTCACGCTCGGTTCCATTGCGCGAACGCCTTCGCGAAGTCTGCGCTCAAAAACATCCCGACGAAGCCGCACGCCAATGCCTCGCCCTCGCAAGTCTTTACATTGATCGGGAAGACTTCGACACTGCTCATGACCGGCTACTCGAAGCCAAACAACTGGACGAGCGCATCAATATCGCAAAGGGGCTGGAGGCTATACGTCGCGCCCGACGTCCTGACCTCAAGCCTGTCCCAGCGCCGGAACCCGTGTTTGCTCAGAAACACTTTACCCTGGCTGGTGATCTGGGCGCCGTTAGCGTGTTTGACGCAATTCAAATTATAGAGAACACAAAGTTGAACGGTGTGCTCACGCTAAACGGTAAGAATGAAGATGGACGCGTGCTATTCAATGATGGAAGAATCGTAGACGCAGAATGTGGGAAGGAGTCAGGAGAGAAGGGTTTCCTGCACGTCGTCGAAATCAACTCCGGCACTTTTGAGTTTCAGAAAACCGCAGAGCAATATCCAATCAAGATTCAAGCGTTGAGTAATACTAACCTGATCCTCGACACGTTGAGGATGATCGACGAGCAGAAGCAATGAAGTTATTGCCGATTTCCGATTGCCAATTGCAGATTTGGTCTTTGGTCTTAGATCTTTGGTCTTTGAATGACGTTCGCAAAGAAGAACACGAAAACCATGATTGGAACAAAGACCTAAGGCCCAAGACCAAAGACCATCAAATTGGCAATCGGAAATCAGCAATGACCTCAATCAATCAGCACACGCCCCTGCAATGCCTCCGCTTTTTCAATCGCGGTGAGAAGTCTTAGAAATTGGTTGTAGTTTCGGCTGCGCGCAGTCAGCCTCGTCAATTCGGATTGGCTCAGCTCATTCCTTAATACCAAATCAAGAAAGTCGTAGTAATCAGGCACCGCTGCAAATGGGAACTCACGGGTGTAACTAGTCACAGAACTGTCTTCCGAGCGAAAGCCCGCAAGTAAGTCGAAAATGTTGTCTGTGGTCAACCGGCTAGCTTCACGGGTCAAAGAAATAGGTACTCGTAATTCAAAAAAGCGCAGTCCCTGATCGGTTACGACTCGACGAAGTTCCTTTGTCGCTTCACCATCAAACGGCGATTCGGGATCGACAAGTATTCGAAGCAGCCGTGGCTGATCATCCGGATCAAGTGTGTCCAGCGAAAGTTGAACGCGATCGGCAAGAAACTTTTCAAACTGCGCTTCAATCGGATAATTAATCCTTCCAAGGCAACCGACGGCTTCCCCCTCTCCCGCCTTGTCAGATGGGAGAGACGCCGGACAACGAGAACAGATCGAGGTCGCCTGCTGCATCGCATCGATTTCAGAACGAGCGTCCTCAACCCATTTGAGTGCATCGAATGACGGGATTCCAGTCTCGCCCGTAGTCAGTTTGGCGTGAAGACTACTTAAGCGACCCCACTCGCGAAGATGTTTTTCAGAATAGCTGGCACGAAGCGGACACGAATACTGAAGCGCAAATTCAAGAGACATGTCTGAAGTATAGTTTGGGAGTGGTAAATAGGTCGAATAGGTCCTAGTAGTCCTATGTTGTCGACGGGGCCGAACCTGAATCGCTATGTTAAGCTTTCACCGCCTCCTGTAACATCCGGAAAGGAATTAATCTATGGCAGTAAGCCAGGAACTTCTAGAAATACTCGCTTGTCCCGCGTGTAAGGCGAAAGTCGAAGTCAAACCCGACGGCAAAGCATTGAAATGCGTCGAATGTAAACGTGTCTATCCAATTCGTGACGATATTCCCGTCATGCTTATTGACGAAGCCACAATTGAAGAGTGATTCGCAATGAACAGTTTGCGCGACATTGTGGCGGCTTCCCCAAAATTACGGGGAGTAGAAACGCAAGCGCGG
This sequence comes from Pyrinomonadaceae bacterium, assembly GCA_036006355.1. Classification (GTDB taxonomy): domain Bacteria; phylum Acidobacteriota; class Blastocatellia; order Pyrinomonadales; family Pyrinomonadaceae; genus PSRF01. The sequence continues at coordinate 20,657 of DASYPT010000142.1, read as the reverse complement.
TCCGAATCGCAAGGTATTGATGCACCTCAGCCGCTCGCACCTGCTCGTTGGGATTGGTCGCAGGTCCGCAAAGTTCTATTTGTTCGCTTACGTTCAATCGGCGATACGGTTTTGGCAACGTCCGCAGTCAATGCTTTAAGACGATTCTTGCCTGACGCACAGATCGATATTCTGGTTGAAGACTGGGTTGCCCCAGTGCTAGCCGAGCATCCCAGTCTCAGCAGCGTCATCAGCCTTGAAAGAAATAGCCTCGCCGCCCGCGCTCGCATTGCACGTGAGATTCGAGCATCCGGTTACGATGTCGTCTATAACCTTCATGGAGGAACTACTTCAACATTTCTGACGCGGGCTTCGGGCGCGCGACACCGAGTCGGTTACGAAAGTTATCAATACGCTAAGTTACATAATCATCAGGCACCCTCTGCATCGTTCTTGTGGGGCCAGGAGAAGACACACTCGGTTGAGCAGCAGCTCGCATTGTTGGGTTGGACGGGAGTACCGGTAACAGATCGACCAGCAACGCAGCTCGCGATCACCCAGACTGCCACTTTCGTGATTCAGGAGCGCCTCAGAGATTCGAAGCTTGAAGGAAAGAGATTGGCTCTGATTCATCCGGCAGCCGCATTCGCAACCAAGCAATGGGCAGCTGAGAATTTCGCTCGCGTGGTGGAATACTTAGAGCGGGCTGACTTTTCCAGTGTAGCGATTGTCGGACCAGGCCAGGACAAAGTGCTTGATGAATTGCAAAGGCATTGTTCTGCGCCAATAACTACATTCAACTTGTCGCTGCCTGAAGTCTCTGCGCTCGCCTCGCGCGCGGAATTGTTCGTTGGCAACGACAGTGGCATCGCTCACATGGCAGCGGCAGTTGGCACACCCTCAGTTGTAATTTTTGGTTCATCAAACATTGCGCACTGGCGTCCATGGAGTCGTGCTGAATCAGAAGTAGTATTTGAAGAGATGCCCTGCCAGCCTTGTCACGGTTACTTCTGTGAACAGTTTGAACAGCCCGAGTGTATCCTGCGCGTGCCGGTGAACAGAGTTACGGCAGCAATTGAAAGAGTTCTAACAACGTAGGCGTCGGATTGAAATCTCTGCGTCTCTGCGTTGTAGAAGGACCGAGCCAACTTAACCGCAGAGACACAGAGAACGCGGGGAAAGCGCAGAGAAGAAATGTCACATACATAGTTGAAATGCACCAATTATCCCCTAATCGAGTTGACGAAATCCTCTCTGCGCTTCCCGATCGCAAGATCGTCGTTTTAGGCGATGTGATGCTCGACGAATTTGTCTGGGGCGACGTAACGCGTATCTCTCCCGAAGCTCCTGTACCTGTTGTCGATGTCCGCAGAGAGTCGATTCATCTTGGCGGCGCCGCAAATGTTCTTGCGAATCTCATTACTCTTGGCGCAAGGAGTGTGGTCGTCGGAGTAATTGGAGATGACGGTCCGGGCAGACGATTGCGCGACAATTTGAACTCACTTGGCGCAGGTCTTGACGGTCTGATCACCGATAACACTAGACCTTCAACTTTGAAAACTCGCATCATTGCTCATAATCAACTCGTTGTACGAACTGATCGTGAACGCCGCAATCCGGTGGGCCATGAAGTTGAGGAACAAATCATTTCACGCGTCAAAACCGAACTCACAAGTGCTCATGCTTTGGTGGTCTCTGATTACGATAAAGGGACGATTACGGCTCGTGTTCTGTCAGAAGTTCTGCCGTTCGCGTACGAGCGACTGCCCGTGCTGATCGATCCAAAACTCCGCAACTTCAACTCCTATAAACCTGCCACACTGGTGACACCTAACCATCATGAGGCTTTGCGTATCGCTAACAGTGAAGACGATTCAAACAACGGCCTGAATGAAGCTGCAAAGTTGATCCGGAATCGGCTTAAATGTGATGCTGTACTCATCACCTGCGGAGATCGAGGAATGATGCTGCTCGGAAGTGACGATCAGCCGAATTACGTGGCGACCGCGGCTCGTGAGGTTTACGATGTCACCGGCGCTGGCGATACTGTAATTGCGACTCTTGCCTGTGGACTCGCGGTAGGCGCAAGCATGATTGAATCTGCGACTCTTGCGAATCAGGCTGCGGGTATCGTAGTCGGCAAGGTCGGAACTGCAACAGCCAGTGCGAACGAACTGCGGGCGGCTTTTTAATTTGTGTCCGATATGCTTTGGCTTGTCGTGTGGTCCCACTCAAGCTACTGCGGATCTATACGATGAGTCTCGATCGGGCCCCGTCGGTTGCGACACGACAAGCTAAAGCATATCGAACATTTGAGCACCTCACCTCGGCAGTGGTGAAAAGCAATGATCGGCAAGACCCTCCGCAACTATCGCATAACGGACAAGCTCGGCGTTGGCGGACAGGGAGCCGTCTACAAAGCGACTGATCTAAAGCTGGGCCGAACTGTAGTTATCAAAGTCTTACCTCCGGAATTGACCTCGAGAGAAGCTAACCTGAAGCGGTTTGAGCGCGAAGCTCGACTCGCATCGTCACTCGACCATCCGAACATCTGCACCATTTTTGATTTCGACGAGCTTGATGGCGTTCATTTCATTGCGATGCAGCACGTCGAAGGAAAGAATGTTCGACAACTAGTGGGCGGTCGTCCGCTGGACTTGAAAACCGCGCTCCTGATTGGCGTGCAGGTAGCTGACGCTTTGGCGGTCGCGCACAGCCGGGGAATCATTCATCGCGACATCAAATCGGGGAACGTAATGGTTACGCCGAGTGGGCAAGCGAAGGTCCTTGACTTTGGTCTCGCGAAACTTCTGGACGACAACGAAGCAGCACACACCGGGATCCATCACACTGAGCTTACTGAAATCGGTATTCCCTACGGCACAGCAACCTATGCCGCTCCCGAACAAGCCCGCGGCGATCGTGTCGATAAAAGAGCTGATGTTTTCTCTACCGGGGTTTTACTTTATGAGATGTTAACTGGCACCTGGCCGTTTCGCGGTAAGACAACCATCGATGTCAGACACGCTGTACTCCATGATGCGGCACGTCCTGTAGCTGAGTTGCGTGGCAGCGCAATTCCACCTCGCCTCCAGCAAATCATCGATCGCGCTATGGAGAAGGAACCTAAAGATCGTTTTCAAAACATGGACGAGTTCCGGAACGAGTTGCGTCAAGTTCTCCAGGAGCTCGATACGACTTACGCCGGCTCACAAGGTGTCATCCCTGAGCCACCGAAACATCTGTCGGTATCAAATCCCGTCTCGCGAGCAATGCGTTGGCTGCGATCCATTACCAGGACCGATGCGACCTCGTCGCCGAATGTCACCACGGCTTCGAGACACATGGATGAGACGCCGCAGACAACAGTGGCCGATCGCGACAAGAAGAGTTTGGCAATTCTCCCATTTCGAAATCTAAGTAACGACGCCTCCAAGAGTTTCTATGAGTTCTCTCTGGCAGACGCAGTAATCACCGAATTAGCACGAATTAGATCACTGGTTGTTCGGCCGTCGTCGGTGATTGCAAAGTATCAAGGCCAAATGAACGATCCTCGCGAGGTAGGACACGAACTGAGCGTGAACGCAGTTCTAACCGCGGGCTTCATTCACTCCGGCGAAACATTCCGAGTCACCGCGCAACTCCTCGACGTGAATTCAGGAGAAATTCTTTGGAGCGATCGCATCGACACGGCGGCGTCCGACATCATCGCTCTGCAGGACACTATTGCCCAGCGCATTGTCGAAGGACTTCGACTTGAATTAAGCCCGTCCGAGCAAGTGGGAACTGGTAAGGCTTCGACTAGGAATCCAGCCGCTTATGAAGAGTATTTACGCGGCCGCGACTTCTTTGGTCGTTTCATCTTCCGCACTCTGTCCGCTGAAGACTGCGCCGAAGCTATTCAGCATTTCGAAAGAGCAATCGAGCTCGATCCGAACTTTGGGCTCGCATACGACGGACTCGGTGCTTGTTACGTTAACCGTGTCTTCAAGGGATTCGGCGGCTCAGAAGACTACGAGCGAGCGGAAGAGGCTTTTGGCAAAGCACTCGCAATTGACGGCAACATTTTTGAAGCTCGTATGTTGATGGTCTTCGTCTATCTATGGCGTGGCCAGAAACAAAAAGCGCGCGAAGAGATAAATCGAACCCGTAGAGAAGCGCCCAATGAAGCAGTGGTCTACTTTGTAAAGGCCCTATTGCACCGGCTCGATGGTGAGTACAACAGAGCGCTTCGAAGTTATGATCGGCTGGTGAGATTGGATCCGGCTGCGCACGTTGTGGCGAGTTACAGCCGGGCACTTGTTTACATGTACATGGGGCGTTTCGATGATGCGTTCAAGCAACTCGACAATGCAGAAGATCCAGACAACGCACTTGTGCAAACGTTTCGAGCCCTGGCTTTTTATTACACAGGCCAGACAGACGCGGCAGCTGATCTAATGCGGCAAGTAGTCAGTGATCATCCAAACATGCATGGGATACGTCCATTCATGGCCATGTTCTTAAGTGCCCAGGGAAAACACGAAGAAGCATTGTCGCAATTGAGTGGTGACGTGAAGAGAAATGGCGAAGTGGATGCTGATATTGCTTACTCTATCGGTTCAGTGTACGCGCTGGAAGGAATTGCGAGTGAAGCGTTCTCGTGGCTGGAACGGTCGATTGCTTTGGGAAACGAGAATCGGCGCTGCTTCGAGTCCGATCCAAACTGGAATTCGCTGCGAAGTGATCCGCGGTTCGCGGAGTTAGTAGGTAGCATCGGTGGTAGCAGAGCAGTAGCAGCAGGACAAGAAGAAGAGTAAGGACTCGAACACTTCCAGCAATTGAACAAGTTGGGAAAGGGGTAAGCGGCGAACTCAAGCTTGTTGAGGAATAGCGCAGTTGGGAAGGGGACAAGCGGCCAATTCAAACCCCTCGCAAATTGACCCTGAGCGCACCCCCGCAGGTTTCATGATCTCTATAGCACTCGAACCGGCGGGGGTGCGCTCAGGTCGTTGTGGGGTAGGGGCTTGAATTGGCCGCTTACCCCCTTCCCAACTGCGCTATTCTGGATGTGTTGCTAGGCCAACTGAACCGTTGTTACAACTTTCTTTTGATTCAACCTTTCAGTAACCGCATTAGTTTGAACCTGTAGCAAACATGAAGCCAAACAAAACAATCTCGGCACTGGTTCTTATCGCACTCTGCCTTTCCTCTGTCCCCTCGCGCGTCAAGGCGCAACGAGAACGTCAAACACAAACTTCAACAGCAGCGACGCCGCAACCTAGTCCTTCTCCGTCTGCTTCTCCGAATCCATCACCAACTCCTTCGCTAAAATCTGAGCCTTCAAAGAGTCTTGCCGAGTTGCGATCTCGCATTTCAGACATACTCGCCAGGCCTGACTTGTCTTCGGCGATGGTTGGAATCAAAGTTTCCTCACTCGACACAGGCCAGGTCCTGTTTGAAGAAAACGCAAACAAACTCCTGCGGCCGGCTTCAAACATGAAGCTCTACACCGTGGCAGCTGCGCTCGATCGCCTTTCGCCGGACTACCGCTTCACAACTTCGGTCTATGCTCCAACACGTCCTGATTCCGCGGGCAAGATCAAAGGTGATTTAACGATCTACGGCCGGGGCGATCCCTCGATCGCAGCACGTTTCAACAACGGCGACTATTTCAAAGCAATCAATGAACTGGCATCGCGAATAGTTTCAGCAGGCGTGAAAAGAGTCGAAGGCGATCTGATTGGCGACGAGAGTTATTTTGTGGGGCCGCAATATGGATCGGGATGGGAATGGGAAGACTTGACCTGGTACTACGGCGCTGAAGTTACTCCTCTAACGGTTAACGACAACGCTCTCGACCTCTTTATAAAACCTGGGCCAGACATCGGAAAGCCGGCACTAATCACTACCGGCCCGCCGGATCCTTTGCTGACAATCGTCAACAAAGTGACGACCTCAGCAAAAGGGACTCGCCGTCAAATTTCAATCTTTCGCGACCTTGGAGAAGATGTCGTTACGATCGAGGGAACAATCCCGATCGATGATCGAGGCTATACCGGCGGCATCGGTATTTCGCACCCGGCGATGTTGCTCGTGTATCTCGTGCGATCGTCCCTGTCCCAACGCGGTGTGGTAATAACTGGCCGCTCAAGAACGATCGATTCCGGATCCACGACGTCGGCACTGAATCAGTCGCAATTACTGGCATCGACAAGTGGGAACAGTATCAGTCAAACACCGCCTGTTGAGATTGCCACGCTGCAATCGCCGCCGTTTAGCGTGATTGCCTCCCAAACGCTTAAGCCGAGTCAGAATCTCTACACTGAACTGATTCTACGGACATTAGGAAAGGTGACTCCAACACCACCTGCAAATCCTTCGACTTCAACCGTCGGTCAAACCACTGAAGACCTCGGTCTGCAAACGATCACAGCATTTTTGAAAGAGGCCGGCGTTCGCCCCGACGCGCTCGTACTTAGTGACGGCTCAGGTCTTTCTCGCAACGACATGATCACGGCTGAAGCATCTGTGCAATTGTTGACATACATGTTTCGTCATCGCTATGCAGATACATTTCGCTCTGCTCTGCCAATTGCTGGAGTTGACGGAACCTTGCGAAATCGCTTGAAGAACACGCCCGCCGAAAACAACTTGCGCGCCAAGACTGGGTCGCTTAGTTCGGCTGCCAGTCTTGCGGGCTACGTAACGACGGCCGGCGGGGAGAAGCTCGCGTTTTCAATCATGGTCAACAACTATCCTGATGGAGTTGAGCCGAGGATCGTTTGTATTGATCCGATTGCGGTGCTGCTGGCTTCGTTTAGTGGAAGATCGAATTGAAATGTCCGATATGCTTTAGCTTGTCGTGCGATGCCAACCAAGCACGTAATAATATTCGCGCGTCAGATAAGATCATGACTAAAAGGATGCAGGAACTGAATAATTCGGCCGGGTCTTTTTATCACGTCACGACAAGCTAAAGCATATCGGACACATGCCACCAAAGTTCACTAAATTCCACGGTCTCGGAAATGATTACATCGTACTCAAGTCGCAGGACCTGAGTGCTGTCACAGATCTCGGCGAGTTTGCAAAGCGAATATGTAATCGTAATTATGGTGCTGGTTCCGACGGCATTGCAATCGTGGGTGAGCCGGCAAATAGTCAGGCAGATTTCAACGTTCGGATTTTTAACCCCGATGGAAGTGAAGCAGGCTTGTCGGGCAACGGAACTCGATGCGCAGCTGCCTATCTTTATTATTACGGCCTGTGGAGCGCAGACGAATTGGTACTGAGTACTCGGACAGGGTTGAAGCGCTATTTTCCCCGCATGCAAGATCCGAGTGGCAAATATATTTTCGAATCAGAACTGGGTCAGCCGAAACTTGACCCGCCTTCAATTCCGATCAAGATCGAGGTTCCTCTCGAAAGAGTCGTCGGCTATCAACTGTCCGTTGGTGAAGAAAAGTTTCCGATAACGGCAATGCAAATCGGAAATCCAATCACCTGCATCTTCGTTGAGAACTTTGACGAACTCGATTGGCGACGTATCGGTAAGGCTATCGAGAATCATGCGCAGTTTCCTGATCGAACAAACGTCGTCTTTGTCCGACCAATCAATCGCCAACTCATTGAACTGCGAATCTGGGAGCGCGGAGTTGGAGAGACTTCAGCTTCGGGCACTTGTTCCTGTGGAGGCGCGGTGGCGGCCATGGTGAACGACAAAGCTGACCGAGACATTCGAGTCTTAATGGAAGGCGGCGAGGTCAAGATCAGCTGGCGCCCGGACAATGAAGTTGTGATTACCGCAAGCGCTGAAGTAGTCTATAGTGCCGAGTGGTTGGCTGGAATCTAAAGACTCTTCCGCATTTGTTTCCCCCCATGAACTCTTCCCGATTCTTCACCCATAGTTTTCTCCTGTCGGTGCCGCTACTAGCAGCCTGCCTGGTGTCTGCCTGCGGCGGGAAAATAGTTAAGGAAACCGAAGCAAAACCGATTGTTCCACCACCAAAACCACCTTCGTCAGTCCCAATGTGGCTCGGCAGCTCTTCACGAAACTTTTTTGGTACTGGGCCATGGTCAACCGAACCGCTGCGAGTTGTATGGGAGTTCGAAACCAAGTCGATCGCCGGGCGGCTGCACAAAGATCCATGGGGGGGAATAAGTTGGCCTGGCCAACCTTCCATCGAAGATGATCGCGTGTACTTCCCATCCGCCGATGGAAACCTGTACTGCCTGAACTCGCAAACGGGGGAGTTAATCTGGAAATACCAAACCCTTGACAGTCTAAAGGCAACTCCCGTGATCGCCCCTGATCGCATTATCGCGAGTGGACTCGATCACTGGATCTACTGCGTTCGAAAAAGTGATGGACAGTTGCTCTGGAAATATCAGACCGGCTTCGAAGTAGACTGCGGGTCAACTGTGATCGATGGTCGCGTCTACTTCGGAGGAGAAGATCACTACTTCTATTGTTTGAATCTCGCCGATGGTGCCCTCATCTACAAGACTGAGCGCTTAGGTTCAATGGAAGGCAGCTTCTCGGTTGTCGATGGACGAATTTACGTCAGTACTGAGCAAGGCGATCTCTTTTGTTTGAACCTTGCTGACGGATCGACTATTTGGAAAGCTCGTATCGGCGCGGACTCAGATTCTACTCCAGCTGCAGCAAACGGCTTTGTGTATACAGCCGCTGAAAATGGATTCGTTTATTGCTTCCGGCAAGCGAACGGAGAACTTGTTTGGAAGTTTCGCACGGAGGGTTTGAGCAACGGCATCTGGGCAAGCCCTGTCGCTGTTAACGGCAAAGTCTATATTGGCTCGAGTAACCATTACCTTTATTGCTTGTCTGGCGATAAAGGCGAAGTGGTTTGGCGTTTCCGGGCACGAGGACCCATTTGGGGAACATCGCCCGTGGTCGATGGCAGAATTGTTTTCGGCGACAAGGCAGGTTGGATACACACAATTGACGCAGCAAGTGGTAAGGGGATCTCCGAACTCAAGATTGGTGATAATATCAACGCAACGCCTGCGATCTTGAACGGGCGAATTTATATCGGCGCATTCAATGGGAAGCTTTACTGCTTGAAATAGCTTGTTAATTTATTTGATCGACAACACAATCGATGGCCAGGGGGCGAGCCCACGTGAAGTCAGGGCAGTCCTGGGCCGCCTCATTCCAGAACTCGAAATCCTCATCGAACCATTTCATAGCGTGTCGCTCGAACGAGTCCGCTCATTGAAACCGTCACATATCATTCTGAGTGGACAGAGTCATCCCTGGGAAATGTACACCCCTGAATCTTTGGCGGGCGTGTTTTCCGTCATCAAACAGGCGAGTCAACCTATCCTTGGATTATGTGGCGGTCATCAACAGATCGCTCTGGCATACGGTGCGAAAGTCGGATTGATGGAACGAGTGGAACCGGGTGAAGGTTATGAAGGCGCGAAACGTGAACGCGGTTTTCTTCCAGTCACAAATACCGGCGAGGGATTGTTCAAAGATCTTCCTTCAGAGATTGTTGTTTGGCACAACCACTGTGACGAAGTCAAAGAAGTTCCAGATGGATTTCGGGTAACTGCTTCGAATGAAACGTGCCCAATTCAAGCTATGCAGCAAAAGGGTCGGCGACTTTATGGAATACAGTTTCACGCGGAATTGTTCGATGAAGATCACCCGGAAGGCAGAAAAGTAGTCGAAAACTTTCTGAGTCTATGATCGTGCAAATTGACCTCTGTCGATGTGACTGTATTGATTTTTCTTAACTTTTAATATTTCACCACTTACCTCATTATCTTCATTTTTTCTCACAAATATCGCTCTTTTGGAATTTGAAGTCTTTTAAAAGTGTGTGCTAGGTTGACGGTGGAATTGCGACCGTTTAACGCGCTTTTTCGTTTTACTGAATCCAAAAGATCTTTTCAGCGCACCGCATCAAGGATGCAAGCCCCCAACCTCGGCTGACGTCATGAAGACTCCTTAGAGCCAGGGGACGAGTCATAGGAAAGAACGGACTCGCGCAGGACGCTGAAAGGTAGAAGTAAACTCGGACAGGAGACCCGAATTTGAAAGTTACATCAATCTTCAGAAGTGGTGCGATCCTTTGCACTGCACTTTTGAGTTCCTTCTTGATCTTTACAGCACGTTCGTCTTCAGCAGAACCAATCACCTCTCAAACTCAGCAACAGCTTAAGGCTGAAATTGTTTCGGCCGCATCCACAGAAGTAAACAAAGGTAGCTTGGGAGAGGTTACTGCATCGCAAATCGCCGAGCCTTCGTTCGTCGCACCAGCGGCAGCTTATGTTGCCACCGCGTATAGTCTACGCGGACGTACGGCAAGTGGACGGCCAGTCAGCAAAGGATTGATTGCAGCTGACCCGAGAGTTCTACCACTGGGTTCACGAGTCAAACTCGAAGCGGGAAACTACAGCGGCGAGTATCTGGTCGCAGATACAGGTGGTGCAGTTCGCGGACGTCGTATCGACATCTGGACGCCCACTTCACGCGAAGCGATGCGGTTCGGTCGTCGCGTCATCAAGCTAACGGTTTTGAGCTGGGGCGGTAAACGCAAACCAACTGCGTTAGCGAAAACAACCCGATAGGGGATTCTCAAATCAAATCGTGAAAGGCAAAGGTTGAGGACCTTTGCCTTTTTTGTTTGTAAACGTGGCCTTCGGTCTTTGGCCTTTGGTTTTACATAGTGGGACTGCCGACTGCGGAAGACGCAAAACCAAAGGCCAAAGACTGAAGGCCAAAGGCCGTTAGTGCGTGTTAAGATTCGACATCCGTAATCAATCCAGTTTTCATAGAGGTCTCGGCCGCAATGTCTACGCCTTCCAGTGTCAATTTGACCAGTCAACAGATTCCCATAGCTGAACCGCTTGTTGAGGTTCGCAGAGGCGCAATTACAGAATCCAGGCACAGAGGACACATAACGGCTGTAGAACCGGATGGCACGATCGTGTCTTATCTGGGTGCGCCTGAAACGGTGACTTTTTTGAGATCATCGGCAAAGCCATTTCAAGCCTTGCCTCTCGTCGTTTCGGGAGCGGCTGATCATTTTGGTTTCACTGATGAGGAAGTTGCATTGGCTTGCGCATCACACAATGGCGAACAAATTCACACAAAAATTGTCGCCTCCATGTTGAAAAAAATCGGACTCGGCCCCGAAGCGCTAAAGTGCGGCGTGCACGAACCCTACAGTCCAACGGCAGCAGCACATTTGAGAGCCAGTGGTGAATCTCCAAATGTGCTTCACAACAACTGCTCTGGGAAACACGCCGGCATGCTTGCAGTCGCCAAACACCTCGGCGCGCCACTCGAAACCTATAACTTGCCGGAGAATCCCGTGCAGTTGGCAGTTGGACATGCCATCTCTCAGTTTTCGGGCATAGCCGTGGAGGATTTGGCTGTCGGAGTTGATGGTTGTGGCGTTCCGGTGTTTGGGATAACCATAAAAGCCATGGCGCACGCGTTTGCTCGTCTAATCTCACCGCCAAACGAGTTTGATAAGCCTACTCGCGATGCCTGCGCTCGAATTGCCAGGGTGATGACTACTTACCCGGAGTTAATCGGTGGCACAACAGATCGCCTGGATACCGAAATCATGAGAGCGGCGCCCGGACATATCGTGTCGAAGGTTGGCGCGGAAGGCGTGTACACCGCAGGTATTCTTCCATCTGAACGTTGGCCGCGCGGCTTAGGTCTCGCTCTCAAAATTGAGGATGGCGACGATCATCGTGCCCGTCCAACAGTCGTGATTGAGGTGCTCCGACAGCTCGATGTGCTGAACGATGAATCGTTGGATGCTGTTGCTCGTTATGCCTTTTTCCCAGTGAAGAACCGGCCGGGAGACATCGTCGGCGAGATACGGGCATCGTTTAAGTTGCGCGCTCCTCTGTCCGATAAACTTTAAGTTTGTCGTGTGATCCGAAATAGACCCGCTTATTTTCTCGAGAAATACTTTGCTCTGAGATCAAGCAATGATGATTTGTATTTGGAATCACACGACAAACTAAAGTTCATCGGACATTTTAGTGCCCACCGAAAACGACAATCTGACGCCGCCACTACAACGTCTCTCAACCAGCGAAGTAGACCTAGACTCCGTTCCAGACGTTATTGAGTGGTTTCTCAACTATGATCAACGAGTCGCAGTCATCCGGCATCCGTCAGTCGAGGAAGTCTTCCAATGGAAACAAATGCATGCGCGCAACCAGGGAGACGAAGTATTTCAATTCAATCGTGCTGAGGACAGACTTGCCATAGGAATAATTCAAGCGCTTGCCGACAATCCCGGTGAGCGTGAACTCCATTCCTGGATCAGCCAGTTGCTGAATGCACTGGAAACGGCTTCTAAAGCCACCGAGCTGGCGGCAGATTCCTATCAACTCGATTTGAAGAGTGGTGGTTCGATCGTTGAGCAGGCCGATAAGATTCCATTTCAGCGTGGCAGAGATGATTTTCTGATCAACTGCTGGATCGAATCGCTCTGTACCGCGGAGGCTCGAGTGCTTGGCTGGTTATACAAAGAACTCTACGGACTTCCGTTCGCTCCCTGATGCGTCATGACTCCCGAACTGCGATCACTGTTCCCAATTACAAACCGGGCCATCTATCTAAATCACGCTGCTGTTTCACCACTGCCAACTCCAACCGTTGAAGCTATTGAGTCTCAACTGAAAGACGTCCGCGACAACGGGTCCATAAACTTTCGAAGCTGGATTGCCGTCAAGGAGCGTGCTCGGTCTCTTCTTGCTGAACTTCTTGGCGCTCGACCTGAACAAGTCGCATTCATGCGAAATACTTCAGACAGCTTGTCTACTGTCGCCAATGGTCTTGATTGGCGAACCGGTCAGAACGTTGTGACTTTCCGCCGGGAGTTTCCAGCGAACATCTATCCATGGCTGAGACTCCGGGACATTTTCGGAGTTGAAGTACGAATGTGCGAAGAACGCAACGGACGCGTCGATATGGAAGAGCTCGAGAATTTAGTTGATGAAAATACTCGTGTGATTGCGATCAGCCACGTTCAATTTGCGTCCGGGTTTCGGGCAAACCTCGAGAGATTGGGGCGTATCGCTCGTAAGCGAGACGCGCTGCTTGTGGTTGACGTCATCCAATCATTAGGCGTGTTACCGCTGAACGTAGAAGCCGAGTTGCTAGATGTTGCTGCGGGTGCATCTCACAAGTGGTTGCTCGGACCTGAAGGAGTTGGTTACTTGTACCTATCCGATCGCGCCAGGGAGCGACTTCAACCGACCCTTGTTGGCTGGACTAGCGTTCCGAATCCAGAGGACTACAACAATTTCGATCAGGAATGGAACACTGGAACGCTTGCCTGGGAAACAGGGACGGGTCCTACTGCCCTGATACATGGACTGAACGCCAGTCTCGAGCTCTTGAAGGCCAACGGGACCGAAGCTATCGCGGCGTATCTGGAGACGTTGACCGATTACCTTTGCCAGAATTTGAGCTCAAGGAACTATCGTGTCATCAGCACACGTGACTTGGGCCAGAAATCACAAATCGTATGTATTCAACATCGCGGTGGAGCTTCCGCGATGCATCTCTACTCGCAGCTGAAGAGTGACAACATCATTACTGCACCACGCGGCGACCGTCTTCGAATCGCGCCTCACATTTACAACTCGTTTGACGAGATCGATAGGTTGGTTTCGGCTCTACCATCATGATTTAAAATCGTTCGGTGGTACACTCGGTTTGTATTGTAAAAATACGAAAAACGAAGTGTAATTTTCGTACAATCCTCATTTTTCTAAGGAATTTCGAAGGAAATCACTCGAGGAGCGCAATCGAAGATTTCCAGTCAACTTGGCACACTCATTGCCAAAGCCTAATCAGAACAAGAAGGGTAGATAAGGGTAAATCGGGTCAGGCTCAGAAAACTGCGGTGAGTGGAGGCTTTGGGGGAGGCATCCTCTCAGATATAAAGCAGGCGTTTTACTCTATTGGGGGAACAGAGTGGCGTTTGTTACGCAGTTGAAGAGCAATAATAGCGGTGCTGCTGATTGACGTCTTGAAGGGGCTTGGGGGAGCCTCCCAGGAAAAATCAGCAGCCCGCATTTTTGATCTGGTTTAATAAGAAAGCGCGGAAGACAGAAATGTCAGTCGCGCTTTTTTATTTGTCGATATGCGTCTGTCTTGTCGTGACGCAGCCAACCAGGCCTCAAGAGATTCAGAGGTCTTAAGAAACTCAGGGCCTGGTTGGTTGCGTCACGACAAGACAGACGCATATCGGACATTCAGTGTCCTGGTCCCAAGAGTCGCGCAGGGTCTGTCTGGGGCGTCATTTGATCGAGGTTGAGTCGCAGCATACCCCCAGCGTCCGAATACGCTTCAAGCGCAGTCTGTCGCGCGCGCCGGCGGCTAAATAGAAGCGCTCCAATCAGCCCGCCCAATCCCAAACAAGCCACGAGCGCAAATCCAGAGGCCTTCAAAACTGCGATGAACACGCCCAGAGTTGTTTCAACGTAGCGGCGCTCAGCCTCTTTCAAAATGTTTGGATTGTCACCGAGCCATTGAACGACTTGCTCGTACTTCACCTGGTCGATCAGTTGTTTAGCCGTAGCTTCGTCTGGAGCATCAAAAACAAACACGGAGTAGTTACCAACACGGCGGTAACCAATCGGAGCCGGTTGTCCAAGTTTCCAGAGTTCGTGGATCTTGGCGATGATGCGCTCATCATTGTCTTTGGCCAACTGAGGCGTGTGGTATTCGACGATCAAAACTTTCCCTGACGCGTTATCGACAAATGTGGCATCGGCATCTCTGCCCGTATCCAGAACAGTAAGGACCGTTTGATTTGGAACCAAATCCTGAACTGTCGAGAATCTATTGAGAAATACCGCACGTTTCTGATTTTCTTCCCAGTTTGGTAGATGCTTTACCAGAGGCGGGATTTCACCTTCTCCTTTGTCGAGAAGTTGACTGAGTTCCTGCGCCAGATCCCGAACAGCAGAAGAATCTTTCCGAATGGGAAAGATTTGTACGACGTACGCACCTTTGAAGAAGGCGAGCTCGTTCATGTCACTAAAGCCAGCGGTACCATAGTCGCTGTTGAGTTCAATTCCTTGCTGACGGGCTCGAGCGTTCGCCGCGTAAAAAGTGAGTGCGGAATATGCCTCCCCGTCCTGTTGAAACCGTTCCATTTGGACAAAGAGTCGTTCGTTTCCACGAGAATATTCCGCGACACCCGCGGGGCCAGTTAGTTCACGTGGAATACCCTGATTCTTCACGTAATCCGGGGGCGTGGGACGACCTATCCGTTGGAACTCGCCTATACGCTCCGGAAACCGCGGAAGGGGATCAGGACTTGGAAAGTCCCCCAAAACACGCGGCGATAGAACAGCGATTAATACCACCAATGTTGCGATTTTTAGCCAACTCAAGACTTCAGACTCCACCCCGCAGAAGGTTCGGCTCTCATTAGAAACCGGAACCACTTTGATGTTCCCCAAAGCACTTTGGAGTGCGGCGACCCGGCGCCGCTTTGTTAAAGCGACGGCAGTCCGTCGCAGTCCAAAGTTTAATGCCAGCGTCTGAGTTCGCGCAAAAGCAGGTCTGCGTAGTGGCGAGGGCTGCCGATGTTATGCATAACAATAGTGCCGCCCACTTCACTCGCGTTGTCTACAATGATGTCTCCAAAACCCATCAGACGCTGTGGAATACTGGCTGAAACAGTAACGTCCTGAACTTTGCTAAGAGGTATATTCCGCGTCGTTCGCCCAATCAGTCCCGTATCAATCTCGAGTTTCGAATCAGTTACTGTGTAACGAATCATGTTGCGTCTGATGTGGTAGTAGGCAGGAATCAGTAAGAGTGCAAAGGCCAGAAGTAAAGAGATGTAGAAAGGCGCGCCCAGGGAGGAGAGAAAAAACACGATCGCAATTCCGCCGAGTGCGGCCAGTACATAGCCAGCTTTGATAAAAATCATTGTAGGACGCACGGTGAAAATGACGTGTTCCAAATCATCGTCAGTAGCTCGTTGCATCGAGTTGGATTGGAGTCGCGCAATTCGAGTTGACTCAGGATCACTGGCTGCAGCGCCACAGTTCGAGCAGAATCGAACGCCAGGGGCAACATAAGCACCACAACTGGAACAGGTCATCGGTTTCACTTCCTCCTCAGGCTGGGACACGAATCATACTCAAAGCCCGATAAATACAAAACGAGGCGGAGACCCGATAGGTTTCCGCCTCGTCTGCTTTATAGGACCTATATGACCTATTCGACCTATTAACAATTCACTACTGACTCACCAACTGCAATCTTCCGTCTGGCAACCTTGCCATGAAAACGCTGGGTTCATAAACATTTAACGGCTTTGGATCTCTTCGCTGAACTTCAGCTACTTGCGCGCTGGTTAAGGTGCTCGCACGAGCTGCCGCCAAAGGATCGCGAATCAAAGTATAACGACGACCAATTCGTCGTACGTACTCCTGAGTCTCGCTGTACGGTGGAATGTTGTATCCGTATTTAAGGACGGCGCCCTCGCCGGCGTTATACCCAGCCAGAGCGAGATTCACATCCCCGCCAAACAAATCGAGCAGAAATCGCATGTAGCGCGCGCCACCTTCGATGTTCTGTTTGGGATCCCAAATGTTTGTTACGCCAAAGCGAACGGCGGTTGGAGTCATCAATTGCATGAGGCCGCGCGCGCCTTTGTAAGACACTGCTCGCGGTTTGAAACTCGATTCCTGATGCATGATCGAGTAAAGCAACAGCGGATCTACTGAGTTGCGCTTTCCGGAATCGACGATGAAGCCGTCGACGTCCGAGTTTCCTGTGGTAAATCCACCCATGGAAGGATCAATGGCCTGACTCGTGAGATGGACGAGAGCGCCGGCGGGAGGCGTGTACTTGAAGTTTCGACTCGCCGTGAGTTTTCGGCCACTCTTGTCACCGGGTTTCGTCACAGGCGGTGACGGCAGCTGAACTCTTACACCATTCTCAAAGCTGAAATTATCGAATTGATAAGTGTCTTGAGCTGCGACAGAGAGAGCAAAGAGCAGCGTAAACAGAACGGATAGTAGAGCTGATTTTCGCATTTGTTCGTGAATTACCGCCTGAACTTTCGGGGCATGTGCTCTAACAGTGAGGCCAGTGGTCGACTAAAAGCCAGATGGATAGTAGCACGGTAGTCAACAATTGCCAACATCGTTATACCTCGGAGCGAATGAGGAAAATAAGAAGGCACAGCCACGCCTGATAGTTGACGCTTCGGCAAGGCAGAGCCATGCCTCACAACAGAGGTCGGAGCCGTTCTGCCACCGAAGGCGAGGCCACACCGATCGCAAGACGAGCAAAAACTCGCTGCTTGACACAGGTAGTATCATCTCTGCGTTTTCCAGGAACGCACCTCACCAAACAATTAAACCGCGCGCTTCTGCGCGCCTCACAAAAGGAAAGAAAAATGAAACGACTACTCACTCTCACTGTGTTAGTTCTCTGTCTCTTCACGGTTGAAGTAAACGCTCAGAACTCGACCTCATCGACATCGAACAAGACCTCGACCAAACAGAAACGTGGTCCGGTCTTCCGGGCAACAAAAGATCAGATCAATCAGGCCCAGGCGTTACTAAAATCTCGCGGATTCTATGCGGGCGAACAGGTAGGTAAGCTTGACGATGCGACACGCGAGGGATTGCGCAAGTATCAACAGGCAGAAGGCCTGAAGGTCACGGGAACGCTCAACAAAATCACACTGGAAAAGATGAACATCACACTTACAGAAAAACAGAAGGCGATGTGACATTTTCCAAACTGGCGACGCTTGATTCTCCTCAAGCGTCGCCCATAGCTCATTTTTAAGGGAAGGAATTACGACTTGTTCAAGAGTCGTTCAATCACACCATAGCTCTGCTCAAGCGCGGCACTCAGTTTTTCCGGCTGACTTCCTCCACCTTCAGCCATATCAGCTTTCCCGCCGCCCCTGCCACCGACGATTGGCGCCAGCTCTTTGATGACTTGTCCGGCCGGGACCTTGCCTGTGAGATCAGCAGACGTCCTGACAATCAACGACACTTTGCCATCGCTACTTCGTCCAAGGACCACAACGCCAGATTTGATTCGAGCTAAGAGCGTATCTGACAACTGCCGCATCGCAGGCGCGTCTAAACCGCTGGCTTCACGTGCTAGCACTTTGATTCCTGCAATGTCGCGCGATTCATCTCCATTTGAAGAAGCTCCGACGGCCCCACTCGCAATCTTCAGCTTCAAATCCTCGACTTCTCGCCGCGACTTTTTAAGTTCATCTTGAAGCCGCGTCACGACCGACGGCAAATCGTTTCTCGAGGTTCGCAAGCCACTCGATAACTCATCAACAACAACTTCACTCTCGCGAAATCTTTCGTATGCATCTACACCCGTAATGGCTCGAATTCTTCTGACGCCGGAAGCGATTGATTCATCGCTCGTGATCTTGAACAAACCAATATCGCCGGTCGCACGAACATGTGTGCCGCCGCACAGTTCTTTGGAAAAGATACCTTCGACGCCTTTGATCGAAAGCACCCGAACTTTTTCACCGTACTTCTCACCGAACAGAGCCATGGCGCCGGAGCGCATTGCCTCCTCAATCGCCATCTCATCGGTTTGCACCGGTTCATTGCGGAGGATGTGGTAGTTAACGAGTCGCTCGATCTCTTCCTTTTCAGCCTGGGTCAACGGCTGATAATGCGAAAAGTCGAACCGCAAATACGTCGGCGCCACTACAGACCCAGCCTGCTTTACGTGCGTGCCAAGGACCTCGCGCAACGCGGCATGCATAAGGTGAGTAGCAGTGTGATTGCGTCTGGTAGCATCACGCTTCTCAACATCAACTTCTGCGGAAACCAGATCTCCAACCTGCAACGCTCCCCGTTCAACTTTGACCTTGTGAATTATCAAACCTGCCACAGCCGAGTAGGTGTCAACAACAACTGCGTAAGCATTCCCCGTCGATAACGTACCGACATCGCCAACCTGTCCGCCGCTTTCCGCATAGAAAGGAGTTAGATCAAGAACAACTTCACCCTCTTCACCTTCATTCAGGCTCGATATCTCGTCGCCTTTCAACAGCGCCTGAATCTTCGAGTCTTCAACGTGAGTCGTTGCGTATCCTTTGAACTCTGAACGGCCCACTCGAGCTAGGACATCAGCATAAACAGGATTCGTCTTCGCCTTACCTTCCGCCTTTTCCGGCGCCGTCGCTTGTTGCAATTCCTGAAGCGCTGAGTCGAAACGCTGGTTGAATTGATCTTCGTCAACAGCAAAGCCACGCTCTTCGAGTCCAACTCTAATCAAGTCTCGAGGCGTTCCAAATGTGTCGTATAAACGGGCCATTGCTTTGTATTCCGGCATGGCGCCTTTTGTTGATGAGAACAGTTCGTCGAGCTTGTTTAGACCCACGGTTAGAGTCGAACGAAAACGGTCTTCTTCAAGTGTCACCATCTTCTGAATAAAGTCTCGATGAGTCTCAAGCTCCGGATAAACCTCCTTCATATGATCTACTACGAAGTCTGTAACCTGATTGAAGAATGCGCCCTCGAACTCGAGTGTGTGATGACCCTGATAAATCGCGCGACGCATTATCTTGCGAAGCACATAATTGCGTCCCTCATTGCCGGGAAGAATTCCATCGGCGATCGCAAACGCCGCCGCGCGCGCATGATCAGCGATGACGCGCATCGCAAAACCTTCCTGGGATTCAGGCTCGTAATTGCGATCGGCCAAACGCGCAGTGAAGTCGATTATTGGTCGAATGAGATCCGTGTCGTAGTTTGACTTGACGTCCTGGAGTACGACGGCCAAACGCTCAAGGCCTGCACCGGTATCAACCGAGGGTTTTGGTAGATCAGTCTGGACGATCTCGCCGGCTTCATTCATGCTTCGCTCAAACTGCATGAACACGAGGTTCCAGATTTCCATCGTATCGTCGCCAGGACCATTAACGAGGTCTGCGCGATTCTTGGTGGGATCATCCGGATCTTCGCCCATGTAGTAATGAATTTCGCTACATGGGCCACACGGTCCTGTATCGCCCATCTGCCAGAAGTTATCTTTTTCACCGAACCTAAGGATGCGCTCGCGTGGTGCGCCAACTTCTTCCCATAGCCGCGCCGCGTCATCATCGTCCGTATAAACGCTAAACCAGAGACGATTGAGTGGAAGATTGTAGACATTCAGCAATAGATCCCAGGCGAAGGCGATAGCGTCCTTCTTGAAATAATCGCCGAAGGAAAAATTGCCGAGCATCTCGAAGAAGGTGTGATGCCGAGCAGTCTTGCCGACTTCGTCCAAATCGTTGTGTTTGCCGCCAGCGCGAATACACTTCTGCGATGAAGTCGCGCGCAAATAGTCGCGCTTCTCCAAGCCGAGAAAAGTATCCTTGAACTGATTCATCCCGGCGTTGGTAAAAAGCAACGTCGGATCGTTGGCAGGTAGCAAAGGCGACGAACGAACTCGGGTGTGTCCGTGGTCCTCAAAATACTTCAGAAAAAGTTCGCGAATTTCGTTACCAGTCATGCTATTGGAGTTTAGCATGCACGGTTGAAACGAATGAAATTGGCCACAGATTTTCACTAATAAACCGGGACAGACAAGCAATCAGACTTGGATACGGTCAGTACCACCTCGCGGTAGCGGGTGGGTGCGAAGCCAAAAAATCGATCGTCACAACAAGCTTCGCACCCACCCG
>DASYPT010000141.1:0-55964 GCA_036006355.1 Pyrinomonadaceae bacterium | reverse complement strand
TCAGGCGAAAGGTCCCAGGCCAGTCCATCGGGATTGTCTACTTTTATGCGGAACATCTCCGTCTTGACTGCCCCCGGTACTGGAAAGAAGGAGTAGAACGTCACCTCATGAGAGCCCGCTTCGGTCAGGACACAAGACGTGCTCGATCGCGACGGACATCGAAACGCAGGTTGGCCTACCATTGTCGGCAGCACCACGCGATAGGATGTTTGCGCAGAGCCGAGGACGCCGTTGGCTTCCAGGACCAACTCGGGCAGGCCACCGCCGACTGGCCTTCTCATCAACCTTGTGGTGTTCACCTGCGCGGCTGAACGAGGCCAAGCAAAATACAAGATCCAAGCTTTATCCGGGCTCAACGCTGGAGCACGATTATCATTCTGGTCAGTGATTACCACCTCCGCATCAGTTGCATCGATGTGTTGGCGGAAGATATTCATGTTTCCAGTGCGATCCGATTGGAAGAAGAATCCTTTGCTGTCGGCGCTCCATCCGCCGGGCCACTCTACTCCATCCTGTGAACCAACACGGCGAGGATGAGATAGGGAGTTGGAGTTGTCGGTTAATTCACCAATCAAGATATTGCTTTGGTCGGTCTTCCTAGTCAGCGCGATCAGCTTGCCGTCTTGAGTAGCGTTCATAGTCAAGACAGCAAATCCCGCCCAATTTGTTAACCGGTGTGGTCTCGAGATGGCTTTCATCTTTTGAGGATCTATATCAACCTGCCACAGATTCGAGAACGGTTTGTCGGGAGCTTCCCACCGGTTCAAGATCATTTTCGTGGCGGAGAGCCAGCTGTAACCACGTAGGTCTGGATCCGTTAGGACCGTAACTGTGCGCCCATCCTCCACAAGCCGACCTTCTAGAACAGGAGGACCATTTTCGTCCGTCTTGCGAAGGTAGGTTAGCCACCGACCATCGGGTGACCAAGCCAGATTGGACCAATTCGACAGCCCAGCGTGCCCGACAAATTGCGGGGCCTGCGGAAGCTGGACCAAGCGCACTAGGTTCTCGCCATTGGGTCCCATCTGCCAGAGCCCTTGGTCTTTCTCGAAAACGATGCGTGAACCGTCAGGTGATAGTGTGGCTTCGCCAGTGTCGGCTTGCAGTTGGCGAAGTCCACCCCCATCCATCACCAGAGTCCATATTCCGGTAACACCGCTCCCTCCTGCACCATTAATTAGGAGTTTGGTCCCGCCCGGGAACCAGCTTAGGTTCGCTCACCGAAAGCATAGATCTGGAGAAGTCGGTAGGTCTTGGACCGCGCCGGTGTCGAGGGATCGGACATGAACTCCGCGAAGGTCGGTATATGCCACCACTTTACCTTCCCTCGAAATGGCTGCCATATACACGGAATCATTGACGGGATTTGAGGTTATCTGACGCTGAATGATGTTGGGGGCTTCACTAACAGAGCTCTTCGACAAGAATGTGCCCACGACGCCAGCTATTCCCACGAGTAAAGTGAAAACCGCGACGGCAGCGCTGGTAATCCAAACCTTCCTGCGCTGCTTGGCTCTCTGAATTTCATTCAAATCGTGCAGCAAGTCTGAAGCTGATTGATAACGTGCGCTTCGTTCTTTTTCGAGAGCCTTGAGAACTACTCCTTCCAAGCGCGCCGGGAGGTGCGGATTCAGTTTCCGTGGCGAAGCTGGTTCCTTGCTGAGAATAGCTTCGCGAATCCGCTCGATGGTTTCTCCCGAAAACGGCGGTTGCCCGGTGACCATCTCGTAGAGGACTGCACCACAGCTAAAGATGTCTGAGCGCGCGTCGACAGGTTGTCCGCGGATCTGCTCCGGGGACATGTATGGCGCAGTGCCCATAAGTGCGCCCGGAAACGTTAAGTCCTTCAAGTGTTCCGTGGTTCTAGTTTTTAAGTGTTCTGCCGTTGTGGCTTCCAAGTGCTCTGCAGTTGTCGCTTCCAAGTGTTGTGCAGTTGTGGCTTCCCGAGTGACGAAGGTCTCCGCATTTGCTCCAGCCAGCTTAGCCAGACCAAAATCTAATAGCTTGGCCTCACCTCGTTGGGTAACGAACACGTTGGCCGGCGTAATATCGCGGTGCAAGACAGCTTTGGCATGAGCCGCTTCGAGAGCGTCAGCCATGTGAATACCTAACTCAACCACCAACTCGCAAGGCAGCGGCTTGCCCGAGATGCGATGCCTAAGGGTGCTCCCCTCGAGCACCTCCATCACCATAAACGGCCCTCGCTCGCATTCCCCGAAATCATAGATAGTGCAAATGTGTGGGTGATTGAGTGCCGAGGTAGCTCGGGCCTCGCGCTGGAAGCGTTCGAGGGCATGTGCGTCCTGGGCCAACTCCTTAGGCAAAAGCTTCAGGGCCACATGCCGGCCAAGCCTGGTGTCCTTCGCTTCATAGACGACTCCCATGCCGCCGCCACCGAGTTTGTTGAGAATTTGGTAATGCGAGATCTTCTTTCCAATCAGGGCGAACTCTTCCGCTTTGTCCAGCTCGGCGTGGTCCTGGGCCATATGCCTGCGAACCATGTTTAATGCAGGCTCCCTCAGGAAGCTATCGGACTGCTTAGGTTCACTCAACAGCGAGAGAATCTCGACACGCAGCTCCTCGTCGCCAGCGCACGCGTTGTCTATATAGGCTGGACGCGATTCCGGCTCAATCTCCAATGCGCATTCGAGAATGGGCCGAACTTTTTGCCATTGCTCCGGCGTCATGTGCGTGCCTCTCCTCGGCTCATTTCCCGCTGCAACCAGAGACGTGCCGAAGACCAGCTCCGTTTTACAGTGGCTGGAGAAATACCCAAGAATTCCGACGTGTCCTCAACCGTGAGTCCGCCAAAGTAACGCAGCTCTACTATACGGCTCTGCTGGGAATCGAGCTTGGCTAGACGATCCAGGGCCTCGTTCAACGCCATCAGGTCAACGTCGTGACTTTGCGAACCGGCTTCGCGGATGCTGGGATCGAGAGTCAACCGTGTAGCGCCAGCTCCTCGCTTGGCGGCGCGACGACTGCGCTCGTAGTCCACCAGAATCCAGCGCATGAGCTGCGCAGCGATGCCGAGAAAATGCGCGCGATCTTTGAGGTGGAGCGAATTTTGTTCCGCAAGCCTGAGAAAGGCCTCGTGAACGAGACCGGTCGTCTGCAGGGTGTGATTCGGTCGTTGATGCCGGAGTTGGTGTCGGGCTAGGCGCTGCAATTCATGGTACACAAGGGAGAAAACCTCTTTGAGTGCCTCCTTGTCCCCGTTTCCCCAGTCCAAAAGCAACTCACTGACGGGACAACCTTGCTCTGCGGTCATTTGCTGCCTCGCAGTCGTGTGAGAAGTTTGCCGAAGATACGAAACGTGATCGAACGTGTCAACGCTTTTCAGACACGCTTTTCAGACTCGCTTTTCAGAGTCGGTTTTAGCTGCTGACAAGTGCGATTGCGATCCTTTGAACGAGCGACACTCTCCGGCTAAAAAACTTTGCATCTTCCTGAGCCGCTTTGGTCCCCTTTTTCGATTAATAGGGTAGGAGCTTTCCGCGAACCGTCTTTTGCTTGGCTCACCTTAGAACACTAGGTGACTTTAGCGCAGGAGGTTGATACGAGCTTCAGTGCCTGATAGGGGATGCTCAGATTTCGCTTTGCTGAAACAGCAAGGGCTCGTCCTCATCTGCATGAACTTCTTTGATCGAACTGAAAGGAAACGACAGTGCAAAACAGACTCGGAACTTCTTCACTTTGTATCTTACTAACGCTCATGCTCATGTTCAGCTCAACAGTTGCTTCATCTGGGCGCGTTTATCTTCAGCAACCTGACGTTCCGACTACCAACCTGGACCCTGTGTCCCTCATGGCTGTGATTCCGGGAGTTCCACACGGCGTCGCTATGACCAGCAACCGTGATGGCAACAATGAAGTTTACGTGATGGACGCGAACGGCGGCGATCAAAGTCGTGTCACAGATAACGTGATGAACACGAGCAACGATCAACGCCCGGATATCTCGCCTGACGGAAAGCAGATCGTCTTCTCATCAAACCGCGACGGCAATTTCGAGATCTTCATTATGAATTCCGATGGAAGCGATGTGATTCAGTTGACCTCGACTTCGGCTCCGACTTCAAACTCTTGGCCTCGGTGGTCGCCCGATGGCGAATGGATCGCGTTCCAATCCGGCGCTGGTACCAACTTTCAAATCTACCGGATTCGACCTGACGGCAGCGGCCTGACTCAAGTTACAAATTATGTCGGGATCAACCAGTTTCCCGCGTGGTCTCCCGATGGTACGAGGCTCGCCATCCGCAGAGACACGGAGATTTACTTGATCGACTCCGCAGATGGATCACATCCGGTTCGTCTCACTCTTACTGACAGTATTCCGGGAGTGTTTAACCAGATGGCCTCCTTTTCACCTGACGGAAAGAAGATCGCCTATCTGAGCAATAATCGGGATAACCCAGGTGATCCGCTCTATCTCTCCGTCTACATTATGGACTCGGATGGAAACAACAAGGTCAACTTTACACCCAAGGCCGTGGGCTACGCCGGTACTTGGACCAGTCGTGCACCTGCTTGGGCACCAAACGGGCAGTACATTTATTTCACCGCTGTTCGTTCCTTCACGGCAGGAAGTCTGGAGCAAATCTTTGTGAAGCCGACGGGTGGAGGTGATGAAACACAACTGACTTTTGTCGGTGCCAATTCTGAGGCGACCGTTCGAAGAATTTATGCGCCGACCATCACTAGTGTTACTGCGACACCAGACGTTTTGTGGCCCTCGAACAACAACATGATGCCCGTATCGTTGGCAGTGGACGTGAATGACAACAGCGATCCTGCGCCTGTCTGCCTGATCACAGATGTGACGAGCAACGAGGTTGCCGCAGAAACCGCCTGGCAGATCACCGGACCCCTCACGCTCGATCTTCGTGCACAGCGATTTGGAATGGGCCTGGGACGCATATACACCATTAGGGTCACTTGCACGAACAGCTCGCAACTAAACTCGAGCGCGAACGTAACCGTCAAGGTGCCGCACGACCAGAGACAATAAAGCCTGCGGGATTTGATGACGGACAAAAAGCTGGCCGTTCGAGTTGCCAATGCTGGGGCGCTCCGTTTTGCGAGTTAAGTTACTCTGTAATACTCTTGCGCCCTTGAGCACCCCCAAACCTCTTGATTGTGAACATTCAGCGCATTCTTTTTTTGAATTCCTATGAAGATAAGACTCACGACAGCGTTAGTTCTGTCTCTCATTGCTCTCTCTTGCACAAAATCCGGATTGAATTCCGGACAAGAAGCTGAATTGCGGCCTCGGCCTAATCCCGTCCAGGTCGGCGAACTGGCGCCGGACTTCACGTTAGAGGATCAAAATGGCCAGAAGGTGAAGCTATCCGGGCTACGGAATGGTCCAACGGTTCTCGCTTTCTATCGGGGCAATTGGTGACCGTACTGTGCTCAGCAGTTAGCTGAGTTACGGTTCTTGAGAAAGCCGAGCGAATCACTGAACGTGCTCGCGATTAGCGTTGATAGTCCGGGACTGAGCAG
Organism: Pyrinomonadaceae bacterium; assembly: GCA_036006355.1. Taxonomy (GTDB): domain Bacteria; phylum Acidobacteriota; class Blastocatellia; order Pyrinomonadales; family Pyrinomonadaceae; genus PSRF01. Next base: position 50,459 of record DASYPT010000141.1, on the reverse strand, counting down.
AGAGTTTGCCGAAAAGATCGCCGCTGATGGTAAGGGCAAGATTGATTACCAGATTCTTTCCGATCCGGGTCATCGCGTCATTGATGCATATGGAATTCGGGATCCCGATTACAACGGGCAGAAGTTTGAAGGTATTCCTCGGCCGACAGTTTATGTCATTAACAAAGATGGCCGTGTCACTTGGATGAAGGTTGAGCTGAACTATAAGGAAAGACCGACGAACTCAGACATTAGGGCCGCACTCGATGCAGTAGGTACGGATCAGATATCGATCATTCACCGAAAGTTACTGATCAATACGACGTCGCTCATTACAACACCGCGACTAAGCATTAATTGTTTGCCATCTGCCGCCCAATCAAATGAAAAGATGCGATTGGATCTGAAGTTCGTAAGTCGTTTTGCTGGTCCAGCCGAGATGGGCTGACTCCATAGATTTGAAACATTACCGATGGTTACGGCATACATTAGCGCCTTCCCATCCGGTGACCAGCGCAACGCGGAACTTGCGGAATCAAACAGTGGGGCTTCTGCCAGTTCAAAAGTGCGGATCGGTTCGCCTCCGTCGAAATTGAATACCCCTATCTTAGTTCGAGCGTTCGACTGGTCATCGCGATAAAAACACGCTATGGATTTTCCATCCGGCGAAACTGTCGGATTCGTCGTATATCTGTCGATCAGGTGTTCCGGTGCTCCGCCGTCGATCGACACGCGCCACACCGTGGGCTTTCCGGCTCCCAATAGTGTGTAGACCACCCATTTCCCGTCGGGCGTACAATGTGGATTGTTTTCTCCACTACCACTAGTTAATTGTTTAGGATTTGTTCCGTCAGCGTCCAGACGCCATATATTGGATGTTCCAGAACGATCAGATACGAAGATGATGTATCGTCCATCGCGCGTATTAATTGGTTGACTGTTATTGCCTGCGTTGGTGGTTAACTGGCGCTGATTGCTGCCGTCAGCATTCATCACCCACAGGTCTATATTGCCGCTCACATTCGATGAATAGACCGCTTTCCCTCCGGTCATGTAAGCAAGCCCCTCCCGTCCATCAAGCCGTGAGCCGGTTGTAATTTGCTGAGGTTGATTCCAATCACTGTTAGTAATCAACCAGAGGTTGCAGCTAGCCGTCGATTGTAGCGTCACTAATCTCGTAGAATCTGATGTAATGCTGATGCCGTTATAGTTGTTTAGATCATTCGTAATTCGACGAACCTGACCCTCCGGATAGCTAAGGTGCCAGAGCTGTTGAGAGTTTGCGGCAGGTGAATTCTGATCAGAACCGGTAAAGACAAGCCCTGTTGAGTCAGGAACCCACTCGATGTCCCCCATCGAAGGCCAAGTTTGATTACCTAGCTGTTTTTCTTTTGAATCGTTAAGTGAAATCTCGACAAGATAATTATTGTAAGTCGGCACAAAACTGCCTGCCGCACAAACGAGCGAATTGTTTTTGGGCGACCACGAGAGCGATTTGAAGAAGTTCGGTAATTTACGTGCGGCGACTCTCTGTTCATTGCTTCCGGTTGCGTCCGCTACAAACACAACGTCTTCACCGATATCAGCTAAATTGCGTATAAAAGCAATCTTCTGTCCGTCTCGTGACAAGGTCACACCGCGAGTTACATTGGAAATCAGTTTTCGGCCTGTCCCTCCTAACGTGGGAATCGAATAAAGGTTTGGGGTGAGGCTGTTTCGATCTGTGGCCACGTAATAAACAAAGTCGCCGTCTGAGGAGAAAATAAGTTTTTCGTATCTAATGTCGGAAGGCGGCACGACCTCTACGTCGCTACTGGTGTTTACCTGTCGAACACGAAGACTTTGCTGACCATTCTGAGCGGCAACGTGAACAACATATTTGCCATCAGGTGAGATCGCTGCTTTGTCGGCCGCGCCCGTGCTTGTCAGACGAGTAACTCGCATGTTTGCTGCAGACTCTTCTGGACGTTTGGCGCCGATCCAATGATTTATGAAAACGACCGCTGCGATAACAAGCGCTAAAGCCACGATGGCGGCAAGAATCTTGGAGACAGTTCCGTATCGGCGATTTTCTTTGGAAGTTGACTTTTCCGTTGCAGTAGATCGCGCTCTATCTATAGGTCCGGTTGCGGAAACGTTGCCGCCGATATCAGTCTGACTAGGAATCCCTGAGCTGCGGTTCGCTGACTTTGGTTGAACCGAACGCTCGATTTCCGCACTGAATTCAAGATCGCGTCGAAGATTTTTCAAATCGATCGCCATTTCCTTAGCCAAGTGATAACGCTCATCAGGATCCTTCTGCAGCGCCTTGCGAACAATCCGCTGCAGTTCTTGCGGAACGTTCGCCGAAAAACGCTCGAGAGGAACAGGCTCCGTTGTGAGGATCGACGCAACAACATCGCTCGCACTGAGTCCATGGAATGGAAGTCGACCGGTTACCAACTCATACAGAATTACTCCCAAGCTCCAGATATCTGTGCGCTCATCTAATTGAAGACCTCGCGTCTGCTCAGGAGACATGTAATTGGCGGTGCCCATTATTTTTCCGGGATCGGTCTGAACAACCTGCAACGTTGCTGCTTCTGGATCGCTTGTGCGGCTGGTGTATTCGCCTAGTTTGGCGAGACCGAAATCTAGCACCTTCACAAACCCGTCCCGCCGAACCATGATGTTGTCAGGTTTGATATCTCGGTGAATGATTCCTGCAGCGTGTGCTGCCGCAAGTGCCGACGCTATCTGACTACCCCAATCTAATACTTGTTCGATTCGAACTGACTCTTTGTTGATGATCTGCCTCAGCGACATACCCTCAATGTATTCCGTCGCGATGAAATGGATCTCATCCTTCTGGCCGATCTCAAAAATCGTGAAAATATTTGGGTGGTTTAGAGCGGATGCGGCAAAGGCCTCTTGCTTGAATCTGCGAAGTCGATCTTCGTCCCGCGTAAACTCAGGTGGTAAAAGCTTAAGCGCCACCAGTCGTCGGAGCTGAAGGTCTTGAGCAAGATAAACCTGACCCATACCGCCAGAGCCGAGTAGCGAACGAATTTCGTATCGGCCGAGTTGAGTGCCGGAAGGAACAGCCATCTTTTGATTGGTTTCCGGATCTTGTTTGGGCATCGTAATTTCGTGTGGGGATGACGCTCTGTTACGCCTCTCTGTCTCCAACACGCACTAACACATCGTGGGGCCCGCGTACTTAAAATGTGAACTGGTAATTCGTTTTCTGACGGGGGACAGGAAATCGGGCGTCGGTATTGTAGATTAAGCGTTGATCTCAGCGCTATGACGAATCGCTATCAGATCTTGAGCGTGGAGAAATATGTGGAAGACCAACTAGGGCTCAGGATGCTCTCGACTCTACGGGTTTCACCTGCCACAGGCTACATCAAAGCTTCAATTCTCGCTTGTGTACGATGCTACTATCGATGCCCGCCAGCTACAAGATTCCGCCGCACTGGCATGGCAACGTTGAACACGTCACGGTTATATCAGGGTAGTTCCGGTGTGGGAGAAAAGTTTGGAGATTCAGAAGGCAGTGCAATGCCTTCGGTTTTCTTCTCGCCTCGAAAAACCGACACCATGAAACGCGTCGTGGTCCAACAATATCTTGGATATCAGGTTGTAGTTGGTGGCTATATCATGCGAGGGTGCCGAGTTCGGCCTTCGGCACTCTTTGTAAGTTATTGAAATAATGGGTTTTATGGGTTGCTGGTGCCGAAGGGGGGACTCGAACCCCCACGAGTTACCTCACACGCCCCTCAAACGTGCGCGTCTGCCAGTTCCGCCACTTCGGCATTTGGGTGAGCGGTATATTTTTTCAATGTCCGATATGCGTCTGTTTTGTCGTACGGGTACAAACAAGGCACGCGGAGAAATCGAGAGTTGCTACTTCAATGATCGTTCGTATTATCCGACTCGCGACAAGCTAAAGCATATCGGACATCACAGGATATCGGACACAGGAATCGTTTTCAAACAAAACCAAAACTACTTCTTGCTGGCAGACGGTGATGCTGCCGGTGCAGTTGCTGGCGCCGAGCTTGCCGCCGGAGCCGGTTGTTGTGTTGGAGATGGAGTCGGCGTCGCGGTTGGCGCACTCTCTGGATTCGATTGCAAAACTGAACGCGATCCAGTCAGCGTCGGCAACGATAGCATCAAAGCGACGAGCATAAACGCTGCCGCTGCGCCAATCGTAATCTTTGCCAACAAGCTCGCGGTACCGCGCGGACCAAACGCTGTGCTCGAAAGACTACTCGAAAATAGCGCGCCCGCATCAGCCTTTCCCGGTTGCAAGAGAATGCTAACGATCAAGACAATGCAGGACGTTATGAATAAGCCGTATAAGATGTAAGTAAACAAATCTTAACTCCTGTCGTGAATCGTGAATCGTAAATCGCAAGCAAACGATTCACTATTTACAATTTACGATTCACGCTTTGTAGTTAACTATCTTCGCGAAACTATCCGCCTTCAAACTTGCCCCTCCGACCAAAGCGCCGTCTATGTCAGGCTGTGACATCAGTCCGGCTATGTTGTCTGGTTTGACGGAGCCGCCGTAAAGAATTCGCAACGCATCGGCTGCTCCAGTGGAGTGCCTATCCGCGAAAACGCGCCGGATAAACGCGTGCATTTCCTGCGCTTGCTCCGGCGTCGCTGTACGTCCCGTGCCAATAGCCCAAACCGGTTCGTAGGCGAGGATGATACGGTCGAGGTCCTGGGCTGTCAAATCGTTGAATCCGCCCTTTAATTGCCCTGCAACAACATTTTCTGCAATTCCCTGGTCTCGCTGCGCCAAACTCTCACCAACGCACATTATGACAGTAAGCCCGCTGTCGATTGCTGCTCGCGCTTTCCGACTGACCATTGAATCGGTCTCGAAATACAACTGCCGTCGCTCTGAATGTCCAACGATAACATACCGCGCGCCGACGTCTCTTAGCATGAAGGCAGCGACTTCTCCCGTGTGCGCTCCCTCCTCAACTTCAGTCGAGCAATCCTGACCAGCGACTTTGATGTTCGAACCTTCAAGTCGATCCGCGACTGTCTTAATGGCCGTGAAGACAGGTGCAATTACGACCTCGCAATGATTGGCATTCGCGACAAGTGGCTTCAGAGCTAGTGACGTTTCGACAGCGTCGCTAAGCGACTTGTACATCTTCCAGTTTCCGGCGATTACGGGTTTACGCATAAGCTTGGTTTTTGGTCTTTGGTCTTGGGTCTTTGATCTTGGACGATACGCCTAAGGCCAAAGACCGAAGGCCAAAGGCCTATTTATCAGTTAACGCTTCAACTCCCGGTAGTGTTTCACCGGCAAGAAATTCCAACGTTGCGCCTCCGCCGGTCGAAATATGAGAAATCCGATCGGCAACCCCGGCTTTGGTCACTGCCGAGACCGAATCGCCTCCTCCAACTATAACAATTGCCCCTCGATCTGCTGCCTCTGCGACCGCCTTGGCCACGCCAATTGTTCCCTGATCGAATGGCGGTTCCTCAAAGACGCCCATCGGTCCGTTCCAAATCACCATCCTTGCATCAGCAAGGGCTGCAGCAAAGTGCGCGACTGTTTCAACTCCAATATCCATGCCGACCAGACCAATGTTCGTAAACTCAATCGGAATAGTCTTCGCAACTATCTGCTGTCCCTTCACGGGCTCATAGCTATCGACAACCTGATGATCAGTCGGAAGCAGGAAAGCAATTCCCTTCTCTTCTGCTCGCTTCTTGATGGCAAGAGCCGTTTGCAACATGTTGTCTTCAACCAGCGACTTGCCCACGGTAAAACCTTCGGCTTTGAGAAATGTGTAAGCCATCGCGCCGCCAATTAGAATCTTATCAACGCCACGATCGATCAGTGCGTTGATTACCGGGATCTTGTCTGAAACTTTCGCGCCACCGAGAATCGAAACGAATGGATGCTCGGGATTATTAATCGCACGTCCGAGGTACTCGAGCTCTTTCTCCATCAACAAACCAGCCGCAGCTTTTGAGACATACTTTGTGATGCCGGCAGTTGAGGCATGTGCGCGATGTGCAGAGCCGAATGCGTCATTCACATAAACATCGCAGAGTTCGGCGAGTTGTTCAGCGAATGCATCGTCGTTCTTCTCTTCTTCGGCATGGAAGCGAAGATTTTCCAAAAGCAGGACGTCGCCAGGCTTTAGGTTTGAAGCCTTCGCTTTTGGCTCTGCCCCAACGCAGTCTTCCGCAAACTGCACTGGTTTCCCAAGCAACTCCGCAAGATGCTCGGCGACGGGCTTGAGACTGTACTTGTCGACGCGTTGACCCTTAGGTCGACCAAGATGCGAAGCGAGAATGACGCTGGCTCCGTGATCAAGTGCGTAATTAATTGTCGGCAAGGAAGCACGAATGCGAGTATCGTCTTCAACTTTGCCGTCTTTGATCGGCACATTGAAGTCGACGCGAATGAAGACGCGTTTGCCGGAGAGATCGAGATCTTTGATCGAGAGTGTTGGCATTTCGTGCTCCGTACTTCGTTCGTGGATCGGGGCAGTAGCCCGACTGTCAAGGAGGGCTGTTGTTGGTTTTGCAAGCCCTCCTTGACAGTCGGGCTACTGCCCCGGTCTATGAGCGCAAGTTCGTCTAGAGTCCCTTCCCCGCAATATACTTAATCAAATCTCTAACCCGACACGAATATCCCCACTCGTTGTCGTACCACGAAAGTACCTTCAACATATTTCCGCCAATCACTTTCGTATATTCGGCATCAACGATTGACGAGTTTGAGTTTTGTTTGAAATCGACAGAGACTAACGGCTCCTCGGAGAACGCCAGGATGCCATTCAACTCTTCATTAGCAGCATCCTTCAGTGCACGATTCACCTCTTCAGCAGTCGTTTCCTTCTCCAAATCCATAACAACATCCACCAGTGAAACGTTCGGAGTCGGAACTCGCACCGAAATGCCATCGAATTTACCCTTCAGCTCGGGTAACACAAGTGCTACCGCTTTAGCCGCGCCGGTGGAAGTTGGAATCATCGATAAAGCCGCAGCGCGTGCACGACGCATATCTTTATGCGGCAGATCAAGGAGTTGCTGGTCATTTGTATACGAATGGATGGTGGTCATCTGGGCAGAACGAATCCCAAACTTCTCGTGGACTACTTTTGCGACCGGAGCCAGACAATTCGTCGTACATGACGCGTTGGAAATGATGTTATGTGCTGCCGGATCGTACTTTTCTTCATTAACGCCCAGCACAATCGTGATGTCTTCGTTCTTGGCAGGAGCCGAGATAATTACTTTCTTCACAGTGCCACGAAGATGTTTCCTGGCGTCCTCCGCTTTGGTGAAAAGTCCGGTCGATTCGATGACGATCTCAGCACCAACAGATTCCCAGTCAATAGCTGCCGGATCTCTTTCCGAGAAAACTCTGAACTCTTTGTTCTCAACCTTGATACCTGTTTCTGTGGAAGTGATCTCGTGATGGAGATTTCCGAGTACCGAGTCATACTTCAACAGGTGAGCGAGAGTTTTAGTGCTCGTCAGATCGTTAACAGCTACAAAATCGATGTCCGAATCACTAAGAGCCGTCCGAAAAATATTTCTCCCGATGCGGCCAAAACCGTTGATACCAACCTTTACTGCCATGTGTTTAATTCCTCCTGAAGCTGCCGATCTGTGCGTTTTTGGGATGTGGACTGTTGCGCTAGTGGGATTGATCTAGATTTAGGACAACCGGAGTCCAGAGCACCGCGCATCTACTCCGTCAAGGAGCCTTCCCGAATAATCACACCTCAGACCCGTTGTGTTGATAGTAAGCAAACTGCACATGCATTAAAGAAAGCAAGATTATGCGGCGATTTTGTGACTGTCAAGCAAACGGATTTTGAAGTTTTTGAAACTGCATTTGCTCGCAAAACGTAGTAATGCCTTGATGTGGTGGACTGTGATTTGCCAGAATGTTTCCGAAAATCCTTCCTGCGCTTAGCCGCGGAATCTAAGGGTATAACCATTAAGGAGTTTTACGTCTGATGTCTATTTTCACGTCTCTTTCCGTAGTTAGAGCAGTTGTCATCGCGAGTTTGATGCTTTCCGCATCCAGCGTTGCCCTATCACAAACACCGACAGCGTCGCCAACGCCAACGACTCCGAAGGATGCCACAAAGCCGCCGGGGCAGGAACAGAACCCCGCACTGCCGCCAGGCACACAACCGGCCACGCAAAATCCACAGGCACCTCCCGCAACCCAGCAGACTGCCCCAACGACGCCTCCCGGAGCGCCGCAGACTTCTCCGACAGTTCCTCCCAGAACCCCTGGGGCGAGCCCAACTCCATTGCCAGGGGACGTAACGTCGCAGGAACCCAGAGAACCGGTAGTTCCAATTTTCCAGGCTGCACCGATTCCACCTGTACCAGACATGTCGCGGTTAGGTGTCACTAGCAATACGATCCCTTTGAGTCTAAATGATTCAATCAAGAGAGCTCTCGAGAATAACAACGACATCGAGGTCGCGCGTGATGACGTGCGTTATCAAGAAACTCAACTACGGGCTTTGGAAGGAATATTTGATCCCGTCTTTAGCATTACTCCTCAAATCGATAAGAGAGTGATCCCAGTACAAAATATTTTCGGCGGTGGCGGTACGTCGGGCCAGCTTTCAAACACTACGCTTACCCTGAGTCCAGGAGTAACGAAACAATTCTCAACCGGTGGGGGAAACTATCAGACGTTCTTCAGCAATACCCGGACGAAAACAAGCGCCACTAATAGCACACTGAATCCGTACTACTCATCCAACTTGAGTTTGAGCTTCACTCAGCCTCTTTGGCGCAATCGCTCGATTGACAACAATCGACGTCAAATTCGAATTCAGCGGAAGCATATAGACCAATCCGATGCCGATTTTCGACTAAAGACGATCGGCATTATCACTCAAGTGCAGCAGGCTTACTGGGAAGTAGTGTTTGCGCTTCGTGATCAGCAGAACCAATTGGAGAATCTGAATCTCACACGCGAAAATCTCAGAAACGTGGAAGCACAGATTGCAGCGGGTGCAAAGGCTCCACTGGAAAGAGCTGAAGTCCAAACTGAACTCGCGAGCCGCGAGACTGCTTTGCAGACTGCAGTTCAGAATGTCTCTATCGCTGAGAACAATCTTAAACAGCTAATCTTTAAGGATCCGACTTCACCAGAATGGAACAGCCAGATAACTCCGTTAGATAGTCCTTCCTTTAATGAGGCACCCGTGGATCTGAATGACGCAATAAAACAGGCGCGCGAGAATAGGCCTGAGTTGCGTCGTCTTCGATTACAGGCTGATATTAATAATATTGATCTGCAGTACTTCAAGAATCAGACCAAGCCCCAGGTTGACCTGGTCGGTACCGTAGCCACAACCGGTTTGGCTGGTACCGCAGCAGCCACGACGCCTGCAGGAACACCTGTTCCACTGATCTCCGGGGATCCTGAGACACAGGCCAATGCTTTCCTGTTAAGTCAGATTCAGGATATTCAGCGTAGAGCGCTTTTCCCAGTTGCGCAATCACCGGTTGTCCTTACGCCAGCGTTGGCACCTTCAGATCTGGTTGGCGGTTATGGCAAGACTTTGCAGAACCTCGGAAGCTTGAACACCTACAACGTTACTGTGGGCGTATCTATTTCAATTCCGTTTAAGAATCAGACTGCGGAAGCCAACCTTGCGGGCGCGAATATCTTGCGCGAACAGCTCGTGGCCTCAATGAGGTCAACTGAGCAGTCGGTCGAGGTTGACGTGCGAAATGCTGCTCAGGCTGTAGAAAGTTCCCGGCGCCGCGTTCTTTCAGCAAAATCAGCAAGAGTTAACGCCGAGCTACAGCTAGAAGGCGAGCAGCGACTTTATCAGGTCGGTCGCTCAACAACATTCCTTCTGTTTCAGCGCCAGAACGCGCTTACCAATGCCAGGGCGTCTGAACTCCGCGCGCAAACCGATTACAACAAAGCAATTGCTGATTTACAAAGAGCTACAGCGACAACTTTGAGGGCTAACAATATTTCTGTAAGCTCCAACACAGCTCCATAAATACGCCGCCGCATCATATTTGCCGTTTTCGATTTGCGATTGCTAAGGTAACTTATGTTACTGATGCAATCGCAAATTCGTTTTAATGTCCGACGACCTTTAGTTTGTCGCGCGTGTAGGGTCGTCGCCTAATTCTAATCAGGTTCGTGTAATCAAAGTCACGACAAACTAGAGTTCGTCGGACAATCGGATGAAGATCACTGCCACGATCATTACCCTCAACGAAGATTCAAATGTCAAAGCGGCCTGTGAGTCGGTAGCGTGGGCGGATGAAGTCGTAATCGTGGATTCTGAATCCACGGATGCCACGCCTTCAATCGCACGGTCCTGTGGTGCGCGTGTAATTACCAATCGGTGGCCCGGGTTCGCCGCGCAAAAACAGTTCGCAGTTGAGCAGTCACAAAACGACTGGATCTTCAGTCTTGATGCTGACGAACGTGTTTCCGACGAGTTGAAACAAACAATTGAGGACCTTCGAAAACAAACTGACTCCACGCTTGCAGATGGATATCAAATTGCTCGACGCACACACTATCAGGGACGCTGGATCCGCGGTGGAGGCTGGTATCCGGATTGGCAATTGAGGCTCTTCAAAAAGAGCGCCGGACAATGGAAGAAGCGCCACATTCATGAGTCAGTGCAAATGAACAACGGTGCACGTGTTGAGAAGTTGCGAGGAGACATTCTTCACTACACAGTGCGCGATGCTGCCCATCATCATCAAATGATCGGAGAACGGTATGCACCGCTCGCGGCTCTGCAAATGTACGAAGAAGGCAAAAGGACCTCGGCTATGAAGATAGCGACTGCGGGTCCGCTGGCGTTCATTCGGAGTTTCTTCTTAAAGACAGGTTTTCGAGATGGTTTGGCGGGCATTAGCATTGCGAGCTTCGCCGCTCATCATGCGTTCCTGAAGCATCTGATGTTGTGGGAGATGCAGAATAAACAATAGTGTTTGGTTCTTGCGCTTGGACCTTCGACACCACCAGGCTTCAGCCGGTGGTACTTCAATTTCTGGGCTACTTCATAGTCGCTGATCTTTGGACACCACCAGGCTTTAGCCGGTGGTTTTTCAACTTCTGAGCTACTTCACAGTCGCTGATCCTTGGGACACCACCAGGGTTCAGCCTGGCGTTGTCTCGAAGTTAGTACCTGTGTCTAGTTATGAAATTGAAGAACCACCGGCTGAAGCCTGGTGGTGTCTTCAAGTTGGTGCAAAGCACCAAGATCAAAAAACCAAGCACAACCCGTCGTCAACACGTTACAATCCCAACTGATGCTTGCTGCCGAGCTACTTGTCACCCCAACCTTCAATTTACTTTCCCCAGTCTTCGGATACATTCTGGCAGGTATCTTTGGGGCCATCATTGGCAGCTTTCTGAATGTAGTTATTCATCGACTGCCGCGCGAGGAATCAATCGTATTTCCAAACTCGCGCTGTCCGTCGTGTGGTGCAACAATCGCGTTCTATGACAACGTGCCGGTCGTCAGTTATCTCCTGCTCCGTGCTAAGTGTCGTGGTTGTCAGAAGCACATCTCAGCACGATACCCGTTAGTTGAACTTCTGTGTGCTGTTCTGTTCATCGCTGTCGCCTGGCACGATGGCCTTAGTGCAGCACTCCCGTTTGACCTGACATTTGCCGCAGCCCTGCTTGCTCTGGTGTTCATCGACGCGGAACACATGCTCCTGCCAAATGCGATCACTTATCCCGGAATCATCTTCGCGCTTATCGCCCGTTTAGCACTCCCTTATTTAACTGCTACTCATCACTTCGATGATTTACCGTCGCTGGCCCATGGCGCGCTTTCTAATTCGCCGATTTGGCTGACCTCGCTTATTGGCGGTTTGTTAGGAGCATTGATTGGTGGCGGGTCATTGTGGCTGATGGGGTGGACGTGGGAGAAACTTCGGGGAATCGAAGCAATGGGTCTGGGTGACGTGAAGATGATGTTCATGGTAGGCGGTTATCTTGGCTGGCGCCTGACAATCATTACCATCTTTCTTGGTGTGTTTTCCGGGTCCGTCATTGGCATTTTGCTGATGGCGCGAGCCGGAAAGAAGGACATGCAGATGCTTTTGCCTTTCGGCGTGTTCCTGGGAATTGGCGCTATTGCTGCGCTGTTGTTCGGATCTCAGGTTGCGGACTGGTACGCGGGACAGTTTTAATAATTTCAGACTTAAGATTTCAGATTGAAGAATAGGTCCTTTAGGTCATATAGGTCCTATTAACCACGGGACACTAGATCTTAAATTTGAAATCTTAAATCTGCAATTCCCAATGGCTTTCCGCCGGTTCCAATTCGGATTCACCTTGTTGGCAGGACTGTTTTTGCTGGCAGTTCTGTTTGCCATACTCCTCTACGCTTTCACTCCCGCGACTCCTGCCGCTCGAGGGCCGATCCTACTCGCATCATTCATCGCCATTCTCCTCGGCAGTCTCCTCGGCATTCTCTTTCTACTGCGTTGGGTATTGCGACCCTATCAGCAACTGCTTGGCGAAGCCGAGCGCGCGTCAGTGCATTCTCAATTACAAAAGTCTCAAGACGAAGCTGAATTTGTGCTCGAGACTTTCCAGTCCGTTGTTGCTCAACTTCAGGAACAACGGGAACAGCTTCAACGCCTCAGTGAACACGCACGCGAGCGCGCAAGCTCTGCGGAGAAGTTCAGCGAACGAATCGTTGCCAGTCTTCCTTCCGGGCTATTGGCGTTTGATGGCCAGGGACTCTCGATCACTATCAATTCTCCAGGGAAGACGCTCCTCGAGCTCGACGGTCATGGACTTGGCGAACCATATCAAAAACTACTCGCTAATTATGTCGAGCTCGCGGAAATGGTGGGTCACTGTCTGAAGGATGGAACACTTTACAGGCGCGTCGAAGTCGAATCGATAACAACAAACGGTCAGACAAAGCGACTCGGTGCAACGATCGCACCAATTGAATGGCACGCTGAACGTGGACCTCATGGTGCGTTGTGTTTGTTGACGGACATCACCGAAGTCACCGAACTTAAAGAGCAACTGGCGCTAAAGAACAGTCTGGAAAGCCTTGGCGAAATGTCGGCCGGTCTTGCTCATGAATTCAAGAATGCGGTCGCGGCGATGCAGGGATATGTTCAACTAATCCAGACACAGAACCTGGAAGCGAAAGCAGCTGTGACAGCAGGTGCCTTATTGAATGAGGTTCAGAGTCTTTCTACGATGGTGACGTCGTTTCTGAACTTTGCCCGACCTCAACCGCTCCACGTCGAAGATGTTTCGATGAAGGAATTGATTGAGGAATGCATCAGCGAGCTGAGTCCACTGTTCGAGCAGAAAAGAGTTGAGCTTGTCGCCGACTCGCTGACAGACTTTACCGTTCAAGCGGATGAGCGGATGTTGCGTCAGACCTTGCTCAATCTTCTGCGAAATGCCGCCGAGTCTATTCCCGAAAACAGTCTGCGACGTTCTGTCTTTCTGGATGTCGACTCGGAAACGGATTCGACTCGAAGACGGTGGATTGTGATTGAGATTAAGGACACTGGTTCGGGCATAGCGCCGCACGAGTTGAAAAAGATCTTCATTCCCTTCTTCACGACCAAAGCCGAAGGTCATGGTGTAGGACTCGCGCTGTCACATCGAGTTATTAGCCAGCATGGAGGGACGTTGACCGCACACAATGTCATTGAAGGCGGCGCAGTATTCACCATACGATTACCAATGTCCGATATGCTTTAGCTTGTCGTGACGCACACCACCGAGCTTTAGCCGGTGGTGCTTCAATTTCACAACTACAAGCTGGCGAAAACAGTTGGGACACCACCGGGCTTTAGCCGGTGGTACTTCAACTTCGGAGCTACGACGAGATGTTCCCGGAGTCAGCTATGAAATTGAAGAACCACCGGCTAAAAACTGGTGGTGTCGGGGGTGCAGGTTGTTGGTAACGGCTTGTAGCTGTGAATTGAAGAACCACCGGCTAAAGCCTGGTGGTGTGAGTCACAACAAGACAGACGCATATCGGACATTATTTGCGGCCGAAGTATTCACCCCATCGTTTATCAACCAGGTCTCGAATGTCATCACGCACAATTAGCTCATCGGGAAATCCTGGTTTAGTGCGCGCATCGATCACAATTGGCGCTTTATACACGAGGTGATGACGCTGAATGGTCGTCTGCGCAGCATAGATATCTGCCGCCGGTTCGAAACGAGTCCACGTTGCCCAGAGGAAATCCGGAACGCTGTCGGCAACGCTTGCATCGTCGTGCAAGATAATCAATGGCCAATCCGACAAGGTCGAATCTCTTGCGATCCTATCCGGCAGTTCCTCATCTTCTGCGAAGCTACGCCCTTCAAACACTAGACAACCCCCACAGAACACGGCAGCGCGAGAAACACCTTGCGGCAGGGCTCCTTTGAATTCTCGCGGCAACTGTCTGATGGGTTCGCCCAAACCCAACATTATGGCTTTGCTACCCTCATTAACTTTTCCACTTGTGTAGTCGAGCGTATCCATTGAAACATTTGAGATCACAAATAGATCTGTTTCCGGACGGAACCGTTCGAGGACGTGTTCGAGGAGCCTCGGAAAGTTAGTGAGATCCTGCGGCGTGTCCGTAACTATCAAGAACTTTGTCAGTGAGAGTTGGCCCTCGCCAAGTATTCGAAAAGCTGAGACGAGCGCTTCGCGACCGTATCGCTCCTGAACTACCGCAGCGCACAAAGAGTGGAAACCCGTTTCTCCATAGGTCCAAAGATTCCTGACTGAAGGCATAACGAGGGGAAAAAGCGGTGAGAGTAGTTTCTGTAAATAATCGCCTATGAAAAAGTCTTCCTGACGTGGTTTACCAACAACTGTCGCGGGATAGATCGCATCGCGACGATGAAAAACTGCATCGACATGAAAGACCGGGTACTCGTGGCGCAGCGAGTAATAACCATAGTGATCGCCAAATGGTCCTTCAATTCTTCTTTCGTGCGGACGAGCACTTCCGACCAATGCAAACTCCGCCTCCGCAGCAAGACGATGGGCTGACTGCGGCACCTTAACCATCTTCAATCGATGACCCGCGAGGAGCGAAGCCAGGACCAACTCCGGCACGTCTTCTGGAAGTGGGGCAATCGCTGCAAGTATCAGTGCTGGTGGACCGCCAAGAAAAACAGTCACGGGCAAGTTCTGATTTTGCTGCTCGGCTTCGCGATAATGAAACCCACCTCCCTTTTGAATTTGCCAATGCAATCCAGTAGAGGTCCTGTCGAAGACTTGCATTCGGTAGACGCCAAGATTGTGTTTCTTCGTCGTTGGGTTCTCTGTGTAAACAAGTGGAAGCGTAATGAAGGGTCCGCCGTCTTCCTGCCACGTTGTAAGCACTGGTAGCTCGTTAAGGCGTGCCGGCTGATCGATGACCTGAGTGACTGGTGCGCGAGAAGTATTTGAGGTGCCCAGTTTGAGTAGTTCGAAGACGATCGAACGATGGTCCCAAAGCTCGGCCGGTTTCGGCGGCAGAATCGACTCAGCGATGTGCACCAGATCGCGAATGATCGACTCAGGCTTTGGTCCGAACGCCAGATCAATTCGACGTGTGGTTCCGAACAGATTTGTGACGACGGAATATCGACTACCTTTGACTCGGCGAAATAGTAAAGCCGGCCCACCTTCGGCAATGACGCGCCGATGGATCTCTGCGAGTTCGAGATAGGGATCGACTTCCGCCTTTATCTCAACTATTTCGTTTTCTCTTTTGAGCAGATCGAAAAATGTGCGGAGGCTCTGATGCATTCGAAGGGGGAGTATAGCAGGAGGGCAAAATCAGAGCATTTATCATTTCTCATTTGACATTTTTCAGTTGGTCATTTGATTCGCGATAGGTCCTATTGGTCATATAGGTCCTATTTGTTTTGCGGTTTTTCCACCGTCCGGGGTCTCATTTTGGTTGGCGCGGATTCCGTTTGGCCCATGCGTTTCTCAATTTCATCGCAAGCAGCTTCTGCGGCTTCCGCTACTTTTGGCTGAAACGAATCGCGATAGGGTTTGATCATCTCGAGCGTTTCAGAATTACCAATCCGAGCAAACACTTTCATTAGGCCTCCACTTAAACGCGGCGGATTGTTCTGTTTCTGCAAATAGGGATAAAGGAGATCCGGACTCTCCAGCTCCCACAGATACCCAACAGCTTGATCCTGCCGCCCTGAATCAAGCTCCCTAACCACTCGAAACAGCGCGTCTGAATGTCCCATTCGATAAAGTGCCCAATCAAGTGCCAGTCGCACTTCTTTGTTCTTTTCCTGCAGTTGATAACCTTCGACGATCTTTTTCTGATCCGTGGCCGCAAGACGCGCCAGTGCCTCCGCGCTCTTTTGTCGCACTAATGGATCTGGATTGCCGAGTTGTCTAGCCAGATCGTTCGTGTTGGCGCGAGCATCAATTCCATCTATCGGAGATTGCGCACTAACAACAGCGCCTGAAACCAAAAGAAAAACGATCAGATAAGGGAGAGTTCGAAGAAAGGATAATGAACAAGGACTCATCAAGAACTCCAAACTAATCATTGTGGCTGCTTCTTTCTCAGCAGCCTGGTGTTGAGATCCAATTCCGTAATCGGAATAACTTCAACGTTCGGGTGTTGTTTCTGCAACTCGGGAAGAAACGCCTTCGCGTTGCCGACGATAATTATATTGCTCGTCTTAGCGTCCAGTCGCGTACCTGCAAATTTCTGCACGTCCTGCGAATTGATTGCCTCAACATTGGCGATGTACCGGTTGATCTCATCCAGACTCAAACCGTGAAGCGCCAACGATGCAACCTGGCCTACAAGTCCGTTAGCCGTCTCCAGGTTGCGCGAAAAGTTTCCAATCAAAACTGCCTTGCGTGGGACCAACTCGGGCTCAGCCGGAGGGGAACTCGATAAACGGCTGATCTCTCCCAGTAGCAAATCAGCGACTTGAGCGCCTGACTCGTTCTTTGTCTGAGCCGATGCGACAAACGGACCAACATCACGCCGCGTGTCAAGTGTACTACCTGCGCCATAACTCAAACCACGCTTGATGCGAATCTCCTGATTGAGCCGGCCCGAGTAACCACTCAGCACTGAATTAGTCACGATGCCGCGAAAGTAATCCGGATCTCGACGTGTTATGCCGGTGCGCGCCAAATAGACTGCGGCTTGTCCGGCATCGGGTTTGTCGATGATGACGATGCGACCCATCGACGGCGCTGCTTCTTTCATTGCAGCACTCAATTGAGGCAGAGGGGTTGATGGCTTTGGCCAGTCACCGAAGTACCTGGTACCCAGTGCGATCGCATCTTTTGCAGAGATGTCGCCGCCGATGACGAGAATTGTGTTATCCGGTCGATAGAAACGGCTGTGTAATTTCGCGATGTCGGCGGGCATGATCCGTGTCAACGATTCATTCGTACCCGAAAGCGGATGACCATATTCGCTATCGCCAAAGACGACTCGCGACGCGACGAAGCGCGCGATCGATCCGGGATCGCCAAGCGCTAATGTCAGATTGTCGAGATACTGTTGCCGCAGCCGGTCAACTTCTTCACTCTTGAACGTTGGACGTCGCACTACGTCGGCAAGAATCTCCATGGCGGGAGAGACCTTGTCAGACATGACGCCGACCGTCGCAAACGATGAATCCCAACGCGCACCCGATTCGAGCGAACCACCGAGCATCTCGATCTGTTCGGCGATCTGCGTCGCGTCACGGGTCTGAGTTCCTTTAGTAAGCAGGCTCGCGGTCATATCCGCGAGACCCGCCAACTCAGGGGGATCTACTTCTCCACCATTCTTGATCACGACCTGGGCCGACACGAGAGGTGATTCATGCCTTTCGATCACGATTACGCGTAGTCCGTTCGGCAATGTTTGCTCGACAGGTTTCGGAAAAACTACCGAACGCGGCGGGGCTGGAGGCGGTGGTGTGGCTTGAGGTGTTTGCGCACAGACCACAAAGGAAAGCAGCAACAAAACTATAAGCGCGAGCATACGATCTGCTGCTCTCATGTCACTGGCCTCCCTTCTTTGCGGATTCGGGCAGGTAGTAGAGCACCATCCGGTTCTTATCGGAGAGGTATTTCTTCATGACGCGTTGCACATCAGCAGCTGTCACCGCCTGCAGCCGTTCAAGATCCGTATTCACGCGCGCCGGATCACCTAATAACACTGCAGCCTCGCCTAACGCGAGTGCTTTTCCATTACTCGTCTCCAGTTTTTGTAATTGCTCCGTGACGATCTGGTTCTTCGCTTTTTCTAACTCGGCCGCCGACACTGGCGCGTCTTGAAGCTTCTTTATCTCTGCGAGAAGCGACTTCTCAACGTCTTCAGTCTTTTTGCCTTCGGAGAGGATCGCGAATAATACAAACAAGCTTACGTCCTCACGTGTCTCAGAATTGACGTCTACCTCTGCAGCAAGCTGCTGGGTGTACACAAGCGAGTGATACAGACGTGAAGATTCACCGCTGGAAAGAATAGCGTCCGCCACCTCCAACGCTTTCGAATCGGGATCGGACTCTCGAGGGGTCAGGTACGTTAATCCAACCGCCGGTAGATCGTTGCTGCCGTATTCTGTAAAACGTGATTCGCTCTCGCGCGGTGGCTCTTTGATGGTCACTCGAGGCAATTGAAGATTTGGTTTCGCGATTCCGCCAAAATACTTGTCAACCCAGGCATCAAGTTGCTTTGGATCGAAGTCGCCGACCACAACCAGGGTCGCATTGTCAGGACGGTAGTACGTCGAATGAAACTCCTGAACATCATGGAGCGACGCTGCGTCGAGATCTTCGATGCTGCCGATCGTGGGACGCTTGTAGGGATGTGCGACAAACGATTTTTGTTGAAGTAAATACTCGAACTTTCCATAGGGCGGAGCGAGCACGCTCTGCCGGTACTCCTCTTTCACCACCTCACGTTCCGATTTGAAGTTTGCTTCGTCTACATTCAGACCAGAAAGCCGATCAGCCTCAGCCCAGATTAGAGTCTCGAGATAATTCGAAGGCACGACTTCGTAATAAACAGTCACGTCGTCTACCGTGAACGCGTTATTGAAACCACCGACATCTTCCGTAAGGCGATCCATCATCTCCGACTTCATATTCCTCGTGCTCTTGAACATGATGTGTTCGAAGAGATGAGCAAAGCCACTGCGATTTGGTGGGTCATCTTTCGAGCCAACGTGATACCAGACCTGAACGGCAACGGTAGGACTGGAATGGTCCGCCACGCTTAGCACCCGAAGACCGTTCTCAAGCGAACGATCGGTAAACTTGAGTTGCGGCATTCGCGTTTGCGCGAAGCCACTGAACGAAAAGGTTGTAAGGAGAAAGACGACGAGGATTAGGCGGGTGAAACAAACCATCAAGCTGCTCCGGTTCTGATTAGTCGATGTCCAACGGGTTTCGGTATGGTTTGTCTTTGTCCTTTTCAGCTCGCTTCATTGCTTCCTGGAATTTCTCTTCAAGGATCCGGTCGCGATCTTTCATCGAACTCAGTTCCTGGGCAAAAATCTGTTCGCGCATTTGTTTTTGCTTATCCAGGCCCTTAACCATCTCATCAAAAGAAGCAAGAGGTTTGGTTTTCTCCTCGTGCGAAAGCAGGGCTCCCGTTGAAGAATCGATCATCAACGTCGCTTCACAGCAGGGGCAAATTAGAGTGAATTTTGTAGTGTCAGCCACGGCATAGTCCCTTTCTGTTTCAGGGCTCCTCCAAGTATACCTCAGCAACAAAAACAAAAGGGGTGACGCCAAGAGTCACCCCTGTTGCCGACCGCCGTTAGCAACGCCTTTAAGGAATTACTTTCTTTACCGCGCTCCCCACCTTTTTTGCGCCGGAAACGGTTTTGTTTTTGACCGTATTTGCGCCCTCAACAGACTTCTCACCTACCGTCTTTGCCCCTTCGGCAGACTTCTGACCTACCGTCTTTCCAACCTCAGCAGACTTTTCACCCACCGTTTTTGACTTGTCCACCGTCTTCTCACCGATTGTCTCGGCCTTGTCCTTTGTGGCAGAACCCACGTCCTTCGCCTTCCCGGCTACGTCCTCGCTTTTGTCCGCCACAAAGTGAGCAGCATCTGCGACCTTGTCTCCTGTCGCATCGAGAACACCTTCAGACTCACTCTGGCTGACCTCGCGCTCTTCACCGCTAGGAGAGTAAACCTTGACGGTTCTCTTCCCGTTCGCAGTCGTCACGACGACGCGCGAGATTCGAGGATTGTTGTGAAAAACTCGCTCTTCAGTCTTGACGCCATTCGCGTCTACTTTTGTCGAGATTTGTGAATTGTCCGGACCAGGTCGAGTAGCGGTTTCTGCGGCACTATTGGCATTAGCACCCGCCACAGTCTCATTCGATTTAGAACAACCGACAGCCAAAGCCATCGATAACACGAGCATGAACAAACAAATCTTTTTAGTCACGCTTAAGTCCTCCCGTTCCATCAATTTCAGCAAGTAACGTACCAACCAATTCTTCGATGCACCATGTGGTTTTTGTGAGTCCAGGCCTTTGCTCATAAGTAAAGCAATACGCCGCAAGTTCTCCAGCGTTCAGATACAGTACGTAATTCCCACGATTGCCTCGTTACCTTAGACGCATCAGCCATTTTCGATTGACTTTCGTATGGATTTCCTTTAGAAGCACTCTACTGCAAGACTGCGACTGGCGTCGAATCCAACCTGTTCCAAGTGGCGCCAAAGCTACATCTTCTTTCGTGCTTTCAGATTTGAGACTAAACATCTTTGGCCGCAAAAAACATCCCCAAGGAGTTATTTGTATGCGCAGAATAGTTTTTGTTGCACTAGGGGCTTTTGTTCTCGGAGCCATGATGCTCCCAACGCAACGCAACTTCACCGCAAGTGCCGATTCCCAGGGCGAACGGTTAGCGATGTTCAGCAAACCGGCGGTGGTGCGCATTGTTGATGGCGCCGCGGGCCAGATCTATTTTCAGCCACCCGGATATCAGGGTCAAACCTACAATGTCTCATTGGTCGCATTAGGGTCCGGCTTCTTCATTAGTAACAACGGCTATATTGCAACCAATGCCCACGTCGTCTCAACTACCCACGACGGCGAAGAAAAAGCAAAGCAAGCACTCTTCTATCAAATGGTTCAGCAGATTGCGAAACAACTGAACCGGGATCCTCGGAGCTTGAACACGAATCTTATCGACCAGTACAGCTCGCTACAAAGCTTCAAACTCTTCCACCATGTGATCATTCCCGATGGCAGTGCGTTTCCTTTTGAGATCAAACAATATGGAGCACCAACGGGTGAGAGTAACGATCAGGGTAAGGACGTCGCGATTGTTAAGATTGAAGTTAAGAATGCGCCTATTTTAAAGCTTGCCGATTCTGAAAAAGTGAAGCTACAGGATCACGTCACAGTGATCGGATATCCAGGCGCCGCTGATACATTCAACTCGGGATTGCTTGATAGCAAATCAGCGTTTGAAGCGACCATAAACGACGGAAAGATTTCTGCGAGGAAAACTGCGAGCAGTGGTGCTCCTATCCTGCAAACAAGCACACCAGCCACTCACGGGAATTCCGGTGGACCAGTAATCAACGATGACGACGAAGTTGTCGGACTGCTTACGTTTCGCGGTGACACAATTAACGGCCAGGAGGTTTCCGGCTTTTCTTTCGTAGTTCCGTCCAACACCGTGATGGAATATGTGCGAAGCGCGGGCGCAACAAACGAAGAAGGTCCAACCGACAAACTCTATCGCGAAGGACTAGAGTCATATTGGGCACAACACTATTCGGAGGCGATTCCAAAGTTCGAGCAGGTTCAGCAACTATTCCCTCAACACTCTGAAATCGCCCGGTTATTGCAGTCAGCCCAGCAAGCCAAGGCGGAAGGCAAAGACAAGTCGAGTTTTCCGTTTTGGGTAGTCGCTGTCATCGGCGTCGTTCTCTTCTTGATCATTGCAATCGTTCTTATCGCGATCATCATATTTGTAGTAGCTCGACGTCGCGGGAAGAAGAAAGCACCAGCTGCCCCTACACCAACTCCCGCTCCGGCGAAGGCAACTCCAGCGTATTCGCCTACGCCAACACCGGCGTATAACCCATCACCCGTGTCCGCGTCGCCTGCACACAATCCTGCTCCGGCGCCTGCGGCGGCCAGGGTATCGCCCGTAATGAACCCTGGCGATCAGGGTATGACCATCGATCTCTCACGCACTGTGGCAATCACGCCGGAGATGGATACAGCACAAATCAATTACGGCTCAATAAGATTTGTTTCAGGAGCGCTTACTGGAAAGCAGTTTGAGATCAAACCTGAAGGTGAGTATGTGGGTCGTGACAGCTCAAGCTCACAAGTAGTAGTTCCGGATCCGCGAATTTCAAAACGTCATCTTTGGATTGGAGTTCGCGACGGCCGAGTGGTTATTGTTGACCAGGACTCACGTAATGGAACATTCGTCAACGATCCAAAGTCCGCACGCGTAAAGGAAACGTCACTAAACTCAGGAGACACAGTAATCCTGGGTGAATCCGATGTTGCTCGATTTGAATATGTGAACTAGGGCATTGCCGATTTCCAATTGCCAATTGCCGATTGGTCTTCGGCTTTTGGCCTTAGGTCTTTGATTCAGTGTTCTGCAAAGACCGAATACCGACTACCTAGTTGTTGGCGTTCTGACTTGTCCTTCAGAGTGCGAATCGAGCAATGATTCAAGAGCATCTGCAGGTAAGGGCTTACTAAACAGGGCGCCTTGTATCTCATCGCAACGCAACAGGTGTAGAAGGCGCAACTGTTCTTCCGTCTCCACTCCCTCCGCTATGACTCTGAGCCGCAGGTTGTGAGCAAGGGTAATAATAGCCAACACAAGCGCTGCGTCATCAGGCTCGGAAGGAGCTTCCGAGACGAAAGACTTGTCGATCTTTAATGCGTTTATCGGTAGTCTTTTCAGCGAAGCAAGCGACGAAAAGCCAGTGCCAAAGTCGTCAATCGAGCAATAGATACCCATCGACTTCAATCTACTAAGAACATTTGCCGCGAGCTCAGCATTCTGCATGATGGAACTCTCGGTCAGTTCCAATTCAAGATACTCAGGCTCAAGGTTCGTCTCTCTTAAAGCTTTGATTACAGTATCGGCAAAGGCTTGATCATGAAGTTGTCGAGCTGAAATGTTGACTGCCATTCGAATCCGAGCGAAGCCCTGATTCTGCCAGCGCTTATTTTGTAGACATGCTTCTTTTAGTACCCACTGACCGATAGGAATAATTAATCCAGTGTCCTCAGCAAGCGGGATAAATTCTGCCGGCGAAATTAACCCGAGTTGAGGATGATGCCAGCGTACCAACGCTTCCACGCCAGTAATCTCAAGCGAGTCGACCGAGACTTTGGGCTGATAGTGGAGTAGGAATTCCTGATTTTGAAGGGCACGACGCAGCGTGGTTTCAAGAGATAATCTGCGAGACGCGCGATCGTGTATGTCCGCAGTGTAGAACTGATAGTTTGCTCCTCCCGATCTCTTCGCTTTGTATAGCGCTGCTCCCGCATTCTTCAGCAGAGTTTGGCCATCATCGCCATCGAGAGGAAACAGGCTGATTCCTACACTTGCCGTGGCAAAAAGCTCCTGACCATTTAGCTCGAACCCAAATTTCAGAACTTGCGATAACGATCCAATCGTTTCAATTACATCATCCGGACCTTCGATTTGCGTGCGCAGCAGTGCGAACTCATCACTGCCAAAGCGAGCAATTGTGTCCGTCTGTGCAATGCAACTCTTTAATCGCTCCGCAAATTCCCGTAGGAGAATGTCACCCGGTCCGTGTCCCAGCGTGTCGTTGACCTTCTTGAATTGATCAAGCGAGATGAAGAGAACACCTAAGGTTTGACCAGCGGATTTCGCCATTGCGATGGCCTGCGCCAGACGGTCCTCAAACAATGCGCGATTTGGTAACTGAGTAATCGTGTCGTAGTAAGCGAGAAAATCGACCTCGGCGGTACGCTCTTCAAGTAGTTGCTCCAACTGTTCGCGGTATTGTTCCTTCTCGCGTATAAGACTTCGATGATCTAAAGCGCGCTGAAATGCAGCATCGACATGACGCATATCGAGAGGTTTTGTGATGTAGTCGAAAGCGCCTACTCGCATTGCCTCAATTGCCGTCTCGACATCCTGGTGTCCACTGATCATCACTACAACCGTGCCGGGCGATATTGAATGAAGTTTGGGAATCAGCTCGATGCCGCTCATTCCTTCCATGTCGATATCGCTTATTACGAGATCGAAAGCTTCCTCGGATAACTTAGTGAGGGCCTCCTCGGCGGATGCAACCGAACTACAGCTACAGGAGTTGCCCAATATAGCAACGAACAGATCTCTAATTTGCGCGTCATCATCAATAATGAGGACGTTTGCCTTTGGCTGCTCGTATCCTAAGGGTCTCATTTATTTACTGGGTATCTGAAGTATAGTTAATCTCCGCCCAGGCGATAACACAAACACGCACGCAACCTGTTTTACTTTTCGATTGACTTGATTGGTGGCTCATACAAATTAGAGCGGTGAGCGAAGCAATGTCCGATATGCTTTAGCTTGTCGTGACGCAACCAACCCAAGGCACAAATTCACAAGGGAAGTCTTGATTACACCGCTTGGCTTGGTTGCGTTACGACAAGCTAAAGCATATCGGACACTGCTTTGCTCACCGTTCTAAATTCGCGCGAAATGGCAGCACCAAAGTTTTGGCTAAAGGCCCTTGCACATACCTGGTTGCCATTTCTCCCTGAGGGCACGTTCGTAGCTGGCTTTTACTTCCTTCAAACTCCAATCTTTGCGCTGCCAGATTGTTCCATCAGCGTACTCAACTCGGTTGATGACCACCTTCTCGCGAAATGAACTGTCCTTCTTCCCTAATGATTCAACATTAACAACATTAGCAGGGCTTGAGACACTAAACCCCTCAAGTTCCTTTTCTTTGCCCTGGGCCAGGCTGAGCCCACAAAGAAATTGGTGGCGGGTTGTGTTCGATTCGTTGGCTGGGTCGATGAACTGATACTCCCAAAACAAAACCTCGACTACCTGAGCGGCGGAGTTTTTGACCTTCACTCGGTAAGCAAAGCCGTCCACTTGCTTTGTTTGAGGCGAACGCGCTTCCTGAACATTTTTCTCGATTTGAGCGCTTCGACCGTCCAGTGTGTCCGCATTCGGATCTCGAACACCTTGTGGGTCATTCATGCGAACATTCCGCGCGAAGTTTTTGTTCTGCGGAATCATTGCGCTTGCTGGTGGAGTAATCCCGTCGGGCGCCTCTGTTTTCTCGATTGTGCGACGCGCTTTCGACCACTTATACGTCGTCACCTCGATTTGCGAAGCGTCAGTTGAGACCTGTTGTGGAAGCAGGAGAAAAGAACAAATAAGCGGGACGAAGAAAAAGATCTTCATAGTTTGACTCCGCCGAAGTTGTAAAGGATCCCGACATCCGTAAATAGCGATCTCCTTTTGGGGAGTCTATTGGAGCGGGCGACGGGATTCGAACCCGCAACCCTCAGCTTGGGAAGCTGATGCGCTACCGTTGCGCCACACCCGCC
Organism: Pyrinomonadaceae bacterium; assembly: GCA_036006355.1. GTDB lineage: Bacteria > Acidobacteriota > Blastocatellia > Pyrinomonadales > Pyrinomonadaceae > PSRF01. The sequence continues at coordinate 24,934 of DASYPT010000141.1, read as the reverse complement.
CACTTGGAGATAGCTTTCAAGACTGTTCCAAAACCGGTGGAAGGAAACCCAAGAGGAAGATAGTTAAGACCGGTCCTGGTGTCAACGTGATCTCTTTTCAGGAATCACGCACCGAGGAACTTGCCAACGACATCCGCCCAACGATTCTGCGCTTTAAGAATTAGTTCAATTACCTCGCGCACGGCGCCGTATCCGCCGTCCACCCTGGTTACATAATGTGCAGTTCCGATCGTTTCCGCACTGGCATCAGCAACTGCCACGGCCAAACCAGAACGCTTCATCAGCGGGATATCGTTCAGGTCATCGCCAATGAACGCTACCTCATCGTTTGATACGCCAGCGCCTTTGATCGTTTCATTGAATGCGGCCAGTTTGTCATCACAGCCCAAATGCACATAGGTCATCCCAAGACCTCGCGCGCGTCGCTCAACTGCCGTGGAAGAACGACCCGAAATAACTCCGCTGCTTAGCCCGGCACTGTGAAGCAATTCGAGCCCAAGCCCGTCCCGTGTGTGAAATTCCTTTTGATCATCTTCATCAGAGAGTATCCAAATACGCCCGTCAGTTAGAACACCATCGCAGTCCATCAACAACAACTTGATGCGAGCTGCCCGGTCCTGAAGCGATGATGATTCACTCATTGATGCATTTCTTCAAACAGCTCAATACCAAGAAGCTTTAGACCTGAAGGCGTGCGGGTCAGCATTAACACGGCCGTACCCGTTCCTTCCTTTCCGAGTTTCCTGGCCGTGATGCTGACGTCGGCCGCAATAAGATCTGCGTTCAACTGCTCTGTGCGTATGACTGTGGTATTCCAGGCGTCAGTGCCGATGCTGGCGTTGATAAATCTTACTAACTCACCAGAAACTACACGCGCTTCCAGCTCCGTCTTCTTTCCGCTAACAACCGCTTGCGACAGCTGAGTCACAAACGACCGCACAGACTCATCAACTGGCGGTGCGTTGTTGGCCGCTTGTTCGGCGCGAATGCGAGCAGACCGCGCCGCCAAAGAAGAAGGATAGTCACGACTTGCAAAAACAGCGTCATTGAATCGCTTTACTGCCTCAGCAGGTTGGTTGCGTTTCAGACTAATCTCTCCAAGACCGATATTGGCCCAGGCTAAAGTTGCGGTGAACGGCAGGGGCTCATCCAAAGAAGCTCGGAAAACCTTTTCAGCCTCGTCGAGTTTGTTTTCGCCAACGAGTGCACGACCCAACAGGATGCGAGCCTCCTGCAAACGAGGCGCTGCGACTAACATTTCTCGCGCGGTTGCTTCGGCCTTTGGATACTCCTGACCACCCAGCTGTGCTGCTCCCTGGGTCAGAGCGTCAGGAAGATCTCTAACGCGCGGCACAGTGTCGTTTCCATAATCGGTTTGCGGATAAAGCTTTTCCGGATCAACTTCAACGCGAACGATGCGGGCAGGTGTTTTGAATACTGCCTCCGCGAAGTTCTTTGCAGGGATCGTGGTTTCCGCCTGCACCGTTTGGCCCTGTTCAGTAGTTCCGGCAACGGTAACTGTCACGTCGATCGAACCAAGATTTCGGAGTGCAGAAACGGACTCATTTCCGCGAGACTGGGGAAGGCCGACGAGCAAATCAGTGTCGATGACTTGATCAAGCTGCTGGTCGAGCAAAGCCTTCAAAGGGTCGCCTCCGCGTTGAACGATAGCCGCCCGCAAGCCAGCGAGAGTTAAACCATTGTTATCTGTCTTGGCAGACTGTAGTGCTGATTTGAGTACGCCTAAAAACGCGTCATGGCCTAACCGGCGATCTACGAGTCGCCAAAACATCGCACCGCGATTCGGAACTGATCCCCAGTAAGTACTGTCCAGCTGAGTAGCACGAGCCAACGGAGCATCACGCTGAGCGACGGCTGCATACGCGATGCGTTCGCGCAGGAGCTCTGACTGTACGGCATCGTGACCGAACTGTTTTTCGAGAAACTGCGTCGCCAAGAACCTCGCAAGTCCCTCCTTAATAACGCCGGATCCCTCTCCGCGAATTGGTGTTTGTCCGCCAAACCACAGACGACTCATTGCCTCTGCGATCGACAACGCTGTCGCTGCGTCAATCCGTGGCAGGCGAAGGGTATTTGCATCAAAGAGAACGGTACCTGAGTCGCTTTCTCCCGCGCCCCGCCTGACCGACACGAGACGAATGGGAACATCCGGCGCTTCTCCAAACACGCCGGCAAAGAATGCTCGCGCCGCACTACTGAATGCGACCAATGAGTCCGCTTGTTTTCTTTCATCGGCATTGCTGCCCTTGGGAATTAAGACACTGATTCCCTTGCCTTCGCCGGCGCCATCGACCTTGTCCCAGTTTCCCTGAACAAAGAATGGTTCACCCGACAAGGGTTGCTCAAAAACGCTCGTGCCGCCGGAGGACTTATCAATTCCGGAGGAGACGACATTAGATAGGTTCACTGATATTCGGAACGGTGCCGTATCAGCCCCCCGAAGCGTGTATGGCGTATTCGGTGTCGGATACCAAATCGATAATGGTAGGAATTGCGTGCCGACCGGGCTTATTGCGGCCGTGCCCGAATTGCTTTCGATTGGCAGAGTGTAGCTGACAACGAGCGTTGCGGAAGTGTTTGGACTCGCAGCACCGGTCAGCGAAACCTCAGCGCGCATTAGGTCTCCGCGCGGATCGTTTCCCGGCCGAAAATTGGCCGGTGCTCCATTAACGGTTACGGAACTGATTTTCGCTTTTGAATGTAACTTGATAGTGAACGTCCGGCCAGGACTGCCACCTATGTTCGTCGCCTTGAGTGTAGCAACAACACCAAGCTGTCGCTCGGCTTGCTGAACATTGACAGCAAGATCAAATGCATCAACCTGCCATAATGCAGGAGCAACTTGAGTTTGGGCCGTTGTGCTCGAATCGAGGGCGAACACAAGACACAGCATTAAAGAAAAAAGAATCCTCATAATCGACTCGGGATAGAAGAATAAGTCCGACGAACTTCAATTTGTCGCTCGTTGAGTTCAGGCCCGCTTGTTATCAGACGACTCTTATAATCACACACGACAAACTTAAAGTTCGTCGGACATTGAACGAACCAGTTGATGAATATCACGCAAAATATTGAGGAGCGACTGCATCCGATCTAATGGCAGAGCGTTTGGCCCATCCGACAGCGCGCGTTCAGGACAATCGTGAACTTCCATAAACACAGCATCGACACCACACGCGACCCCAGCGCGAGCGAGAAATTCGATGTATTCCGATTGCCCGCCCGTTGCATCACCGAGCCCGCCCGGCAATTGCAATGAGTGCGTCACGTCAAATACAACCGGCACTCCAAAGCTCCTCATTATCGGAAACGATCGCATGTCTACGACCAGATTGTTATAACCAAACGTTGCGCCACGCTCTGTAAGCAGCAGCTTTTCACATCCTGCCTGCCGAGCTTTTGTAACGATGTTTCCTGCATCCTGCGGAGCTAAAAACTGTCCCTTCTTTACATTCACTGCCTTGCCTGTTTTTACAGCTGCCAGGATCAGATCAGTTTGGCGGCAAAGAAAGGCGGGAATCTGAAGTACGTCCACAACCTCCGCAACCCGATCGACTTGAGAAACCTCGTGTACGTCGGTCAGCACTGGAACACCGACGTCCGTTTTTATGTTGTGGAGTACCTCAAGTCCGGCCTCCATTCCCAAGCCACGAAAACTCTTGATCGAAGATCTATTTGCCTTATCAAATGACGACTTAAAAACAAAATCGAGCCCGGCATCTTTTGTTCGCGCCAAACACTCGCGCGCCATCATCATCGCATGATCGGAACTCTCGACCACGCAGGGTCCCGCAATCACAGTGAGACGTCCATCACCAAACGTCGCGTTGCCGACGGAGAACGTATTCGGTTTTGCTGGCTTATTCATAGACTCATCAAAACGGCTTCGTGAGTATACGCTTGACCTTATTCATAACCGAACCTACCTTGCCTCGCTTTTTATCAGGACTCGGAGAAGGACTGGCCGAAGGCTCGGGACTGGGCGATGGTCTCGGTTTCTGTGTGGCACTCGCCGAGGGTGATGGCAAACCTGATGGCTGCGGTGTGGGAGAAGGATCGATGTTCGTTGTGGCAGCCGCCGGGACATTAGCTTTGCGAGCCTTGCTGGCAAAAAACAGAATCCCTGAAACCATCAATGCAAAAAGCACCATCGCAACAACGACTAATTTGCCGCTATAACCCCGTCTGAACCCGATTTCCATTCTTGAAAATGTGTTATTCGCCGTTCGGTTTGGTGCGGCTAAGACGGTCGTCTCATTTTGTCCAGAGGTGAGAACACGACCTTCGCGCAGTCGTGAAAGATCCACAATCAAACGTCCCGACGGTGATTCGACACCAACGTCACGCAATGCTGCGAGATCCGGTGACGAAATCAGGGCGTGATACTCGAGGCCAAGTTTTTCAGCTACCTCCAGGAGTTCACTTCGGAACTCGGCAGCGTTTGCAGGTCGATCCTTTGCATCCTTCTCGAGTGCATGCAGAACAACCTTTTCGAGATCATCTGGGATAGCAGCAACGATCTCCCTGGGTGGCCGGGGATATTCAGAGGTCTGCTTCACCGCAATTGCCAGTGGAGATGAGCCACTGAATGGAACCGTTCCAGTCAACATCTCATAAAGAATTACTCCCAGACTATAGACATCCGCGGCGGGAGTAAGTTCGAGTCCGCTACATTGTTCGGGTGACATGTAACGCGGGGTACCAATCATCGCGCCGAGCTGAGTAAGTGTATGCGGTTCGTCGTCATCTAAAGTTTCGGCAGCGAGTTTGGCGATTCCAAAGTCGAGGACTTTGACGATGGAAGGAGCATCAGCACTTTGAGTGACGAAAATGTTTGCCGGCTTAAGGTCACGATGAATTACGCCAGCATCGTGCGCGGCGGCGACTGCCGCTGCGGCCTGGAGCATTAAAGACACCGCACGCGCAGTTTCAAGTGGTGCTTCTTTCGCAAGAATCTCCCGAAGGGTACGACCTTCGAGTAGCTCCATAACGATGTAAACGTAGCCTCCCGAGGTCTGTCCAAAGTCGGTAACAGCTACTGCGTTTAAATGCTGCAGGCGACCTGCCGCTTTTGCTTCACGTTGAAAACGTGCACGCGCCGCTTCATCTTCGAAGAGCCGTTGATTGAGAACCTTTACAGCAACGGCGCGATCGATGAGCAAATGGCGTGCGCGGTAGACGGTGCCCATCCCACCGATTCCGAGGGGCTGCTCAATCCGATATTTGTTGTTGAGAGTCTGTCCAATCAGAGGATCTGCAGCATTGGTGGTTTCGGCGGCGGTAGGGTCTGCCTGCAGCGCAGTTTGATCGACCGTACAAAACTGGACGTTAGAAGGGTAGTGTCTTCCGCATGTTGGACAAAGAAGCATCAGTAACTATTTGTTTCGAGGGAAGACAACGGGCCCGAGGATTATCGCCGAAAACGTGATTCGATGCACTCCGCGAGGAAATTTACGCCCGAATGTCCGGATCAGCAGTCAGTATAGGTCCAATAGGTCGAATAGGTCCTATACGGGGCGGCGATTAATCGCCGCTTGTTGCGCTGAGCCGCTCATGCACAACCAAATCAACTTCTCCGTTTTTTTCCATCACCGTTTCAGACTGTAGTCTATTTTCGTATGCCGCTCGAACGAATGAGGCAAATAGCGGATGCGCACTCAACGGTTTTGACTTGTATTCAGGATGAAACTGTCCGGCCACGAACCAGGGATGGACCTCACGTGAAAGTTCGATCATCTCCACGAACTTACCATCGGGCGACACGCCACTGAAAACTAAACCTTCGCTTTCCAGTTTTTGACGATATTCGGGATTAAATTCATATCGATGTCGGTGACGTTCACTGATCTCTTCAACTCCACCATAGATCTCGCTCACCAATGAACCTGGCGCCAGCCTGCATGGCCATGCGCCCAGACGCATCGTACCTCCCAACTCCTCAACACCAACGAGATCGCGGAGCTTGAATATGACCGGGTTTGGCGTCTCTAAATCGAACTCCGTTGAATCCGCATCCTTGAGTTCACAAACGTTTCTCGCGTACTCGATACACGCCGTCTGCATTCCTAAACAGATACCGAAGTATGGCGTTCGAGTTTTCCGGGCGTAGTAAATTGCTCTAATCATTCCGGCGATGCCTCGTTTACCAAAACCACCGGGTACCAGGATCGCGTCGAAATCGCGTAAACGATCCTCGTAGTCGTTGTCCATTAACTCTTCCGACTCAATCCACTTCACATCGACTCGAAGATTGTTGGCCACACCACCATGCGTTAACGCTTCACGAAGTGATTTATAAGAATCCTCCAGCTCAACATACTTACCAACGATAGCTATGGAAGTTTCACCGCCGGACGGCTCACGAATTGTGGCGACGAGATTTCGCCATTCCGTCAGGTTTGCTTCAGGAGCTCGTTGTTCTAAACCCAGCAGGGAGACGATCAAACCATCGAGACCCTGTTCATGAAAGGCCAGTGGAACGTCGTAAATGGTATCGACGTCCTGCGCACTGATTACTGCTGATTCTTTAACGTTGCAGAACAGGGCGATCTTTCCACGCAAATCTCGCGACAGCGGTTTTTCCGAACGGCAAAGCAGAATGTCTGGCGCAATCCCAATCTCGCGTAAGTCGCGAACTGAGTGTTGCGTTGGTTTGGTTTTTAATTCACCGGCGGCAGCAATGTAAGGGACCAATGTGACGTGGATAAAAAGTGCGTTTCCAGTTCCCTCTTCATTACCCATTTGGCGAATCGCCTCCAGGAACGGCAACGACTCAATGTCACCTACCGTTCCGCCAATTTCCACGATGACTACGTCTGGTTTATCGTTCTCGGCAACTCTGCGAACCGCTTCCTTGATTTCATTCGTGATGTGCGGGATGACCTGGATCGTTTTACCGAGGTAGTCGCCTCGTCTTTCCTTTTCGATAACTGAGAGATAAATGCGACCGGTCGTCCAGTTATTGGCTTGCGACAACTGTGCGTGTGTGAACCTCTCGTAGTGACCAAGATCCAGATCCGTCTCCGCACCATCGTCTGTGACAAACACTTCGCCGTGTTGGAATGGAGACATCGTGCCAGGGTCGACGTTGATATACGGGTCGAGCTTGATCAGCGCGACCTGCAACCCGCGACTCTCGAGCAAACAACCGATTGACGAAGCGGCTAAGCCCTTACCCAGACTCGAAACCACGCCACCAGTTACAAAAATGTATTTAGGCATTGAATTCCTCCTCGCTCATGTTGTTTTGCTGTTCGTTTGAATCGGGTGCTCCCGGTTCGGGTGGATCGCCTGATTCCTGTTCACCATCGTACCGGCCCTGTCGAAAATCTTCCTGAACCTCAGCCGCCTTTTCCGCCGCCGGATCTAAAGCCTTCTGTAAACTTATCAGACCTGCGCCGAGCAGGCCCGGCCCTTCCTGTGCTCTTCGTTCATACTCTTCCACAGTAATGTCATAGGGTTTGCCAAGCCTTGACAAAGCAAAGAGTCCGCAAGCCACCAGGAAAAGAATTACTCCCAAACCAATCCAATTACTCATCAACGGTTACCTCAGCGTCGACATTTTGATTGTCTTGGAAACAATCAATTCTCTAACTCGTTCGAGATCAGCCGGCGTATCGACGCCTACTGAGGAACTGCTTGCCTCGATTACCCTGATTACCACGCCGCGTTCGAGTGCGCGAAGCTGTTCAAGTCCTTCAAACTTTTCGAGCGCAGTCTGCGGCCAGCTTGCGAAACCCAGTAAGACGTCACGACGATAAACATAAAGACCGGTGTGCTTCCGATAATGCTTTATCAAATCTGGTTCGTTCAGGAAGGCGGCCTCGGAAAAACCGTGCCTTGCTACAGCTTCTCGGGGGAATGGAATCGGTGATCTTGAAAAGTAAACAGCCTGTTCGCGTTCGCCGACCACCACTTTGACAATGTCACGATTAATCAAGTCTTCGAACGTCTCAATCGGCTCCCACGTAGTTACAATGCCGGCGCCATCGTTCGAATCGAGCTCTGCCTTCATCTGCTCAACCGCACGTTCAATGGTTTGAGGTGAGATCAGTGGCTCATCTCCCTGGAGATTAACAACTATCTCTGCGTCGGGTATTGACTGGACGACTTCGGCGATTCGATCTGTTCCGCTCGTGTGTGTTTCTGCAGTTAAAACAGCCTCAAATCCATGCGCAGCCACTGCGTGAAGAATGTCTCCATTATCGGTTGCCACAATCACCCTATCGACGTTGCTTGCGGCGCGCGCCCTTTCCGCAACACGGCAAATCATAGGTTTCCCGGCAATGTCCAGGAGCGCTTTTCCGGGCAGACGAGTGGAAGCGAAACGAGCAGGAATTACGACGACGGTGGTACTTTTGAATTGTTTAGTGGGATTTGAGCCCGTGTGATTCACGGGATAACAAGATAGCTTGAGCCGCGAGGGACTGTCAACGAAACAAGTCAGTGGTCAGGAGAATAGGTCCTATAGGTCTAATAGGTCCTATACTACTGACCACTGACTACTAAGCATCCGTGCTACTATCCCCACACGAAGCATGCGCGTTTTTTACACATCTAACTACTACGCCAATATCGGCGACGCCCACATCTTCCCAATTAGAAAATTTGAATTAGTGAGAGACCAACTCCTTCGCGAAGGAACGCTCCAACCGAACGAACTCTTCGAGCCCGCGCCTGCGGATATGAATGATGTTCTTCTGGTTCATTCAGCAGATTACGTCACACGTCTTTGCAACGGCACGTTAAGTCAAAAAGAGATTCGACGATTGGGATTACCCTGGTCGGAATCATTGGTGCGTCGCTCTTTTTACGCGGTTGGCGGCACGATTGCTGCGGCCTTACACAGTCTCGAGGAAGGCTATGCGTCTAATCTCGCCGGAGGAACACATCATGCTTATCCCGATCATGGCGCAGGTTTTTGTGTTCTGAATGATGTCGCAGTCGCGATTCGAACATTACGTTCGCGAGGACTGATTCGACGAGCCGCCATCATCGATTGCGACGTTCACCAGGGTGACGGAACTGCAGTCGTCTTCGCTGAAGATAACGACACTTTCACATTTTCGATGCACGGGGCAAACAACTATCCATTGTTTAAGGCAAGATCACGATTCGACGTTGAATTGCCTGACGGAACAACCAACGAAAACTATCTGAATAGATTGTCAGAAAGTCTTCCCATGGTTTTTCAGCACGATCCTGAAATCGTCTTTTACCTGGCAGGTGCAGATCCGCATGAAGCCGACAAACTCGGAAAGCTCTCGTTAACAATCGACGGATTAAGAGCACGTGATGAGATGGTTCTCCGCGGGTGTTACGACCGCGAGATTCCCGTGACGACAGTGATGTCGGGGGGTTATGGAAAGCAGATCACTGACACCGTCGAGATACACTGCAACACGATTCGAACAGTGAAGGAAGTCTTTGAAACCCGGACTGGCTGTGCGTCGTTCCTCCCAGCGGAGAAGTTTCAAACGGCATGAGAACGATTCTCCGTTGGGTCTTCAGAATTGTGCTCGGCATTTTGCTGGGTATCGTATTTTACGAAGCGATCATCTTTTTCAGAGTCTTCCTACTGCGCTCTCACGATCCGTCGTCGACTTCCCTGATTGAAACTCGCGCTGATGAAGCACTCGATCACGGCCAACAACCCAAACGAGAACAAATGTGGGTTCCCCTCGACAAGATCTCCGTAAATCTGCAGCGTGCAGTTCTGGCAGGCGAAGACACAAACTTCACAAGTCATCACGGCTTTGATTACCAGGCAATTCAAAAAGCGTGGGAGCAGGCGCAACGCGAGGCGGCTCGAGAGGCGAAGAAGGAAGGTGAGGATGACGATTGGCTTCCAAATCTTCCTGAGTTTAAGCGTGGCGGTTCAACAATCAGTCAGCAGCTCGCAAAAAACCTTTATCTGTCGTCACAGCGTTCTTTCATTCGCAAAGGTCAGGAAGCAGTTGTTACGTTGATGCTTGAGCGGATGTTAACCAAGCGCCGGATTCTTGAAATCTATCTGAACGTCATCGAGTGGGGAGACGGGATTTACGGTGCGGAAGCCGCTTCTCAAAACTATTTTCATAAGCCGGCATCAGCTTTGAGTTTCAACGAAGGCGCATTTCTCTCGGCGATGATTCCAAATCCGCGGACAGTATACAACCCACAAGTGAATCCGCGTCGTGTCGCTCGCCGTCAACGGATCATCATGCGTGGCATGCCCTACGTGAAGTTGCCATAAACAATGTCCGATATGCTTTAGCTTGTCGTGACGCAACCAACCAGACCCGAAGGTTCACAGGCTTGGAAACTCACGGCTTGGTTGGTTGCGACACGACAAGCTAAAGCATATCGGTCATTCAATTCTTATCCGCACCAACACGAAATGACTTGATGAATTTCGATACCGACGGTTCCATGTCGTTTGAAAACACGTACGCCAGGTAAATCTGTCGGCGGCTACCAACCTCTCTGGTAAATACCTTGGCGAGACCTCGAATCGGACAGGAAGTGAGATCGAATTCCTTGCCAACGTAACCAGCGGCCGAAATCTTCCGCTCGTTCGCGGGTTCACAATCAAAGCCAGTGTTCAATCGCGGCGCATCATGTCGCTCGCCGTCAACAGATCATCATGCGTGGCATGCCCTACGTGAAGCTGCCGTAAAACAATGTCCGATATGCTTTATTAGCTTGTCGTGACGCAGCCAACCAAGCCGTGAGTTTCCAAGTGCCTTTGAACCTTCGGGTCTGGTTGGTTGCGGCGCGACAAGCTAAAGCATATCGGACATTCAATTCTTATCCGCACCAACACGAAATGACTTAATGAATTTCGATACCGACGGTTCCATGTCGTTTGAAAACACGTACGCCAGGTAAATCTGTCGGCGGCTACCAACCTCTCTGGTAAATACCTTGGCGAGACCTCGAATCGGACAGGAAGTGAGATCGAATTCCTTGCCAAGGTAACCAGCGGCCGAAAACTTCCGCTCGTTCGCGGGTTCACAATCAAAGCCAGTGTTCAATCGCGCCGCATCAAAGGCTGCGTTCATGTCTTTGTAGATCGCGTTCAGCCCAAACTTCACCGCGTCCGCGTCACTGGCACCGTCACTCGGTCCGATGGCCCATGTCAAAGCGTAGATCGAGAATCCGTCGCGAACCACGTATGTGTTGACGTTTATCGTTTGGCCCTTGTATGGAATTGGCTTGAAGTCCTCCAAACCGCCCTTCGGAACAAAAACAGAAAAGTTTTCTCCTTTGGGCTGGAACGTGTACCACTGTTTGCGCGATTCACTCATGGCTGAATACACGTCGGATAGACTTGATAAGGGTCTGGCAGTCCGGCTACCGGTGGGCAACAGACTCAAGCTATTTAGCTCGGACGCCGGATTGTTGGATTTAGGGGACCCGCTGCTTGCCGAATTCGTTCCTGTGCTCGCCTTTCGTTGGCTGGCTTCTGCTTTGACAAACTCCCAGGGAGCAATCGCTCCTTCCGATTGCCAGAGACCGCGGTGCTCTTTGCGTGCTGCCTGTTCTGATTGGAAGTAAATATCATGTTGCGAATCTGAAAGAATGGCACGTGGGTCAAACCAGGCCACACCATCGCGAATCATTTGCGCGCTGATATCAACATCGTTTAGTAGAACTCGACCGATCAAACTGCTGTGCTGACCAATGCCTGAATACTCGATCAGGACCTGTTTGTCGTAAACCAGATCCGAAAGATGTTGTCGCGCGATGTCGCCGAAGGGCTGGTTTCGTTCAGGCGCATCCATTCCAATCAACCTGATCCGAACGGGCCGGTTCATGTTGAAGACGGTGATTTCGTCGCCATCGTTGATCTCAATGACTTTGCCGACAAACGAATTGGCACGAGCATACCCGCAAGTAAACGCGCAAACCGCCAAAGCGAGCAGAGCTAACCTAAGGGAACTTAATTTCATACAAAATTGGGTAACTAGATCGCGAACTCTTTGGCCAGTTTCAATTCTGCTTTTCTTAATTCAAATCTTCCTCGGCCAATATTGCCCTCGGCGCCAATCGCCAATACCACAAAGTAATCCTTAGTCAGTACCCGCATCAGCACGATTGCGTTTTCCAGCGAAATAACGAGTTCACGTAACGCACCTAAACCCGTATCGTTGCCAGCTCGTTGGGCATTTCGCACAAGTGACGTGAATTCAGCTGCGGCTACATCGAGATTCGCATCAGCCCCTGCTTCACCCAAGACTTTCTCTACCGCAATTCCATCGGTTCCCATAATGAGAGCACCGAGGCTGCCCTCGGTGCGCTCAATCATGGACTCAAGCATTTCCTTGAACATCCATTTTCCTCCTTAAGGTCGCTGACCGCCGATCGCGCCCGGTCTTGCCGTCGGCGCGCCAGCAGGCACTGTGTTCGGCGTCGGGGCTGGCAGTAACTGCAGAGTTCCCGGCGTCGTCGTTTGAGGAGTTGTAGGTTGTTGTTGCAACTGAGTCGGGGTGGGCGTGTTGCTACCCGGATTGCCTAACGGCACAGGCTGAGGAATGGTGACTGTCCGCGGACCGTTGCTGACTGCTCCGCTAATCGGCTTACCCTGGTAGTCCGGACGGTAAATATGTGGGGTGATGAAGAACAGAATTTCCGTGCTGGCCTTGGTCGTTAGCTTTCGCTTGAACAGATTGCCAAGGACAGGAACTGAAGCGATGCCAGGCGTACGTTGTTTTGTCTCACCTTCGGTATCAGCCAGTACACCGCCCATAACAGTAGTACCACCGTCTGGAACGAGCACTTCGGACTGCATCCGCTGTGTATCGATGCCCGGTACGCCACCAACTGCAATACCAGTATTGATGGTGTTGTTTTCAATCGTGACTCTCAATACGACGGTTCCTGCGTCTGTGATCTGTGGCGTGATTGAGAGACGTAATGGAACCGAGACGAATGTTGTCGTCACTACAGCAGTTCCGCTGGCAGCTTGAGTTGTTTGCACAGGAATCTGTGAACCACTTTCGATCTGCGCAGGACGATTATTCAAAGCAGTGACGCGTGGTGTCGCAACAGTCTTGGCTTGACCACGCGACTCAGCCATGGTGATCAAGGCACTGATCTGTGCGGTGCCAAAAATACCTGTTGTCAGACCGATGACAGTGGTCGCTGCAGCTGCGGCAAGAGATGGATTCGGTGCCGTAGTGCCCAACAAACCGCCGAACACGCCGTTCTTAACAGGACCAGGAGTGACTGCTCCCCCTGATCCACCTGTTCCTCCAGTTCCGCCAGTTCCGCCGCCGGCGCCGCCGGTTCCACCTGTACTCGTGGTTGGCAGCGTTGAAACATTCCCTAAAGCACCTCGGCTGGGGTTCTGGACGCCTATTGACAACTGAGCACCCAGATCGCGGCTGAAGTTCCGCTGCGCAATCACGATCCGAGTTTCAATTTCAACCTGCGGTTCTGGTTGATCCAGGATGGCAACGAGTTGTCGAATGGCATCGATGTTTTCTTTGACGTCAGTGATGATTAGCGTATTGCTCCGACCGTCAACTTCAATACCTCCACGACGTGAAAGACGACGTGAAATAATTGGTAACAAACCTTGATCGCCGCTACCGCCAGTTGAATCACCACCGGCACCACCGCTAAAACTCAGGTTCGTGGCGCCACCGGAAAATGCACCGGTGGAACCCGCAGCCTGGGCCAACGTACCCGAGGCGCGCGCGTAATTGAGCCGGATAAATTCCGTTACAAGTGGTGAAGCATCGAGGCGCGAATCGTTAATTATCTTTTGAGTCTCAGCCTCTTTAGCGAGTACCTCTGTAGTCGCAACGCGAAGAATATTTCCGTTCACCTCGACTCCGAGACGATTGGCTTTCAGCACAGCATCAAGCGCTACATTCCACGGGACGTCCTGAACATTCACTGTCACCGGCACGGCGCTAACTGAACTGTCGATCACAAAGTTCACTCCGTACTGATCGGTGATGTAGTTCAGAATGTCGCGGATGTCGGCGTTAACAACGTTCAGGTTGATGGGTTCGCCAACAAATCCTGGTTGACCGTATTGCTTGCCCTGCTCCGACTGCTTGTCAGTTGAGCGCGACATTCCAACCGGTGGAGTCGGAGTCGGGGCCGCTGTGGCGGTCTGCTGTGTTGGTTGCTTTACTGGAGCTGAGCCAGCAACGCTTCCGGAAACATTTGAATCCTGGGGGGCAGCTATACCGCTTGTGCTGAAAAGACAGACAAGCGTCAGGACGAGCGTTGTCCAGATAGCTGTTCTTACTCGAGGCTGATAAGACATCGTTCCCTCCTTAGGGAATTTTGGGATGTTACCGTCACGCACTACGCTCGATTGCTCAAAGCAACTAAAGCGCGCGCCGCACAAACACGGCATCATCCTTTGTTGTTTTCAAAGTGCTCAGCTCGTCACCCGAGCCTCGCGGCGTTGGCCTGGTGAACCCAAGCCGGAAAGTTAAGGTTTGGCAGCAACTGCGTCTGAGGATGGGGCTGTGACCATAGCGTTCACCTGGCTGGGCTGTCGCAGAAGTTTCGTTTCAACATTCTTCGCGCGGCGACCATCCGTGTAGATCGTCTCGTGTCTAAAAATAAGCGACTTGTCTTCGATGGCGACCAGTTGACCATCGTAAAACGGTTCGCCTGGATAGATAACGTAGGAGAGTTTAATCGGAGTCGCTTCAACAATCGCCGCATAACCCCGCGGTGTTCGAGTGATTCCGATCACCTGAATTTCATTCAACAATAAAGCAGTCGTTGGTTTGGGCGCGGGCATGCGAGCGTTCATCGCTGCTTGCTTCTGCGCTTTGTACATATTGATCCGCTCCTGAATGGACGGAATCATGACTTCACCGGCTATCCGCTTGATGACGACTTTGGGTGGCTCGTATTTCTTGAACGGATCGCGTCCGCTATTAACGTTGCGAGTCTTTGCTGTTGTCTCCTGCTTTGTTTCCGCGTCCTGTGCAACGACAACCTTAGTCGCACCGAAAGCGATCGTCCCGCTCAACAGCAAACCAACGATTCCTAGTCTCTTTGGGTTGTTCATCATGATCTTTTCACTTCCTTAAGTTCGTCTGTTGCGTTTGTTACTTCGAAGGTTGAGGCACAACAGGCGCTGGGACCGAACCACCCGATCCGGCTTTGTTTGGGGTTGGTCTTGCCTGCCCTTGCAACTTCTCGGCAGAAACGTAGTAAGCAGTTAAGTCAAACCGGGCATCGATCGTCTTTGTTGGCGATTGCTGCTCGAGTTGTTTTAATTCGAAGTTCGTTACGGAGACGATTCGTTGGTAATGGGCCAACTGCTCAAAGAAAGCGCGGAGACCAGCAAATGAGCTGACTACACCGACTTCGATCTTCTTACCGCTATAGTTCTCTTGCTGGATATCTTCCTTCGGGTTGAATCGGGCCAGCACTAAACCGGTGTTGTGAACGCGGTCCTGGACTCCCTGTAACACCATCGTCAATTCTCTTTGCTCAGGAAGCAGTGCTTTCAGCTCGGAGTACTCTTCTTCGCGAGCCTTGTAGATTGCACGAAACTCGTTGAGACGTTGCGAAGCGATTTGAGCCTCGGCATTGCGCGTCAATAATGTTGCGATTTCATCCTGCATCGATTTGGTTTCAGTGCGCGTCCCACGCGTCACGAAATACCAAAATCCCGCATACATCGAACCGGCAATAGCGACGAAGACCACTAATCGCAGGTACCAGGGAAGGTGTGGAAGCTTGCCGACTTTCATCTCGTTATTCCTTATCGTTTGAAGTACCTAATTGGATAGGGCGTTTACTTCTTCATCGCAACTTGATTGGCGGGTGCGGCGGCCGTCGTCGCAGCCTGAATTTTCGATGCTCCGAAATTGGCCTTAACTACAAAGCTCACAACTTCCGGTTTGACTGTCTCAACATTGGTGGAACCAGAAGATGAGCTCGTTTGAACCGCCGTTACACCCTTCGCGGCCTCACGTTGAGTTTCGATGTTGAGATTGCTGAACAACCCGTTCGAGAACTCGAGACTCTGGCCAAATTTGGTCACCGAGTACTCATTAGGAGATTCACCTTTAATAGTGACTTCATTTTCTTTCTGTTCAATGCTCTTCAGGTAGAGACCGGGAACGGCATCAAACCTTGCCTTGATCTCATGAAGCACCGCACTTGGTCCCTGTTGTGATTCCCGCAACTTCTTGATGGCGTCGATTCGCGCCTGGATCTCCTGAACCTTCTTCTGAAGTTCCATCTGCTCTTTTTGAACAGCGAGCATCTCCTGATTTCGTCGACGCTGATTCTCGAGTTCCTTTTGGGCTGCCGTATGAGCACTGGTGGCGCTCAGGTATTCAAAACCCATTGCCAGGGTCATCAGGGCGAACACCGTCAGGGCAAGCAATATTGTTTGAATCCGCGGACTGGCAACCTTCTCTTCAACCAGCGCCACGCCCTGTGGGCGATCCGTAACGGATTCGAGTAGATTGATCTTGATCATGCCTCAACTCCTCTCAGGGCGAGACCAACGGCAACTGCCATCTCGGGGATTATTTCTCTCATGTAGTCTGGGTCAAATTTCTTGTTGTCTACTTCGATCTGTCGGAAAGGATTGAAGACTTCCACAGGTATCTCAAAACGTCGCGACAGAAACTCGGCGAGACCGGGAAGTTTTGAACCACCGCCCGCCAACAGAATCTTCTGGATCGTAGTGTCACCTTCAGCAGCAGTAGCTCGATAGAAATCAATTGTCTTTTTAACTTCAAGCGCGAGGATATCTGAGACCGTCTCGATAATCGGCTGAATAGGCCGCGCTTCAATTCCGTCAGGCAACGGCATTCCACGCTTAACACCTTCAGCTTGTTCGAAGCTCAACCCGAGTTCCTTCTGTAACAAACTCGTGTACTGGCTACCACCAACTGAAGCATCTCGAGCAAACACTGAACGTGTACCGTTCAAAATGTTGATGTTCATCGTCGCGGCGCCGATATTTAAGAGCGCCACGATCTCACCAGCTTTCGGCTGATAGTTCACTTCGTAGCAGTTCTGTAGAGCAAACGCATCAACGTCGATAATTACCGGTTGCTTGCCGGCGAGTTGGATTGCCTGTTTGACGTTCGCGATCTTGTCGCTCTTGCAAGCCGCCATCAGGACATGCAGTGACTCTGATGACTTGCTCGTCAGTTCGTAATCCAGGTTCACATCGGCGATATCAAACGGGATGTGCTCTTCGGCATGCCAACTGAAAGACTCCTGCAGTTCTTCCTGGCTCATCGCAGGGAGCACAATGTTCTTAACAATGACCGAGTGACCGCTGACGCCGGCAGCAACTCGCGGTGTCTTTATCTGGTGCTCAGTGAAAATGTTCGAGATGACGTTCGACACATTGTTGAGCTCCATGATCTGACCATCGACGATCGTGTCAGTCTGGAGGTTTTCAAAGCCCATATTGAGAAGCTGGAGAGCCGATCCCTTCTTGCTCAACTCAACCGCCTTTACGGAGCTTGAACCGATATCGAGACCAACAAGGTTCTTTTTGCCCATGCTTTTCTTAAACATAGTTAGTTATTCCTCGCTTGGTGAGCGCGCAGTCTGGTCTGTTTCCGAAGGCGTGCTCGAGCTTTGCGCGCTCGGGCCATTCGTCTCTTCACTAATTTGGCAGCGGAGCGGTGGTGTGTGTGTTTCAACGGGGTTTGGGGTAGATGACTGGCCGTGACACCAACAGATCGGGTTAAGGGCCCTTCGAGTGTCAGGAGAGAGTCGGTTGAGAAGTTTGAAACGGCAGGATGGAAGCTCATTCGGAAACCCAGCCAAGTTGGTTACGACCAACTTCTGTAGGCTTTGCGACCTCCGCTCGCGCGAAGTGTGCCTTTATCGTGCTCCAAAGATTCAGCGGAATTTACCGCTAGTGAAAACCAGGTGGGCACCCCAGAAGACGGCGCCCGAGCCGTCAACTTGAGTGAGAGTACATTACGGTTGTCAACAATGTCAACCGCTATTTTTCTTCGTTTAACCTACTGAGTACCAATGAGTAAAGGCGCTGATGGTCTAAGTTTTGGAGAGTTTTCTGGAAGTAGAGGCAATATTTTCCAGATTACTTCCGTTACGCCGACTGTCCTTTCACCTTCACCGTTTTTGCCGGAATACCGACGACGATATGATTCGGTGGAACATCGCGAGTGACCACGGCACTAGTGCCAACCATCGCATTTTCTCCTACGGTCATTCCGGCAAGAACGGTTGAGTGATATGTCAGCCTCACGCCGTCACCAATCTTCGTCCTGGGTGTGTAGACCTTGTGGATGTCGTTTAGGTCGTGGGTGTGCGAATAGACATTAGCGTAGTCCGAGATTGAAACGTTGCTGCCGATTTCGATTCCCCCTCGATCGTCCAAAAGAACGTATCGGTGAATCACTACGTTATCGCCAAACGATAGATTGTAGCCAAACGACCATTCGACAAAATGCCAGCATTTAAAGTTTTGACCAACGCGGCTGAAGATATGGGGGGCGAGCATTCGTCGCATTCGATGACCAAGCAAGGCATTCTGACCGAGCGGCGACCGATCAAACATCTGCCATAGCCATATGAACGGCTTGCGGGCAAGGTATTTGCTCGGATCGATGTCGGTATAGTATTCCGGTTCGGTTGTGATGTTGCGTGGATCGAAATTGTGAATTACAGCACGTGCTGCAACTGGCAGTGCGTCCAAAGCCGTATTCATTGGACCGAAGTAAATCTGCGTCAACGTTTCCTGAACGACCACGTTTGGATCTTGCCGACCGTCGGTTAGGGAGCGTTCTAATTCCAACAGGAAACTGTCGTAGTCGCTCTCCGCGAGAGCTTGGGCGGACAATTTACGATAGGTCATAAAAAATGCGCAGTAGCGGACTGGACTTATGCGGTTGCGGCTGAAAGTAACATACGACCAGCAGATCTCAAATCTCAGATCTCAGATCTCAGATTGAAACGAGGGGCAATATCTGAGATCTGAGATCTGAGATCTGTTAGGATGCCGCACGAATGAAACCGCTTCGACTGCTTGCCGTTCTAACCTGCCTTTGCCTTCTTGCGGTCAGTGCAATCTGGTGGAACTGGCCACACAAGGTTGACATGGCGAGTTACGCCCCGGCCGATGCGCTGGTCTACATCGAACTCAACAGCATTGAAGACGTCTCGAATGCAATTAAGCAGGGCGAAGTCTTTAAAGCGATCTCGTCACTCAGCGGTGTGAATTCCAACCCGCCGAGCAGGTGGTCCATCTGGGTAGCTCGGGCCGGGCTTGCACCGGCGCAATCTGTCGTTTTCGCGCGCGCACAAATGGCGTTGGTGGTAGTTGACATTGATCGACAAACAAATGGCGACGCACTCCGAGTAAAACCTGAGGCTGCTCTGATCGTTGAAACGCAAACTGCCAGGTGGCGGATGAAAAGCGTCGCTTTGGACCGCGTCAAGCAGCTGGCTCAATTTGCCTACGGAGCGTCAGAGTGTACAGAGAATGAGTACATTGAGTGCAAAGAATCACGCGGATCGCGAAAGATAGTAGCTGCAGTAGACGGCAGCACGGTGATCATTGGGAACTCCGATAAAGCGGTGCAGAGTTGCTTAGCAGTTCGTCACGGTCAACGGCCGAATCTGAGTAGTGACCCTGAATTCACACGAAACCGAACAAGTCTCAAAGGTGAATCATCGCTGGCCTTTGGGTACGTTTCTCAAGCAAACGCTGCACGACTCGTTTCATTGGCCGTACCATTGCTGATCGGCAAAGAGCCTGGTGATAGCAACTTCGAAACTCTTCTCTCAAATAGCGCTGGGAAGATCTTACGCGGAATAGCATGGACCACGAGATCGGTTAACGGAATGATCGAGGATCATTATCAAGTTTATCTCGATCAGGAGGTCGTCAAGCGATTGGGGCCCGCTTTTCAGATATCCGATCAACCCGATGACACGGCGTGGCATTTGGTGCCCGCAGCGTTTCGAGCCGTGACGATGTATCGGAGCGCTGATCCGCAAGCCGCCTGGGCCTCACTTACTTCTGCGTTATCTATGAAACTTGATGCTGTCAGCACGGTACTAATCGCATCGCTTCTAAAGTCGAGTTTGTCGCATTACGGTGTGGAAAACCCGAGAGAGTTTTTGGCAACGATGACTGCGCCACTGATGACGATCCGTCCAGTGCTTGGGGATGAATCATTGTTCCTGGGACGCGTGAAAGATGAAGAGCAGTTGCGAAAGGTATTAGCTCCTATTATTAAAGAAGGAAAGGCACAGGTCTTAAACGGACCTGACGATCAACCAACTCGCGACAAAGAATTCACCGCGCTGTTCACTTCTGGCTTTCTGGTGCTGGGAAAAACAGAGAACATGCTCGTCTACCTCGATCAACTCCGCAACGGCGAAACTGTTACGCCTGACAGAACTCGATCCTTCGTGCTCGGCCAGTTTCCAGGGGCGGCTGTAGTCACTTACACAAATGAGCGTGATTCTGTGGGATCCACCTCAGCTGTGCTCACCCGTTTAAGTGGTCGATCCGTCTCGCCGGCCGAGTTACAGCGCATAGAAGACCGAATAGCTCACATCGTCATTTCGTCGACGGACACACGTCTGAATGAGAACGGGATCGATCGTCGCACACAATCCGCATTCGGCCAGTTTGGAAATCTTCTATCACTCGCGGTCGCCGACAGCTCAACCTCGAATCAAAAGTAGAACCGTGACTAACCGCTTAGTCATAGCCACCCGCAACAAAGGAAAAGCTGCCGAGATAAAGACTCTGCTCGGAGATGTAGGTTGGACACTTTTGTCGCTCGATCAATTTGAGAACGTCGGAGAGGCTGCTGAAGATGCGGACACGTATTCCGGTAATGCCGCAGCCAAGGCGAGTTACTACGCGCGGATGACCGGCGAATGGGTTCTGGCGGACGACTCGGGTTTGGAAGTGCAAGCTTTGGCGGGCGCTCCGGGAGTATTCTCTGCACGGTATGCCGGTCCGAATGCGTCAGATTCTCAGCGACGTCTCAAACTTCTGACCGAGTTAACAGGAGTTAACGACAGGAGAGCAAGGTTCGTTTGCTCGGCAGCAATTGCAGATTCAAACGGGAATATTGTGAAGACTGCTGAAGGTATCTGCGAGGGCGTAATCAGTACGAACGCTCGAGGAGATTCCGGATTCGGATACGATCCGATCTTCATCCCATCGGGCTACGATTTAACGTTTGGCGAACTCTCAGACCAGATCAAAAACCAAATCAGTCATCGAGCAAAAGCTATTCGCGGTTTGCTTAATTTCCTTGAGGAAAGCGCAGGTAGTCTCGCGATTTGAAATCTCGGCATTGTCTACGTCTTTCAGAAGCTTTGAGGTATTTAAGGGTGGCTAACGTGATGTTTCGTGGGTTTCGCGTGTTTCGTGGATCGTCCTTTTCTTTCGTTGGACAGAAGACGATCCATAAACACACGAAACATCACGAAGAAGGCCCTGGATCAGGATCAGGAAGATCGTCTGCTTGACCAGCACAATATCGAACCTTAGAATGCAGCGCCTGCAGTAAGTCTTGAAAACTCAACGTTCGGGGCGTAGCACAGCCTGGTAGTGCGCTCGGTTTGGGACCGAGAGGTCGGAGGTTCGAATCCTCTCGCCCCGACCAATAGCATCAATAGTTTACGGCTGCCATTACTGGCGGCCGTATCCCATTTGTGGCCAACTTGTGGACAAATTGAATTGGACGCACGTCACGTTGAAGCTGAACGGCGCGAATGAAGCGCATGGTTGTTTTCAAATCCTTGTGCCCCATCAGCGACATGATCGTTAATGCCTCATAGCGAGCGCCAAACGCGTGCAGAAGGGATCAGAAGTAGATATTGAAAGCCATCCCCAGAGCATTCACATGATGGGGCTCGGAGCGGCTGTCGTTCTGGCGCATCAGGTAAACGTCCAGCAAAAATTGTTTTTTTGGATGAATCAGGCTGATCAACGGCGCCCCTCTTTTAATAGCGATCTGGGCTCCAACTGCGAAGCGATTTCGATTCCACGTTTTGAAACGATTGTCGTAGAAAACTTCCGCGGAACCATAGGGCGTTATTTGACGATTCAGGATCTTAAACTCCCTTTCGAGCGTGACACGATTGCGGTACCGTGCCGAAAACTCACCGTTCACCCAACGAAGGTCTTCGCGGTTTCGATCACTGAGGAGCACATCGAGTGGTAGAGGTTGGCGCAGCGTTTGTTCAAAGACGATCCTGTGCTCCTTGAAAGGGTCGCTGCCACCGAGTGAGAAGCCATAGCGATACCCGGCTCGAAGACTTGCCTTTCTATGAATGAGGTAATCGATGTGAGCTCCGACCTGTCCTTCAATATTCTCCCTGGTCTCTTCAGCTTTGGTAGTCGTGGCGAGGAAGAAGAGCCGGAATTTTTCGTTTAGCGGAACATACACATCAACTTCAGGCCAGAACTGTTTTACGGTTTCAGAATCCTGCTGGGCGCGTGCGCCTGAAATGAATACGGCCGCCAACGCCAGCAGGCAAAGAAATCTCCCTACGGGTACCCTCATCCCACCTCACTGCCGGGCCTCGACAACGAATAAACGAAATGCTGTCGCTTAAACTTGCTTTACGCGAGATCGCAAGTGCCTCGTTACCTACTCTCCGCTGAGCATCCATCTACTACAGGCCCAACTGGTCCAGCAGCGCTTTGGGCGTCCAGGAAAATTTAACTGGTGGTCATAGCCACCTTATAGAGAGTGCCCTGGAATTTCTTCGAACCGGTGTATTCAGTTACGGGGGTTCCGTCGTCGGTTCCGACATCAGCAAGGTCATCGACCGAGAAAATTCCCGGCTGCGTCTTTTCGATGCGGCCTTCGCCAACTTTATTACCGTCGATGGTGATGGTCCCTAAGCCACCTTTGCCCGGTCCTCCATCGGATTTGAATTCATAGACGATGGTGTGCTTGCCCTGGCTGAGGGATTGCGATGAAGCAACGGTATATTTCTCCAGGCCCAGATAGTTGTAGACGAAGGTCGGTTTGCCACCGTTAAGGAAGAACGAGAACCCGCCAAATCTGCCGCCCTGGCAGACAATCACGCCGTTCGCGCCCGTCTGCACATCGACATCGGCCGTCATCGTGTAAGACTTCCCCGGCGTAGCGATGAATATATCGGTGCCCATGCCTTTCATACCGGGGCCATAGGTAACAGAGTTTCGTCCTTCCATTACCGACGGCCTGCCGACCAGGTCGGCATTCGTCCGCTCAAGTAGTCTGTCGTCGATCGGCAGCACGTGATACTTCTCGGCTACCGACATAAACAGGGCCTGCATCTCTCTCAGTTTGTCAGCATTGCTCGAGGCAAGGTTGTTCGACAGGCTGAAATCTTCGTTTGAGTTGTAGAGTTCCCACACATCATCCGCGAGGCTGGTTGCTGGTTTCAGTTGCCATGCTACCCGGTGAATCGTTCTTGCGTACCAGCCATCGCTATAGATCGCCCGGTTCCCAAACATCTCAAAGTATTGAGCGGTGTGCGTCTCCTTAGCACCGGCATTGTCGAATGAGTAAACAAGGCTCGTTCCTTCGAGCGGGTCCTGATCGATGCCGTTTACCTTTTTCGGCGCCGGGATCTTGCAGGCCTCGTAAACCGTCGGAGCGATATCGATCACGTGACTGAACTGTGACCGGACCTCGCCCCTGGCCTTAATGCCCTTGGGCCAGTGGATAACCATGCCGTTGCGCGTACCGCCAAAGTCGGACGCAACTTGTTTCGTATAAGAGAAAGGTGAATCCATAGCAACCGCCCAGCCGGCAGGAAAATGCGGATAGGTGCTCGCACTGCCCCACTCGTCATAGTGCTTCAGCATGTCCGCGGTGCTCTCCGGGGCGCCGTTGAAAAACGACATTTCGTTGTATGCCCCGTTCATTTGGCCCTCGGCGCTCGCTCCGTTGTCACCGACAATGTAAATGAACAACGTATTGTCAGCCTGGCCGACTTCCTCTACCGCACTGTAAAGGCGACCTATTTCATTGTCCGTATGCTCGGAAAAGCCCGCGTAGGTTTCCATCTGACGGGTAAACAACTTCTTCTCGTCAGCCGACAGCGTGTCCCAGTCTTTTATGTCTTTCGGTTTTGGGCCGAGCTTGGTATTTGCGGGAACGACGCCGAGCTTCTTCTGACGTTCAAGCGTTTCCTCGCGGACCTTGTCCCAACCCTGATCAAACTTGCCTTTGTACTTGTCACGCCATTCGGCCGGTACGTGGTGGGGAGCATGAGTAGCACCCGGCGCATAGTAAATAAAGAACGGTTTGTTGGGGCTCAACGCCTTTTGAAACTTCATCCACGAAATGGCCTGGTTGGTCATGTCGGTTGTGAAGTGATACTTCGGGTCTTCCGGCAGCTCGACCTGTGCCGTTCCGTCATATACCAGCGGCGCGTACTGGTTCGTCTCTCCGCCAATAAAGCCGTAGAACTTTTCGAAACCGGAGTGCGTGGGCCAACGGTCGTACGGTCCGGCGGCCGAGATCTCCCATGGCGGCGTTTCGTGGTACTTGCCGAATGCCGCAGTGCTGAATCCATTCTGCCTGAGAACTTCGGCTAGCGGCGTGATCGACTGCGGCCTTACCCCTGTGTTTCCGGGAAACGCGGTTCCCGTTTCCATGACCGAACCAGCGTTGTTGCTGTGGTGGTTATAACCAGTCAGCAACGCAACGCGCGTCGGCGAACACAATGCCGTCGTATGAAAGCGGTTGTACTTCAGCCCATTCGCGGCGATCTTTTCCAGGTTCGGCATATTGATCGGCCCCCCAAACGCACTCGACGCGCCAAAGCCCATATCGTCAATCAACACGACGACCACATTCGGAGCACCTTCTGGCGCCGTTACCTGCCAGCGTTTGGGCGGCTGGGCATTGCGAGCGTCCAATTCCTTGTAAGTCTGTCGCTTTGGCTCGGCGATCGGGAGAATAGTGCGGTCCAA
>DASYPT010000140.1:0-5357 GCA_036006355.1 Pyrinomonadaceae bacterium | reverse complement strand
GATGGCCAACTTAACCCCGGAAGAATTTATTGGCCACCAGCGGGGGTGAACCGCCCTTCCCTACTTGTTCTTTTTGAGTTTCATCTCGCTTGGTGAAGAGGAGGTCACACCAGCGGCGGGCTCTGCGATTTCACATGAATGTCTATCGTCTTTGATTCAAGAAATGGGTGACGAGCGGTCAATCTAATCGTGCCTGCGGCCTCCTTCGTCTTGATCCAAACCGCACCTACTCCTCCAAACAACGAAAATGGATTCTCACCAATAATCTCACCCGGACCATTTAAACTCAGAACGATCGACGCATTTGCGAGCGGTCGAACGGAACCATACTCATCAGTCACTTTCAAAACAACACGCGTCGCATCGATTCCATCCCCAACTAATTCACGATCGTCAGGCTCGACTAACAACTGTCGATCGGCGCCGCGCCCCGACAGCATCTTCGTGATCACCTTCTGTCCGTCGATGTAGCCTTCAATCTTCATATCGCCCCACGCGCCTCTATGAATCTCGTCGCGAATGTTCTTCATAAACGGCGGATACTTTAGATGCGCGAACGTTTCGCGATCTGGTTTCAGGTCAGCAATCAACCGGTCTGCGATATACATTTTCACGTTATCGCAGTTAGACGAGACCATCGCGATCGTAAACGTCTCGTTGCGGTCACCGCGTGACCAGTCAAATGCCGGCTCCAACACAATCTCCTCTTTCGGATCACACTGCGACTTATAAAAACCACCTGCCGGCTTGGGAATGCGAAAGATGTCTGCCACACCGTGATAACAAATTCGATCGGTCGAGCAAAAGTTGGCGTGCGTGTTGTAATCGAACGCACACCAACCCAGGCCACCCGCATAGCCATTCTCCGAAGCGAGTTGATTGTGAACTCGCGCATGCCTCATCGCATGCTCGGTTACCCGTTCGACATTGTCGTTTCGCTTGGTTGGATACATGTGGCCGATGAACTCTGTATTCAGATAAAGCGGGTGATTTGGCTTTCGCAAGGGAATCTGAAAATCGTTCATCGTGAAAACATCTTCGAGTAACTCTGAATCGTACTTGTAGCGCACGCCGCCCGTTTGGCGAGAATCATCGAGTGAGCGAGCGAGATTATTAGTCTTCATATAGAAGTCGTGATAGTCACCTGATTCATTGACTCTAACTCCCCAAATGATGATCGAAGGGTGATTCCAATCACGTCGAATCATCGACTCAACATAGGTGACTGCCAGCTGTCTCCACTGTTCATCACCAACATGCTGCCAACCAGGAATCTCTTCCAACACCATCAATCCCAGTTCATCACAAGCATCGAGGAAGTGCGGCGACTGTGGATAATGCGACGTGCGAACAATGTTGCATTTCAATTCCTTGCGCAGAATCCACGCGTCTCGTCGTTGCACGCGTGCCGGCATCGCCTGGCCGACAAACGGAAACGTCTGATGTCGATTGAGGCCACGCAGCTTCAAATGTTTGCCGTTAAGGAAGAAGCCGTCGGGCGTGAATTTAGCTTCACGAAAACCAATTCGGGTCTTGTATTCATCTGCTAACTTCTCGGCGTCATAAAGTCTCACTTTGACGTCGTAGAGTTTTGGATGATCGATGTCCCACAGCTCAACTGAATTGAGATTGTTGAGAGTGATATTGAAGACGGCATGTTCCGGATTGACGACGCCTACCAGACTGTCTACGAGACGTGTGCCATCCAGTAGCTCTGCGACAATCTTACGAGCAGTATCAGTTCCGGCTTTGTGAGTTATTGAGCACTGAACATCCAGACCTCGGTCGCTGAGAACATTGAATGGCTTCGCAAAGACATTCTCTATGAATGTTTGCGGCACAACGCGAAGCACAACATCCCGGTAAATGCCTCCGAAGGTTAGATAATCGATGTCGCCGCCAAATGGTGGGATGTCTTTTCGTTCAGTTGAATCGACTGCAACGGCGATGACGTTGTCGCTGCGCCAATTCAAATGAGACGTCAGCTCAAACGAGAATGGAGTGTAGCCACCACGATACTCACCAAGAAGCTGATCGTTGAGCCAGACTTTTGAAGCAGTCATTACCGCTCCGAAGTCGATGAACACGCGCTGGCCCTGGAGACCTGCAGGCATCGTGAAGTGGCGACGATATAGAGAAATGAATTCGTAATCTTTATCGTCGAACCCATGCCACGGCAGCATCTTGTTTGTATGCGGAATGGTGACTCGTAGAAACTTGCGATCGTCGAATGAACGCGTGTGGCCACCGGATACGGCCTTATCACTGTAGAGCCAGTTATGATTGAGTGGGAGAATTCGACGTTGTGAGACTTCTGTTTGAGCGAATAGTTGATCCGGCAACAGAGTCAATCCGGCTACACCTGCACCGCTAGCTTTGATGAATGTTCTTCGGTTGAGTTTTGATTTCATCGAGTCTCCTCCACGCATCGCTGTGGTCTCGGAAACCTCTGCGCTTCCTCTGCGTTCTCTGCGTCTCTGCGGTGGTCTTCGTGTTGTTTCGTGTGAATTCGTGGATCTTGTTTGTCGGATCTTCAAAAGCGATCCATCCACACGAAACAACACGAAGACCACCGCAGAGACGCAGAGAACGCAGAGGAAGCGCAGAGAATTCTAAGAAGATGCCGAGCAGACGTGATCAACAAAGAGCCAGATCAACGTCCGAAACTGAGTTCAATCGATCGCTTCACAACACCCGATACTTCTTTCGCTTTCGACTGCGGCCCGATTTCATCCGTCGTGTGAAACTTGTTTCGCATCGCCGGAATCACATCCAGGATGGAAATGCCAACATCGGGAAAGTCCAGCAGTCCGTTCGCACCATCCTTCGGCTTGAACAAACCAAGATAAGGACGCGGCTCCGACGTCGAAATCGTCAACGGACCTGCGCTGGTTTCGAACCGCGCCCAGTGCAGATCGCGGAAGTATCCCTTGAACTCCGGATAGTTCCAGCGCTCACCAGGCGTTGAGTCGTTGTACTCGTTCTCGAATACTTCCAACATCGTACCCTTTAATCGATTTTGCCAGACTCGATACGGTCCCATTCCCAACCAGCGTAGCGATCGAATCTGCTCAGGCGCAGATAAAAATTGGACGCCCAGAATATCTACGACACCATCGAACGAATATTCGTAATCGAGTTGCGCCCTCAGACGAGAAAGACCATCTGCGGAAATGCGCCAGCGGACTTTCCGTAGTGTGCCGTCGAAATCAGCTTCAATAACTACTGACGTATTCTCTACGTGACTCCTAAAGTTTGTTACCTGACCAGCCTTTGCAACTGACTCGTACTTCCGATCATTCCGGCGATAAGCAATCATCAGTGGGCCGCCAGTGATCGGCATCTCTCTTCCCTTCTCGACGACACGGTTGAGAGTTGCTGTTTGCTTGTTAATGCTCAACGCGACATCGCCATTTTGCACTGTCACTTGATCCGAAGCTTCCTGCACACGCAACGGGATGTTCGTAACACTAGCCATGGGTTGCTGGTGTGGTAACTCCCAGGACCAGGTCATTACGTTATTACCAGTTGGATCGCGCACGGTGAGATAAAGCACGTCAGCCTGTTTTGAAATCGGCGGCAAATTCAGTTTCAAAGGTCCTGATTTGTGCGGAGCGATGTCCGGAGCGGGGAGATCACGAGGTGCGATCATCGTATGTCCAGATCTTCCATCAGTGGGTTTAGGAAACTTGGCGAGCACCCACGCAAACTTACATCGATTCAGATTCGTGAAGTCGTAGCGGTTCTCGAGAGTCAGCGCACCAGGCTCACCGTGAACGACAACGGGCGACCATATCTCGCGCACAGTGCTAACGCTGCCCTCCCTTTCACGATACGGCCCAACGATTCCATCAGGTGCGCGATTTCCAGCGCAGTCGAGTTTGTTTCCCTGATCGGTCCGTCGCACACATTCGTCAAGCAATGCCCAAAGAAAACCACCACCGCCAACTCTGCTCTTTCTGATCAACTCCCAGTAATCCCATAGTCCTGCACCCATACCACCGTCATATAAACCGTGAAGAAACTCAGTGGGCATGTAGATGTCCGGGCCGTCCGAAAGACGAGTGTGGCTGTCAAACTTCTCATAGTGATCCGTGTTCACGAGACGAAACTTTTCCCAAGGGTGCAGCACTTCTCTTTTCTGCGGGTCCCAACGCGCAAATTCATCATCAACATTCGTATTCCAACCACCTTCATTTCCGTTGTCCCAAAATAGAATGCTGGGATGATTGACGTCGCGCTGAATCATTTGACGAATGAGGCGTGTCCCCGTCGGAGTGTCATACGAGCGCTGCCAACCACCGAGCTCATCCAGAACATACAAACCCAACTCATCACACGCCTCGAGAAAATGAACATCCGGCGGGTAATGCGACATGCGCACTGCATTCATGTTGAGCTTCTTGATCAGACGCACGTCGTCGTAACTAATCTGTCTGCTGAGCGTTCTTCCGGAGTCGGGCCAGAAAGAGTGCCGATTGATTCCTTTCAACAGTATTCGCTGATCATTGAGATAGAGTCCGTCACCTTTTCTCACTTCGAAAGTACGGAAGCCAAATCGCTCGTTAACTGTGTGAATGATTGCCGACTTACCCACCAAAGCTAACCGTACGCGATAAAGGTTGGGCGTTTCCGCTGTCCATAAGCTTGGTCGCAATAGATTCGTTTGCAGTGTGGCAACTCGTAGTTCGATGTCGATGCTTGCTGAGAATTCCGAACCTACTGCTCGTCCGGCCGCATCGATAATCTGACCAGTCACGCGAGACGCTTTTGATAAATCCCCGGCAAGATTAACGCTCACCGAAAGACTTCCATCTGCGCGCGCGTCAATCGCAGTCCAATCGATAAAAGTCTGGGGCAGTGCTTCCAGATAAACAGGTCGAAAGATGCCGCCAAAGTTCCAATAGTCACCAAGTCGCTCCGCGTTGTTGATGCTTGTGTTTGATGACTCCTTGCTGACAGTTACTTCAAGCAAGTTGTTGCCACCAAAATTCAACAATGAACTAATGTCGTACTTGAAGCGGTAGAACGAACCTTGATGAACCGGTCCGGCTGACCTGCCGTTTATCCAAACTTCAGTGTCAGTCATTGAGCCTTCAAAGACGATACGGACAACGCGATTGCGCCAGGACTCAGGAACAGAAAAGTTGAATTTGTACTTTCCCTGTTCTTTTGGAAAAGGGTTGTGTTGACGATCGACTCCGTACTGGTAAGTTCCGAAACCCTTCAGTTCCCAATTTGAAGGAACAGGTATCTTGGTCCATGTTCCACTCTTTCGACCTTCGGTGCAGAAGAAGTCCCACAACACACCATCGTCTTTGCCGGTTCCTGAGAGGTAGCGGATTTCGGTGGATGAG
>DASYPT010000139.1:0-3228 GCA_036006355.1 Pyrinomonadaceae bacterium | reverse complement strand
CCGAAACCCTTCAGTTCCCAATTTGAAGGAACAGGTATCTTGGTCCATGTTCCACTCTTTCGACCTTCGGTGCAGAAGAAGTCCCACAACACACCATCGTCTTTGCCGGTTCCTGAGAGGTAGCGGATTTCGGTGGATGAGTTTTTGATCTGAGCCGCACCGCTGATAACGGCCATACCCAAGATCAAAGTTAAAGTGAGCAGCTTCATCGGTGTCATTGCCTCTCTACGCGTCTCTGAGTTCTCTGCGTCTCTGCGGTTGAAACTGACGCAGCACTAGATTGGCCCGCAGAGACGCAGAGAACGCTGAGACGCAGAGAGTTAGTATCCCTGTAATCGCAGCCAGTCAGCACAACGCGCGGGCCAGGTAGACAGTATTGGATCACTCCCGCCTAATCCGAATCCGTGTGGGCCTCGTTCGTAGATGTGAAGTTCAAACGGAATTCCGAGCTTACGCAACTGCTCAGCAAAATGCAGACTGTTCTCGACCGGAACCGCGGAATCGTTTGCCGTGTGCACCAGGAATGTTGGTGGCGTTTGCATTGTGATCTGTTCCTCGTTCGACAGTAGCTTCACCATATCGGCCGACGCATTCTCACCAATGAGTTGTTTTTTCGAACCAGCATGAGTGAACTCACCCATTGTGATCACTGGATAGATCAATACGAGTAAATCTGGTCTTGAACTAACTCGCTCGATCGGGTCATTAGCAGATGGATTACCGGCGTCGAAGTGCGTTCCAATTGTCGATGCCACGTGACCGCCCGCAGAAAAGCCAAGAATCCCGATGCGCTTGGGATCAATATTCCATTCAGCTGCACGCGCGCGCACCGTTCGTATTGCTCGCGCCGCATCCTGAAGGGGCGCGGGATGGTGATACTTGGGACCGATACGATACTTCAGGACAAACGCGGTGATGCCAATTGAATTCAACCACTCTGCAACTGGTCGTCCTTCGTGATCGGCAAGATGTGTGTACCCGCCTCCCGGGCAAACAATCACCGCAGCGCCTGTAGATTTCTCGCTCGGCAAGAAAGGTGTAAGCGTCGGAATGTCGTCAGGGTCAGAACCTAATGCTCCGGGTGCACCGTTTGGCCATAGCTTGATTGCCTGGGTTGTCGGCGTTGGCGTTTTCACGGGTTTAGCTAAAAGATAATTCGTCAGAGAAGAATTCTTCAAAAGTCTCAAACCTTCGACAACAGATTCAGCATTCAAGCGCGCACCAAGCGGACTGGTGTGTGTGTGATCGACTCTGAAATAGTCCCGGCCAAGTTTGTTCTGACCAATCGCCTCGTATTTTGCGGCTACCAGTTGGTTAAGATCGACGAACAACGCATTCTGCGACTGAGCTACTTCGGCAGCCCACCCGGCATAAACCGTACGTTCTAGTTTTCCGTCAATCCAAACGTTACGTGGCACAGGTGAAACAATGATGGGCGTAGCGCCTTTTTCTTTTGTGTCAGCGACATACTTCCGCATGTACCAGCCAAAGGTATGAACGGTCTCAGTTGTACTTGTCGTCGGGTTTTCAAAATACTTAATCTCATTACCAGTGCCAGGCAACGAGCCTCGAGCCTTTTCGTCATCAATTGGAGCACCGTCGTTGTGTCCAAATTGCATCAACACAAAATCGCCGGGCTTCATTTCTTTCAGCACTTGATCCCATAAACCTTCAGTTTGAAAGGTGCGGCTACTACGTCCACCGCGAGCGCGATTTACAACTCTCAGTTTCGCTTGATCGAAGTAGTCAGCAATCGGATCGCCCCATCCCTGGAGGTCTCCAGTTGAGTTCTTTACTGTCGAATCGCCAATGATGAAAAGTGTGTGTTCCGGAGTGGTTTGATGGTTAGTTAAATGGGCCAGGAAGAAAGCAAGGATCAGTAAGGAGGGGTATCTGAAGTTCATTTACTTTCTCTCGTGTTTCTGTCTCGTACCACGTTTGCTTCGCTCGAAAGAGCTCGATTTCTATGCGTCTCTTCCATGGTCTCTGCACACAATTCCCTGAAATGTTGTTCTGAGCACATCTTGATCGATGAAGGAAGATATCCAATAAGGCACTCCGTTAGGAGTGCAATGTTTATAGCCGCAGAGAGTAGAGCTCCCGCAATCCGTCAGGAGTGCGATGTCGATCGAGCCCAATAAGCCTGAGCCTTTCTCATCCGGACAAACATCGCACTCCTGACGGAGTGCGGCGCCCTATCCGTCCGGGTCTATAAACATCGCACCCCTAACGGGGTGGAAACGACCATACTTGTTCGATGTGGCGCCCCAACCTCTCAAGCGGATCGAATTCTTTATCCTCGCGCACGCTTCAGTGGAGAATATCACCGGTCCACTCACGCTCCCTTTTCAGAACAAGAAAGACCCCATCCCAAAGCATAAGCATCTCTCTCTCCTTCGCTTTTATCAGCAAAGTTTCCGGAGGATTCCAACCGGCTTCACATGTCACAGTTGTTGTATCGGCGGATTCAGCTCTAATACCAAGGGATTCCAACTGCACACCCAACTTGCGATTTAACTCCTCGTCCGAAGCTCGGTGATCTTCATACGCTATAGATGAACAGACCTTGGCGCCCACTTCGGCCCTGTCGGTTTCGAACCGCACGCGCATACCAACCGATTTCTCCAAGTTAAAGTCGTGCCTAACTGGTTGTCCTCCCTCAGCAAACTTATATGCAACGACTTTCCAGATGCCGAAGGGTGCCAACGCTCGCGTTGAATTATAGAGCCGTTCCATTACGCCTCCCTGCTTAAGATCCCGCCAATCCTGCACGGTGGGCGTAAACGAATAGACCTTCCTACCCTTAGCGTCGAACCAAGCACTATCACATAGCCGATAACGCTTCTCATTCAATTTGAATCTGATTGTTTCAACACGACTTTTGTATCTTGCTCCTTGCCGGTCTGCAATGAATTCCTCCTTCGCGAGGATGGTGCGGAACTCCGCTCGCAGAATATGTTGAGGCTCCAAGGCTGAACTAGAGAAGTTGATATCAATGACAGATCCTTCGCCCGTATAGACGCGTTGCCATTTGCCTTTTCTTTGTGCGTGCACACAAGCCACTGCACTCGCAAGGAGAATCGTCAATATGACACCACGACTAAGAAACAGTTGGAGCATCGAGCTATGGTTTAGGTTTTGATGGGGCTTTCGGTTTCTCTGGGCCCTCATCGATCTCCGGAGTCGCCGTACGATTGCGTTGATACTCGATCGGCTGCCCTTTGTCAT
>DASYPT010000138.1:0-23588 GCA_036006355.1 Pyrinomonadaceae bacterium | reverse complement strand
GGAATCTGCGCAGTTTCGTTTACTTCCTTCACCAGGTCCGGATTTGCTGCTTCAAACAAACACATGCAATGCGCTTCGCCAGGAACGAAGGTAGTACGGATGTAGCGCACGTCCTTGCCCTCAGCCGTAAACCGATCGCTGGTTTCTATTGCGGCCTTTTGAGCCGCTGCGAGCTGGTCCATCTCAATTCCGGGTAGACTTCGTTCGACCATGTATACCGGCATGGGAAATGCTCCTTTAAGTCTGTTGTGGATTTTGACGTCGAATTGTACGCCTCGAACTAATCAAGAATCCAGTCGTTTGGACATGTGAACCAATTTGGTTTTTAGGGTACACGGAAATGGTGAAGTTCCTCTTTGATGTAACCTGACGGTAGACCAGGGCCGCTGCTGGCGAGATGTTCGGCTTTTAGGAATCTGTCAGAACTCTATTAGCAAATTCTCAAGACTTGGATGCCAGCTGAAATATTATGTTTACGAACCGATAAGTCTTGCGTCACCTTAGTCTCATTCCTAACGAACGTGGGACGCCGTTCAATAATTTGTTTGCTCAAACGGAAAGGGCATGCGCGAGGAGAAAAAGATGAAAACGGTTTCTCTTGTTCTTTTAATTGGACTCGTCGTAGTTGCGCGGGCACAAACTCAGGCCGAAATTGCTGGGCGTGCTGCACTCTTTCGGTATGACAATACTTCGCCGGTCGTTTTCAAAGAAGTCTCATCGGAAAAACGAGGCGATGTTGTCGTTCGTGACATCACATTCTCCGTCGGTCGTAGAGCGCCTGACATAAAGGCTTATCTGGTTGCCCCGCGCGGCGAGGGACCGTTCGCCGCCATCCTTTGGGTACACTGGCTTGGCGCTGAGAAATCAAACCGAACGCAGTTTCTGGATGAAGCGGTCGGTCTTGCTCAAAAGGGCGTGGTTTCACTTTTGGTTGACGCGATGTGGGCAAAGCCTCGCTGGTTCGGAAACAGGATTCTTGAAGCGGACTACGAGAACTCAATCCGCCAGGTCATTGAGTTGAGGAGGGCGTTGGATCTGCTGCTCTCTCAATCACAGGTAGATAGAACACGCATAGGTTATGTTGGGCACGACTATGGTGCGATGTATGGGATGCTGATGGCAGGGGTCGATAATCGCGTCAAAACCTATGTATTCATAGCGGCGACTCAAAGCCTGAATGATTGGGCATTCCTGGGTCCGCAACCGAAATCTAAGGCTGCATACCTAAAACAAAATGCGAACCTGGAACTAACGGATTACCTGCGACAGTCGAAGAATGCGAGCACGTTCTTTCAGTTTGGCAAAGCTGATTTCTACGTTTCGCAGGCAGATGCAGCCATTTTATTTGCGGCAGCGAATGAGCCAAAGCAACGGAGACTTTATGAAGCTCCACACGAAATGGGTTTGAAAGAGATTGCGTCCGATCGTGATGAATGGCTAGTTAAGGAACTCAAACTGGGGAAGCAGGAGTGACAGTCTACTGATGTTTGGCGAGTTGATTACGAATCCAGGCGTTTGGACATATTGACGAAGTGCACGGGCAATTTGGTTTTTACGTCGGGTGGAAATGGTGAAGTTCCGGTTTTGACGTAACCTCGCTTCCCGTAGAAAGCCGACAACTCCTCGCGCAGACTTACAGTGAGGATGTCGATGTATTTTGCGTTTCTATCTCGCCAACGTTCTTCTGCGGCAGTCATCAAGAACGATCCGATTCCGGCTTTTTGCAACGTTGGATCAACCGACAGCAGGCCAAGATAAGTTCGGTCACCGCGCGGCTCGAGGTAAACGCACGCGATTAGCCGATTGTTATCTTCTGCAAGTAAAAACTCGCCAAGCTGGAGATGTTCCAGAACTTCTTTGAGGGTAATACGATTGCCTTCAACGAAAAACGACTCCACGATCCGAAAAGCAGCGTTAATGAGCTCGACAATGTTTTCAGCATCCGCTTCTGTGGCCGGACGGATTGTGAATGATTGTTGGGGTGTGCTCATCGAACCGAATTAAATAGCGGGTCAACGTTGGAACATTGACCCGCCTCGTCTCTTTGATCTGTGTACCTTAAAACCTGGTGAGCCGTGGAGGGCTCGAACCTCCGACCCGCTGATTAAGAGTCAGCTGCTCTACCAACTGAGCTAACGGCCCGTCGTGATTGACGACGTTGAATTATACGGTCGAGAAGGGAAGAGTCAAGTTATTGAAGATTGAAGATTTCAGATTGAAGATTTCCGGATCGAATCGCAATCTTAAATCTGAAATCTTCAATCTTAAATTCCACAACCGATCAACCCCTCGCCTCTGCTGCACACTCCTTTTCAGACAGCAGCCTGTGAACTGTATTGATGAGTTGATCGATGTCAGGCTTCGGAACGTAAGCTGATGCCCCGACCTCAAATGCTTGTGAACGATGGATCTCGTACGCATCGCCGCTGTAGAAAATGCACGGAACCTCTGGGCTCAGGGTGGTTAAGCTTTCGCAGAGTTGCAAACCAGTACCGTCCGGCAATCGTTTGTCCAAAACGTACAAATCAAACTCTTTTTCCGTTGCGAGTTTTGTCGCCTCTTCCATTGTGGCCGCAGTTTCTACGTTGTAGTCCTGGCCGAGCAAGAGGCAGAGCATCTCAGACGTATCGCGGTGATCGTCTACACACAGAATCCTACATTTCTTTTCTGGCAAAGGGGAAACCCTCCTTGATTGGTGATGTGTGCTCGTCTCAGGAATTGGGAGAAGCGTGCGAGCGCGCAGATTATAAGCGGCGATGGAGAGTTACGCTACTCAGGACGCTCAGCGACGACACCACCGGCTTTAGGCGGTGGTAGTTCAATTTCAAAGCTAGAAAAAATGCCGTTCTGGCTGGGACACCACCGGGCTTTAGCCGGTGGTAGTTCAATTTCAAAGCTAGGCCGGGTGTTCTCAAGACTCGTCTTGTGTGCAGAGATCGAACTAGACAGCATCGCGAGCTGTAAAGTTGAAGTACCACTGGCTAAAGCCAGGTGGTGCACCGCAATTCTGGAACACGTCCGCCATTCGCGATTTTGATCAAATACCTCCGTACGAGGGATCGTTCCCTTTCTTGCGATCCCAAGAACAAAAGGTGGGCAGTACCTCCTGCCCACCAGGTTATTTCAGATTGTAGATTTAAGATTTCAGATTTAATCAATCGAGTTGCGGTCACTCTTAAATCTGAAATCTTCAATCTTAAATCTCTTTGGGTTTCTTCTTTTCCAGCGCCAATCCCACCTGCATCGCCTTCAGTATCTGATTCAACACCTCGATGTCTTCGTCGTCAGGTTCCAGTTCCTGATACTTCTGCAACGTCGTAGACGCGGCTGCAAGGTCGCCGAGTTTGTGATAGACCAGCGAGAGGTTGAAATACACAAGAGAAAAGCCAGGCTCAACTTGCGCCGCAGCCTCGTAATGAAGTTTGGCCAACTGGAGATCGCCCGCATCGTAGTAAAGATTTGCAAGGTTGTAGTGGGCTTCAACGTGGCGTGGATCGTTTTTCAGAGAAAGAGTGAAGTTGTCGAGTGCCTTCGCGAGTTCGTTTCGTTCAAGGTTAATGATGCCGAGGTTGCAATAGGCCTCGGCAACGTTGTCGCCTTCGTTAATTGCCTCGACGTAGTGTTCAGCCGCATTTGGATCGCCTTGCTCGTGTAACAACAACGCCTCTTCAAACGGCGTCAGAAGACGAGCCACGCGTCCAGTCTCAGGTCGAAACAGGCTCAACTGACCCTGAAGCTCGGCCTCGATCTGGCGAATGCTTTGACCTTGCGAGCGCAGTTCACGCACGCGTCTGAATTGAGTTAGCGCCTGGAAGTCATAAGTGAAATCAGGAGTCTGAGAAGGAGTTGAGGCTTGAATGATTCCCTGTTCAGTCCAGCGTCGAATCGTCTTCTCGCTCAAACCGAACAGTTGTTTGATCTCTTTGATTGAGTAAGACGATTTGACACGTTGATAGTCTGCCTTAGACGGGACAGGTGAGGGAAAGGAGATTACCTTAGTGCTCTTGTCTTTCATTTATGGGCGAACAAACAAGTCAGCGAGTTCAGGACGCTTTTCGCTTTTTTGCCGTCGTCGTTTTTGGCTTCACCAGCGTGATTTCCGGTTTCTTCTTCGCCGCGGTTGCTGGCGCCTTCACCATGGGTTTGCGATTCGACTGCTGCAAACTCTTTTTCAGCGCGCTCATAATATCAAGTCTTGGAAGTTCTTCAACCTCTTCCATCTCCACAACCTTGCGTCCTTTAATCTTGGAATCGATCAGATTGCGCAAGGCGGTGTGATAGTTGTCTTCGGTATCAATCTCGGAAAGCGTGGTGACCATCTCCTGCACGAGCGTTGAAGCAAGTTTCAACTCATTCTTATTCAACTTCTGTGCTGTTAGTTTTCCAACGCCGTCGATTTCAGGAACATCTTCCATTTTCCGCAGTTCATGCGGGTAGTGAAGTTTCTGCAGAACCAGTCCGTCGTCGTGAGGGAACACAGCTACCAGATCCTCCCGGTCTCTCAGTACGACTTTCCCGACTGCGATTTTCCCGGTCTGTTTCATCACTTCTCGTAGCAGCGCATACGGCTTCTCAGAAACAGGTCCGTCCGGTCCGGCGAAATATGGTGCATCGTAGAAGGTGGTTGGAATTTCAGAGCGGTCAACAAAGCCTACGATATCCACAGCTTTGGTAGTCTTGATCTTTATCTTTGCAACGTCGTCAGGCTCGACGATGGCGTAACGATCGGGCTCGTACTGATAGCCCTTCGTAATCTGGTCATTGGAGACTATTTGGTCGCATTTCTTGCACCGCTTGTCGTAACCGATGGGCCCATAATCTTCTCGGTGGAGTTGATTGAACGAAATTTTTTCGCTGGTCTCGATTGCGTTGTAGATGCGTACCGGGATGGCAACTAATAGAAAGCGAATGTGACCTTTCCAAATCGACCTCATATCCACCTCTCCTCATGCGAAACGCGGGCGAAAGCCCGCGCTGTGTATGCCTTCACCCAATTTTATTGGCGAAGAGGCCCGTATTATCCGGGGAATTGGACTTCAAGTAAAGCGTTAATTTCTTGGTCTTTGGCCTTTGGCCTTCGGTCTTTGCCATCGCTTTCTCTTTAGCAAGCAAAGACCAAAGACCAAAGTCCAAAGGCCGAAGACCTTCATACAGCATTCAGCAATGCATTTCGCATTGCGCCGGCGCTGTGCCAGCGTTGATTTGGGTCTTTGGCGAGGGCGCGGTCAATGATCTCGCAAACCCTTGGCGGGATTTGTGGATCGCGCTGCTGTAGTGGAATACAAGGTTGTTCAAAGATTGCCCGAATCGTGTCGTTGACGCTGGTCTTGCCAGTGAGGTTCAAGGCGAGTTGGCCGCTTAGCAAACTGTAAGCAGTCATCCCAACGGCGTAGATGTCTGAGTGAGGTTTCACGTCGCGAAAATTGCGGAGTTGTTCGGGCGGCATGTAAGCCAATGTGCCGGCCATCTCGCCAGCCATTGTGACTCCGCTCATCCCCGAGTGAGTAAAACTCTTTGCGAGGCCGAAGTCTGTAAGCTTTGCAGTGTAGTTCGGTGAGGTTCCACCGACCAATATATTCTGATCTTTAAAGTCTCGATGAATGTACCCGTTTGAATGTGCGTACGAGAGCGCATCGAGAGCCTGAGAGATTATGGAGATCCCATCGCGACAGGAAAGCCGCCCTCCCTGTGACTCTGCTAACTTCGAAGCATCGGCTCCTTCCACAAACTCTGTGACAAGATACACAACACCATTGTGAGTGCCGCGATCAATGAACTCAACGATGTTTCGATGTTTTAGCGAAGCCGCGACATCTATCTCGCGCATAAACCGTCGCATCGCCTTGTCGCTCACCGCAAACTCAGGCAGCAGTGTCTTGATTGCCACTGCCCGGCCGGTCTTATGCTCTCGACCCAGCATGACGCAACCCATACCGCCTCGTCCGAGTAGTTTGACGGTGTCGTAGCCCGGAACGGATTGCGGCGAGCGTTTCAATTCGATTCGACAGTCTTCGCAAAGAAACGTCAACTTTTCATCAGGGCTGCTTGCTTGTGCTTCTTCGCGTCGTCCACAGTTCAAACATTCGACCATCACCAGCACCGGTCGAGCCGGATTGATGTCCTGAGTTGTTTCATCGAGATGCCGGTTATCGCTTGCTGTGACTTCAACTACCAGAATGGTTTCGCCGCCGCGGATCTGATCGCCATTCGTTAAGAACGATTCACGAATAAATTGGCCATTGACGAATGTGCCATTCGTCGAACCAAGGTCGCGAATGAAAGCGTGTGGTGGATTAATTTCAAGCAGACAGTGATTCCGAGAAAAGAACCGATCATCAGGCAGATAAAGATGGGCATCAGGCGAACGCCCAATCAGAAATGTGTCGTGTTGAGTGAAGGAGAAGATCCGGCCCTGGTAAGGGCCAGCTATGACTTTGAGATTGACCTGCATTAAGGGAAACTCGAGCCGTCAGTGGCACTACTTTGAACGATCAATCTCGAGATCATCAAAGGCAACTTCAGTAACATCACTGGTGTAAAGCCCCGCTCGACCGACTCTGTAGTTAGCAGTATCAGTAATGCGAGTTAAGTACTGGCCGTTGATATAAAATGAGAGTTCCGTGCCGTTTATTCTCACCTCTAACTGATTTGGGTTCGACCCGGTATGAACTGCACTCGACTTCGTCTTATTCACCAGCGAAGTTTGATTACCGTCTTTGTGCATGATCACTTCATACTCCGGATCATCACTCGGGTAGATCAATAATGCATAATCTTCGAGTTGCTTCGCCTTGGATTGGGCGCAGTGGACCATCAGGCCGAAGCCGGACGACGGAACCGTTCCGTCTACGCTTCTCGCCGTCACTTTCACTGTTGCATTCTCAGTGCTGTACTGATCCGAAGGTGCATACATGACGATGAAGGTCTTGTCCTTTGAACTCATGTGGTACTCATCGTCTGTATACCAGATTCGGCCAAATCGCGAGTCTCCGGTTCCCCAGTTCTGTTTACTGAAATCATCGACGAACTTTGCCGGCAGGCTGTTTGAGTTGGTGTTTGGTGTTGTGTTCGCGTTGGTGTTGGCAACAACGTTGGCGTTTCGGTTGTCGTTGTGGTTGACGATGTTCGCGTTGTTCGTATTGTTGGCGTTGGTGGAACTCATGCTTGCCAACGCAATAATCATCACTACCAGGCCAATACCAATCACGCCGAGCGCCAGCAGTCCTCCCAGGATCCACCAGATTGCATTCGACTTCTTTCGTGGAGCCGCGATTGGCATCGGTGTCCACTGCTGTTGGGGTGGTTGGGGCGGGGGTGGAGTCGGAGCCTGGCTCGCTAGTGTGTCCGGTCGATAGATCTCCGTGGGTGGTGGCTCGGCCGTCTCACGAGCGGCTGGGTAACGCATCGTCACGTTGGGATCGGAAGGTGGCGGAGCATCAACAACGAGGGGAGTTCCATCCTCAAGACAAAAATTGAGTGATGGGTCGGTATAACTGCGATTGCAGCTGGGACAGCGTTTCATTCACTGACTCGCTTATTCAAGGTTGGTCGAAACCGTCGGACAATTATAAGGAAAGTTGGGGCGTGCTCAAGGTACGACAGGCTGTTAGCCTGTCGCGGCTTAGGCCAACCATCTACAGAACGAAGTGTAACTAGCTAACGGAACAGCCTGTCGTACAACCCCTCAACTTGTAATCGGTTTACCGCAACGACCACAGAATCGCGTTCCGGCAGCGTAGCTCGTGCCACAACTGCGACAGATGACCTCAACTGGTTTCGGAGCGCGCCACTCGAGTGGTGTTGTGCCGATCGGGATACCGCAGCGTCCACAAAATTTTGTTCCGGAAGGGTAGACTTGTCCGCATCGACCACACTTCGTACTCACCGGCGACTGCGTTGTCGGCTGTATTAGTGATCCTGTTTGTGCGACTGGCTGAAAGGTTGTGTTGCCGCAGCGTCCACAGAATTTCACGCCTTCCGCAAATCGCGATTGACATCTCGTGCACATCACGATGACCAACGTTGTAGATTGTCCACCGGTTTTGCTATCCAAACTGCCGCCGCGCGATGGAGTTAAGTGGCTCGAAGTCGCACGCTTTGACTGTGCTTCAATAATCTGATCGGCGACATCACTGCGTATTTCAATAACACGCTCGTCATCGGGTTCTCCGGTCCGTGCTACACGAAGAACGTGTTTACCTGGTGGAACGGAAGTCAGGATAACTCGGCCAGATCGACCCACGCTGCCATATCGCTCATCATCTACGTAAACCTCTGAGCCTGAGGGAGCCATGATGATCAATCTGGAATCTCCTCTTTTGATCTCTTCAGTGTTTACAGATGCGGCCGCGGCAAAACCTTCGAACCACTCACTTGCGGTTGCCGGTCGATCACCAGGCTCCTTCGCGAGCGCTTTCATGATGCTCGCTTCGAGGGTAGTACTCACATCTGTTCGCAAACTCGACAACGGCGGAGGCATCTGCATCAGTTTTTGAGCAATCAGCTGAGTTATGTTTCCGGTGAACGGTGGACGTCCGCCCAGCATGTGGTAAGCGATTGTTCCCAGCGCATAGATGTCAGCGCGAGCATCGAGTGGGAGTCCCGTTTGCATCTGTTCGGGAGCCATGTATTCCGGTGTGCCAATGATTCCGCGGGAGGCGGGTCCGCTGGCGGACGTATCCTCGGAACGATCCGCGCTGACAATCTTGGCCAGGCCAAAGTCACCGACCTTTACGAACCCATCTTCTGCAGTCGCGCGTCGTCGTTGCTGCATCAAAAAAATGTTTGCTGGTTTCAGATCGCGGTGAAGAATTCCCTCGTCGTGCGCAGCTTCGACTCCGGCAACAACCTGCCTCATGATGTTTACCGCACGTTGAGGATTGATAGTTCCCTCGCGTCGTAATAGGTCATAAAGCGTTTCTCCTTCGACGTACTCCATCACCAGAAAGAAGACGCCGTCCGGGCTTTGTCCGAAGTCTGTTACGTCAACGACATTTGGATGTCGAATGGATGCAGCGGAACGAGCTTCACGTTCGAACCGAGCGATTGCTTCACCTTCCTGGAGATCCTCGTCGTTGAGAATATCTGGCCTGACGGTCTTGACTGCGACCCTCCGCGTTTGGAGGTTTTGATCGCGCGCGAGGTAGACCTGACCCATCGCGCCGCGTCCCAAACGTTTTTCGAGAAGGTAACGCGCAGCGAGGAGTTTTCCGCCGGGAAGAGTTGCTTTAGTGGAGGCTTCATCCTGAGGACAGGTCAGGGTGTCGTCTTCATAGCAGAGTTCACACCGGGGGCATTCGCGCATTGGATTGGAGCTTCGTTGCTGGAGCTTGGTACTTTGTACTCAGTAACCACAGTTTTGTCTAGAAGACTGCAGTCACACACCGAATCAGAACAGGAGCGGAGCGACTGATTGACGATCGGAAGGCGCCTCCTCACCACTGACGACGCGGCCACCGAATTAAGGCTGTGCTAGTATTCTTTCCAGTTTTTCTATTCCTCATTAAGGAACAACAGCCATGTCTCCAACTCACCTGGGGTTTAGCGCAGCTCCTCTGGCCTACTTAATAACATTCAACACATACGGAAGCTGGTTACACGGAGATCGACGCGGCTCTGTCGATCGTTTTCACAACCGTTATGGTACGCCACGAGTTGCAGCCAATCCATTGCGTGAAAGTTATGAGCGAGGATTGCTCAAACATCCGGCGGTGAGATTGACGCAACTTCATAGAAAGGTAGTGACGGACGCGATTAAAGAGCTTTGCAAAGAGAAATGTTGGGGACTGTGGGCAGTTAACGCTCGATCGAACCATGTTCATACAGTAGTTAGTGCTAGTTGTAAGTCTAAAGAAGTGCGAGCTGCCTTAAAAGCACGCGCTACCAAGAATATGAGAGAACAAGGGTGCTGGCGCCATGAATACAGCCCATGGGCAGATCAGGGAAGTCGGAGAAATCTTTGGACTCATCAAGAAGTGATCAATGCTGTGGTATATGTGGAGTACGAACAGGGAGAGTGAAATCCGACTTGGGTCAACCGCGTTGGTCGATCGTCAGTCGGTCGCTTCGCTCCCGTTCTGATTCGTAGGCGGCTCTATGGGGTCGTCCAGTTAGTGCGCTGCTGTTCCGATTCGAAACGCATCAATCACATTAGGCAGCTGCGACATCTGAAGTACACGCAGAGCATCGCGTCGCTGCGACGGGAATTGCCGTTAAACAGTACGAACAGTCTTTTGTATTTGGAGGAGGGGGCGGAGCTGCCTTCAGGCGATTTACCGACTTCACAATCAGAAAGACAACAAACGCGATGATCACGAATGAGATGATGTCATTCAAAAAAGCGCCGAATGCTATCACTGGCAAACCCTTCGCCTTTGCGTCAGCTAACGATAACGGGTGCTGTCCGGACAAATCGTAAAAAAGACTCGAAAAATCGACTTTGCCTAACAACATTCCGATAGGCGGCATGATCACGCCTTCAACAAGTGATGTGATGATTTTTCCAAAAGCGGCGCCGATGATTACAGCCACAGCGAGGTCCATCACGTTTCCACGCGCTATGAATTCTTTGAATTCTCTGAACATGGCATCTCCTTCTTACTTATTTGGCCTTTGGCCTTCAAGACCGCAACCCAAGACCTAAGACCCAAGACCAAAGTCCTAAGACCGTCGAACGCTAATGACAACCTTTCGCTAACTTGAATCCCGCCTTCTCCGCCTCCTCTGAACTCTTGAAGAGGATTTTATTTGCCTCCGGAATCTCTACAGTCGTCTGACAACTTGCCAGGTAATAGATCTTCGCTTTCTTGTCACCCACAATCTCCGCCGTTTCTTCTCTTGCTGTCGGTTCAGCTCCCGCTGAGTCGCGTTCCTCTTTAGCCTGTCTTCGCTCGGCGATCGCTTCTTCGGCGCCCACATCAACGATGCGCAAGCTCGGTCCTCGAGCAACTGTGGAGACGAACACCTCGAAGTCCGCGCACTTCAATTGTTGACCTTTACCTCGCGCCGCTGACCATGCACCCGTGAGCTTTAGTGAAGCAGATATTGCCTTGATGAACTCTTCGACTGATTGAATCTTGTATGTTTCATCATAGCCAATCCAAAGCGAGGTCAAGTGATCGTCCAGTAAGTCCAAAGAAATACTGCGCACACTCTCTAGTTTCGACTTGTCGATGCTTTCGTCAA
Organism: Pyrinomonadaceae bacterium; assembly: GCA_036006355.1. GTDB lineage: Bacteria > Acidobacteriota > Blastocatellia > Pyrinomonadales > Pyrinomonadaceae > PSRF01. The sequence goes on along the minus strand of DASYPT010000138.1, from coordinate 12,404 downwards.
AATACGGGTTGATTGTTGTTTTCGAGACGCCGAATTCGTCCGTATGTCCAAACCGAGTTTGAGGAACACGCGCCTTGATTTCGTTCTTAGTCATCCCGAGTCGAAATCCCAAAAGCTCCGGAGCTTGAGGTAGGTCGTTGATCTTTTGACTGCATTGAGCAGCCGTGGAAACACTCCCCGCAATGGTAATTAAAAAAGAGAGGACCAGGGGAATACGCATGACACTCTTATGGCCGGACCGTACTTAGAATAATGTGGGAATTCAGTGGGAAACTTAAGGGGAAACAGAAAGGTGTGTCAACTCTCGGACATTAGCGACCGAATAATCTTCTCGAGCGCGATTGGTTCGAACGGAGTTGATACATATTCATCACAACCGGCTTCAAGGGCGAGTTCCCGGAACTGGTCGGCTCCATAGGCCGAGACTGCAACGATTGGGACCCGTCCGAGGTTGTTGACTTGCCTGATTCTTCTGGTGGCGGACAGACCATCAAGGTGCGGCATTTCCATGTCCATAATTATCAGGTCAGGTGATTCACTAGTCGCACGTTTTACTGCTTCCACGCCGTCCTCGGCTTCAATTACCCGAAAACCTCTTCGTTCTAACCAGGTTCGCAGGAGTAGGCGCGTATCGTCGAAGTCGTCAACAACGAGAATCGTCGGCTGATGTTGTGCTGAGGGAGCCATCGCCAAGTGTTTTGCTGGGATTTCCTGTTGCATAACGCCAAAAAAGGAGTGGCCAATACTAAGTCGTTCCGGTGTGATCGTCTATAGACTTATTGAAAAGACAAGTTAGATGCAATAAACATTCTATGAACACAAAACTGACAAGAATGGTTCCTAGTGTGTGCCAAATTCGTTTTGAGCGGTTGTGCGACGAAGTTTAGTTTGGCGAATATTGGGTCCAGTTACATGGTGGTAAGCAGAGGCGTTCGAGTCCACGCCCGACAAACTAACGTTCGTCGAACCGCGAGTTTCGCTCCCCTTCTAATTAGCGTTCCCCACGCGAAACCTAAATTACAGCAGGAGTCTCAGGTATGCAGGGTGAACCTTCTATTCAGGCATTAAGCGTCGACGCAAACATCTATGCCCTATGCGACGAAAGAGGAAACACACTTGGAACGGGTACTCGCGAAGTATGTGAGGTGCTTCTTTACATCATGACAAAAGCGAGAACAAGCTCGATGAAATTACCAGCCACGTCGGTAGGTCTTCGCTCCAATGTACGGGCCGCAATTGCTATTTGACTCGACACCACCGGCTTCAGCCGGTGGTCCTTCAACTTCACAGCTACAAAGGTTACACGTCAGTCCGGACACCACAGGCTTTAGCCGGTGGTACTTCAACTTCACAGCTAATAACCGGCTCCGCTATGAAATTGAAGTACCGGCTAAAGCCTGGTGGTGTCAGGCATCATGACGAACGTGGCTCTGTAGCTATGAAATTGAAGAACCACCGGCTAAAGCTTGGTGGTGTCCTCATACATCCTGAGCTCGCAACGCGATGATCGTCGCCACAAAGAATGTGAAGAACATTGCTACTAGTACGCCAAGATCGAACGTCCGACTTCCCCACGGATGAAGGAAATCAACGTAAGTACTTAGGTCATCTGGAATCTTCTTCGCAGCCGGGATCTCCGGAACAGGACCCAGTTTTGGAGCAGCCGGCTTCTTCATCGACCGTCCCGTTGCTAAATCCTTCTGGTAGTCTTCCATCTTCTTTTCGAAGTTGTTGATGCTCTTTTCAGCGTCTTCCTTGTACTTGTTCACTTTGGCGCGCGAGTCATCGATGTTCTGATCGTTTTCACGTTCCACTTGTTTGTAGAGACCACCCCCCTGTTCTTTTTCAGAGGGTTGTGCATCTTCATCCTTCGCGCGCAAGACATCCAACTGCGAGAGACGCTTCATTTCATCAAACGACCACGTCGCCGGCATGACCACCCCAACGACCTTCGACATGCCCGTCGGAATTCCAACCAGGCCTGAAAAAAGTATCTGCGGAATGAGAATCAAAGGAATCAAACTCGTCGCCATCTCTGAAGTCTTGACGACGGCAGAGACGAATAGACCCAGGGCGATTCCAACCATGCTAGTCACTATCATGACAGCCAACTGAGTCGTGCCAGCAAATCTGCCTGGGAACGACATCAGACGTGTTACATCGAGGAGTTTCAAAGTGCCAAAGAGAAGCAGGCACTGTAGACCTACGATTAGCATCAGGATGAGAATCTTGGAGCCCACGTACGGCAGTAATCTGAGGTTCACCATTCGCTCGCGCTTATAAACCGCGCGCTCTCTGATTATTTCGCGCGCCGCCACGGACGTGCCGAACCACAATGAGACCAGTGCCAGGACAAAATAGACAAAATCGCGCGGCGCTTTTGTTCCAACGACAAGGTAAGTCAGTAGTGCGATGATTGGAGCCTGTCCGAATAAGATGAGCAGGTTGAATTTATCTGACGCCAGTACCTCCAAATAGCGACTCGACAATGTGGTCAACTGCCGTAACCAATCTCCAAATGAGCCTCGCCGTCTTGTCGGTGCTTCTGCATGTGCACTCGCAGATACAGAACGAAGAGGTGTTTCCACGTTCACTCGATACTGTTCGGTTTGCAGAAAGCGCCTCTTCCACTCGTCAGCGACCTGTTCGGCAATTTGATCTTTGTTAGCATTGCCATTGGTTCTGAGCCGATCGAATATTGGTGCTTCGAGTTTGTCGTAGAGATCCTTGAAACTTTCAGCGCCACAATGAGCCAACGCTTCCTCCGGCTTACCATAGAAAACGAGCTTGCCACGCATGAGCACGACAAGCTTGTCAAAAAGCTTCACGTTCTCCATGGCGTGGGTTGTCAGGATCACAGTCCTTCCCGATTCGGCGATCTGCCGAAAGAGTTTCATAACCTTTTCTTCAGTCGCCGGATCGAGACCTGACGTGGGTTCGTCCAGAAAGATAACGGAAGGCTTTGTGATCAGCTCGACTGCAATTGAAACACGCTTACGCTGGCCACCTGATAACTGAGAGATTGGCACGTCGCGCCTTTCCGAGAGCCCTGTAATGTCCATCACTTCGTTGACGACCTGATCGATTTCCTTCCTCGATATATCTCTCGACAGTCGAAGGCGGGCGACGTAGTAAAGTGTGCGGTAAACCGTCAGTTCACGATGGATGATGTCATCCTGCGGAACGTATCCAATTGATTGCTTTAATGACTCGAGATGATGGTAGAGATCCAGGTTGTTTACCAACACACTTCCGCTGGATGCCGGTCGCATACCATTGAGCGAATCCATCAACGTTGACTTGCCGGCACCGGATGGACCCAGTAAACCAACGAACTCATTCGGTTGAATACTAAGATCGACTTCGTCCAGTAATCGAATCTTTCCGCCGCCAGATCGATTGGTAACTTCCTTGGTGATTTTCAGTACATCGAGTCTGGTCTTAGCCCGCGTGTCGAAGATCGTTACGCCACGCTGCGGATCCACGCGCAACAGGAAGGGCCCGATTTGAACCACGTCGTCTGCGGGTAATGCCTTGCGTCCCGTGATTCGCTGACCGTTAACATAAGTTCCGTTAGTTGAGTTTAGATCTTCGATCACCGCGCCGATTGAAGTTTGAGAGATACGCGCGTGATTGTTTGAGATCAAAAGACCGTCCAGGCGAATATCAGATTGATCACTGCGCCCGATTGTTAACTGCGGCTGGTCGAAGGCTCGTTGCAAAAAAATCCGAGACTGATTGGGATTGGTTTCAGCTCCGCGAAGCGTGGCCTGAAGAGGCCCGCTCTCGCTACTCGCCACAATAGTTGTGCTCCTTTGTGGCAACCCACCCAAATGAGCTGTCCGCACTGAGTCTGGACTCGACGGGGCACGAAACCGAAAGCTGGGTCCGCCTGGACCAAGTTGAAGGACGTCGCTCTCGTGAAGAACCTCAGCATTGACAATCCGGCGCCCGTTGAGAAATGTTCCATTAAAACTGCCGAGGTCAACGAGAAAGTAGATTCCTTCCTGATGTCGAATTTCTGCGTGTCTGCGAGAAACGTTAGCGGCTGTTGGTGCAAGTACTATCTCCAAGCCCGGCTCGCGACCGAGACGTGTGATGTCTCTGGTGATGTAGATCTCCTGGAATCCAGAGGTAATGTCCTGAAACTCAAGAAAAACGTTGTTCATAGCTAATAGGACCTATCTGACTTATACGACCTATTCCTACTGACCACTTTACATTCATGATAAAACCTACCACCGAAGAAGTCTTAGAAACCTTAGATGCAGGTGCCCTAAACGTTGCATATTGCCATCGATGCTCATTCTGTTGGTTCAGGCCTTGGCGGTAATGAGACTTACGCTACGAACCTGATCGAAGCGCTTGCTGAAATTGATTCAGTCAATCGTTACACACTCTACGTCACTAAGACTGCAGCGATCGAGCGTTTCGGAGACCGCTGGCCAAACGTTGAGCTTCGTCACACTTTGCCGCACACACCTTTAGTGCGAATACCTATAACACTCTCACTTGAATTACGCAGAAGGCCTGTGGACATCCTTCACGTTCAGTATACGTCGCCGCCGTTCACTCCATGCCCTGTAGTAAACACAATACACGATCTCTCTTTCGAACATTTGCCGGAAACATTTAAGCGACGAAGCTGGCGTCAGATGCGACTGACTATTCGCAGATCGGCACAGACTGCAACTCAAATCATTACGGATTCGAATTTCTCGCGCGAGGACATTCTCAGGACATACAAGTTATCGCCTGATCGCGTGACTGCTACCCCCTTAGCTGCTTCCGCAAAATTCAAGCCTGCGGAAGATCCGAGTGAGATCCGACGAGTTCGCCAGCGATACGGAATTGTTGGTGATTACATTCTCACGGTTGGCTCGATCCAACCGCGAAAGAACCTGCCGCGATTGATAAGTGCTTTCGCAGCGCTTTGTCGAGACGGCGCTATTCGACCGTTGCCTACATTAGTCATTGTTGGTAAGCGAGGTTGGCTTTACGAAGAAACACTTGATGCTGCTGAGAACAGTCAGGTGAAGGAGCAGATTCTATTCACTGATTATATTCCTGAGACCGATCTACCTGCTCTTTACACGGGGGCGACATGTTTTGTGTATCCGTCGTACTTCGAGGGCTTTGGAATTCCCCCGCTGGAAGCGATGCGTTGCGGAACACCAACGATCACAGGAAACCGCACGTGCTTCCCGGAGATCATTGCCGACGGAGGGTTGATGGTCGACCCGTTTGATGAGCGAGCAATACTGGAGGCAATTTTGCAGGTCTTTTCTGATTCCACCTTGCGTGCGGATCTGCGGAAGAAAGGAATCAAGCGCGCGAGTCTCTTTGATTGGAAAGAGACCGCGCGGCAGACGTTGAGTGTGTATGAAAAGGTTTATGCCAGAACTAAGAGTATGTAGAGCTTTGGATTTGGGCCTTCGGCCTTGGCGTTTGAAATATTTGTTTCCTGCAAAAGGCCAAAGACCAAAGGCCAAAAACCATCACTTCCTGCGGCTTCTTTGTCGTCCCACAATCCCACCCACTCCGAGCAGCGCGGTGCCCAATAGCAACATCGAGGATGGCTCTGGAACATTCGACGGCGAGCCTACATCACTGCCAACATTTGGGGTGTTTTGGAATCTCACAAGGATCGCGTTGCAGATCTGACTCTCAGTGAAACCGGTGAACGCCGCACCCGTGACCGTGAATGAAGCACTCTCGCCTGGTAATAATCCATCATTCACTGAACCACCTGCGAAACTGCCCGAAGGACCCGTTGTAAACCCGAAGTCCAGAATAGCATTTTGAAACTGACTGATCGGCACGTTTCCAAGATCCGCATCTGAGAAGGTGAATGTCGATGACAGACTTGGCGCCTGCGTACCGGTAAATCCATTAAGGCCTGAAACGCTGGCATTGCCCCTAGGCGGCAAATCGTAACCGATACCGGTAATGGTCGACGTCGATCCCGGTGAGGTGATGGCCGAGGTATTCGTGATCGTAAAAGTTAAGGTATTGGTTTGCGAATTGAATTCGCAGACCACGGTAGCTGTAGACGCTTGTGCGCTATCGGCACCAACGATCGTGATTGTATCGGCTCGGGCATCGCGAACGAGGCATGCTGTGACAACTAAAATGCTCGCCAAAATGAGCAGTTGACGGAATAGAAACATAAATCCCCCTGGTTCAAACGTTTATTCGGAAAGTGATCAGTTGTGGGGAAAACTTTTCGTTGGGAGAGCCCGGCTGGAGGGAACGGGTTCGGCGGGGATGCTAAGCACAAATCGTGTTTTTTTGTTGAGCAAACTATGTTTATTGCGGATTTTATTGCTCAGAGTTCTTAAAAACTTATGGGCACACTCCAGCATGAAAGGGTGGCCCGCGATGAACGTCGGCCTATACGAACCGAAGGAAGATCGCTTGTGGTAGAAAACAAATTCGACGAGCGAACATGCGAAAGCGAGAAAAACTTCTTTGCGCATAAGAGCGGCAGGTGAGAACCCATGCTCAAAAAATGATTCGGCAGGGGTCGAACCTGCGATCTTTCGCTCGGAGGGGAATTCCGAATTGATCCTGCCTAACCACTAACAGAAATAGAATGCCAACTACGCAATAGACTCATCAATGCGCACCTTTCAAAGTCCGGAGCGTGCGTATCAAGCGGAATCCTGTCAATTTTGACAGGTAGTTGCCAGTCCCACGAGCTATAGCATCTTGCAATCACGAGATTATGAAAGGGGATGCATGATGAAGTTACTGTTTTCATGTTGGGTTCTGGCATTGGCATTTACGACGGCGGACGTGATTGCATTTGCGCAAACGGAAACGGCTACAGGTGTCGAACCAGTAACAGACATTGGTCTGCTGCGTCGGGATTTGAGGGCAGAGAAGAAAAAACTAATCGCCCTGAATATGGCGCTAACTGAGGCGGAGGCTACCAAATTTTGGCCGGTTTATGATCAATTCATCGCTGACATCACGAAGCCCTATGATGACTTTTATGGAGCGGTGAAGGAGTTTGCGGCGAAGCAAAAAACGATTTCGGACGCGGAATCAATCACTTTGATGAAGCGATGGTCTGATGGTCTAGTTCAGATAGCACAAACGCGGCAAAGATACATTCCAATCTTTGAAAAAGTCATCCCTGCGAAAAAAGTAGCGGCATTCATGCAGATAGATCGGCGTCTTTATGCTCTGATAGACCTGCAGGTTGTATCGCAAACACCCCTGATCGCACAGTGAATTGATTTACCCGCGGCAGGGGTCGAACCTGCGACCTTTCGCTCCGGAGGCGAACGCTCTAATCCACTGAGCTACGCGGGCCTAAACAAAATCGCAGGTTTCAAAGAGGTACTTACGAATGTACCCCTTTTTGTACCCGCTTTTGTACCTCTCGTCAATCTACATTCGGGGAAGCCTCGATCAGGTCGCTCGTAGGATTTGTTACGTACCTCCGAAATCGGGGAGAGAAATTGGCATCTAGAGACCCACTCTTCTTCGTAGATCACTAAACCGCGAATCGTCGCGAATGAAGTCAAATCGCGGATCAACTCTCAAGTACAATAACCGTTCCGTTCTCTCTTTATAAGCTTCCTCAAGCCACCTGAATGTTAGCTGCGCATCGCCCAACCGCATGTACGCTAATTCCAGATCCCTGGGTGAGACATACGCTTGTGAGGAAGAAGATTTTAGAACCGCCAGTTTCTGACGACAGAATCCTGACCTCTCCGACATTGCACTTTGCAACCGTGTCAACGAAATAGAATCCGGACTGACTCTCGCCAGCTCCGCTTGTTCGAATGATGACACACTTCCACGTTGGCGCAAGTCTATGACATACTCAATGCAAAGTTGCAGATGCGGTTGGTTGGTTTCGCATCGAAAATCAGAACCATTGCCCTTTGTGCCGATAACTCAAGAGCTACCACGTCTTGTCGTAGGGTGATGCGAATGCGAGCAAAGGTATCCCGCTCCTCGGGTAATAAAAGACAAAATCATTCATATGATTACTCAACGAGTCTTCATCGCGTTTTCAAGTTACCGCGTTCAATTTCATGTACGTCGCGCTCTCGACAGCTTATTCTGCCTGCTGTTTTTGGTTGCTCTTATTCACGGGGGTAAGGCGCACGTCCTCTCGCAGGTAGTTCAAAGAAGCATACCGATGTATCGAGTCTTTCAGGGAGGGAGCGATGTCATCTGGCTCGAAGTGGGAAAACCAATTGAGCGAGAGCTATCGGGCGGCGAATCGCATTCTTATCAACTTAACGTTGCCACCGGACAATATTCATACGTGATTGTCAACCAGAAGGGGATCGATGTGGTGGCCAGTCTGTTCGCGCCAGATGGAACATTGATTAGTGCGGTAGACGGTCCGAATGGCTCGTACGGCGAAGAGCCAGTGCATATCACCGCTGAGGCGACAGGCAGCTACAAGATTGAAATAACCTCGTTCGACAAAAACGCTAAGCCAGGACGCTACGAAGTGAAACTTGTAGAACTTCGACCGGCGACGCAACGAGACCGCGATCGTCTCGTCGCGCGTCGTGCCTTTGATGAGGCAGAAAAGTTGAAAACGCAGAACGCGCGAGAATCTATGGAGGCCGCGATCAAAAAGTATGAAGAAGCTCTCGACCTCTATCGCGTAATTCAGGATCGCAGCGAACAGTACTTAATGCTGCTTGGAATCGGAAATACAGAGGTGACTCTGAAGCAGTGGCCGCTTGCACTCGAACGCTTCGATCAAGCTTTCGAAATCGCAGAGGAGCTCAAAGATAAGTTCAGACAAGGACGAGCGCTTGAACGTGGTGAGGCTGTGTATATAGGGTCGGGTGAGTGGGAGAAAGCCCTGCAAAAAGCTGCCCAGTCTTTACAGTTCTTTGAAGCGACTGGCGAGAAAAACGAGATCGCTCTCATGCTTGGAGAGGTCGGTGGTATTTACAACCATTTGGGCGAGTGGGAGAAAGCTCTGCAAAGACACGACGAGGCTTTACAGATCTATCAGGCGATTGGCGATAAGAACAATGAAGCTGCGACACTGATAAGAATCGGTAAGATTTACAACGATCTGGGTGAGTACGAGAAAGCGCGAGAATTCATTTGGCCGGCCGTGCGAATCTACCAGGCACTCAAGGATAGAAATCTAGAGGCGGAGGCGATCGAATCCATAGGATACACATATCATCTACAAGAAGAGCACCAAAAGGTACTCGAGTATTACTTGGAAGCGTTACCACTCTGGCAGGCTGCGAAAAACAAGCGGCGCGAAGCGTCTAGTCTATCTTTCATCGCTGGTGAATACGGCCGCGATGGTGATAAGGAGAAAGCAATTTCCTATGCCACACAAGCTTGGCAACTCGCTCAAGCTACCGGAAGCAAAGGCAACGAAGCAACAGTCTCGACCAACGTCGGCCACGCTTATTACGAGATGGGCGAGTTTGAGAAGGCCCTTAGCTTTTACGAAAAGCCTCTGCGCTACTGGCAAGCCACAAGCAACAAACTAAACGAAGCCATCACCCATAGCCACATTGCCGCGGCACTTCGTGATTTGGGACGTCTCGACGAAGCGAAGATCCATATTGAACAGTCTATTGCTCTCTTTGAATTCATTCGTGAGCATGCTGGAAGTGCTGATTCCCAGTCGTCCTTCGTAGCGAACTTTTTCGAGTTTTATGACCTTTATATTGACGTTCTGATGCGTCTTCATGCGACCGATCCTCGAGGCGGAAATGATCTAACGGCTCTGGCGTTTACAGAGAAAGTTAAGCTCCGCAGTCTCGTAGCGCTTCTGGCGCAGGGAAGAGTTGATTTGAGACAGGGGATCGATGTTGCGCTACTTGAGCGAGAGAGAAAGATTAACGAACGCATCACTGCGCAACTCGATGACCTGGCAAAACTCCTGAAGGGCAGATTTACGAGTAAGCAAAAAAGCGCAGCCGAGCGCGAGCTGGACGCGCTCAAGAGCGAACTGGGTCAAGTGCGCGCTCAAATCGGTGCTCGAAACTCGCGTTATGAGTCTCTCACTGCTCCGCAACCACTCGGCATTAAAGAGATTCAACAGGTACTCGATGACAACACAGTTTTGTTGGAATATGAGTTGGGCAAAAAGCGAAGTTACCTCTGGGCAGTCACGCCCGACAGGGTCTTAAGTTATCAATTACCTGCCAAGGAGACGATCGAAGCTCAGGCGCGTCATGTCTACCAGTTGCTCACGGCACGACAGCCCGACCCCAAATTAACAGTTGGTCGACAGCGCGCGCGCGAAGTTGCAGCGGACGTGCAGTACAAGACTGATGCGCGCGTTCTTAGCAAAATGCTGCTTGAGCCTGTGGCCGCGCAATTAGGTACTAAGCGCTTACTTATCGTTGCTGATGGCGCGTTGCACTACCTGCCGTTCGCTGTCCTGCCATCGCCGACAGAGACTACAGGTGCTCCCAGACCTTTGATTCTCGAACATGAGATCGTGAATTTGCCTTCGGCCTCAGTCCTCGCTGCGTTGCGACGCGACCTGTTTGATCGAAAGCCGGCGCCCAAAACAATCGCTGTCTTAGCCGACCCTGTTTTTGAGGTGAATGATGCGCGCGTCAAGTTAAGCCTTGCCTCACACAAGAGTCTCCGCGGGCGACAGAATCAGACTGCACAAACAGCCGACGCATCTTTAGTCACTACGTCAACACTTAACCGTGCACTAACCAGCGTGAGAGGTGGCGATGGGAACGTCAACTTGCAACGCTTGCTCTTCAGCCGCGACGAAGCGGAAGCGATTCTCTCGCTGACACCGCAGCCGTCTAATCTCGAGGCCCTCGATTTTCTCGCTAACCGCAAACTGGCAATGAGTGATGAATTGAGCCGGTATCGCATTGTCCATTTCAGCACTCATGGTCTACTCGATAGTCGTCATCCGGAGTTGTCAGGGCTGGTCCTATCGCTCGTTGATGAGGCAGGACGTCCGCAAGAGGGATTCCTCCGGTTGCATGAAATTTATAGCCTGCGACTCAATGCTGATCTAGTTGTCTTAAGCGCGTGTCAAACTGGGCTTGGCAAAGAGGTACGTGGTGAAGGACTGATCGGTCTCGTACGTGGCTTCATGTACGCGGGCGCGCCGCGCGTGATGGCGAGTATGTGGGAAGTTGACGATGCAGCAACTACCGAGTTGATGAAGCGTTTTTATAAGGGTGTCTTGCAGGAGAAGTTGACTCCGGCGGCGGCGCTGAGAGCGGCGCAGGTCGAGATGGTCAAGAAGAGCCATTGGCAATCGCCTTACTATTGGGGAGCATTCGTACTTCAAGGTGAATGGCGGTAGGACACGATAAACATTTCGCCCTCCTACCAGATCAAAAACTCAACTAGTCTAGTAGGCCTAGTCCTTACCCAGCCTCTTAAAAGATTTGTCGAGGGTCGCGGTAACCGGATAGTCATTATCATCGGGATTAAGACTGCGGTTGACGCTACCAATGAACTTCTTCCCATCTTTGTCCATCAGAAACCGCCCGCTGTGAAAAGCATATGCCGGTTTGTGATCCCTGCCTTCAGAGTAAATCGTAACGTGTTGCCGAACAACGCTCACAAGCAGTAAGAGGATTAACGCCAGGAACAATCTTCGGTTGGCTTGCTTCATGATTGTCTTCTGCTCCATCACATTTGAAATTCCAAATACGATCTAAACAACTCTCCCCTCTATATTGAGATCTCACGGGCTCTTCTAAATGAGAGTGGCGCGGGCGCGCCGAACGTATCGCAAGAATTTTGAGCAGTACGAGCTGAGAATCGCGACGATGCCACAGCCTAAACTTTGGTTTGATGGTGCGACTTTGGATCTTTCTACTGCTTGGACGAGGAAACTTTCACGTTGCTCTAAACTTGTGACATACTCCCGCCAAAGTAGCACGAGCGAAGCACTTAGGAAGTTTTGCAAACCTCCGAGGGGATAACAGTAAGATTGCGCAGCGATGTTTCAATAGACGCAATCAACGCATGATTCATGGCACGGGAACTGACCTCGCAAGCTTTCATAAGGCTATTGGAGCGCCTCGGAGACAACGAAGAGCAGGCCGCCCATAACTATGAGGACTTACGTCACACCTTAATCAGGTCCTTTGAGTGGCGAGGAGCGCCTTTCCCCGAAGAACACGCCGACGAAACCTTCAATCGCCTCGCTCGAAAGCTTGACGAGGGCGTCGAAATCTTAAACATCAACGACTATGCCTACACGGTCGCTCGACTGGTTTGGCTCGAATCGCTCAAGGGAAGCGATAAGCGAAATACTCCGCTCGATGAAATCCAAAGTGAGCCGCTAGCACCCGACACATCTCGCGAAGCTACAGAGAAAGAAGACAGTTTAGATTGCCTCGATGATTGTCTCGACGCACTTCCTTACGCGAGCCGCGATCTGATCATGGAGTATTACGTCG
>DASYPT010000137.1:0-5817 GCA_036006355.1 Pyrinomonadaceae bacterium | reverse complement strand
CTGAAACCTAATGCAGTTTATCGAAAAGAATTCCTTTAACGTCCGTTCTGCCGTTTATAGTCTGAAGAAGGATGGTTCTGCTTTGGAGTTCTCGATCTTTCCAATGATTCACGTGGGCTCATCTGAGTTTTATGATGAGATCAGTAGAAGACTGGCAAGCTGTGACCTGATCCTCGCTGAGGGTGTGAAATCGAGACGAGCTAATCTGATCACGCTCTCCTATCGAATTGTAAAACACATCCGTCGAATAGAGTTGGTTACTCAGCAGGATGGTATGCAGGTCGATCTTTTCCGCGCGAAAATTTTGAATGCCGATATCGATGGTGCGGCGTTTGATGAGCGCTGGTCTCGTCTGCCGATATCTTTGAGAGTCCAGCTGTTAGTCTTGGTTCCGATTTTCGTTGTTTACTTGTTCTTCTTTGGCACAAGAGAAACACTTGCGGAGAGTATTGCCTTAGATGACTTGCCTTCTTCTGAGGAAATCCTTGCCGACGATGAAGATTTCGAGCCGCTCGATTCCTTGATAGTCGATGAGCGCGACCGCATATTAATTGAGCATGTTGCCAGGCTGGAAAATCAGCAGAAGGAAGCTAAGCAAATTGGTATTGTGTACGGTGCACGTCACATGCGAAGTACGATGAGGTTCCTCATGAAGAGGTTGAATTATCGCATAGCCAAGGCGGAGTGGGTGACGGTCTTTGAGCTATAACACTCGAAAGATGGAGGAACGCCATGACGCGAACGCTGATGATAAGGCTCCTTCCGGTTTCAATTATCGGCTTGCTTGGTTTTTGCGCCATGACTGGCCATGCGCAGACTCCCACTAGCCGCGATGATGGCGAAGCAATCAAGAAAATCGTCGCGGGGACAACGGAAGCCTTTAATAAGCATGACGCAAAAGCGTTCGTGAGTTTTTATTCTTCGAACGCTGAATTGGTCACCGTACGTGGAGAGCGAATGAATGGCACGCTCGAGATTGAAAAAGGCTTGGCGTCCATCTTCGCAACCAGAGCAAAGATGGCGACGCTCAAAACTTTGGATGTGACCATTAGATTTATTCGGCCGGATGTCGCAATCGCGCACGTAACCAATGAGATGAGTGGCGTCGTGAATGCTGAAGGGGAGACACAGTCGCCACACCGGGAGTTGAGTATTCGCGTACTCGTGAAAGATAAAGGCATTTGGCGCGTCAGCGCTTTTCATAACACGATAATTAACTCGCCTTAGGATTCAACAGCTTGCGGACTCATCCTATGCTTGCGGCACAACAACGGTGAGCAGCTCAAGCGCAAGGTCGCTGGGGAGCGACCTGGAGCATTATTTATTAAGGACAACTCTCCATGAGAAAAACATTCGCAATAGCCGTTCTGGTCTTTGCAGCAGCCTCTATCGCCTCAGGGCAAAAGCAGCGCGCGCGAAGACCTCCAAGAAAGAGCGTTGACGAAGTCATAAGGCAAGTCGATCATGAACGCATTCAAGCGCAAATTGGTGCTGATGCTGCGGCGCTTGACCGCATCTACGCTGATGATTTTGTTGGCATAGGGCCAAGTGGTACAGTGAGGGCCAAGCCGCAGGTTCTTGCAGATTTCACGTCAGGTGATTTGAAATTTCAATCCATCACCACCGACGATGTTCAAGTGCGCGTCTACGGTAATACAGCCGTGGAGACTGGCCGATCAATCATGATTGGGCAAGACAAAGGGAAAGCTGTTCCACGTGACAATCGCTTCACCAGAGTATGGATAAAACAGTTCGGGCGCTGGCGGCTGGTTGCCAACCATTACTCTACACTGATTACACAGTGACGGTAGATGACCAACCGTGATCATGGCGAAGCGAGCCGAACGTTGCGCTCGGAGCGGACTCGCCGTGAGCAGGCGTCTTGTTAAGTTGCGTGGGCGAACTGCTCAAGCGCAACGTTAGAGGCATTCATCGCTCCAACTGACAGATTCTTCTAGCTATGCATCAGGAGGTGGTTGTTCACTGATTTAGAGTTAATGAGCATCCACGTCCGCGCCTTGTTCACCTGCGATCCTGAGTCGGTCTTCTATTTATCAATGAACTGGGCATCGGGATTGCTCACGAGTACGGGTTCGAGGCGCGATTCCGGTATACAACACATCCTGGGAAAATGACGCCTCGCAAGCGGTGGCGCGGAAACTGCATTTAGCAAGTTATGGCTCCGATTTCGGCACCAGTTAATAGATAAGAAAAGAATCCTAAGATGAAGCGAAAACTCATTTGCCGCTCACGGTTCGCGATCTTCGCAGTCGCTCTGCTCGTATCTCCTGTATTAATAGTTCGCGCTCAGTCTACCAGCACGGATCCGCTTAAGTCTTACACAACTTGTAAAGTTCCCGGCGATCTAAAAATCAAAGAAGTTACTCGCCGGAACGCCACCAATAACTATCGCGAGGTAGAGACAGATAGTGGCAAGCAAAGAGTCTCCGTTGTTGCCGGCTATCGTGTGATGTTTGCGTACCCCGACCTACCTTACTACTTTGCAAATGTGAAGATTGAGCAATCGGATCCCGATAGTTATGTCGCGGACAAAGAGATACTCATTAACCAACTCAAACACTATTCATCGATCAAAGAGGCCCACCCGATGATCTTTGAAGATAAGAAGATGCTCAACGACTTCGAGCATTATGGAATGGACCGCGACAAGATCGACATTGGCGACCAGGTGGGAATTCACGTTCTGTTTTACGATCCAACCCATCTGGTGGTCACAATCTATTTTCTTAACCAATCAAAGGCGGCATTCTTCAATAACAGAAGATATGAAGATATTAAGGACTATCGAAAAATCAGAGACGACTTCCTGAACTCTTATTCCGAATGTCTGAAACGCGTTGCCGGAGGGGCCAAACCCTGATTGCATCCAACAAGCGCCGGCTTCCCCGATTTATCGGGGTTGCGCAGGTGAGCCGCTCAAGCGCAACATTCTGCCTGTTCTCTATATTGACTGCGGAACTTAGGATGTTCTACAGGAGACACAATCAAATTGCGACCCTTTGGGTTCTGCTTCCGCTCATATTTCAAGGGACATCAATCGCGCAAAAGTATGCCGACCCCTCGCAAGTTATCAAACCCTCATTAACTATCGAGTTCGATGCGCTTGTGCGACAAAAGCCTGGCATCGTCAAAGTTAAGGTTCAAAACATTTCCGGTCGCGACGTTGATTTTAAGGCGATCTGCTCCTTCGAATTGCTTAGCCTGGCAGAGGAAGCGGTTGCGAGAAAGCATAGTGTTTTTGGGGATAGTTATTGGGCGCCTGTAAAGATCACAACGGGAACACCTTTGTCTCTCAATATTCTTGAACCGGAAATGTTGAAGAAAGGGGTAGTGGTGGGTTCGGTCCCGGAGGAAGTCCTGCATTTCGCAAACGGTGAGACCAAGTCATTCAGTACCGACCTAACGAAACTGTTTTGGAATGCCCATATGGGAAATGACTGGCCACGTTGGAATCTGTTCGAGAGTGTGCCCGGAGGCAAATACAGTCTAGTGTTCGTGATCGAGAGCGGAGGTCGTGTCAAATCTAACGAGGTCACCGTGTCAGTCGAATAGGTGAGGCATAACAGGCGCTTGCGTGCAGCAGACGCTGCGCGCCGGCTCAAGCGTGCGTTCAGCCGAACTATCAGTTGGGGAATGGCGTCTAAAGAAGAAATGAAGAGAATTACTCTCCGATTAGCGATTGCGATCATCACGTTTTTCGTGGGAGTAGCTGCTGCAGGCTGGTGGACGATGAAGCATTACCCTCGCAACAAGCCTTCACTCAATGAAACTGTTTGCATCCCTAAATACTCCTCAGTTCCTTCCCCATTGAACAAGAATGACTGGAGCGCCGTCCTCGATAGATTCCAAGAGATGCCTTTCGAAGACTTGCCTGACTGCGTCGATGAAAGCTATCGATTGATTTGGATTCCCACATTTCATGCTCCAATCTCCGCTCGGATCTGGAGATCTGGTGCAAAAGAGTTTCTCGCCACAAAACAGCTTGACGGAAGGGGCGGCTATGGCATGGGCCAGCTCACATTCCAAAACATCCGTTCGCTAAGTGACGACGAGTGGAATGAATTCATGCGTCTTCTGTTGCAGGCGGGCTATTGGGATTTGCCATCACACGACGATAGACTTCCGGAAGATGGAGCCGCATGGATCATCGAAGGTATTCGGAATGGGAGACATCATCTAGTAAACCGACGTGCGCCAAGTTCTGAGTTTCGCGAAGCTTCAATCTACCTTGTGAAATTGAGTGGGCTCAAAACTGAAATTGAGATGTATTAGTATGTTCCGCCGTACAAGCGCGGGAGCGGCCTCGGCATAAGCAAGCTTTTTTGCCAGGTTACGAGGCAACCCGCTCAAGCGCACCGTTAGATGTTTCAAATCGCAAAATTGGCTTGAGATAATTTGAAATGAAAACACACCACAACCGACCAATGAAGTATGTTCTTGCTTTTCTGCTGGTAGGCCTTGGACCAAGGAGTTCCACCTGCCAAACATCCGCGCCCTCAGCCAAAACCGTAGTATTGCACGTGACAGTAACAACGGACGGCGGCGGTGGTTACGCCTCCGGCGTCAACAAAGATTCGTTCGCTATATCTACTGACGAATTGGCGGCTCAGATCACAGCTTTTCAATCTAGTGAGGTTCCAAGCAGTATCTGCATCGTTCTAGATACAACAGAAGGGCTAAGTCTCCTCAAATCGCCCAAAGGGAATATAGTTTTGTCGGCTCTTACGAATGGCCTCGCCGAATTCAAGAGCTTTGTTCAGGGCACTGAATTCTCGATTGTCGGATTCGCTGAACGTCCACAGCTGATACTTGATTGGACTGAAGATCTCAATGCCGTTGAAGCTGCTATCGGCTCTATCAAGCTTAAAAACAGACAGACTGCTCTGTACGACGGCTGCCTTGTCGGACTTGAGAAACTCACGCAGGCAAAAACGCGAAAACGAGTTCTCCTCATAATCAGCGGCAGCAGTGATAACCGATCTCAGCACAAATTTAGCGAATTGCGGCGGCTGGTACGTGAAAATGACGTGTTGGTCTATACGGTCGGTATTCGAGACTCTGACTTTCCTTACAATTGGGATGTACGGTGGCAGAGCGAACTTGCAGAACTGGGTACGATTAGCGGAGGGCTTTTTAGATCTGCCGGCAATGCGGGATCAGTCTTGTTCCAGTTTGCAAATCTTTCGCTGGAGTTAAAACATCAATACATGATCGGTGTCGCAACGAATAGCGCGTTTGACGGTAAATATCATCGGCTCCAGCTCAAGCTTAAGCCAGAGGGAAACAACCAACAACAGTTAAAAGGTCTCCGGGTTCGAACTCGCGAAGGTTATGTTGCAGTTGCTAAGTAGTCGGCCCGATCGTGAACCATCATCAGCACCGAACAAGCGCCCAAGGATAGGCTGAGAACATGCTTTCACTTACAATTTCATTCGCCACAAATTTTTTGTTTTTGTCAGGTTTATGCTTTCGAACCAAGGAGACCGCATGCAAGTAATCCGATTGTTCGGCTTATTCATCCTTTTTACGATTGGCCTGACAGTTCCCGCAACGAGAGGTTTCAGTCAGCAAGACGTTTCGCCACCGACAAGGTTGGCGTTGGAGGTCACGTTTTATCCGGGTCGAAAGCCGGCCTATGAAAGCGTGCCGGGCCCGGATTCCAAACCAACCGGATCATGGTACGCCTTGTTTGGTCGTATAGCAGGTTGGCAACCGCCCGTTGGCGCTCAGCCAATAGAAGCGGTGCGTGTTATTTCTCAGATCGAAGAACTTGGGGTAAGAGTGACCGTGTCGACG
>DASYPT010000136.1:0-55276 GCA_036006355.1 Pyrinomonadaceae bacterium | reverse complement strand
CTTGCTCGAAATTTCGGCTTCGGATTTAATGAGCGCCATGTTGAAAAAGCTAATGATTGCTCTCTTGATATTTTGTGCTGGATGCCAGGCTCAGCAGGGAGGTTCGGCGCAACAAACCGCGGTCAATGCCTCGCGCACGCTCAAGTTTTCAGCACCGCCGGGTTGGGTTGAAGAAAAGCCCGGTTCTTCAATGCGCGTAGCACAGTACAAGTTACCCAAGGTCGGGGACGATGGTGAAGACGCTTCCGCAATTCTCTACTTCTTTGGACAAGGTCAAGGTGGCGGGGCGGCAGCGAACATCGAGCGCTGGGTTAACCAGATGCAACAAACGGATGGTAGCGCTTCTAAAGACAAAGCTAGGGAAGAGACCCTGACAATAAACGGCTTGAAGGTTACGACTGTGGACCTAACTGGAACCTATGCAGCTGAAATGGCACCAGGAAGCGGGACCTTTCACAACAATCCCAACTATCGTTTGCGTGCTGCAGTGATCGAGACACCTAAAGGTTCTTATTACCTGAAAGTTGTAGGTCCCGACAAAACGATGGTGAAATGGGATGGTTCGGTGACCGAGTTTTTGAAGTCGGTGGATTTTAAGTGATTGCCGATTTTTCGATTGCCAATTGCCGATTCCTAAAACCGATCATCGAGCTTTTCCAAATCGGCACTTTGGCAATCGGAAATTGGCAACAAGCAGGCCTATTTGAATCTGTAGGTAATACGTCCCCTCGTCAAATCGTAGGGTGACATTTCCACGCTAACGCGATCCCCCACAAGAATACGAATCCTGTTTTTGCGCATCTTGCCGGAAATAGCCGCCAACACGACATGTTCACTGTTATTCAGCCGGACTTTAAAAAAAGCATTCGGCTGTTTGTCGATTATTACACCTTCTGCTGGAATCAGGTCTTCTGCTGCCAAGTAGTTTGCTCCTTAGAATAGTTAGGAAATGTTCAAGAACGGAATGCACTGTAGCATAGACACCCGTGAAACACGGAATGAACTCTGTTCTTTGTACTTTGTGCCTTGGCCTTGCTTCTCGCCCACCAACTCTGGGGACATAAGATAAACAAAGCGTCAGCACCAGGAATTAATTTAATGTCTAATCACCAACACCTAGACCTTGCACGCATCGCTCGCGAAACCATGCTTAAAGAGGGTTTTCACCCGGAGATACCCGCAGACGTCCAGGAACAAGCCCAGGAAATCGATGAAACCGCAATTATTGGCAAGTCGACGGTTCGAGATCTTCGCAAAATCCGATGGTCGTCGATCGACAACGCAACGTCCCGAGACTTGGATCAGATTGAATTTGTAGAGAAGGAAGGCGAAGACTTTAGAGTCTTAATAGGTATTGCGGATGTGGACGCATTCGCAGCGAAGGGTTCGCCGCTCGATAACTACGCTGCTCAAAACACAACTTCGGTTTACACAGGTGTTAAGACGTTTCCGATGTTGCCGCTTGAATTGTCCACCGACAAATCTTCTTTGGTAGAAGGTGAAGATCGGCTGGCGATTGTAATTGAACTTAAGGTAACGCCGGACGGCTCTGTAACAACTGGTGATGTGTTCAGAGCACTGGTACGGAACCAAGCCAAGCTATCTTACGAATCAATCGGAAAGTGGTTTGATGATGATGGCACTGTTCCGGATGAAGTTTCGCGCCTGCCGAATCTCGAATCGCAATTGCGGTTGCAACTGGATGCAGCTCAACATCTGGGTGACGCTCGGAAGAGACATGGAGCGCTGCGCCTTGAAACTAACCAGGCAACTCCGTTGGTTGATGAGTCGGATCGGATCGTTGATCTTTCTCTAGACGAACGGAACAGCGCACGGGATCTCATCGAAAACTTTATGGTTGCCGCTAATGGTGCGATGGCTGAATTCCTCGACCGGCTTGGAGTGGCCTCGCTGCGTAGAGTCGTACAAACGCCGGAAAACTGGCCTCGCATTCAGGAGATCGCAAGTGAACTGAATGACAAGTTACCGTCTGCTCCTGACGCGTTAGCACTTTCACAGTTTCTCGAGCGAAGGAGAGTTGCCGACCCCGATCGTTTTCCAGATCTATCACTCGCGATTGTGAAACTATTAGGCCCTGGTGATTACGTCGTGCGCATACCCGGTCAGGAAAGTGATGGTCACTTCGGTCTGGCGGTGCATCGTTATACACACTCGACCGCTCCGAATCGTCGTTATGCGGATCTGATTATTCAACGTTTGCTCAAGAGCTCAAACCCTGCGCCGTATAGCGTTCGTGAGCTGGAAGCGATCGCGAACCATTGCAACGACCGTGAGAGCGCGGCGCGGAAAGTTGAGCGGAAGATGCGAAAAGTGGCGGCGGCCGTTTTTATGGCCGATCGAGTTGGAGACGAATTCAAAGCGATCGTCACGGGGGTTACTCCGAAGGGAACGTTCGCTCGCATTATCAAACCACCCGTCGATGGCATGATTGTGAAACGCGAACAGGGACTGAAAGTCGGCCAACAGATTCGAGTTAAACTCCTCTCCACCGATCCTGAGCAGGGCTTCATCGACTTCGCTGCGGTTTAGGTCAGAATAGGACCTATAGGACCTATAGGACTAATATTGACCTATTCAATCGTCGCCCGACTCGTCCTGGTCCCTCTAAACAGAAACGTCAGCACCAGCCCAGCAATAAATCCACCGATGTGTGCCAAATACGCAACGCCGCCCGTCTCAGCAGTTTGAGAGATTGAACCGATGCCGCTGATGAACTGCAGTACTATCCAGAACCCAATTACGACTAGCGCCGGCATTGGGATGACACCACGACCCATCATTACCTTCACCTGGCCTTGTGGGAACATCACTATGTAAGCACCCAGCACGCCGGCAATCGCTCCAGACGCGCCCAGATTGGGAACACTTGAATTCGAACTCACCAGTACCTGAGCGAACGTCGCCGCCACGCCGCACAGCAAGTAGAACAGCAAGAATTTCGCATGACCAAAGTTGTCCTCAACGTTGTCTCCGAAAATCCAAAGGTAAAGCATGTTGCCAAGCAGGTGTAGCCAGCCACCATGCATGAACATGGATGTAAAGATTGTCGGGAAATCGCCGGCGGGATTTGCCAATAACCTTCGCGGAACTACTGACCATTGTTGAATGAACGCCTCACCGCCGTTCAACTCGACCAGGAAGAACAATAGGTTCAAAACGATCAGTCCCCAGGTTACGACCGGGACGGTCCTTCGTGCAGAGTCATCATCACCTATTGGAAACATGTCGTTGGCCCTCCGTTTGAAAATGGCTGGATCGAAAGGGCCATTTGCAACGGGAGTACCATTCGAAGCAGAAATAAAAGCAACAACTTGAACGGCAATTAAGAACTGCATGTGCATCAGAACGTTTCGACTGGCCGATGAAATGGTCGAAAAGTGTTCGATTTGAAAGCGAAGCTCTGAGCCGGTGACGAATAGCAATTGGGAAGGGGCTAAGCGCATAGCGCAGTCGGGAAGGGGGCAAGCGGAACAAACTTGAACCAAAACCAAGAAGACCCCGAGCGCGCCCCCGCAGGTTCGAGGCCCTAATCTTCTTACTCAGTGATGGGTTCCAAGGTGGGCCTCGAACCTGCGAGGGCGCGCTCGGGGTCTTCTTGGTTTTGGTTCAAGTTTGTTCCGCTTGCCCCCTTCCCGACCTGTTCATTTTCCTCGCAATTGCCTAATCTCAATGATTTTTTGAACGAGTTCAAATTTTCTCTTGACAGTCGAACAATCCAGGCCTAGAGTGCGTATAGTTGAACGTGTTCAAATTCAGCTAAAAAGGAGGCTGATCATGACAACAACCTACACATACCTGATTTACCTGGCCATCAGTGTTGCTCTGACCATTTGGGTGGCCCGCACGCTTCACAAAAACGGTCGGGTCTTCCTCGTCGATGTATTCCATGGCAACGAGGCCCTCGCCGATTCCGTCAACCACCTGCTGGTCGTCGGTTTCTACCTCATTAACTTCGGCTATGTCAGCATGGCGCTCAAACTCGGCTATCTCGTCAACAACGCGCAAGAAGGCATCGAAGCGCTGTCGGTGAAAGTTGGGATGGTGCTAATCGTGCTCGGCGGCATGCACTTCTTCAACCTCTTCATCTTTAGCCGCATGCGCCGCCGCAAATCACATCACGATAACCGTCCGCCAATCCGACCCGACACCTTTACGGCTGTGAAACAGGAGGCGTGATCATGCTTACGCTCACCGTTCTGTACGATCCCGACTGCGGGTTGTGCCGGCGGGCACATGACTGGTTGGCTGAACAACCCAAACTGATTGACCTGTTGTTTGTTCCCTGCGCATCTGACGAAGCGCGTAAAAGGTTTCCGATGTTGAACCACGATCTGACCAAAGAGGATCTGACAGTCGTTCGCTACGACGGAGCCGTTTACTTCGGACCTAAGGCATGGCTGATGGTCCTGTGGTCACTGGCGCGCTATCGCGACTGGTCGTATCGCCTTGCGAGTCCCGAACTTTTGCCCACGACCAAAAAGGTGGTCTCAGCAATCTCGCAAAACCGTTATCAGATATCGCGCGTGATCGGATCTTAGTGACCAAGGTACTGGGACCGGGCAGGAGCAGGAGCAGGAGCAGGAGCAGGAGCAGGAGCAGGAGCAGGAGCAGGAGCAGCAAAAGCTAATGCAACCCAACATAGAGTCAACTTCTTTTCACAAACGCAATCGCTGCTCCTGCCTCCTGCTCCTGCCCCTGCTCCTTCTCCTGCCCTGCCCTGCCTGCCCAGAACCTGAGGTAACAAATTCATGAGTGCGATGCGAAAAAAGAGATCAGCAAATACTCAGAAAGGAGACCAAACCAAAGCGCTGATCCTTGAGACTGCTCTGGAGATTTTCCACGAGCGTGGTTATGAGCAAACGACGATGCGCGCGATTGCCAGGAAGGCGAATCTCTCGCTCGGAAATGCTTATTACTACTTTCACTCGAAGGAACACCTCATCCAGGCTTTCTACCATCGCACTCATGAAGAACATCTCGCCGCTTCTCTTCCAGCACTCGAAAGGGAACGTACACTCAAGAATCGGCTGTTGACCGTCATGCGGCTGAAGATCGAAACGATCGAGCCTTATCACGAATTCGCCGCAGCTCTTTTCAAGACTGCCGCAAATCCCACGAGCCCGCTCAATCCGTTCTCAGATGAGTCTGACCCGGTTAGGAAGGAAAGCATCGAGCTGTTTGCAAAAGTGGTTGACGGTTCAAACACGAGCGTTCCCAAAGATCTGCGCGCTGAGTTGCCTTACTTACTTTGGGTCTATCACATGGGAATCACTCTCTTCTGGATTCACGATCGATCGCCCAAGCATCGACGCACTTACCGGCTGGTCGATCACACCGTAGACCTCGTGGCAAAACTGATCACGCTCGCAAGCAATCCTCTTATGCGACCATTGAGAAAACAAGCCTTGAAGCTTGTGGATGAGTTGAGAGAGGGCATCGCGAGCGAAGTAGAAAGCGAGTAGTACCAATGGCCAGCATTCTCTCGACGTCTGTTGTGCCGGGAAGATCACCACACCCCGGATTCGGATCTTGGCTATCTCAGGGTGCGGCAGCAGGGGCGGTTACTGCCTTTCTATTTGTGGTCGCTGAATTGCTGTTTGGGGGAAATCCTTACAACTTTCTCCTCATTCCAGCGTTCCCATTAATCCTGTTCTACGGGCTGCTCTACGGCACTTTTAAATCATTCATAATTTGGCTTTCGACAAAAATCTTCCGGCGGCGTCTCGGAATAGTTTCTCGAGTAGCAATCGCTCTGGTACTGGTTGGATTCCTTATCGGTATCTTGTGGTGGCGGTGGTTTGTAGCCAGTCCGGTACGCTCCATGTACTACTCAGGGTTGACGCCATCGGCTGTCGCGTCATTGGAAGGCGTCAAAGCAATAAGACTTGCTGTTTCGGTCAGCTCATCCACAGTCGGCAACCGTTCAGAAAACCTTACTGAGGCTCAATTGAGCAATCTAATCACTTACAAGCTGATGGACACAGGCATTGACGTAGTAAGTATTGATAGTCGTGCTTCTGCACAAGCAACTCTTTACGTGCATTATTCATACTCGAACGACGCGAAACAGCCGGACGTTTACACTTCGGATTGTCATCTCCGCCTAACGCAGGACGTGGTATTGCATCGCGACCCGCACATAAAGACCGAAGCACCAACGTGGGAGTATCAAAACGGATCTCTGATTGCCGGTATGCCGCATCATGCTCAAATTAATGATGCGGTGGATCAGTTTGTGCGCGATTACAACCGCGCGAATTCCAGTGCCCCTGATGACCAATATCTTTCTGAAGAAACCAGAAGAACTTCTCAGCTTATTTTGAGTTGTGCTTGTTTGATTATTAGCGCGATCGTCTTCGGTGTGGTCGTCGGTTCCAATCTCCAGCCGCTACGCACATTAATGTATGGCGTAGGCAATCACAGCAGTGGAGTCACGATCCTGGTTGTTATCTCCGGATTGCTGCTGCGAATGTGGGTTTTGCTCCTGTTCATGGATTCGCTTCTGATGCTTATCGCTACTCTGCAAACAAACTCGCAGCATCGCGATATGTATTCCGTGCTGTTATTCATTGGCCACTCCATTCTATGCATCATCACTGCGTTTAGTAGATTCAAGTTTGTAACTCTCGCCGTCTTATCGTTAATCGCGATTTCACCCGCCATCTACTTCCTCACCCTTCAAGAAATTCATTGGTTTTTTATGTCGATCATCATCGGCCACATCGCTCTCTGGACATTGTTCCTGTTAAGTCGCTCCAGCTTCGTTTATTCGGCATTTTCGAATTTTAAGCAAGAACTCAGGTATTACTTGATCGATTAGGAGCCAAACCATGAGAATCGCAATCACTGGCGGAACTGGATTCGTCGGCAGTCACCTTGCAAATCGATTGAGTGGTGAGGGACATGAAATACTTCTTCTGGCCCGCCACGCAAAACCGATTTCTACCTCCAGCATGATTACGTGCAATGTGTCGGACATACGGCGATTGACTGCTGTGTTTTCGAGCTGCGAAGCCGTCGCGCATTGCGCCGGCATAAATCGGGAGGTTGGACAACAGACGTTTCAACGAGTGCACGTTGAAGGTACCCGCAACGTTGTTGAAGCTGCAAAACGAGCTGGCGTGAAGCGAATCCTTCTGATGAGTTTTCTTCGTGCGCGTCCAAACTGCGCTTCTCGGTATCACAAATCAAAGTGGATTGCAGAAGAAATGGTTCGCAACTCGGGGCTTGATTACACAATAATCAAGGCAGGGGTTGTTTACGGTCGCGGCGATCACATGCTCGACCATCTGAGCCACGCATTGCACACGTTTCCATTCTTTCCTCTCGTTGGGTTGAAAGAGAAGAGCATGCGGCCGCTTGCTGTAGAAGACTTAGTAAAGGTTATGCGCGCGGCATTGATCGATCGACGACTTAGACGCCAGACAATAGCTTTGCTGGGTGCAGAAGAAATCTATTTGCGTGAAGCAGTCAGGCGTGTTGCTGAGGTTGTCGGGAAGCAACCAGTCATGTTTCCCTTACCGGTGTGGTGTCATAAACTTGCGGCGCGTGTGTTTGAACTCACCATGTCGGTGCCCCTCGTTTCACTTGCGCAAGTTCGCATTCTAGCGGAAGGGATAGCAGATGCAGCATCACCGGTTGTTCCGGTGCCTTACGATTTAGTTCCCACTCGTCGCTTTACAACCGAACAGATCAGAAATGGACTGCCGGAAGCTGGTCCATTTTGTGTTGGCGACTTGCGTTGGTGTTCGTGATCGCTGCTTTGAAGACTGCGATCACACTTGGAAAGAACAAGTGAGGAAGGTGTGGTTTACCCCCGCTTGCTGCTTACCATCAACAATCTTCGGCTCCACAAAGCGGGGGTAAACCACACATTCCTCACTTGTTCTTAGCTTAAGTCTGATTTGCACTGGAGGAACTGATGAGCTTGCATTCCATTGACTTTTGGAGTTGGCAAGGAAGAGTCGGCCGGGCTCGTTATCTGGTAACTGGCGTGATCCTGCTGGCGATCAAACACAACATCGACCGCGTTGTCGCTGCCACATATGGTTACCCGTGGACTGTATTCAATTACTGGGTATTCAAGACACCGTCAGGCATCGAAGGCCTCACGCGAAAAGAAGCAAACTTTTATGCGGAGCTGCTGATCATCGCACTTCCGTTTATCTGGATCGGAACAGTCTTAACGTTGAGGCGGTTGCGCGACACTGGATTACCTTTGTGGCTCGTGGTTCTTTTCTTTTTGCCATTCTTGAATCTGTTTCTGTTCCTTCTGCTCGTTATTCTTCCTTC
This sequence comes from Pyrinomonadaceae bacterium, assembly GCA_036006355.1. Classification (GTDB taxonomy): domain Bacteria; phylum Acidobacteriota; class Blastocatellia; order Pyrinomonadales; family Pyrinomonadaceae; genus PSRF01. Next base: position 46,963 of record DASYPT010000136.1, on the reverse strand, counting down.
AAACCAATCTGCAAGTGCGCAGACTGACCCATTTCCATCGAAGTTTAGTGATCTCATACCTAAGAGTGAATTCGGAAGTGCGATGTTGGGAATTGTTGTCACAACCGGTCTGTCAATTGTTATCGCAGTGCTCGGGGCGACCATACTCGGCAATTACGGGTGGGGCCTGTTTGTAGGCATTCCTTTTTTCCTCGGACTAAGTTCCGTTTTGATCTACGGCTTTCACGAACCTCGTTCATTCGGCAGATGTCTCGGGGTTTCGGTCCTTGCAGTTGCTTTGGTGGGAATCGCTTTGTTTGCGATCGCAGTCGAAGGCGTCATTTGCCTCGCGATGGCTCTACCTCTGGCTAGCGTATTGGCTTTGTTCGGCGGAATGATGGGATGGGCTCTTCAACAACGACGACAATACACAGCGCATTCTTTCCATATCGCATCACTGTCCATTTTGCTGATGCCTGGTTTCATCCTGCTCGAACAGTACTCGGCGGAAGCACCTGCACTTTATGCAGTGCGCACAGCCGTAGTGATCCGTGCCCAACCGAAATTGGTCTGGTCACACGTTATTAGCTTTGCGGAACTACCACCACCAACTGAAAAAATGTTTAAGACCGGAATCGCGTATCCAATTCGCGCTGAAATTAACGGGCAGGGTCCGGGTGCAGTACGTCATTGCGTGTTTTCAACCGGTGCGTTTGTTGAGCCGATCATTGTTTGGGATGAACCGAGACTGCTGCAATTTGATGTCACATCGCAGCCCGCAGCGATGGAAGAGATGTCGTTATACACAGACTTGCGACCGCCTCATCTCGAGCACTACTTGATTTCAAAGAAAGGGCAGTTCCAGTTAACCGCGCTCGCTGATGGGACAACTCGTCTTGAGGGAACAACATGGTACCAAAACAGATTCTGGCCGGCGTTTTACTGGCACTTCTGGTCTGACTACATCATCCATCGCATCCACTACAGAGTGTTGACTCACATCAAGACGTTAGCTGAAACTCAGCCACCTCAGTGAATCAAACTGGCTTTGTTCGTGTAGTTCGTGTGATTCGTGGACAGGTCTTACGGACGAGAGAAGAGCGATCCACGAATCACACGAACTCCACGAAATAAACTGACGGGCATTCGTCCTTGCCAGTTTTCAAGGGAGTGTTTACTCTCCGCCGAATGGTTCGCATCGCAATCATCGGCGGAGGCATTGGTGGTCTAACTACAGCGATTGCCCTTCGACAGTTCGGTTTTGAGCCACAAGTCTATGAACAAGCACCGGCATTGTTAGACGTTGGTGCAGCCATTGCGATTTGGCCAAACGCCATGCGCGTGCTCCAGAGGCTAAAGCTGGCAGATGATCTGCTCAACAAAGCGGGCCAGATGAGAGCTGTCGTGTGGCTCGATCAAAATGGACGATTAATCAACCGCGTTTCCCTGATAGACATCATTGCTAACTCTGCTGCCGTAGCGTTACATCGCTCAGATCTCCAGGAAATTCTTGTCCAGGCGCTTCCGGCTAACTCGATTCAGCTCGGCAACTCGTTCATCGATTACAGTCAAACCGCCGATCAAATCGTCGTGCACTTTGCTAATGGCAATTCCATTGAAACAGAAGTTCTCGTCGGTGCTGATGGAATTCACTCCAGGGTGCGCACCAAATTTCTAAACGACACGCCACCCAATTATCGAGGCTACATGGTCTGGCGCGGCATCGCTCAAAATGCACCCGCGAGTTTGCCAAAGGAGACGGCAATCGAACTCCACGGCAAAGGTAAACGCTTTGGCATCGGGCCGGTAGGAATGGGAAGAACAGGCTGGTGGGCTGCAGCAAATGCTGCCAACACGAGCACAACTGCCGAGGAACGCAGCGGCGATCGCAAGACCTGGAAACAGGGCGAACCTATCTCTTCAAAGCAAACTCAGGACACGCCGCGAGAATTGTTGAGACTATTCGACGGCTGGCATCGACCAGTTCTACAACTAATCGAGGCGACACCTTCTGGTTCAATTCTCAAAACCGGTGCGTTTGATCGGCCATCGAGTCGTCTTTGGGGTCAACAATCTGTGACTCTGCTCGGAGATGCGATTCATCCGATGACACCAAATTTCGGCCAGGGAGGTTGCATGGCTATTGAAGACGCAATGATCCTCGCAAAGTGTTTCGAGAAGTACGGCGCTGAGGAGCGAACGCTGCGTCGGTATGAAGAATTGAGGCGGAGTCGAACCAAAGACGTCACGCGATATTCGCGCCTGTATGGCGCAATCGGTCAATGGCAAAACATCTTCGGAAGAGGATTGCGTAAATCGGCGTTATCGCTTGTTCCGGAAAACGTCGCTCGCAGATTGATGCAGATTGTTTTTGATTACGATGCCGGTGAGGTGAGGATCTGATAATGTCCGATATGCTTTAGCTTGTCGTGACGTAACTAACCGAGCCCCAAGTTATCAACCAAGATCTTAGATCGCTTAGGGCTCGGTTGGTTACGTCCCGACAAGCTAAAGCATATCGGACATTGATTACCGATTCGTTGCGCCTGTCCCACCCGCAGCAACCGGATTGCCTTCGATATCGAGAATCGTGATCGGCGCGATATTAGTCGCCTTCAGCGCAGCTTCGATAGCACTCCGATCACCCACAATCACGATCGCCAGATGAGCTAAGTCGATATACTGCTTTGCCACACGCAGCAAGTCGTCCTTCGTAATAGCCGAAACATTCTTCGCGTAGTTTTGATAGTAATCGTCAGGCAACCCTTGAACAGCAAGTGTAGTAATCGAGCTGCTTACCGCCGAAACCGACGCAAACCGCGCAGGCAGTCCTTGAATCAAGTTGTCTTTGGCGGTCTTCAACTCTTCATCAGTAATTGGTCTGTCACCTTCAATCCCTTTGAGTTCCTTCATGAACTCAATCAGCGCGGCATCAGTCTTTGCGGAAAAGATCGCCCCACCCGCGCGAAACGGTCCCGGCCCCTTGCCAAAACTAAACACTGAGTTCACGCCGTAGCTATATCCTTTTTGCTCGCGAATGTTCGCGTTCAATCGCGATTGGAACTGACCGCCCAAAATAGTATTCAACACTTGCAGAGCAAAATAGTCCGGAGTGTTCCGTGGAGGCCCTGGCAAACCGATGGTTACAACCGATTGAGCAGACCCAGGTTTGTCAACCAGATAAATCTTCGCCGGTTGCAACTCAGGAACCTTCGGATAATTGAACGATGGCTTGTCTCCAGCTTTGCTCCAGCCTGCGAGACCCTTTTCAATCGACGACTTCGCCCTGGCAGTTGTGGTATCGCCGACCACCGTAATGATGGCGCGACCTGGTTGAAAGTAGGCTTTTGAAAAAGCAACCACATCGTCACGCGTGATCGCTTTGATGGACGCTTCGGTGGGACGCTGGCCATACGGATGAGCTGCTCCGTAAAGAACTCTTGCAAATACCTGAGCGCCGATGACGTTTGGTTGATCTTTAGCCTGAGTAAGATTCACGAGAGTTCTCCCTCGCAGTCTTTCCAGGGCATCCGCGGGAAAAGTTGAGTTCAACATCATGTCCCCAAGAAGTGCCAGTGTCGGCTCGAAGTTCTTCGACGTTGAAACAAAGCCGATCGAGCCTTCTTCGGTGCCAACACCGGCACTGACATTAGTGCCGAGCAGTTGGAGGGCATCGGAAAGTTGATCGCCTGTCTTGGTCGCCGTGCCCTCAGTCAACATTGAACTTGTCATTGCGGCGACACCGTGTTTGCTTTCGGACTCAAACTGATTAGAACCACCAACAAATGTGATCGTGAATGAGATCAATGGCAGGTTGTGACGCTCGGAGACGATCAGCGTAGCGCCGTTGCTCAACTGAGTCTTCGTCCAATCAGGCACACGCAAAGCTGGACTCGGTCCCGGCGGTGGAACTTTTGTTCGATCCAGTGTCTGCTGCGCCAGTGAAGCAACGCTTGCCAGGAGAATTACAACTGTAACGAACAACGCAGGTACTTGATTGTGTCGTTTCATTTTCCACCTCCCGCAGCTTCAGTTCTGAGCAGGCTCACTGCTTCGCTTTCGCTTGACTTCGAAGCCTGATCACGCTTGCCCTTTGGCACCACACTCAACACGATTCGGTTACCGCCTAAGTACTGCGCTGCAACTCTCTTCACGTCGGCTGCTGTCACTGAGAGTGTCTTTTGATAGTCGATGCTGAAATGGCCGGGGTCGGCATGAAAAACTGCGCCGTCAAGTAGCTGATTCGCCTTGCCGAGATTGGATTCGAGTCCCCGAAGGAAACCCAACTCCAGACCGGCTTTCGCTCGCTGGAGTTCGTCGTCGGTTGGACCCTCCGAAATAAACTTCTTGATTACTTGATCTACAGCATCTTCGATTTCAGTGAGCGTGTGATCGGGCCGCGGAATGACGACAAGCTGGAATTGACCCACGTCTTCATTACTGTTCTGAAAAGCAAAGATATTCGAAGCCATTTGCGAATCGTAGACCAGCGCTTTTGTCAGCCGCGCGGTTCTCGATCCGGAAAGGATTGAGCTCATCACTGACAGCGGTACGTCATCGGCATTCTTCGTGCCAACACTCGGCCACTGTATATAGAGACGAGGTACTTGAACTCTATCTTCATAAACCAGACGCTTACTTGCATCCAGTTTCGCCAAAGCAATATTCGGACGCTCGACAGGCTTACCCGCTGGCAAATCGCCAAAGTACTTCGTTATCCACGCCTTTGCTTGTGCAGGATCAAAATCTCCAACGATCGCGAGATACGCATTGTTCGGCGTGTAATACTGACGGAAGAACGCTTTGACATCTTCCTCTGAAGCGGCACTTAAATCAGTCATCGATCCGATCACTGGCCACGAGTACGGATGTCCTTTCGGGTACATCGCCGCATAAAAAATCTCACCGACGCGTCCGTATGGCTGATTGTCGTAGCTTTGGCGTCTCTCGTTCTTGACGACGTCGCGTTGGGCGTTGAGCTTTGCGATGTCGAGAGTGTCGAGCAGGAAACCTAAGCGGTCGGCTTCGATCCAGAGCGTCGATTCCAGGTAATTCGAAGGAATGTTTTCGTAATAGTTTGTGCGGTCGTTTGTTGTCGAGCCGTTGTTGTTGCCGCCAACACCTTCAGTCAACTTGTCATGCAAACCATAAGGCACATGACCAGAACCAGTGAACATCATGTGCTCGAAGAGATGGGCAAAGCCGGTACGGCCGGGCATTTCGTTCTTTGAACCCACGTGATACCAAACGTCGACTGCAACGGTTGGGGTTGTTTTGTCTACTGAAAGTATAACGTTCAGACCATTCGGAAGCTTGTAGGCTTCGAATGGAATCTTCACTGCGCTCGAATTTCCGTTCTTCTGCGCAGTCACAGATTGGCCGACAGCAATCGTGAGCAATAACGCAAAGACGGACAAAACACTTCTATTCTTAGTCACGGCAACTCCTTTCGCTCGGTTGGATCTTTTCAGGATGGCCAGGCGTGCAGGCGTATCGTATGGAGGTGACGACGCGCTGTCAAACGTCGCATGAGGAGTACGACTTACCGAATGCGGATGCAAAATTCCAAGGTTCTGCTTTTGCTTAGCTGCTCAACATAAGGGCAAGTCATCTACGAGAATAGAACAAGTGAGGAAGGGCGGTTACCGACGCTGTCGCCAGATCATTTAGATCGGTGTTGAGCGGGGGTAAACCGCCCTTCCTCACTTGTTCTCCTATTGCTTGTTCTCCTATTGCTTGTTCTCTTATTGATGGTCTTTTTTTTGCGGGATACCGGGGCACCAATGCGAACGCTTTCCTAATAACAATAGGCGCATTACTATTTCCGGCATGCAAGCAATTCAAGTTTCCCAACCTGGTGGGCCAGAAGCGCTCACCCCTGTCGACGTTGCCGTTCCAACTCCCAAATCAAACGAAGCATTAGTTCAGATCAAAGCTGCGGGCGTTAACTTCATCGACGTCTATCTTCGGGAAGGTCGGTATCCAGCTCCGTTGCCTTTCATTAATGGGCAAGAAGGTGCCGGCATCGTTAAGGAGGTCGGCTCAGAAGTTAGTGGCTTGAACCGTGGCGATCGCGTCGCTTATACGAGCTCACTCGGTAGCTATGCTGAGTATGCTGCCGTACCAGCCGCACGGTTGGTGAAGATCCCTGATGAGCTAACGTTCGAACAAGCCGCAGCCGCGATGTTACAAGGCATGACAGCTCACTATCTCCTACACGGCAGCTACAAGTTGCAAAGTGGAGAGACAGCGCTAATTCATGCTGCTGCCGGAGGTGTTGGCCTGTTGTTGGTGCAGATGGCAAAGAAGATTGGCGCGCGTGTCATTGCTACCGCAGGAACACCTGAAAAGAGACAACTTGCGCTTGACGCCGGCGCAGACGAATGCATCGTCTACACCGAAGCTGACTTTGAAGCTGAGACGAAGCGCCTGACTGACGGCAAAGGTGTTCATGTTGTTTACGACGGAGTTGGTAAGGCGACGTTCGACAAAGATCTGGAAGTGCTTCGGCCACGCGGCTACCTTGTTCTTTTTGGCGGTTCAAGTGGTGCAGTTCCACCTTTTGATCTAATCAAGCTCTCTCAAAAGGGTTCGTTGTTCATTACTCGGCCGACGCTGGCGCATTACACGGCGACACGAGAAGAGCTCGAGCGGCGAGCTGCGGATGTGCTTGGAAGTATTGCTAAAGGCGATTTGAAGCTGCGGATACATAAGACATATCCATTAGCGGAAGCCGCTCAAGCGCATCGAGATCTTGAGGGAAGGAAAACAACGGGGAAGTTGTTGTTGATTCCTTAGTGGTTTTCACTCCGGCGATCGCGGATCCTCTCTGCGTCTCTGCGTTCTCTGCGTCTCAGCGGTCGGACCAAGCATTTTATTAACAAAGAGACGCCGAGAACGCAGAGACGCAGAGTTTTAAACTAATCTCTGCCACAACCAATCGAACCAGTGTAATCTCTCCGCATGCCCTGGTCTCAAGTTTACGATCCCCTGGGCCATGTCTGGCTCTCCACTCTTTTTGCGGCACTTCCTATTGCAGTTCTTCTCGGTGCCCTGGCCGTCTTCAAAATCAAAGCTCACAACGCGGCTCTGCTTGCATTAGCTACGTCGCTTCTCGTTGCAATTGAGATCTTCGGAATGCCAACCAGAATGGCCTTTGGTAGTTTGCTGCTGGGAGCGGCTTACGGATTATTTCCCATCGGCTGGATTATTCTCAACGTAATCTTTCTTTATCAACTAACCAAAGAGCGGGGACTCTTCGACGTTCTGCGACAGAGCATCACGGGAATCACTCAAGATTCACGTCTGCAATTACTACTGGTCGCATTCAGCTTCGGAGCGTTCTTCGAAGGAGCTTCGGGTTTCGGAACACCAGTAGCAGTCACTGGTGCTTTACTGATTGGGTTGGGCTTCTCTCCGTTGTCGGCATCGGGGCTCTCGTTGATTGCTAACACCGCACCCGTCGCATTTGGAGCACTCGGCACACCGCTCATCGGATTACAAAGTGTAACAGGCCTCGACCTTAAGGATCTTAGCGCGATGGTTGGCAGACAGTTGCCGTTCTTCTCGTTGCTCGTACCATTTTGGCTAATCTGGGCGTTCGCAGGATTTCGAGGCATGTTCCAGATCTGGCCCGCGATTCTTGTCGCGGGAATCTCTTTTGCTATCCCGCAATTCCTCATTTCAAATTTTCACGGACCATGGCTTGTTGACGTGGTTGCATCAATGATCTCGATGGGTTCGTTAGCACTCTTTCTTAAACTCTGGAAACCATCGAAAGTTTGGACGTTAGACGCTCAAGAGAACACAAAACGCCAGGCACAAAACACCAACCTCGTTCTTCGAGCCTGGCTTCCCTGGATCATTTTGAGCGTCGTCGTTTTTTTGTGGGGCCTTCCGCAAGTCAAAACTTTCCTTGATGGTGTGTCGGCGCCAAAATTTCCGGTTCCCTGGCTGGATAAATTAGTCGTGCGCGTTCCGCCTGTCGTCGCGAAGAGCGCACCTGAAGCAGCAGTGTTCAATTGCAACTGGCTATCAGCGACAGGAACCGGGATCTTTATCGCATCCGTTATCGCAGGATTTGCGATGGGTTATTCCATTAAAGGGCTCTTGCGTCTGTACTGGCAGACAATCAAACTCGTGCGCTTTTCATTGCTCACCATCTCAGCGATGCTCGCAATTGGATTCACTACTCGCTATTCAGGACTGGACGCGACACTTGGTCTTGCTTTCGCGAAGACCGGCTTTCTCTATCCATTCTTCGGCACGATGCTTGGTTGGTTAGGTGTTGCGTTGACTGGTTCCGACACTTCATCAAACGTACTTTTCGGCAGTCTCCAGCGAATAACGGCAACGCAACTCGGCTTGAGTCCTACGTTGATGGCGGCGGCAAATAGTTCAGGCGGTGTCATGGGAAAAATGATCGACGCCCAGTCGATCGTCGTGGCCAGTACTGCAACCCGCTGGTACGGCCATGAAGGGGAGATTCTGAGATTCGTGTTCTTCCACAGCCTCGCTTTGGCCTCGCTAATGGGTTTGCTGGTGCTGCTCCAGGCTTATATTCTCCCTTGGATGGTTGTCCGCTAGCTGGGGAGCCATATAGGTCCTATATAGTCCTATAGGTCCTATAAATATTCGCCGCCTGAGTCTTGACAGATTTTTCACCTGCCCCCTATAGTGAATCCCGCAATGCCTAGCGCTCGCACATTTTTCTACTTCGCCTTTACTTACCGCTTCTTCTTTTTTAGGAAGAGCGGATTGGCGATGCGCGAAAAAGATGTGCTGACAACCTGAACTTAAGCACAAACTTTCAAACGAGCCAGCCGCGATTCCTAAAAATCGCGGCTGGCTTTTTTACTTTTGAACAATCGGAGCATGCAATGGATATCGAATATTGGCGAAGCGAAATCGACCAGATTGATATGGAGATCCTACGCCTCCTGAATATGCGCGCCCGGCTGGCAATTAAGGTCGGAGCGTTAAAGAAAGCGGCCGACTTGCCCTTCTGCGATCCGGAGCGGGAACGCAATGTTCTCGATCGTATGCAGGGACTGAACGACGGACCATTGGATACCCAGGCAGTCGGCAAACTCTTTCGGCGAATTATTCGCGAATCACGTCGGGTTGAATCGAGAAGTGTCGAGAGCGCGCACCAGCTTTAAGTAAATGAATACATTCAACAACAACACTCGGGTGGCATTTCAGGGAGAGCGAGGCGCTTTTAGTGAAGAGGCGGCTGTAAAGCTTCTCGGCGACTCGATCGAATTGGTTCCGCGCCCAACATTCAACGCGTTGTTTTCAAGTCTGCGTGAAGGTGTTGCGGATTATCTCCTTGCTCCAGTCGAGAACAGTATCGCCGGGACCGTACGTCCGTCGGTCGAGCTCTTGAGAGAGAGTCAACTGGAAGTTGTCGACGAAGTCACGATTCCAGTGGGACAAAATTTAATTGCCTGTCCAGGTGTTAACTTCGACGACATTCAAGAAGTTCAGTCACATCCGATGGCACTGGCCCAATGTTCTCGGTTTTTCAAACAACATCCCCAACTAAAACAGATCGTAAGTGACGACACCGCGGGAAGCGTTGCGGAAATAGTTCAGCGCAGTGATCGGCGTCGCGCAGCTATTGGCAGTAAACGCGCCGCTGAGATCTACGGTGGCGTAATCGTTCGCGAAAACATACAGGACACGAGCGACAACTTCACTCGCTTTCTCCTGCTTTCCAGACCAACTCAAAAGGAAGTGTGAAACCATGATCGTCAACATGAAAAGAGCCGCCACCGAAGAAGAAATCAATCACGTGATCGATCGAATTAAGGAATGCGGATTTCAAGCTCACGTGGTCCGTGGCGAAGAACGCACTATCATCGGGGCCGTTGGCAGCAGCGGTCGTCGATCCGAAATCGAAGCTTTGCGCGCCGCACCCGGCGTTGCGGAAGTCATTCAGATTTCGCATCCGTTCAAGCTTGTGAGCCGGCAACTGCGCAAAGAACACACGGTGGTCGATGTCGGCAACAAGAAGATTGGCGACGGAAGTCTAGTCATAATTGCCGGCCCCTGCTCCGTTGAATCGCGCGAACAACTCCTCGAGACCGCGCGAGCCGTAAAGGCATCAGGCGCCGATATGCTGCGCGGCGGTGCTTATAAACCCCGGACATCGCCGTATGATTTTCAGGGACTTGGAGTTGAAGCGTTGCGTTTCCTTGAAGAAGCCAGCAAAGAGACCGGGCTACCCATTGTTACGGAGGTCATGAGCGAGGCGGATGTGGAAGTGGTTGGCGAATACGCAGACATGCTTCAGGTCGGCGCGCGCAACATGCAAAATTTTTCGCTGCTTCGCAAACTCGCAACCGTGAAGAAACCGATTCTCCTGAAGCGCGGTCCTTCTGCAACGGTTAAGGAATGGCTGTTGGCCGCGGAATACCTACTCGCTGGTGGTAATCACGATGTGGTCTTATGTGAACGAGGTATCAAGACGTTCGAGACTGCTACGCGAAACACTTTGGATTTGGCAGCGGTCGCGCTAGTCAAAGAGTTATCGCACCTCCCAGTATTGGCCGATCCTTCCCACGGAACAGGCTTGCGCAGTTTGATAGTTCCGATGTCAAAGGCTGCGGCCGCTGCGGGCGCCGATGGATTAATTATTGAAGTACACCCCTGCCCGGAACGAGCGCTCTCGGATGGTCCTCAGTCATTGGACCTGCCAGGATTTGAGACATTGATGCAGGAGATGGGGCGTCAACCGGTTCGCGACGTCAAGGCCGCGTAGACACCATCCACTCCGGCCGGGGTCCTTCGCGACCGTTCCGTCGAACAGAAGCCCTAATCCCTAATACACGAAAGCTCTTCTGTCGGAGCGCGGCCGTCCTCGGCCGCCCCCCGTCGAACACCATCCCTGCTGAATTCAACGCTGTCGCATTTCAAAAACTCGCGGAGTTTCTGGTGACTTCTGTTCGAAGGGGGCGGCCGAGGACGGCCGCGCTCCGACAGAAGAGCTTTCGTGTATTAAGGATTGGGGCTTCTGTTCGACGGGCGAGACGCGAGAAGTAACAAGATATCGATGCGGGTTTCCGTTGAGAGAGCTGATGAAGGACGCAGCGTTGTTACTCCTCGCGAACTGTGAATGCCAACCGCGCTGAATTTTTGCAAATCCGCACTTGGCAATCGGAAATCGGCAATGCCTTACTTCACTCAGGACTACGTTGTTTTCTCGGCAACTCCTTTTCAGTCTTGACTACGCTACCGTCAATCGCGTTAACCATCACATGAGTTATCGTCGAGTTGCCTTCTTCTCCCGATAAAATCATTACGTGGTAGAAGACTTTGTCCTCACGTTCACCGATTAGATTGCATTGGAGAGCGGTTCCCGGATACTGGCTCGTAGCAATCTGAACAGCCTGGTCCATGCTGATCTTGGCCCACTTCGCTGCTTCTAATCCGGCGCCTTTATTATCTCGAATAAAGTAGTAGACCTCTCCCGCTTCAAGCTGGCGCTGCCTCTCCCGTAACATCCTCGAGAGTTTCTCTCGAACTTCCGGATTTGTTTCCTTCTGCAGACCTTCAGTCAATTCCTTAATCTCTCGTTCGAGCTTCTCTCGACCCTCACTTTGGAGCTTTTCTTTCTCCTGTATGCCAGCAACTCCCGAATTCAGTCCATTGAAACGCATCGCTGAGGCAACAACGACAATTCCGGTTAACACCAACGCGGCGGCGATTGCAGGAACCAACCATCTTCTCAATCTGTCTTCCATAAAGATGACCTCCTCAATTCTTATGAAACCATCGTGCTGGGAGCGCCTGCGTCCTCGCCTGCTACATAACCAACACGGGACATGCCAGGTAACGCGGGCAGGCGGGGACGCCTGCGGTCCCAGCAACAGCGGGCTTAAGGTCTTTCGGCACTTCGCATCTTCTTAGGCAATTCTTTTTCGGTTTTGATAATCGTTCCATCGACCGCATTCACTAGCACGTGATTGGTCGCTGGCTCGTTCTCATCCGTCGACAGAATTACGACGTGGTAAAAAACTACTCCGTCTTTCGCGAGCTTCCCCGGCTCTTCCCAGTGTTCGCCGTTCAGACTGCACTCCAAAACTTTGCCCGGACTTTGGCTGGTTGCGATCTGAATTGCCTGATCCATTGGTATACGTGCAAGACGAACGAGCGCGGCCTGCATACTGTCACGAGCTTTCAGTTCTTCTTCCTCATGGCGACGTCGCATCGTCAAAAACTCACCGTCGAACTCCTCTGTACGGACTTTTTCTTTCTGACCCGCTGCATATCCAATCTGGTATTCCTTCGATTCTCTACGTTCCTTCGTCTTCTCTTTTTCCTTTTGCTCCTTCTCCTTTTGGTCTTGATCCTGACTGGCGCTCGCTTGCTCAACATCGAACTTAGTCGCTAGTGAAGCTGCGGCTAGCGAGGGAATAAGAAGTAATAGCGACACTAAAACGAGCATTGATTTCTTCCAACGGGAATTCTGTTTTTGTTTTTTCAAAAGAGACATGACACGAACCTCCAGGATGTCGGCATCCGCGATGCCTACGGTTGTGGTAACGGAGAGACGACGCAAAGCTGGAGCGCAACTGGCCAGCTGTACCAACGAGCGAGCGTATACCTCTGCGTTGAGAATTCGTTCCGCTACTAATTCGTCACAAGAGAGCTCACGGGTCTGTCTAATGCGACGACGGATGAGCACGGCAGCGGGATGAAATGCAAGCAACACAAAAAGAAATTCATATACGAGGTTCAACGCGTAGTCTCGTCGCTGAACGTGAATCAGCTCATGCCCAATTGCAGAGATCAGTACTTCTTCGTTCGTCTCATCAAGCAACGCTTTGGGCACGATAATTACAGGAGTGAAGACTCCAATCGTAATTGGAACCGGAACAAGTTCTGAGAAACAGATCTTGGCTGAAGGCGCACCTTCGGAGATTGCGGTTGAGCATTTTCTGATCAGACTCGAAAGCTGGTGATTTTCATTAGCTTCAACCGCGTTCAGTCGAAGCCTTCGCGTCAGGTATAACGCCCGGAACAACCGAACGGCGCCATACAACAGAATAAGCGCGTACGCTAGCGTCAAACCTACTGCCAGTGACGCGTTTAGAAGAAAGGCATCTGAGGGAACTCCTGGCGCAGTGAATTCAAAGGCTCGTGCGTTTCCGAGCGCTATCGGTGGGATTGTAGGTTGAAGATAATTTGTAGTTTGAACTTGCTGCGCTCTCGAAAACGTTGAGGTCAAAATGTCGGACGAGGTCGTTAACGGGACAATAACCGATAACAAAAGGGCTGCGACCCAAATCCAGTGGAGATAACGCGCCGCTGAGTTTCGTAATAGCCAGGCTGAGATGGAAGCAAGGCTCGCTATCAATACAATCTGCCACACGCTATTCAGCAGAAAAGTGAGCAGGAGCTGACTAATCGTTCTCATCGCGTTTCTCCTCCACTTCTGCGACAAGCTTTTGCAGTCGCGCGAGCTTCGCCGGTGTCAGGTGTTTAGTTTCGAGCAAACTCATGACGAGACTCTCCGCCGAGCCGCCGAAAAGCCGATCGACGACATCCGTGACGTGTTTACTAACTACCTGCTTGCGACTTACTGCAGGTCTATAAAAGTAGGCACGGTCTTTCAGGGTTCGTTTAGCCTTCCCTTTTTTGTGCAGGATGTTGAGCATCGTCTGGACAGTGGTATAGGCAAGATCGCGCTTAAGTTTTTGCTGCACGGTCTGAACGTTTGCTGCTCCGGTCTCCCAGAGGACGTGCATTATTTCCAGCTCCAACGGTGTCAGGTGCTCGGACTTACTACGCGCCATATCACTTGTGTCTCCTAAGTTTTTAGGAGTATAGGGAGGAGGACCGGTACTGTCAACTAATTTCTTAGGACTCCGGTTGAATAGGTCTGATAGGTCGAATAGGTCCTATCTTGTAGAATCCGCAATCTCTATGAATCGTCGCACGCTCATTTACGGAATTATCTATGGAGTCTGCGGTGGCCTTCTGATCGCTTTTCTCAAGTACATTGAATATCGCTTTATCGTCGTCGAGCATTCGATCGAGATTTATGGTGGGTTGACTGCAATTCTCTTTGCCTGTGTGGGCATTTGGTTGGGACTGAAGCTGACACGAAAAAAGGAAGTGATCATCGTTAAGGAGGTGCCTGTCACTTTATCTGAACCATTCCTGGTCAACGAATCTCGGGTCCGAGATCTCGGCATCACTAAACGCGAGTTAGAGATTCTGGAGTTAATCGCTCAGGGCCTGAGCAATCGTGAAATTGCCGAAAAACTCTTTGTGAGCGAAAACACGGTCAAGACTCATTCGAGCCGGTTGTTGGATAAGCTCAGCGCCAAACGTAGAACTCAAGCGGTTCAGATTGCTAAAGAGATGAGGCTTATCAAGTGATTGCCAATTTGCAATTGCCAATTGCCGATTTGACCAAATTGCCAATCGGCATTCGGAAATCGGCAATGTCCATGTCATTCAAAAGCATGATTTTTCGATAAATCACTCAAAAGTATGACGACATTCCAATGGTGCGACGCTAGTTTGCTGGCCGAACGCTAGTCCAAACTTTGCAGGCAGGAGAAACGAAAATGAAAAAGGTGGTCTTAACTTTCGGTCTAATCTCGGGCGCAATCTCAGCAGGATTGATGTTCGCGACTCTACCATTCATTGACAAGATTGGTTTCGATAAAGGGGCTTATGTCGGGTATTCCGCGATGGTGCTTGCGTTTCTTCTTGTCTTCTTCGGCATTCGTTCCTATCGCGACAACGTTTCGGACGGCTACATCAGTTTTGGTCGCGCCTTCTCGGTAGGCATTTTGATTACGCTGATTTCTTGCGTCTGCTACGTGATCGCGTGGGAGATTATCTACTACACCTTCATGCCTGACTTCTGGGAAAAGTACTCAAATTACGTTCTGGAAAAAGCGAGGAGTTCAGGCGTATCCGCCGAGGAACTAGCAAGACAAACTCAAAGCATGAAGGATTTCAAAGTCACGTTCGACAATCCCCTCTGGAATTCACTTTTTACGTTTACAGAACCGCTACCCGTCGGCCTCCTCGTGACCTTGATTTCAGCTCTTATTCTCAGAAGGAAGCGGAAGAGTTTGAATGGAGAGGAACAGTTGGCGACCAGTTGAGACTTTTGTCAGTGGTATAGCTCCTATCGGTCGCATAGGACCTATACGATTCGGCCTTTCACTTACTGACCCCTAACGCTTTCTCGCCGTAACAACATGCGCCGCAAACGGCAAGACAAAAGCATTACCTTTGGCGTAAACGGCCACGCCATCGGCAATCTGTTTTGAGATCTTATTCAAGGCATCTTCGCTCTGCCGTGCTAACAGTGCAGCGGTTCGAACTCCGGCATATCGTTCACACTCAAATAAGAACGTCGCAGTTGGAAGCTTCCAATTCGAAGTAACAGTTTCAAACCGAAGCGAACCACGCTCGAATCCAGCATCGTTAAGCACTGCCATGCATTCACTTGCTCGACCGAAGCAAAAATAATCGGGTCCTTGCGGCAACGGGATTTGCAGATCTGCGTGCGCCTTTATCGCATCATCTACAATTTTTGCGCCCGGACTCAGATCGGGCCCCGCCCAAACCGTGAAACCATAACAACCACCAGATCGCAAAACGCGAAAGCTCTCGACGAAGGCCGCTTCCGGGTGTGAAAGATGCAGCAGTCCAAAGTTCATCACCACCGCGTCGAATGAATCCGGCTCAAACTCAAGCGCTTGAGCGTCTCCAATAGCAAAATGCAGATTGGGATTATGCTCCTTGGCGAGTCGAATCATCTCCGGGGAAAAATCGATACCAACTGGTCTAGCACCGAGCTGCGCAACTGCCTCCGAAACGTAGCCGGGTCCACATGCGACGTCCAGAACGTTTTGCCCGGATGCGATGCCGGCAGATTTAATCAGCTTCGGGATGAAGCCTTGCGTGAGACCACTCCAGGCAGCCTCATACTTGTGCGCGACGCGTTGCCAGCCTTCACGTTCAAATGTGGCAAAATCGGTGGACATTGGTGACAAAGCAGGTCGACTAAGTCGTATAGGCCTTACAAGTCCTATTCTTCTTTAGCTCTGCTTCCCGAAACGGTTAGAATGCTTGCCTGCTAACAAATCAGGTAAACGGTTTACTCAACTTGCTCTCGAGGCTCAACACCATGAACCTTCGTTCGATCTGTACTGCTGTCTGTCTTGTTTGCTGCCTGCTCACAATTGCAGTTCACGCGCAACATCCGTCTACGGATCAGATAAAAGGTATGAAATGGCGCATGATCGGTCCATTCCGCGGTGGCCGCACTGTCGGTGCGACCGGCGTGGCTGGTCAGCCGAATGTGTTTTACATCGGCGTAAACAATGGAGGTGTTTGGAAGACCACTGATTACGGTCATACGTGGCAGCCAATATTCGATGATCAACCCAGCGGCTCAGTTGGTGCTCTTGCCGTTGCTCCGTCGAATCCAGAAATCATATACGTCGGAAGTGGCGAAGGGTTGCAAAGACCTGATCTTTCTACAGGCGACGGCATGTACAAATCAACCAATGGCGGCAAGACCTGGCGACACCTCGGCCTCCGTGATGCCCAACAAATCGGGGCAATCCTTATAGATCCAAAGGATCCAAATCTGGTCTATGTCGCGGCTCTGGGTCATCCCTATGGTCCAAACGAAGAGCGCGGGGTATTTCGTTCAAACGATGGCGGGGAGAGCTGGCAAAAAGTTCTCTATAAGGACATTGATACCGGCGCGATTGCCCTTGCGTTTGATCCCTCAAACTCAAAAGTTATCTATGCAGATCTATGGTCTGCGCGGCAAGGTCCCTGGGAAAACGGCGCCTGGCAGGGCCCCGGAAGCGGTCTGTACAAAACTACAGACGGCGGAAACACCTGGAAAAAACTCACCAAAGGCCTCCCCACCTTCGAACAAGGTCTTGGACGAATAGGAATCGCAGTTGCTCCGAGCGATCCCAATCGCGTCTACGCGACGGTCGATGCCGGACAAGCGGGCGGGATCTATCGATCAGACGACGCCGGCGAGTCGTGGGAAAAAGCTACTGGCGAAAGACGAGTTTGGGGTCGCGGTAGCGACTTCGCTGAAATCGACGTGGATCCTATTAATAAGGACATCGTCTACTGCTCCGCAGTTGAAGTCTACAAGTCAACTGATGGAGCGAAGACCTTCACTGGATTCAAAGGCGCACCGGGCGGCGACGACTATCACACCATGTGGATCAATCCTGACAATCCCAGGATCATGTTGCTGGCCGTCGATCAAGGAGCAGTGGTTACGGTGAACGGCGGTGATACCTGGAGTTCCTGGTACAACCAGCCAACCGCTCAGTTCTATCACGTGATTACTGACAACCAATTCCCATACTGGGTGTATGGAGGTCAGCAGGAGAGTGGTTCAGCAGCGGTCAAAAGCCGTGGTGACAATGGCGCGATCTCATTTCGAGACTGGCGCACAGTTGGTGTTGAAGAATACGGATACGTTGCGCCTGATCCGTTGAACCCGAACATAGTTTACGGTGGTAAAGCGACACGGTTTGATGCGACCACAGGACAAGTCCAAAACGTTGCGCCGGAAATCTTGAGAAGTGGTAAATATCGATTCCTGCGCACGGCTCCTATTATGTTTTCGCCGGTACGTTCAGATGTGCTCTATCTCGCTGGTAACGTGTTATTCAAAACGACGAACGGTGGCATGAGTTGGGAGATCATCAGTCCGGATCTCTCGCGTGAACGACCGGATGTACCCGAGAGTATCGGTGTGTTCCGACGCCCGGACATGGCCACACAACCCCGTCGTGGGGTGATCTATGCGCTGGCACCTTCTCCAAAGGACATCAATACGATCTGGGCAGGAACAGATGATGGTCTTGTTCATTTTACGAAGGATGGTGGTAAGACATGGAAAAATGTGACTCCACCGGGACTTACATCGTGGAGCAAGATCTCACAAATCGACGCTGGTCATTGGGACACTTCAACGGCATACATCGCCGTAAATCGTATCCGACTTGACGATCAAAAACCGCACATCTATCGAACGACTGATGGTGGAACAACGTGGACCGAAATTGTAGCCGGCTTACCTACAGCGCCAATCAATACTGTTCGCGAGGATCCACAGAAACGCGGACTCCTTTTCGCTGGAAGTGAAACTGCCGTTTTTGTTTCATTCGATAATGGAGATCACTGGCACTCACTGAGACTCAACATGCCCGCAACCTCGATTAGAGATCTCGTCGTACATAATGATGACGTTGTTGTGGGAACTCACGGACGATCGTTTTGGATCCTTGATGACATCACGCCCCTTCGTCAGCTTTCATCATTGTCAGGCAGCGCACAGCTGTTCGCGCCACAGGTCGCTTATCGAGTGAAGCGAAACGTGAACAGTGATACCCCATTGCCACCAGAAGAACCGGTCGGGCAAAATCCACCGGACGGAGCAATAATTAACTATTACCTTCCAACCGATGTGCGCGGAGCGTTGACGCTCGAAATCTACGATAATAAGAACCAGCTGGTACGCCGCTACTCGAGCACAGACAAAGCAGAGCCAATCGATGAAAAACCTTTTCAGGTCCCTGCTTATTGGTTCAGGCCTCCCCAGGTATTGCCCACCGGGGCTGGACTCCAGCGGTTTGTGTGGGACTTGATGTATACGCCACCTCCTGCTTTTAGTCATGGTTTCCCGATTTCAGCTATATATAAGGACACGCCACTTTATCCCCTGGGCCCCTCAGTTTTGCCGGGCACATTCACAGTGAAACTTACCGTGAATGGGCAAACGTCAACGCAGCCGCTGACTGTGAAGATGGATCCGCGAATAAAAACCGGCGCGGCGGGATTAACTCAACAATTCGATCTGTCTTACGAGGCTTACAAGGGAATGGACCAATCCTTCCAAGCGGCAATCGAGATCAGGAAATTGCGTGATCAGATCAGCGCTGCTGTAAACAAAGTTGGAAGAGGCTCGCTCGCCGACTCGTTGATGTCGCTTGAAAAGAAAGCGGCCGCCATCGGAGGAGAAGGACGGGCTGACGTCAGTTCGCCGGGACTGCCAGGCGGTTCGATCGACATACGCAATCCTAATCTGACAAATCTGAATAATGGTTTTTCCTCCTTGCTTGAGAATCTACAAAGCGCCGACATGGCTCCGACGGATTCCACTGTCGCTGCAGCGGCTGAATTAAAACGAACACTCGCGAAGCTGCTGTCGGATTGGAATCAGGTAAAGACCAGAGATGTCGCGTCCATGAACGAACAGTTACGAGCGGCGAATCAACCAACGTTAAAGCCGGAGTAGAAGTGAACCAGTTGATCGTCTTCTACGATGGCGTCTGTGGCCTGTGTAATCGTCTGGTCCAGTTTCTGCTGAAACGTGACAGACATGACAGGCTACGGTTCGCATCACTTCAAAGTGATTTTGCGTCAAGAGTTCTCGGGCGTCACGGAATAGATCCGAAGGATTTGGACACAGTGCATGTGGTGGAACACTATCAACAGTCGAATGAACGTGTGTTGGATCGGTCTGATGCAATTCTGCGTGCGAGCCGGAAGCTCGGTGGGATGTGGACATTAGTTGCGAGATTGGGTTCGACGGTGCCGCGACCACTACGAGATCTCTTCTACAGATTCGTCGCAAATAATCGATATCGAGTGTTTGGTAAATACGAAACATGCATGCTGCCCGAGCCACAACATCGAGCGAAATTCCTGGACATGTGAGTGTGCCTGGCATGGAAAGAGTTGTTGAAAAGGGCAGTTGGGAAAGGGGCAAGCGGTACCTTGCCCCCTTCCCAACTGCTCTTTCGATTTTGGTTTATGTTGGTGGCGCTTGCCCCCTCCCAACTGCCCTTTTTGAGGAACCGATCTTCGAATTAACTTCATAGTGCGGAGCAGATCATGACGAAACTTTTATTAGGCCTGTCAGCACTCACTCTTATATCAATCGCAATGTCAGCAAAGACCCCACCGCAACCCCAATTCGACGTTCTGATTAAAAACGGGCGCATCGTCGATGGCTCCGGTCGTCCTGGTTACAACGCCGACATCGCAATCAAGGGTCAACACATCGCTCGTATCGGAAATCTCCACAACGTTACGGCGGCAAAAACTATCGACGCCGGCGGATTGGTAGTGGCGCCCGGGTTCATCGATATGCTCGGCCAGTCCGAAACGTACCTGCTCATCGATCCGCGAGGAATGAGCAAAGTCATGATGGGAGTCACTACCGAGATAACTGGCGAGGGTGAATCGATCGCGCCAATCAACGATCGCCAGATTAAGGAACAGGAAGATTTTTTGAAACGCTTCAACCTGACTATCGACTGGCGCACACTCGATGAATACTTCAAGCGTCTTCAAAAACAAGGCACAGGTCTGAACCTCGGCACATTTGTTGGGGCAACTCAAGTTCGCGAGTACGTGATCGGTTACGACAATCGTCCGCCAACTGCCGCCGAATTAAAAACGATGAAAGATCTCGTCGCGGCAGCAATGCGCGACGGGGCACTGGGCCTGTCTACATCGTTGCAATACATACCCGCTCGATTTGCTAAGACGGATGAAATAGTCGAACTCGCAAAAGTGGCAAGTCAATACGGCGGCATCTATGCGACGCATCAACGCAGTGAAGCAAATGCGTTGGATGAGTCGTTGAATGAAGTCTTTGAAATCGCCAGGCGCGCGAATATTCCTGCTGAGATCTGGCACCTCAAGACTGCGTACAAAAAGAATTGGGGGCGGATGCCGGAGATTCTTGAAAAGATCAAAGGTGCGCAGGCGCAAGGTCTGAAAATTTCCGCAGACATTTATCCATACATTGCCGGTAGCACAGCATTGAGCGCTTGCTTGCCGCCGTGGGCACAGGAAGGTGGCAATGAAGCAATGCTTAATCGTTTGCGTGATCCTGCGTCACGTGAACGCATGAAGAAAGAGATCTCTGAGGATCACAAAGACTGGGAAAACATTTATCTCGGCAGTGGCGGACCCAGCGGCATTCTCATTGGCTCAGTTGTGAATCGAGATCTGGACACGATGCAGGGCAAACGTCTTTCGGAAATCGCCGAGGAACAAAAGAAGGATCCGTTGGACGCGTTGTTTGATTTCATTCTTGCCGATCATGCGCAAACAGGAGCGATCTACTTCATGATAAGTGAAGATGATATGCGGGCCGCAATGAAAGCTCCGTTTGTCAGCTTTTGTACTGACAGTGGATCGCGAGCGACTGATGGTCCGCTTGCGGGATCGAAGTCACACCCGCGGGGCTGGGGAAGTTATCCGCGAATCCTTGGACGATACGTCCGGGACGAACACTTGTTATCGCTGGAAGACGCCATTCACAAGATGACTGGTGGACCCGCTGCGAGAGTGGGTTTGAAAGATCGGGGACTGCTGAAGGCCGGAATGTTTGCAGATATAACCGTGTTCGACCCAAGCACTGTCATCGATAAAGCAACGTTTGAACAACCGAATCAATATCCAGCTGGAATTGACTATGTGTTGGTTAACGGGCAGATCAGTGTCGATAAAGGGCAGCGCACGTCAGCACTGGCCGGACAAGTGATCCGCGGACCGGGCTATCGAAAATGAGTGCTGCTCCGGACGGGTAGAGCAAGTCATTTTCCATATATCATTTGACATTTGAAAGTAACATTTGGTTGACGCTCGTACGCTGTCAAAATGTAAATTGAAAACTGTCAAATGATATCTGGAAAATGACTTGCCACCTTCCCCGCTCGATTCTAACTACTTCAGATCGATCCAATAATCTTCCGGTAATCTGCCTCTGAAAACGCCTTCAACGTCTCCGTTTGCACATTACCTTGCGATCCAAGCGACAAGATCGCTGCTGCATAAGACTCATCGTCGGGCGCGTCGATAACACAGAGTAAATCGTATCGACCCATCGTCAGGTAAGTGTCTTTGATTTTTACGCCTGACTTCTTAAAAGCCTTTCGTCCTGCATCGAGACGGCTCGGGCTGTCTTTGATTGCACTGATTCCCTGTCCGGTCCATTTGAGAAGCGCGATATAGGTTGGCATATACGAAATCCTTTCTTGGTGTTGGTCTTTGGTTTTTGGTTTTTGGCCTTTGGTCTTTGGTCTTTGGACTTTGCGAATTAGAACGGTGAGCGAAGCGACCGATTGACCTTGCCTTAAGCGTACGCGATTTGAAATTCGCTCGCGTTGGCTAAGGTCAATCGGTCGCTTCGCTCACCGTTCTAATTCGCGCCCCAAAGACCAAAAGCCAAAGGCCAAAGGCCACAGTCAGATTCTTATGTAGATTCTCTTCCGGTACAACAACCACATCAAAAACAGCCAGAACAAAATAAACGCAATCGCGTACGCAAGAGACGCATTAATGGGTGTGGCCCAGGATAAAAAGAAGTAGCGGAAGATCCAACTCTGCAGGGACGTCGTTCCTCCAATAACTGTCGGCACCTTGATCAATTCCATCGTGTCAACCATCAATCCAGATCCCACGTACAACGCAATTGCGTTCACGCCGAACACGATAAATGGCCACGCCCACCGTCGATAGCCTTTGATATCAACCAACCAGTAACACAGAGCGAGCAGTTGCAAGCCCAAACCGGCCGTAAAGACGACATACGAACTGGTCCACAACGCCTTGTTGATTGGAAAGAAAGAATTCCAGGACCAACCAATCATGACGCATACCGCTCCAGCAAAAAACAAGCCCGCAGCTTTTTCGAACTGCGTACGTTCGGTGCGCAACCAATGACCGGTTAGAACACCAAACAGCGTTGTTGATATTGCTGGAACCGTGCTCAGGATTCCTTCGGGATCGTAAACCTTTGCTTGGCTCCAAACGTGCTGTCCAAACACTAACCGATCGATGTACGAGGCAAGACTTCCTTCTTTCGTCAGATCACCTGCTGCATATCCCGGCGCGGCGATTTCTGTCATCGCGATCCAGTAAATGAGCAACAACGCAACTGCGATAAACGCCTGAGTTCGTAATTTGGTGGTAAGGAATATAAGTGCTGTTATCAGGTAACACACAGCAATTCGCTGGAGAACACCTGGTATGCGAACCGTCGCAAAGTCAAAATGTGGATACAGATTGAGGAAGAAGCCCAGGGCAAAAATGATCAGCGCACGCTTTACAGTTTTTACATATAGCGGTCGTTTTGGCGCGTCCTCCTCAACTCGTCTACCAAGTGAAAGTGTTATAGCGACACCAACAATAAAGAGGAAAAACGGAAAGACCAGGTCCGTGGGCGTCCAGCCATTCCATTCAGCGTGCTCGAGCGGCCAATAGATGGCGCTCCACGTTCCCGGATTATTGACCAATGTCATTCCGGCGATCGTGATTCCGCGGAATACGTCGAGGGAGAGCAGGCGATTAGGGGAAAGAGACATAAGGGTTTGGAGATCAGATCAATTCATTTTCCATATATCATTTGACATTTGATAGTTACCATCGGAAAGCAGTTTCTTAATTGCTAATTGAAAAATGTCAAATGATATATGGAAAATGATCAGGACATTATTATTGTCTTGGCTGCTGCTGTGGCGACGGAAATCTTACACCCAACCCGAACTCTTCAGGATTCGGCAGTATGGATTTCTCTTCATACCCACGCATCGCTTCTTCAACTTCACGACTCTTCGCCAACCAGATCGCAATAGCCTGGTCATATCGCGCCAGAACACTGTCCAACCAATATGGACGATTCTCCGCCAACCATTGCTCACGATAGCTTGTTTTTAGGATCGACAACTCTTCTGCCATTTCGCGCAACTGGTTGTAAATCGGGCTTGCGTATCGACGAAGCCTGCGAACTTTCGAACGATCGCCCAGGTTCAAATAAGCGTCCCAATATTCGAGACTAAGTTTTTCAACTGTTTGAGCGCGTCTGCCAAGATGATCAAATCGTCTCGCAGCAAAGAGCATTGACGAAATCATCGAATCGTTTCGTCTCGCTCTTTTACCATTTAGCAGAAGCGTTTCTTCACCTGCTTCAACCTGCAAACGCATCTGCCTGATTTTCTCCGCGTTCGAACGCGCGCTCGCCTGATAGTTCGTAGTAAACGGATTCCGCCAGAAGGCATCATCGCTTGTGCCGATTCCGACAAGAGTGTTGACACTTCCGAGAGTGTGAATCACGGACACAAACTGATCGCCATCGTTACGGAAGAATGCCCAGTCAAAATCAGCGTCGAACGACTTTTGATCCACTGGCTCTGACTGCCAGGCTGCTGCTGCGCCCAACACAATTCCGTACCACGTCATCTCAAACAATGACTCACCATCGTCGTCCCAAGTTGTATTGAGCATTCCAGTGGCGCCTGCCGCCTGGCCATCGCGAACGAAGTTGATGATGTTTGTTGAAGAAGCATCGACGTTTGGAAAAATCTGGTTCCATCCCCAGACGCCGGGACAGACGAACTGTTCGAGGCCTGCTTCTTTGAAAGGTTTGATTCGGCTGTCGTAACTCTCTTTCGGCACGTAATCCCAATTGGCCACAATCATCTCTTTGGGAATGTTGCCGATCAGATTCGGATGGTTGAATGCGATGTCGCCCCAGAAGATTAGTTTGCGATCGTATTGTTTCAACAGATCACGAACTCGATTGAGATGTTCAAAATAGACTGCGCCTACACCTTTCGCTCTTGCGGCTTCCCGGCTTTGGCCTTCACCTAGTTCGAATGTTTCATCTTCACCGATGTGAAAGAATTTTCCAGGAAAGAGGTCGTTTAGTTCACGATACCAGTCGGCGATCAGTTTGTAGGTTCCTTCCTGCTGAGGGGAAAGCACGTCGCCATAGGGCGTTTCCGCAAGCGAGTTATACTTTTCGTACCTGAGTGCTTTGTGTAAGTGTCCGAACGTTTGTTGTTCCGGAACCAATTCGATGTGATACGACCTTGCATAAGCAACTAACTCGCGAATCTCATCCGGCGTTAATGAACCACCCTCGGAACCGATGAGAGGATGCGCCTGACTGGAGAAGGTGTGCTCCATGTAAAACGAGTGCATGTTGAGCTTGTAAGCAGCAAACGTTCGCAGCTGTCTTTTTATGTAATTGACAGTTGGAATCGGGCCTCGACTGATGTCGTCTGAAACACCTCGCCAACGCATTGCGGGCCAATCGATGATTCGCACTCCTTGTATATACGCGGCGCTTCCTTCACCGCGAACGAGTTGTTTTAGAGTTTGCAAACCATAGAAGACAGCCGCCGGACTTGCGCCTGCGATCACCACGGACTCTGGAGTGACTGAAAGCAAATAGCCTTCTTCATTGATTGTAGTCGGCACGTCGAAGCCTGAGGCTTTGAGGCTTTGCTGAATTGTAGGCAGCGTTAGTAAACCTAAAATGATTGCTCTCCGACCGCGACTGCGGCTTACCTTCAGACTAACGTTAGCAGTGCTCTTGACGTCAGATAGGAAATCGTCGACGGCAAACTTGTCATCAATAGAACGTGGATCGGCCAGTACGATGTGCGCGTTCTTATCGAGCGGAAAGTTTTGGACGGTGGCTTTCAGCTCGCGAGGGCGGGGTATGATTGAGATGCGTTCTTGAGCACTAGCATCAAGTAATAACAACGGCGCCAAAAGCAAAAGAACGATCAGACGCAGACTGATAGTTCGTGTTAGATTGTTAGCCATTAAGAAGGTTGGCGTTGCCGTTACTGGGTTGTAGGCTGGAAAGATCGGACGAGTATTTAACTTAAAACGGGCTCGAATACAAATAGAACTCTGTGTCACTCAGTACCTCTGCGGTGAATTAAGCGACTTCCCAACCACAGAGGCGCCGAGACACAGAGATACACAAAGAATTGAAGGACACACCGTTGTCGCTAATGCTGTCTGAAATCGCTGAGCAACCCTCCGCGTTAGCTCGCACTATCAGCGAAGAGCGCAAGAAGATTGCCAGGTTAGGCCAAACACTAAAAGAGCGATCGATCAATCTCATCGTTCTCGTCGCACGCGGAAGCTCTGACAATGCAGCCTTGTTTGGACGTTACTTGCTCGAGATTACGACTGGCATCCCAGTCTCACTATCAGCTCCTTCCGTCCACACGATCTACGACGCGAAACTAAAACTAGATCACGCGCTCGTTGTCGGTGTTTCCCAATCCGGCGAGGGAGAAGACATCAATCTCGTATTAGACAGTGCACGACGCTGCGGTGCGTGCACTGTGGGCATCACGAATGAGCCAAACTCGTCGATGACAAGTTTGGTCAATGAGACTTTGTTGATGCACGGTGGACGAGAACGTTCAGTTGCGGCAACGAAGACTTTCACTGGTCAAATGCTCCTCTTTTATATGCTGGCCGCAGAACTGGCAGAGTCCTCTCCTTCGTTCTCCTACGAACGCATTCCCGATTTCGTCTCCGCAGCACTCGAGCAACAGCCGGCAATTCTCGAACTGGTTCAACGGTATGTGTTCATGGAGAACTGTGTCGTCGTCGGTCGTGGTCTCGCTTATGCGAATGCGTACGAGTTGGCGTTAAAGTTGATGGAGACTTGTTATGTTGTGGCCGAACGTTTCTCCTCGGCTGATTTCCTACATGGTCCGCTCGCAATGGTCGAACGTCACTTCCCGGTCTTTCTGTTTGCGCCGCCGGGCAAGATGTTGGCCGGGGTGAAGAATCTGATCGAGCGCCTTCGTGAACTACACGCTGACACCTTGGCAATCACCAGCGATATTGATGTTGCTGGTTTGTGTACAAGGTCGATTATCATGTCGCGTGAGATCGACGAATTCCTTGCGCCGATTCCATACATCGTGCCTGGACAGTTGTTCGCAGCGTTGCTTGCTGAGGCAAAAGGCTTGGACCCAGATTCTCCAAGATCGTTATCGAAGGTCACAAGGACATTATGATGAGGCGGGGCAGTAGCCCGACTGTCAAGGAGGGCTCATCGTCCACTGACGGAGTTGGGTCGATCTGAGCCCTCCTTAACAGTCGGGCTACTGCCCCGGTCGCGCATCACTCATGAGGCCCCGATGAACATTGAACTCAAAGACTTGTCCCACAATCCGGTCTACCTGCAGGTTCGTCAACAGATCGAGGATCAGATCAAGAACAAGTTAGTATCCTCGGGCGAACCGCTTCCCTCACCCGCGGCGCTTGCATCCAAGCTCTCGGTTGATAAAGGTGAGATCCAGCGAGCGTACTTTGAACTGGAACAGAGTGGACTGGTAAAGAAACAGAGCGGTAAAGATTTTCTGGGGAAGCCGAAGGTTACTTACAGCGTGGCCTAAAGAAAATTCCGAAGACCTGCGAAATCCATCAAGGTTTGAAGGATGACATCCGCAAACGGATTGGTAACGATGCCAGCAGGAACTGCGACGATCACGAGCACCGCCGCAACATTTCGCGAACGCTTGGCCATTAGGTAATCCGGATCGTTGGTTAGAAGATTAGAGAACTTAAACTGCCAACGCACTAACAATATTAGCGTCGTCAGGAAAGTCACCGCGAAACCCAGGTAGCCAATCGTCAACACCAGGCCCACCGCTAAAAATACAAACATCGCCACCGCCGCATTTCGTAAGAAACTCGCATCGCTATAAGCCTGATTTGCTTTCTCCTGCCGTTCAGCAATCAATGCAGCAATGCCCGGATCTATAGCGACAGAACAGTATCTACAGGCGCTCATGGAGTCATTGATCATCTCGTTGCAATTGGGACAGCGAAACGTGCGAGGATTGGTGAACATTGAAGCGATCTCCTTGAGATTGGGCCGCAGAATATCAAAAGGAGGGCGCTTGTGACTAACCCGAGTAGCGCATGCTATTCTTGCCGAGCGTAAGAAGAAGCATTCATGCGTGCGAAAGTGGCGGAATTGGCAGACGCGCCAGACTTAGGATCTGGTACCGAAAGGTGTGGGGGTTCGAGTCCCCCCTTTCGCACCAATACAACGTTGGTCTTTGGCCTTGGGTCTTTGGTCTTTGATCGATTTCAAGAGCGAAGACCCGGGACCTAAAACCAAAGGCCAGTGAGCATAATGAAGACCGAATTAGTAGACGTCTCTCCAACCCGGAAAGAAATCAAGATAGAAATCGAGCCGGCCCAGGTTCGTACTGCGTACGATCGCATTAGTGAACGTTACGCGAAGGGCGCGACTGTGCCCGGGTTCCGGCGCGGTCATGCGCCGCGTTCTGTTGTTCGCACGCGCTTCAAGAGCGAAATCAGGAGCGAAGTACTGCGCGAATTGTTACCTGATGCAGTCAACAACGCAATCGTTGAACATTCACTCGCGACAATTGGCGAACCGGATGTTCAGCTCGATAACACTGAGGCCCTCGAACACCTCGGCGATCAATCAATCACCGTAAAGGTTGGTCTGGAAGTCTTTCCCCAAGTCAAACTCGAACAATACAAAGGTCTCGAGGCAGTTCGTCGCACGCGACCAGTGACCGATGCTGACGTGGATAAAATGATCGAGGGATTACGTGAAGCGTCCGCTTCCCTGGAGCCTGTCGAGGATCGTGGTGCTGAGATCGGGGACACTGTAACAGTAAACGTACTCGGCAAGTTTGTTGATGAACCTGAAGCTGAAGAGATTAAAGCCGAGGACATCGACGTGGTTCTGGGCGGTGAAGGAGTGCAACCTGAGTTTACGGATAACCTGCAGGGCACGAAGCCAGATGATAAGAAGACTTTCTTAGTCTCATATCCGGAGGATTTCTCATCCAAAGGTCTGGCAGGGAAAAAAGTTGAGTACGAAACGACGGTCACTGCCGTCAGACGCAAAGAGCTGCCCGAAGTAGACGACGAATGGGCGAAAAGCCTCAGCGATGAATTTGAGTCAGTTGAGACGTTGCGCAGGAAGATGCGTGAAGACTTAGAAGGGCGATCAGCTACCGAATCTGACAACAAATTGCGCGCCGATGTCGTACGCAAACTTCTCGAGGCTCATGAGTTTGAAGTGCCTCAGAGTCTGGTTGAGCATGAGGCCAGTCATCGACTCCAAAGTATCGTCCGCGACATGATTGGTCGTGGCATCGATCCACGTAGTCGTGACGTCAACTGGGAGGGCGCGCGCGATGAACTGAAGGTCCAGGCCGAGAATGATGTGCGCGCGAGTATCCTGCTCGAACAGATAGCCGAAGAGGAAAAAATCGAGGTCTCAGAAGAAGAAATTGAAGCTGAGATCGAGTCGATCGCAACTGCATCACGACAATCAAAAGAGCAAGTACGTGCTGCCTTGACAAAGGATGGGGGCGAACGTAGCATCGCGCACAGATTGCGCAATCGTAAAGCGCTTGATCTTTTGATAGCTAATGCAAGCGTGACTGAAGAAGAGTGGAAGGAAAGTTAATGTCCGATATGCTTCAGCTTGTCGTGATGACAGTTTGAACTTCAGCACGACACGACAAGCTAAAGCGTATCGGACATTCATTTAGAACGAGGTTAGACTTTTATGGCTTTAGTCCCAATGGTAGTCGAGCAAACTTCGCGAGGCGAACGCGCCTTCGATATCTACTCCCGACTACTAAAAGACAACATCATCTTTCTCGGCACTCCAATCGATGATCAGATCTCAAACCTTATCGTAGCTCAGCTTCTTTTTCTCGAAGCCGAAGATCCCGAAAAAGACATCAATCTCTATATCAATTCTCCAGGCGGATCGATCACTGCCGGCATGGCCATCTACGACACGATGCAGTTCATACGACCCGATGTCACCACGATCTGTGTCGGTCAATGTGCTTCGATGGCAGCACTACTTTTGGGTGCAGGCGCGAAGGGCAAACGCTTCGCCTTGCCGAATTCACGTATTCTGATCCACCAACCCTCTGGAGGCTCGCAAGGTCAAGCCACCGACATTCGTATTCAAGCTGAAGAAATCCTCCGCATGCGCGAACTCACCTCTCAGATCATTGCCAAACACAGCGGCCAATCGTATGACACTGTAGAGCGTGATGTTGAACGCGACAAAATAATGTCTGCCATGCAGGCGAAGGAATATGGTTTAATAGACGAGGTGATCGCACACCGCGAGTAGAGACGATTCCCCAAGGAGCTTCTTCAGTAGACTATGGTGAGACGAACCGATGACACCTTGCGCTGCTCATTCTGTGGTAAGTCACAGAACGAGGTTAAGAAGCTCATTGCCGGACCCACCGTCTACATCTGCAATGAGTGCATCGACATCTGCAATGAAATCATCACCGATGATCAGCAGGCAGAGTCGGTAGCCACTCGACCACCGTTACCCAAACCCGGTGAAATCAAAAATTTCTTAGATGAATACGTAATCGGCCAGGAGGAAACCAAAAAGCGCCTGGCCGTCGCTGTGTATCAGCACTACAAGCGAATCGAACTCGGCCGTCGTCGTTCAGATGTAGAGATTCAAAAGGCAAACATCCTGCTGATCGGACCGACGGGCACTGGTAAGACCTTGCTTGCTCAAACGCTCGCGCGGATGCTGAGCGTGCCGTTTACGATCGTCGATGCCACCACGCTCACTGAAGCCGGGTATGTTGGGGAGGACGTCGAAAATATCATTCTCAAACTCCTGCAAGCGGCGAATGGTGATGTCGAACGTGCACAGCAAGGAATCATCTACATAGATGAAGTCGATAAGATCTGTCGCAAAGATGAGAATCCTTCGATAACGCGAGACGTGTCTGGTGAAGGTGTTCAACAAGCCCTTTTGAAGATCCTGGAAGGAACGGTTGCGAATGTTCCACCTCAAGGTGGTCGCAAACATCCACACCAGGAGTTCTTTCCAGTTGATACCACCAACATCCTGTTCTTATGCGGCGGCGCCTTCGTTGGTCTGGAAAAAGTCATCGAGAGGCGACTGCGCAACAAGTCTCTTGGGTTCCATGCGGAAGTAAAGTCAGGGATGCACCGCCATGCAGAAGCGCTGGCACAGGTTCAACCGGAAGATTTGATTCGCTTTGGGTTGATCCCGGAATTCGTTGGTCGTTTGCCGGTTGCGGGCGTCCTGCATGAACTGGATGAAGGCGCCCTGATTAAGATTTTGACCGAACCAAAGAATGCTTTGGTCAAGCAATACCAGAAGAAGTTTGATTTTGATAACGTCAAACTCAAGTTCACCGAAGACGCACTCAAGGCTGTCGCCCGACAGGCAGTTGAGCGCAAAGTCGGCGCGCGTGGACTGATGATGATTCTGGAAGAACTCCTGCTCGACGCGATGTATACCCTGCCCTCGCAGAAACGCGTCAAAGAATTTGTCATAACCAGCGAAATGGTCGAAAGGCGTCGCGCAGTGCCTGGTGAAGGACTTACGGGCATCGACGGCGCGGCGGCTTGATAATCACCTGGCTGCTTCCCGTGACAAAGTAGCGGAACCCACCGGAAATGATCTAGAATTAGCCATCTTTTAATTAAGGCGAGACGGCAATTTGGCGGCTCGCCTTTGTTGCAAAGGCCCCGGAAAATCAGTTAGCCAAAACCATGGAAGAATATTCAGATAAATCCCCCGCCGACGTCGCCTGGTATCCAATGGTGCCAATCCGTGATGTCGTCATTTTCCCCTTTACAAAGGTCGCTTTTAAAATTGGCCGTTCTGGTTCCGTCCGCGCTCTCGAACAGGCGCTGGCGACGGATCGCACAATATTTTTAGCAACTCAACACGACGCCACCGTGGATGAGCCATCGCCGGAACAAATCTATGGCGTTG
The DNA here is from genome assembly GCA_036006355.1 of Pyrinomonadaceae bacterium. Classification (GTDB taxonomy): domain Bacteria; phylum Acidobacteriota; class Blastocatellia; order Pyrinomonadales; family Pyrinomonadaceae; genus PSRF01. The sequence continues at coordinate 15,339 of DASYPT010000136.1, read as the reverse complement.
GCACCCTGGGCAAGATTCTCCAGTCTCAAAAACAAGACAACGGTCAAATCAAGGTTGTTGTCGAAGGACGCGAACGCGCAACAACTGTTCGAGTCGAAAACACTGACGGTGCGTTTCTCGCGCTCGTCCGTCGTGCTCCCATCGTGAACGAAGAAGGGACGCGGCTCGATGCCTTGATTCAAAAGGTAGGTCAACTCGTTGAGCAACATCTTCGTCTTGCGCCTGATACCCAAACGGATGCATTGCAGACTGCGCTTCGTAATCAAGAACCATCGCATCTCGCTGACGCCCTCGCGTCTCAGTTGAAGATTTCCGTCGAAGATAAGCAGGGACTTCTCGAGATCTTCTCGACCCAGGCGCGACTGCAGCGACTTATCGAACTACTCGAAACGGAAATTGAGAAGCGTCAACTCGATCGCACCATCCAAACCCGCGTGAAGCGCCAAATGGAAAAAGCTCAAAAGGAGTATTACCTCAACGAGCAAATCAAGGCGATTCACAAAGAGCTGGGTCGTAAAGACGAAAAAGCCGAGCTCGAAGAACTGAAGAAGAAGATTGAAGAAGCCGGCATGACCGACGAGGCGAAGGAAAAGGCGATGCAGGAATTGCACCGTCTCGAAGCAATGCCTCCAATGTCTGCTGAAGGAACAGTCTCACGTACGTACATTGATTGGTTGCTGAGTGTACCGTGGAAGCAGAAGTCTAAAGAGATTAAGGATCTCATTAAGGCTGAAGAAGTACTCAACGAAGATCACTTTGGTCTTGAGAAGATTAAAGAACGGATCCTCGAGTACCTTGCCGTCAGGCAACTCGTAAAGAATCCTCGTGGTTCAATTCTCTGCTTTGTCGGACCTCCGGGAGTCGGCAAGACAAGTTTAGGAAAATCGATCGCTCGAGCAACAGGGCGAAAGTTTGTTCGCTTGTCGCTTGGAGGTGTTCGTGATGAAGCCGAAATTCGAGGTCATCGTCGTACTTACATCGGAGCGCTGCCGGGTCAGATCATCCAGATGATGAAAAAGGCCGGCACAGTCAATCCGGTACTGCTGCTTGATGAGGTCGACAAGCTGGGCGCGGATTTCCGTGGCGACCCGAGTGCGGCGTTACTCGAGGTGCTTGATCCCGAACAGAATCACACATTCCAGGATCACTACCTCGATGTCGAGTACGATCTGTCAAAGGTATTCTTTATCGCGACAGCGAATGTCCTTCATACCATTCCACCTGCTTTGCAAGATCGTCTTGAGATTCTGCGCCTTTCTGGTTACACAGAACGCGAGAAACTCGAGATTGCGAAACGACACCTCGTGCCAAAGCAGGCTGATGGCAACGGAATTAAGGCTGACCAACTAAACTTCACCGACGAAGGAATTTTGGAGATCATCCGTCACTACACACGGGAATCCGGCGTGCGCAATCTTGAACGCGAGATTGGGTCGTGCTGTCGCAAAGTCGCTCGTAAATTTGTTTCCGAGAATAGTGGCGAAGAAGCGACTGCAAACATCAACGCTGAAATAGTTCGAGAGATGCTCGGTCCGACAAAGTTCCGGCAACAAGGCATCGCAGCTCAAAGTGAAATCGGTTTGGCAACTGGTTTGGCTTGGACCGAAGTCGGTGGCGAAGTTTTACAGATTGAAGCCACGCTTATCAAAGGACGTGGTGGTGTAACTCTCACTGGCAAGCTTGGTGAAGTTATGCAGGAATCCGCACAAGCAGCACTGACTTGTATCAAGGCTCGCGCGGAACGTCTGGGCATGAGTTTGGATTTCATTCGCAAACGCGATCTGCACATTCACATTCCGGAGGGGGCAATTCCGAAAGACGGACCTTCGGCAGGAATCACTATGGCAACTGCCATGGCTTCTTCACTTTCGCGTGTTCCGGTCAAAAGGAATGTGGCGATGACAGGAGAGATCACTTTGCGCGGCCGGATACTCCCAATCGGAGGAGTTAAGGAGAAACTGCTCGCTGCACACCGTTTCGGCATCGACACGATTATTTTGCCGAAAGAAAATGAGAAAGATTTAGTGGAAGTTCCCGAAGAAGTTCGCAATGCACTTTGCGTCCATTTAGTGGAAGGTATCGATGAAGTGCTGGCGATTGCCCTCGAGGATAGCTGTCCAACTGACGGAGCTGCCACTACCGAAGCGCCTCCGCTCTGGACAACGGAACCGCCTTCGCAAGGAATTCAAACCAGCTAGCTACGTGTACGATAGGCTGTCAGCCTGTCGTGGTGCGGGGAATACGGGATCCGCGACAGGCTAACGGCCTGTCGCATTTTGCTGCGTTCTTTATCTGAGACCCGCCGAGCCAATGGCGAAAACTCTCTTCCTTCAAATGTAAACACACCAATTCATAGGAGACTTAAGAATGAGTAAACAAGAAGAAGCTGATCTGATTCTCAAACTCTACGATCTGCGCCGAGAAAAAGTCATGCGCGACGCTCGTAACTGGTTCATTACCTGGAACCCCACGGGCCCCGAAGACTTTATGGATGTACTAACCAGCGATAAGAGTGGACTCTATAGAATGGTGATCTCTTATTGGGATATGGCCTGCTCTCTCGTCAATAACGGCGCTATCGATGCCCAGATGTTCAATGATGCAAACGGTGAACACGTCGTCGTATACGCGAAAATGGAGCCATTCATTCCGATGTTGAGGGAACAACTCGGCGCTCCACAATTCCTCGCTCATTTGGAAAAGGTCGTGAAGGCGTTGCCGGATTCCGAGGAAAGACTTGCAGCGACTCGTGAACGCATCGGCAAGATAATAGAGCTCTTTACACAACGGATGGCAGCAAAAGCGGCTACTGCAGGCGAGTAAGGTCCCGATCTCCCGGGAGCGCGGCGGAATTATAGGTCGAACAGGTCCCTTCGGTCCCATAGGTCTAAAATACTGAGACCATTGACCAAAATCTGAAATTCCGTCGCGCTTCCCACAGAGTCGCCCATTGGTTATGAAGGTCACAAGCGCGGAGTTCTTAAAGAGTGCTTTCCAAGAGAACGATTGGCCTTCTGATTCACCACCGGAAATTGCATTCCTGGGAAGATCGAATGTCGGTAAATCAAGCTTGATCAATTCCCTGCTCGGCGTCCGTGGATTGGCGCGAACCTCGTCTACGCCCGGCAGGACTCAGTCGTTGAATTTCTTCTCAATAAACGATCGCTTTCGTTTTGTGGACTTACCCGGGTTTGGGTTCGCGCGAGTTCCCCAACAGATTAAATCCACTTGGGGAGATATGGTCACGAGCTACCTTGCCAAGCGCCGTCAGCTTGTGCTATCAATTCACATCGTAGATTCGCGCCACGAACCCACAAACCAGGATTTGCAGCTTCACGATTGGCTTGAACACAGTAACAAGCCGCGGTTAATAGTTGCCACAAAATCCGATAAGCTTTCTAACAACGAATTGAGAAAGAACCTGGAGCACATAAGAGACGTGCTCAACGACCAAAGCGTATTGGCATATTCCGCCAAAACAGGACGCGGTCGTGGTGAACTTTGGCGTGCAATAAAAACCGCAATATCGTGACGCTTGGCGCTGTTTCACGTTTGCGCTTTGGAATGAATAGCTAGTATCCTGAAAGAAATCGGCAATCCGTAAGTCTCATAAGCCCCCTTTGGTCAATCTGATTTCTTTGGGCCACGCGCGTCGAGTGGGTGGCATCAAATCGATGCTGAACTTGCCACCCGAGTAAATTGAATTGAGATACCGTTGAGGAGATTTGTAAAAAGCCTCGCGAATGAACTGGGAGGCCACTCGCAACCCATCATCGCCATAACCGCTCAATAGTTCACTTCCACAATACAAGTCAATGAAAGCTGCAAGAACCCTTGCGGCGGAGATGTTAAGAGAAACACTGATATGTCACAAAGAACACGTTCACGCGCATCAAGCGCGAACAATGAAGCCAACGGTGAAGACAGTGGTGGCACTGTAGCTACCGCCGAAGCTCCTGAACGCGAAACACGCGACGGACGCGAAGGTAAGAACGAAGGATTTCACAACCTCGCGGACCTGAAGGAGATGTCTATCTCCAAACTCACTTCCATCGCCAAAAGCATGGATGTGCCCGGCGCAACCGGAATGCGCAAGCAGGAGCTCATCTTCAAAGTGTTGGCCGCTCAAACCGAGAAGAGCGGACTCATTTTCTCGGAAGGCGTGTTGGAAACGTTACCCGACGGTTTCGGATTCCTGCGTGCGCCTGAATACAACTACTTGCCGGGGCCTGATGATATTTATGTATCGCCCTCGCAGATTCGCAAATTTGATTTGCGAACCGGCGACACGGTAAGCGGACAGATTCGGCCACCGAAGGAAGGCGAGCGCTACTTCGCCTTGATCAAAGTTGAGGCTATCAACTTTGAGTCGCCCGACCAGGCACGCGAGAAAGTCTTCTTCGACAACCTCACGCCGCTGTATCCGGAAGAGCAATTGAAGATGGAAGCTACTACGGAGAACTTATCGGCGCGTGTTATCGATTTGGTAACACCGTTGGGCAAGGGACAGCGCGGCTTGATCGTAGCGCCTCCTCGAACCGGTAAGACGATGTTGCTGCAAACAATCGCAAACTCGGTAACGCAGAATCATCCTGAAGTTACCTTGATCGTTTTGCTAATCGACGAGCGACCCGAAGAAGTCACCGACATGCAACGGTCAGTTAATGGCGAAGTGATCTCGTCAACGTTTGATGAGCCGCCGACCCGTCACGTGCAGGTTGCGGATATGGTGATCGAGAAAGCCAAACGTCTTGTCGAACACAAACGCGACGTAGTGATACTTCTCGACTCCATCACGCGTCTTGCTCGCGCACACAACGCAGTTGTGCCACCAAGCGGTAAGATTCTCTCCGGTGGTATCGACTCAAATGCACTACAGCGGCCGAAGCGGTTCTTCGGCGCTGCCCGTAACATTGAAGAGGGCGGCTCGTTAACAATCATCGCGACGGCGTTGATTGATACCGGCTCGCGAATGGACGATGTAATCTTCGAAGAGTTCAAGGGTACAGGTAACTCTGAAATTCATCTCGATCGCCGGCTGAGCGATAAGCGTTTGTTCCCGGCCATCGACTTGCAACGTTCGGGAACGCGCAAGGAAGAGCTACTCATCAGCAAGGAAGACTTGAATCGCATCTGGGTAATGCGGCGCGTCTTGAATCCGTTGTCGCCGGTTGAGCAGATGGAAGTCGTGCTCGAGCGTTTGGAGAAGACAAAGTCGAACGCCGAGTTTCTTGCGTCGATGCAAAGTTAGTGGCACAGACAACTTGTCTGTGTGAAAGGCGAAAGGACACAATCCTTTCGCCTTTGGTTTGATTGAGCCCAGTCATTTTCCATATATCATTTGACACTTGTTAATTAACATTTGGGAGCGGGTAGTAGCTCTTCAAAAATGGGAACTGAGAAATGTCAAATGAGATATGGAAAATGACTTGGGTAAATCCGAGATCAACAACCCTCAACCATGCGCGTCGCCCTACTTACTTCCGAAGCAATGCCTTTCGCTAAGACCGGCGGACTGGCAGACGTCTCAGGCGCGCTACCTAAAGCGCTTCAGGAACAGGGTGTTGATGCCAAGCTGATTCTCCCACTGTACGATCAGATCGATCGGCGTCAACTCAATGACAAGATTATTGAAGGCATTCGCGTTGAGTGGCGTGGACAGGTTCATCACATTCGCGCACTTCAAAGCGATGTTGCGGAAGCGCCTGCGTATCTGATTCAAGCTCCAGAGTTCTTCGCCCGACCGACCATCTACGGCTACAGCGACGATCACATTCGCTTCGCCTTTTTCTCACGTGCCGCACTGGCGCTGCTAAAGCACCTCAATTGGCAACCGGATATTGTTCATGGCAACGATTGGCCCTGTGGCTTTGCAGTCGCCGAACTTCGGGCACGACGTCGTTACGATGAGTTCTTCCAACAAACCCGGACGTTGTTTTCACTCCACAACGTCGGTTACCAGGGTTTATTTGATCCGGGTGATCTTTGGTGGCTCGGTTTTGGCGACGGACCCGATAAAAACGACTTCATGCTTGATCGCACTGCGTCGGCTCTGAAGGCAGGAATCGTTGCTGCTGACGCATTGTCTACAGTTAGTCCTCGGTACGCCCGAGAGATCCAATCACCCGATCAGGGTCATGGTCTTGACTGGTTGTTACGAGCACGAAGTGATCGATTGGTGGGGATTACAAACGGTGTGGATTATTCAGTGTGGAACCCCGAGACTGATCCCCATATCGCCGCCAATTTTTCTATCGACGACGTGTCAGGCAAAGCGGAATGTAAGCGCGATCTACTTCGACGGTTTGGTTTACCTGAGGATGAGCGAAGACCAGTTTTGGCAATCATCTCGAGACTGGTCGGCCAAAAAGGCTACGAACTCATTCGTATGATTGCCGGCTCGATTGTCGATACCGGTTCCTATTTTATTGCACTTGGAGCCGGAGCCAGGGAGTATGAGGACTTTCTGCAACGGTGGCACGATGCCGCGCCACATCAGGTGGGAATTTATAAGGGCTATGCTGGCGAGCCATTGGCACATCAAATCGAAGCCGGAGCGGACATGTTTCTAATGCCATCGTTGTACGAGCCGTGCGGTTTGAATCAGATGTACAGCATGCGTTATGCGACGGTTCCGATTGTTCGCGCGACCGGTGGACTTGACGATACCGTGCAGCAATTTAATCCAACAACTCGCGAGGGAAATGGGTTCAAGTTTCAGCAGTACGAAGCTCGCGCCTTGCTTGATAAAATTCGGGAGGCACTTTACTTTTATGGCCGGCCACAAGATTGGGCCACCATCCAACGCAACGGCATGAGTGTAGATAATTCCTGGCAAGCGGCTGCTAAGAAGTATATTGCCTTGTACGAGCAGGTGATGAAGTTTTAGTTCGTTGGGTAGTGCGGACCTGGCAAGCAAAATGAGAAGCCTGTCGAAACATCGTTCATTCGAAGAGCGACTTGCGCAACGTCTAAGGTCGCGAAAGATCTCTGACGCGAAACTTCGCGCTCGACAGGCGCAAGGAAAAATTCGACGGTTCGTGAATACGAACTTCCGCAAGCAAGAGACGATTGCTTCATTGTCATTGCGCCGTGGCGACTGCAATCGTTGTGGCGCGTGCTGCGAATTGGTTTTTAAGTGTCCGTTTCTGAAAAAGAACAACGATGGGACAACCCTCTGCGGCATCTATGAGAACCGTCCCAACTCCTGCCGGCTCTTTCCAATCGAACAACGTGACATTCGGGAAGTGCGCGGGACGTGCAGCTATTACTTTATTGAGAAGCCGGTAAGGTTAGGCAGGACTGGATAGTTCCAGTCCGTGCTTTGGACCTGGATACGGTCAGTACCACCTCGCGGTAGCGGGTTGGTGCGAAGCCAGAAGACAAACAAGCGCACTGCGTACCCACCCGCTACCGCGAGGTGGTACTGACCGTATCCAAGTCCAAAGCACAAAGGACAAATGCAAAGCGCATGAGTAAAGTTATTGCCGTTATCGGCGCCCAGTGGGGCGATGAAGGAAAGGGCAAGATCGTCGATCTGCTCGCGGAGCAGTTTGAGATCGTCGTTCGTTATCAGGGCGGACACAACGCTGGCCACTCAGTACAGGTTGGTGATCAATCTTTCGTACTACATCTGCTTCCCTCCGGAATTGTTCATCGCGGCAAAACCTGCGTGCTGGGTAACGGGATGGTCATCGATCCCAAGGCTTTCTTTGTGGAAGCAGATCGCCTGACGGAACAAGGCATTGAAGTTTCACCCGAGCGAGTAAAGATCAGTTCACGCGCACATTTGATACTGCCTTATCATCGCGCCCTCGATCACACGAGTGAGGAACGACTCGGGAACGAAAAGGTTGGCACCACCCTCCGCGGAATCGGTCCAGCTTACGAAGACAAAGCCGGTCGTCGAGGCATTCGCACTGCTGATGCATTAGTTCATGACGTTCTACGCTCGCGCATTGAACGAAACCTGGAAGATGCCAATCGAATTATTGAGGCGTATGGTGGGTCACCACTTAATGCAAATGAGATCTTTGACGAGATGTCGGCGTTGACTGAACGTCTCGCGCCGTTTATTGCTGACACGACTCATTACTTGAACGTTGCTGCAACACAGGGTCGCTCGATTCTTCTTGAAGGCGCACAAGCAACTCTGCTTGATGTCGATCACGGGACATATCCATTCGTAACGTCTTCGAACACCATCGCCGGCGGTGCAATTATTGGCACTGGTCTGGCGCCGCATCGTCTCAATGGCGTTCTCGGTATCGTTCGCACATATACAACACGCGTTGGTGAAGGTCCATTCCCAACCGAAATGCTGGAGGGGGAAGAAGAACTTGGACAAATGATTCGCGAACGAGGTCGGGAATACGGCGCTTCTACCGGCCGCCCACGACGATGCGGATGGTTCGATGCGTTTGCCACGCGTTACGCAGCTGAAATTAATGGCTTCACTTCTGTTGCCCTGACAAAACTGGATGTGCTCGACACTCTTGATGAGATCAAAGTGTGCGTTGGATACAAACTGGATGGAAAGACATGCGAATCCTTACCAGCTGTCTCCCAAGACCTCCGGCGGATCGAGCCGGTCTATGCAACGCTGCCCGGTTGGAAGAGTTCGACGTTGGGTACAACTGATATGAATGCGCTTCCCACCGAAGCGCGCTCATACGTGAACTTCCTATCAGAGCAAATCGGAACTGAAATCGGTCTCGTATCAACTGGACCTGAACGTATGCAAACGATCATTGTTCACGATTCAGCTCTGGGTAAGTGGCTGCGTAGTGAGTAACGCGATGTCTTCTCTACGCTTCCTCTGCGTCTCTGTGGTAAACATTTGCAGACCCCACCGATGAACTGCAGAGAACGCAGAGGTAACGCAGCGGATTTTCTAGCAGCACAGAGCACAGAGCTTCAATCATGAAGGTTTCAATTGCGCTTGCCTTACTGCTAATCAGCGAACTTGTGATTTCCATAAACGGTCAACCTACGCGCACCTCAAAATTGTTTTTACACGACAACTGGAAGATCCAATCGAGCGAGAAGATCGCTGCTAAGGGCGATACCATCTCAATGAAATCATTCTCACCGGTTGGATGGTATCCGGCTGAAGTTCCATCTACCGTTGTCGGCACACTTGTCGAGAACAAGATCTATCCAGATCCGATGTTCGATCAGAATCTGCGACAGATTCCGGGCTGCAGTTATCCGGTCGGCGCAAACTTCTCCAATCTTCCAATGCCAGCCGATAGTCCTTTTCGATCATCCTGGTGGTATCGAACGGAGTTTCATCTACCTGCCAATGATGCCGGCAAGAACGTGCTCCTCCATTTTGACGGCATAAACTTCCGCGCAAACGTCTGGTTGAACGGAAAACAGATTGCCACGACTGACGAGCTCGCAGGTACTTTCAGAATTTATGAACTAAACATAACCAGCGTTGCTCGTACCGGCGCAACCAACACTCTGGCAGTAGAAGTTTTTCCCCAGGACATCAACGATCTCGCGTGGACCTTTGTCGATTGGAATCCAATGCCTCCGGATAAGAATCTCGGGATTTATCGCGATGTCTATGTGACGACGAGTGGACCCGTAACAGTCCGCTATCCGCAGGTTGTAACTAACTTCGATCTCCCTTCACTGGACGTGGCGCATTTAACCATCAACGCTGAACTGAGCAATGTTTCTAATTCGGCAGTAGAGGGCAATTTGAATTGTCGATTCGACGGCGTTCAAGTGACGCAGAAGGTTAAGCTCGAGCCACACGAGACAAAGCATGTCTCCTTCGATCCAAAGCAATATACGCAGCTCAACGTGTTTCAGCCGAAGATCTGGTGGCCGGTTCATATGGGTCCTCAGAATCTCTACTCACTCGAGACTGAATTCGTACTCGCAAACGGCAAGTCCTCGGATCGACAAGCGACGCGATTCGGAATTCGTGAAATCACATCCGAGCTCGACAGCCAGAACCACCGTGTCTTCAAAGTTAACGGACACAAAGTTCTTATCCGCGGCGGAGGATGGGCCTCCGACATGCTCCTGCGTTTTTCGCCGGCACGCATTCGCAAAGAGTTTCGTTACGTCAAAGACATGAACTTAAATGCGATTCGTCTGGAGGGACAACTGCAGCCGGATTACTTTTTCGATCTTGCCGATGAAGAAGGAATTCTCATCATGGCCGGCTGGTGTTGCTGTTCACATTGGGAACACTGGACACATCGAAACGATTACGACAAGGGGCCAGTCTGGGAAAAGAAGGACTACGACATCGCGGCCAAATCCCAAACGGATCAAATCAAACGCCTGCGCAGTCATCCGGGTTTACTGGTCTGGTTGAATGGGAGTGACAACCCTCCACCGCCAGATGTCGAGCAGATGTACATCGATATACTCAAGAAGTATTCGTGGCCTAACCCGTATCTTTCTTCGGCGACAGCTAAGCCAACAACGATCACTGGTGAATCAGGAGTGAAGATGGAAGGCCCATACGAGTGGGTGCCACCAACGTACTGGTTATTGGGTAAGAAATTTGGCGGGGCTCACGGTTTTGCTACAGAAATAAGTCCTGGTCCGGCAGTTCCACCAGTTGAAAGTTTGCGACGCATGTTACCGAAGGATCATTTATGGCCCATTGACGATCGCTGGAATTTCCACGCCGGAGGTGGACAATTTAAAACACTGAAGGTTTTTACCACTGCATTGGAAAATCGATATGGTCCGGCGAGGGATTTGCAGGATTACGCAATGAAGTCGCAGCTAATGACCTACGAGGGTCAACGCGCCATGTTCGAGGGCTTTGCAAATAGTTCTCAAGCAAATGGCGCAATTCAGTGGATGCTGAACAACGCCTGGCCATCGATGATCTGGCATCTCTACGACTACTATCTGACGCCTGCAGGCGGATACTTTGGAACCAAGACGGCGTGCGAGCCCGTTCATGCGCAATACTCTTACGACGACAAGTCGATAGTGATCGTCAATACAACTCAGCAGGAACAGAAAGGTCTTAAACTGATGATTGCTGTTTACGACTTAGCGTCGCAACAAAAGTTTTCGCAAACGGTTAACGTTGATGTGCCGGCGGAATCAAACGTAAAGGCGGCTGTGCTGCCGTCTATCAAGGATCTATCTCAAACATTCTTCCTAAGGCTGACGTTGGAGGATCGACAAAAGACCGTCAGTCGAAATTTCTACTGGCTCTCGTTGACCGATGACGTTCTGGATTGGGAGAAATCGACGTGGTACTACACCCCGACAACCTCTTATGCGGACATGACGCAACTGAAGAATCTGCCCGAGGTGCAGTTGAAGATTTCGGCGACGAAAACACATCAAGGTGTTGGTAAGGAAGTCGCGCACATCACTTTCTCGAACCCAAATCCAACTCTGGCCTTCTTCGTACATCTCCAGATTCAGCCCGGTCGATCTGGAGAGACGGTCGTACCGATCGTATGGCAAGACAATTACATTTCCCTGCTCCCAGGCGAGACGCGTGATGTGACAGCAACGTACGAAACAAAGGATATTGGCTCGCAGGCGCCTGTTGTCGTTGTTGAAGGTTGGAATACGCCGCGGGTCACTGTGCCCTTGAGAGTGAGGAAGTAGAAGTTTTGTGCTTTGAGCTTGTTGCGATGGTCTCGGTGTTTAATAGATTCACTCCGGTAGGAGTGGGATGTTTATAGATCGCGCACCCACCGGGTCGTAGCACTCCTTTAGGAGTGCAATGTTTCCGAAGCTTTAACTACATGGGTCCAGCCTGACACGAATTCCCAGATGCTCAGTGATCAAACGCATGGCACTCCTAAAGGAGTGCAACACCTGTATTCCAGCTCATTCTATAAACATGCCACTCCTAACGGAGTGCGAACGGTTTGATTCTTCTGACGATTTTTGCTTGAGTATAGTGAGAACAGCAAAGCACAAAACCCAAAGAACAAAGCTCAAATCGTGCCTTTGGACAATCCGATCTGTCTTCGGTAGAATGCGCAACGAACTTCCTCGCAATTGAAAAAGAGCACGCGATTGCGTGCTCTTCAATCTGTAGATGGGCCGATAGCTCAGTCGGTAGAGCAACTGGCTTTTAACCAGTGGGTCGCAGGTTCGAGTCCTGCTCGGCTCACCACTATTGGAAATACAGAACTTACCCTCCTCAGCTCGTTAGGTGAACAGCGTGGGACCAACTGGTCAAAAACCAGTGGGTCGCAACTTCGCTTCATACTAGTTCACTATTGTTATTACAGATTTGCGGTTGGCTATGATGCCAGCCGCTTTTCCGTTTGTGGCAATTTTGAGGCGACGAAGTCAAAGTACCGATTGTGCCCTCCGGGATGGAGGGCTATTTGTTGTACATCTTTCGAGGCAGATTCGTGGGTGACACTAAGGAGAAAGCGCGAACAGGTCCTGGCCCTTAACCGATCCGACCCAGGGACGCAGGTAGATGCGACCTTGCCAGATGTCCTTATGTAACTGCTGTGCAGCCACTCGCAGAAACTCGACCGGAAACTGGCTTTTGTAGCAGACAAGCGATTTCCCCGCAGCATTCAGGTCGGCATCCGTGTAAGGAACCTGCACGGTGAGATATTCCATGTCGACTGGCGCCCATGGCAATATGTCGAGCACGCTACTGCCTTGGTCACCCGGCTTGGGCTCGTCCGGCACGCGGCCACGCGGAAAAGCGGGGTAAAGGAGGTGCCGAGGAGCGCCTTTCGCCTTCCGCTGAACAAGTTGCGTTACGACGGCTCCCACAAGTCGGTGGTCGGGGTGGCCATAGCCCCCTTCTGGGCCCCACGTGATCACTACATCGGGCCTCAGGTCTGCAAGGAGCTTGCCAAGTTCGGTCTCGACTTTCGTGAGCGTAGCCCAAGGAGGGCGGATCGTCCCACCAAGAGTGCCATCAGCGAACCGTAGAAGAATGGGTGGATGAATACCGAGCGCGCTGGCAGAGCAGCGCGCCTCTTCTGCGCGCACCTTGGCGATTTCCTCTCCGGGAGACAAGTTGGTCTGCGGTGCAAACGTTTCACCGCGCGTTACAATCACAAGATAGACGTCGGCCTTTTCCCGTGCATATCGCGCGAGCAACGGAGCGACAGAGCTTTCGTCATCCGCGTGCGCGAACACAGCTAGAATGGTGCGATTGCGCTCTTGTGACATTGCCGGATACGCGAGCATGATCCAGGCGATGATCAGGAAACAAGAGATGCTGCGGTGCATTGGATCACCTCCTATACGTAGTGCCGTAACGCTGACGCGCTTCAACGGCAACGCTAATTCATTCAACGTAGCAGAGATGTTCAATCCAGGGGCTTACGTCATAGGACACCTGATTGCGGACAGGCCGCATAATACTCAGGAACGGGGGGCGAAGTGAAGGCCGCTACATGACGACTCCATTCAGCGGAGCGCAGTGCAGCTGACTCTTTCATCCGCGGTTCGTGGTCGCCGCCGATCTGGTTCTCGCCCGTCCGTTGAAGCGCATTAGCGTTAGGCATCTTTTCTTAGGAAGCTTAATGAGAATATTAGAGACAACTCTTCTGATCATTTTGCTGCCGGTTTTACTGTTCGCCCAACCAAAGGAACAATCCGCATCAAAGTCTCTGGTTTTGACGCATATCTCTGTGATTGATGCCACCGGCTCACCTGCAAAACCAGACATGACTGTCGTGATTACGGGGGAGCATATCGCCGCACTCGGCAAGACAGGTGCTGTTCGTATTCCCAAGAATGCGCAAATAGTAAACGCCGCAGGCAAGTTTCTGATGCCGGGCTTGTGGGATATGCACGTTCATATCTTCAATCATGTTAGCCGGCGTCCGCCGAACACTTGGTATTTCCCGTTATTTGTTGCCAATGGCGTCACCAGCGTCCGCGAAATGTGGACTAAACCACGAGACATGAGTCAAGTTCTCGAATGGCGCAGACAGTTTCCCAAGGGCACTTTAACACTGCCACGGATAGCGGCAGTTGGCACTGTCATCGACGGACAACCGTCTACATGGCCGAACACCGATACGGTGGCGACGCCGGAAGAAGCTCGGCGCATGGTGCGGAAGATTAAGGATGCGGGTGTTGATTTCGTGAAGACCTATTCAAATCTTTCGCGCGAAGCATATTTCGCCATTGTCGATGAAGCCAGGAAACAAAACATTCCCTTTGCCGGACACGTGCCGTTCGCGGTCGGGGCGGATGAGGCTTCGAGTGCCGGTCAGAGAAGCATGGAGCATCTCAACCAACTTCTAGAAACCTGCTCAAGCAAGAAGCAAGAGTTGTTACGAGTTCCGGCCAAGGATTGGACCAGCGCATATGACCAGCTGATGATCGATACCTATGATGAAAGCAAATGCCGCAAACTATTTGCTCTCCTCGCTGAAAACCATACGTGGCAAGTACCGACGCTGATTCTTAAACAGATGAATTATTTCAGCGGCGATTTGAGGTATTTCACCGACAGCCCACGCTTGAAATATGTTCCGGCTGATGAGCTGGCGATGTGGCAGCCATACATCGCTCGCCAGAAAAATCTCTCAGAAGATGAAAAGAATTTAAGGAAAAACGTTTGGCATGCATACCTCGTCCTTGTAGAGGCTATGCATCATGCTGGGGTGGAGTTCATGGCTGGGACCGACGTTGGAAACGAGTATATCTATCCCGGCTTCAGCCTGCATGATGAACTCGCGCTTCTTGTTAAAGCCGGATTGTCGCCGATGGAAGCCCTGCAAGCTGCAACACGCAACCCTGCAAAGTTCCTGGGTGTGTTCGACCGGCTCGGGACTGTCGAGAAAGGCAAGTTAGCCGACCTTGTGGTACTAGACGCCAACCCTCTCGAAAAAATCAGCAACACTCAGAGGATTTATGCGGTAGTACTGAACGGTAGATTATTACCAAACGTATCGTTACAAAAGATGCTCACTCAAGTTGATGCTGCCGCTAATAAAGTGAATCATTGAGCGCGGCGGTTATTGAAGAGTGAAGCGAACGTTAAGAGGAGTCGCTCGCCGGACGTTGAAAAGTATGGAATATAAGCCTGTACGGTTTGAGCATCGTGCGAAGGATCGAAAGAAAGAATCCAAATTTGCGATCCCGGTCCCGCCAGAACTGCCATGTTAGAGGAATGTAGGTCTGCGCTTGAAAGTTTGCGGAGGCATCGTTGTTATCATTCTATCATCGCTATTAGGAAGCGGTGCCCAGGTGCAAGCAACGGGAAATCAGAAACAGTGGGCGCGCGGGGCTGCCTATTACAAGCCTGGCCAATTCAGTACATTGCTGCCGCACGTCGCACGGCCCGAAGGCAGAATTCATTTTGCGGGTGAGCACACCTCAGTTTGGATTGATGGGTGGATG
>DASYPT010000135.1:0-46353 GCA_036006355.1 Pyrinomonadaceae bacterium | reverse complement strand
TGACGCAACCAACCAGGCCCTCAGTTTGAGAGGTCTTTAGAAATTCAGGACCTGGTTGGTTGCGTCACGACCAGACAGACGCATATCGGACATCGATCGTTTATGTTCTTTCGAACCCGAGGGGCAAAAGGGGACGAGGAGTTGTACCTTCAAAGAACCAACTCGCGCCGACGCGCAAACGATGATGCCACGTGGGAAGTCTCGAAGTGTAGAGCGCAAACCTGGCCTGTCGGGCCATTGCGCCACCAAAAGCCTTTCCGGCAGTGAGTACTGCCGCTCTTTCGGTGCCGAGACTGATTGCTTCACCAAGTTCTTCAAAGTGTCGCGATTGAAGTTCCTTGCCGTTTAGCAAAGCCTTGATGTTACGCGCGGCCAGTGAGGCTTGTTGAAATGCAAGTTGGGCCGTACCCGCGAGAGTTGCATCTGCGTCGGGATAGACTGCGATGTCTCCCAGCGCTATAACATTGTCGAATTCGGCCAGCTGGAGAGTTGGTCTCACTGTCAGCAGCCCTCGCTTCGTTTTTTCGGCGTCGAGGTTCTCGACGATGGGACGCATTTTTACGCCGCCGGTCCAAACCACCCCGGCTGTTCTCAACGTTTCGGATTGACCTGAATGCTCAAACGTCACCTCATTGCGAGCCACGTTCACGACGCGCGTTAACGTGTGGACTTCGACGTGAGATTTGCGCAGTGCATCTTCTACAAATTCTCGAATCTGGTCGCCCATCCCAGGGACAACTTTGTCACCCATCTCAATAACGAGAACGCGCGGTTCGCCTTGGAGTGCTCGTCGCCTTACCGCATCGAGCAAAAGGTCGGCCATCTTAGTAGAAAGCTCGCAACCGCTTGCTCCCGCGCCGACAACGGCAAAAGTTAAAGCCTGGCGCACATCCTGTGGCGCCGTCTCGGGAGGAATTTTGTCG
This sequence comes from Pyrinomonadaceae bacterium, assembly GCA_036006355.1. Taxonomy (GTDB): domain Bacteria; phylum Acidobacteriota; class Blastocatellia; order Pyrinomonadales; family Pyrinomonadaceae; genus PSRF01. The sequence continues at coordinate 45,430 of DASYPT010000135.1, read as the reverse complement.
AGCGCCTCAACCATCACGCGTCGGAGATGATCGGCATGTGCGATTTTTCGGAAAGGCAGCGTATGCTCCTGAGCGCCCGTCACGCCTACATAATTTGTCATGCCGCCTACTGCCAGAACTAAGACGTCGTAGTGCAAGACGTCTTTAGAGTTTACAAGAGAGGCGGTCTGCGTCTTGAGATCTACGCTTGCGACCTGATCTTGAATGAAGTTGACGTTGTCGTTCAGCAATTCGCTATATTTTGGAGCTATGTGCCACTCTTCTACTTCGCCGCTGAGATACTCATAAAGCATGGGCGTAAATAGAAAGTGGTCTTCGTCACTGACTAGAGTCACTTCACCGGACCCGGACAGATCAAGAGCTGTAAAGACCCCGCCGAAACCGCCACCGAGAATTAGAATGCGTGGTTGAGCCATGTTTTTTACGCCTGCTGTTGGATTTCGGTTGATAGTAACAAATGAAGGATGAAGACAGATCTCAGATTTCAGATCAGGTCTCAAATTTGACGAGTTCTCGACTTCAATTTGAGATCTGGGATCTGAATCTGAGATCTGTCGTTATCCTTGGCCCTTCAGATCAGCGCCAACTGGACAGTACTTTACCTGCATGTTACATTGGCGCAGCTTTTTAAGTTTAGCGGTTGCCGTCTTTAACGGATTTACTGCGGTCTGGGAGGATCATTTTAAGCAAGTGGCATTAGCAAAAGAAGCGAAAGAGCAAATTGTGTCTGAATTCCGTACTCATAATTCGGATACGGGGTCGCCTCAAGTTCAGGTAGCACTCCTGAGTAAGCGGATTACTGACCTGACCGAACACTTCAAAACCCACAAAAAAGACAATCACTCGCGACGGGGCTTGCTCAAAATGGTCCAGCAGCGTCGCAGCTTGTTGGATTACCTGAAGCGCACGGATATTGAACGCTACCACGAGGTAGTGAATCGTCTGGGCCTGCGCCGTTAGTCGGTATCAACGTTTTGACTAATCGAGAGATCTTCGAGTCTCGCAGTTTGTAAAGCCCACGTCTATCGAGGAGCTTGTGGCAGTGCCGAACGTGACGGCGATTGACTGGAACAAGCAGACGTGTTCGAGCATGGTTCGAGCAAACAGGCGGCATTGAGTCACGGTTTTTGGCTCAGCCGCCTTTTCTATTGTTCTGGATCTTTTGAACCGGCCTCACGTTGGCGCGGTGAACCCAAAGAAAGTCTATGTCGAACTGCAGGCGGATGAGACGTCTGCCACCTGAAGGTGAACCTCAGGTGAACGCCTAAGGAGAACACGAAATGGCAGAAAAGAAGTATTTAAAAGAATCAATAAAAGTTGGCGACAAGGAGTTGACCGTCGAAACTGGACGTGTGGCAAAACAGGCCGACGGCTCGGTCGTAATTCGATATGGCGACACGATGATATTGTGTGCGGCCGTGAGCGCGCTCACTCCACGAGAAGGAGTTGACTTTTTCCCACTTACCGTCGAGTACCGTGAATCGAATTACGCAGCCGGACGGATCCCAGGTAACTACTTCCGACGCGAAGGGCGCCCTAACGAAAAGGAAATCTTAACGAGTCGGTTAATCGATCGACCGTGTCGACCACTTTTCGGCGAGGGCTTCCGGAATGAAACGCAGGTCGTTGCAAGCGTCATTTCGGCGGATCCGGATAACAATCCAGACGTAATTGCAATAACAGGCGCCTCCTGCGCTCTGTACCTTTCGGACATCCCGTTCCTGAATCCTATTGCGGGTGTGCGCATCGGTCTTATCGAAGGTCGATACATCGTCAATCCTACCTACGATGAAGTGCGCGAGTCGCGATTGAATTTGATTGTGGCGGGTACAGAAGAAGCAATCGTAATGGTTGAAGCAGGCGCGAACGAAGTCTCCGAGGAGATTATGGTCGAGGCCCTGATGCTTGCACACAAAGAAATCAATCGTCTCTGCCGGTGGCAAAAAGAGCTTTACAAAGCGCTCGAGATTCAGAAACGCGAAGTCACGCCGGAGCCGCTTGATGAGGAGATGCTGCGTGAAGTCTCGGAGCGTTACAGCGAAAACCTGCGTGCAGCACTTGACACAAGTACACAGGAAAAGCGCGCGAGCTACGCAGCGGTTGATGCGTTGAAGAAAGAAGTTGTCGAATCGTATCCGGAAGATCAACCCGAGCGCCGGCAAATGGCCAAAGTGATCTTCGACCACTTGAAGGAAACTGTCTTTCGAGATGACATCCTCAACAAGAGGCGTCGTCCGGATGGTCGTCGCTTCAGTGAGATTCGTCCAATTACCTGTGAAGTGGGCTGGCTTCCTCGCGTGCACGGGTCGGCTTTGTTTACACGCGGTGAAACTCAGGCACTCGTCTCAACTACTCTGGGAACTAAAGAAGATGAGCAGTTCATGGATGATCTCGAGAAGGGCGAGGTCAAACGACGATTTCTGCTTCACTACAATTTCCCAGCGTACTCTGTAGGCGAAGTTGGCAGATTTGGTTCGTCCAGTCGTCGTGAGATTGGGCACGGGGCGCTCGCTCGGCGGGCACTTGAAACTGTGCTCCCAGATGATGGCGATTTTCCCTACACGGTTCGAATAGTCTCTGACATTACCGAGTCTAACGGTTCGTCATCGATGGCTTCTGTGTGTGGGGGAACTCTATCGATGATGGATGCCGGGGTGCCGTTGAAAGCTCCAGTTGCCGGTGTCGCCATGGGCCTGGTCATGGAAGGTAACAAGTATGCAATCCTGACTGACATCGCAGGCGCCGAAGATCACTACGGTGACATGGATTTCAAAGTTGCAGGTACGCGAAATGGCATTACTGCGCTGCAAATGGACATTAAGATCGCAGGCATTAATGCACAGATAATGGCTGAAGCACTCGAGCAAGCTAGAAAAGGCCGGGTCTACATCCTCGGCGCTATGGAAAAAGCGATTGCTGCCCCACGCGAAGGAATTTCGCAGTACGCTCCTCGCATCATCCAGATCAAAATCAACCCAGATAAAATTCGTGATGTGATTGGACCAGGCGGCAAAGTAATTCGCTCGCTTGTTGAGGAAACCGGGGCCAAGATCGACGTGTCAGACGACGGGACAATTTCGATTGCTACTTCCAGTGGTGAGGCCGCCGATGCGGCTGTCAATCGCATTCGTGGGCTGACGGCTGAAGCCGAAGTTGGTCAAACCTATTTAGGCACCGTTTCACGCATAGTAGATTTCGGTGCGTTCGTCGAAATTTTTCCTGGAACAGATGGTCTATTGCACATATCGGAAATCGCCGATCGTCGTGTAAAGGATGTGCGGGATGAATTGAGAGAGGGTCAGCAGATTCTTGTGAAGTGCATTGGTCGAGAGGGCAACAAGATTAAGCTTTCGCGCAAAGCAGTGCTGCGAGATGAAAACCGAAAGGCAGAAGCCGCCAGCTCGAGCGAAACTGAATAGACCAGTTAAACCCAATCAACTAAAAACGAGCCGGGCCCAGCGCCCGGCTTTTTCCTGCCACAAAGTCTCACTTTCAGACTTGAGTCTGAGTTTTAGACGACGGTTGGACCACGGATATTTAGTTTGTTCGCTGTTTAGCGCGTCCTTCCGTGGACTCACATTTGCAGCTAATGGGAATACCCTCGAGCATATCCTTGGATACCTGTCCATGTGGGGTGCGGCCATATCTTGTCTAATAAGCGTTATGCCCATGGTCTTATTGGGCTGAAAAATTCGCTGGTCCATTGGAGTTTTCGATCCATTAGGACTCTTTAAGAAGAAGGAAAATCTAATTTCGACTTGAGTAGAGTGACGTCCTTGGCATGACTCTAACTACCGCTCAATATGTGAATAAGACTGTACGCCGAAAGCTGTGGTTGACTTGCCGAAAAGTTACCGCCGCAATCGGTCTATTCGTGCTTATGAGTCAGACTACCTTTGCTGATTCCATTCGGATTAGCCAGGTGGTGCAGACGGTCAGTTCGACCCAGGGTTTGGTCGAGTTGCGCGTGAACAATCTGGCGCAAGATCCGGTGTCTGCTGATGTGAAGGGAACCGTTAACTCGAAAGGCGAAAAAACGAAGAGTTCCGAAGGTGTGAATCCGGCAACTTCTCCGTTAGGTGTAGAAGTTAGTACTCAGCCTCAAACCCAGGTTGGAGTTGAAGTGGTTGGTGACGCAATTGTTGAAGGTACCGTTTGCGACTGTGGTGAGATCCTCGTTCCGGGCGGCATTCCTAAATGGCCGTTGTTATTCCTGGCAGCCATCCCGTTGTTCTTCATCCACGACTGCGATGATTGCGATACCGTCTGCCTAACTTGCGACACTATTGTGACGCCAACACCGAGTCCCACTCCGCCAAACAATACGGTTCCAGAGCCAGCAACGCTGCTTTTGTTTGGAACTGGTCTGCTTGCTTTTGGCGCAGGTTTACGAAGACGGTACTCAAGATCGAAACTGACAACTGAAAATCAGAGGGAAGACGAATAAGGACAATGTCAATCTTCTCGAGTACAAAAACGAAAGTCGTAGTGCTGGCTTTGCTGGTACTCGGAAGTACGTCAATCTGTCCTTCGTCTACATACGCCAAAACTAAAAAGGCCAAGTACGGGACGATCAAGATCCTGTCGAATCCTGGCGGATTGCCAATAGCTATTAACGGAAAACCTTACGGAGCGACCGCCACAGACTTTCGTGCCTTTGATTTGGAGGCAGGAACCCAAACGGTTGTAGTTACTTTGCCAAACGGTCAACTCTGGACACGTCAGATCGAATTACCAGCTGGCAGAGTGAAGTGTATTGCAGTCAATTATCGGCCTTTACCACCCGTTGCTAAATCACCCTGTCCTTTCCCGGTCAACCTCTCTGCGCCTCCGCAAGTCAACGAAGGAGAAATCATTACCTTCACCTCCGATGTATCTTATGGTGGCAGTGACTCATTGAGCCGCACATGGACCGTGAGTCCGCAAAGCGCCCGGATTGTTAGTGGCGCAGGAACACCTACCATCACAATTGATTCCACCGGTCTTGCCGGTCAGCAAATCACGGCCACTTTGGTAGTCACAAATGGATCCGAGGATCCTCTGTGTCGTCAAACGGCGCAGGCAAACACCTACATTCCGCCACATGAGAAGCGAACGTTAGTTGGTCGAGAGTTTGATACGTGTTGCAGTTGCTCCTACGACGATCAAAAGGCGCGTCTCGACAATCTCGCAGTTGAACTGCAGAACGATCCTTCGGCCACCGCGTACATCTTTGCATATGGTGGTAAGACCGGACCCGCTGGTCAGGGAGACAAACTGTTAGCGAGAGCGCGTGACTATCTAATCAATCAGCGAGGCATTGACGCTTCTCGAATTGTAATGAGCAATGGAGGTTTCCGCGAAACCGACTGCGTCGAGGTATGGTTGGTTCCGCAGGGTGCAACTCCTCCTCAACCGTCACCAACGGTGCAGCCTGGCGATGTCAGACCAGCGCCAGTCGCTCGACCCCGTAGATCCGGCCACTAAAATTTCAGATTTAAGATTTCAAATTTAAGATTGGGCATTTGGTTTTTGCTCTCGGGTTTTGCGGCAGTTCCAGATCAAAAACGAAAGACCGAAGACCAATTTGCAATCTGCAATCTGCAATCTGAAATCTTAAATTGGTTTGACCCAAGTCCGACCAATGTGTTAACAATCTTCCACCTTCCCTCATCAGCCCCCTAATAACAATCTAATACCAGGAGGAACCACTTCATGGCCGAAGAAGGTGAAGGAGGAGGTAGCGGTGGCGTTGGAGTTGTTGCGATACTCGCAATATTCGTCATCGTGATACTAATAGGGCTGTATATGTTTAGAGGACGAATATTCGGAGGAGGCGGAACGCAAAAGATCGACGTCAATATTCAAACGCCGAGCAAGTGAAAACTTTGCCGATTTTCGATTGCCAATTGCCAATTTGTTCAAGTGAGTCGTGCCACACTCGGCTGCGCTTTGGTCAGTCAGATAATTGACAATTGGCAATCGGAAATCGGCATTAATTGTTGATTGAAGTATCGGAGAGGGCGGAGGCTCTCTCTTCTTTTCTTTTCTACGAGTGTCTTCTACTATTCGTGACTTATCAATCGTAAAGGATAATCAATAGACAACGTGCCTGCACCGAATATCGATACCATTGTTTCCCTGGCAAAGCGTCGCGGCTTTGTCTTTCCTTCTTCTGAAGTGTATGGCGGCCTCGGGAGCGCATGGGATTACGGACCGCTTGGTGTTGAGCTCTGCAATAACGTCAAGCAAGCGTGGTGGCGCTGGCTTGTTTATGAGCGCGACGATATCGAGGGAATCGATTCCTCGATCATTTTGAACCGCCTTGTTTGGAAGTACTCGGGACATGAGGCAACGTTTCATGATCCGTTGGTAGATTGCCGCGAATGTAAGAGCAGGTTGCGTGCTGACAAATTGGAACTGCCTACCGGTGTCCCAGCTGATGCCGATGTCGCCGAATTAATTCGACAGAAGGTTGTGAAATGTCCGAATTGTGGTTCATCTGATCTTACGGACCCACGGCCATTCAACATGATGTTTCGAACGACATTGGGTGCAGCAGCTGAAGAGGACGATCCCACGGCACTGGCTTATCTGCGACCTGAAACCGCGCAAGGAATTTTCATCAATTTTCTTAACGTTCAGACTACGATGCGCCGCAAGATCCCATTCGGGATAGCTCAGATAGGCAAATCGTTTCGCAACGAAATCACACCCGGCAATTTCATCCTCCGTACGCGCGAATTTGAACAGATGGAGATGGAGTATTTCGTTAAGCCAGACGCCGAACATCTTAATCTCGTCGATGAATGGGTTGAACTTTACATGGATTGGTTTGTCAGCCTGGGGCTCGATCATTCCAACCTGCGTTTACATGAAGTTCCCAGCGCGGAGTTGGCCCATTATTCAAAACGAACCGTTGACATCATGTATCGATACTTTCCCGAACGCGCTGAAGAGGAGCGGCAGTGGGAAGAGCTGATGGGGATTGCATATCGAACTGATTTCGATCTTCGATCTCATTCGAGTAAGCCTGTCGACGAGGAAGATAAACGAATCAATCCGGATTCGACAGAAGACTTATCGTATTTTGACGAAGCAACAAAACAGCGATTCTACCCGCATGTAATTGAGCCCGCCGCCGGTGTGAATCGGACCGTGTTAGCGGTGTTGATGGATGCCTATTCAGAGAAAACAAACGACAAAGGTGAGACCAGAGTAATTCTGAAGCTGAGTCCACAACTCGCACCGATCAAAGCGGCAATTCTGCCGTTGGCAAAGAACAAACCTGAGATTGTGGGGATGGCAAAAGCCATCAAACGTTCACTGCAGCCAGTGCTGCGCGCCGTTTACGATGACACAGGCGGCATTGGCAAGTTGTATGCGAGACAGGATGAGATCGGCACACCGTTTTGCATAACCGTCGATCATCAATCACTGGAAGATGAAGCTGTGACTGTTCGTGACCGGGATACATGGGAACAAGAACGAGTCAACATCGGTGATTTGGCGGAACACTTGCAAAAGAGATTGAAACCCTGAATTGGCCACAGATGAACACAGATTTCACAGATCAGACAAGATAGGCCCTAAACAGAGAAAGAGATCTGTGAGCTCTGTGTTCATCAGTGGCTAAAACGATAAACTAAAGTTCGTCGGACAAAGAACGATCATGCCTGTAGTTAAGAAACGGAACGAACAGACAGAGACTCGCCTTCTACTGGAATCGGCTGAGCCAGTCGAACTACCCCCTGGTGAGATCGACGACAAGTCCGTGTTGGTACAATTTGATAAGTTCAAACCATTCATCCCTGAATTGCTGGAAGCGCTGCGGGCCGGAACGGTTGCCGAACCCGTTCCTGTCATGCTCGATGGATCAACCTTTGCGATTCACGGAACGACGCGAACATTTTGGGTTAAGCTGTGGCACGCCGCAGGAACGGAACTAACTAAGATTGATCGCGCGCAGGTCATTAGTTGCCTGCCATCAACTCGCGGTGTTCAAATCGTCGTTGACTCGCCAGACGAATAATCTTCGCACAACTGTCCCGACGATTTGAGGCCGCCTTCGGTCGCTTCGTTGACGTGTGTAACCTTGATTAATTGACATTGAAGCCGCGACGTTAGACATTCAACAACATGTCTCAGATTCCTGAAAAGGTACTTGCACTAGCGACAGCTATTCGAGCTGAAGGTGGAAGGGCACTGCTTGTTGGTGGTTGTGTTCGCGACAAATTAATGGGAAATGAAGTTAAGGACTGGGACCTCGAAGTCTATCAACTCGCGCCCGAGCGTTTGCGGGAACTCCTGGACAAAATCGACACTGTGAATGTGGTTGGTGAAGCGTTCACTGTCTACAAATTGGGTCACGATCTGGATGTGTCAATTCCGCGCCGCGAGCGCAAATCTGGCCGCGGCCATAGAGCGTTTGTGATTGAAGGTGAACCCTCAATGAGCTTTGCCGATGCAGCACGTCGACGGGATTTCACAATCAACGCCATTTCGAAAGATCCTTTAACTGAAGAGTTGATCGATCCGTTCGATGGACGAGGAGATATCAAAAAGAAAGTTCTTCGCGCCGTATCGATTGATACCTTTGGTGAAGATAGTCTCCGTGTCTTGCGCGCAGCGCAATTCGCATCGCGGTTCAACTTTGATATCGATGAGAAAACTGTTGCTTTGTGCAGAACGATCGATTTGACGGACCTTCCGTCAGAGCGGATTTGGGGTGAAATGGAAAAGCTTTTATTGCGATCAACGCATCCATCCATTGGCTTACGTTGGTTACATGAGCTCGGTGCAATTTCACAGCTGTTCCCGGAAATAGAAGCATTGATCTCCGTGCCTCAGGACCCTGTCTGGCATCCCGAAGGTGACGTCTTTGTTCATACGCAACTCGTGATAGATCGCGCGCGAGAACTTATTGACGATCTGAAGTATCCAAAACAGGTGACTGTTATGCTCGCAGCACTCGCGCACGACTTTGGCAAGCCGGCAACGACTGAATTCATCGAGGATCACTGGCGTTCACGCGGGCACGAAGAAGCAGGAGTGGAGCCTACGAATAGTTTTCTCGATCGACTCAACATACATTCGATCGACGGTTATGAGGTGCGCGCACAGGTGATTGCGCTGGTGAAGGAACATCTCAAGCCCGGTGAGTTTCATAAGAAGCGAGATGAAATAGGGGATGGTGCCTTTCGTCGTTTAGCACGTAGGTGCGAACCGGATTTGTTGTATCGAGTAGCAAAAGCAGATTCTTTGGGTCGCAATGCTGAATGGGTACCTCGCGCAAACTGGTATGGCTCGGAAGCACAGGAGTGGTTTATAGAGAGAGCACGAGAACTCGAAGTTGAGCAAACAGCACCCGCTCCGATTCTGCTGGGCCGGCATTTACTTGAACTCGGTCTAACGCCCGGACCGAGAGTGGGCCACATAACCCGCGTTGTTTATGAGATGCAGCTCGATGGTCGCGTACGCAACCTGGAGGATGCTCTGGTTGAAGCAAAGACAATAATCGATCAACAGAGCGGAGTTGAGTCTTAGTTTACGAACACTGTGCCACTGCATCTCAATTGGCCTTTGGTTGCTGCTGAGTGATGCAGTGGATTGTTCCCATGCCCCAGACCAGAGGTTCGCAGTTAATTGGAACCACGCGCCGATCGTTGAAGACCTTTTGCAGTGTTTCTATCGCGCGAGCGTCGTTTTCGTGGCCAAAAACGGGAGCGAGTACTACGCTGTTCGCAATATAAAAATTCGCGTAACTTGCCGGAAGGCGATCCAGATTGCGTGTGTCGGTGCTTGTTCCGCCAATGACCCCGGGCATAGGCAGAGTAATAACCTTCAGGGGTTCATTTCGAGCATTTGTTACGTGGTGCAAGCGCTGCAGATTATCCTGGAGAAGTTCATAGTTGGGATCTTCTGGATCTTCTTCAACCGCACATACAACGGCATCAGCCGATATGAAGCGCGCTATGTCATCAATGTGCCCGTCCGTATCATCACCGACTATTCCGTCACCCAGCCATAGCACTTTGATGACGCCGAGGTAGTCTTTCAAAAATTCTTCAATTTGCTCTTTTGATAACTCCGGGTTGCGGTTCTTGTTTAGCAGGCATTGCTCAGTCGTCAGTACACAACCGTCACCGTTGACATCGATAGATCCGCCCTCCATTACAATGCCAGGTTCAAAGCGCTGCAATCTGAGAGGAGTCTGCAACCTTGTCGGTATCGTATCGTCTCGTTTTAGATCTTCATACTTGTTGCCCCAGGCGTTGAAGTCCCAATCGTTGTAAGCGGAGTGACCTTCATCGTCGATCAAAAAATTAGGGCCGTAATCTCGTATCCAGGAGTCAACAGTCTGCATGCGGTGAAAGACTATGTTGGTAGCGCTGGGGAAATTGCAGCGTTGGCGAATGGCTTGTTCGGTTTGAAAGTCGTCCACGAGAAGATTGACCACTTCGTGGGGGGTGAGATGTTCAATCATCTGGAGGTAGATCTCTTCGACTTGCGGTACACGCTCGGGCCAGGTAACCGGATCTTTGGGCCAGGTTAACCAGGTGGCTGCGTGGGGGTGCCATTCCGCAGGCATATGAAAACCAAGCTCGGCAGGCTTAATCCTTTTGGTCATAGTCACGGTTGCGCAGACCTTGGACGGAGGTGTTTGTAGACGCCGATGAGGCTGATCAGAACCCAGAAGACTTCCATCAGAAAAGCCGAGAGATTGAAGTTGGTTAGAAGTGAAATGACAATCAGGCCCGCCCCCAAGGCATTGAGTGTTGAATAAACCAAACCATTGCTGAGCTTATTGAGTTGCAACAGCAAGTACGCAATCATCAGAATCAGAACTCCGATATTGCCGAAAAAGTCGAGCAGTCCATATTTCATCTATTCACCATATCTGAATCGTAGCCCCTCGTAAGCGTCGATGCGTCGATCACGGAGAAATGGCCAGTTTTGTCGCGTTTCATCAATCTTGCTCAGGTCGCACTCAACCACCAGCACTTCTTCTTTATCTGCCGAGGCCTTTGCCACAATGCGTCCGAATGGATCGGCCACGAACGATTGACCCCAGAAAGTCAGTTTTCCTTCATGACCGACGCGATTAACGACTACGACGTAAATGCCATTGGCGATCGCATGGGCCCGTTGAATTGTTTCCCATGCGGAATGTTGAGCCTGATTCATCTCTTCTTTCTCGTCAGGAAGCCATCCGATCGCGGTTGGATAGAACAGGAACTCGGCTCCGCTCAAGGCAGTGAGGCGCGCTGCTTCAGGGAACCATTGATCCCAACAAACGAGCGTGCCTACTTTCCCATGGGCCGTAAGGTGCGTTTGAAATCCGAGATCACCTGGCGTGAAGTAAAACTTTTCGTAATAGAGAGGGTCGTCTGGTATATGCATCTTGCGGTACTTGCCCGCAATCTTGCCCGAGGCGTCGATGATCACGGCTGTATTGTGATAGACGCCCGCCGCACGTTTCTCGAATAGCGAAGCAATCACCACAACTTTTCTTTGCCGCGCGACTTTGCTCAGTGCTTCTGTTGAGGCTCCTGGAATAGTTTCGGCAAGCTTGAAGAGTTCGATGTCTTCAGTCTGACAAAAATACTGGGAGCGGAAAAGTTCCTGCAGGCAAATGATTTGTGCGCCGCGCTTCGCTGCTTCGTTGATTCCGGAGATCGCTTTCTTAAGGTTTGCTTGCGGTTTTTGGTCACAACTCATTTGCACCAATCCCACTGTGGTGGAACTACTTGCTCGCATCCTTTTGGCCATGCCGCGGAGTATATCAAAGGGAACGTGCGAGTGGGCCAGACGGTGAGTGGAGCGAGAGAGTGAGTGGAGCGAGAGGGCGAGAGGGCGAGTGGGCGAGAGGGCGAGAGGGCGCATCTCCGCGTTCCACGCTGGCCCGGTCGCCCGCTCGCCGCGTCTCCCCGTCGCCCCTCGCCGCGTCGCCCCCTCGCCGCGTCTCCCATTCGCCGCGTCTGTATTTGGTCGCTTTGGACATTGGAAGGTCGACTCAGTAAGATGTCCGGTCATTTTTACCACCTGATTGAAAAGAGTAAGAGAAATGATTGATTTCGAATTGACTGACGACCACAAGGCGCTGGTGCAGACCGTCAGGGAGTTTGCGCAGAAAGAAGTCGCGCCGCACATCAAGGAGTGGGATGAGAAGCAACAGTTTGATCCTTCCGTTTTGCGGAAGATGGCAGAACTCAATCTGTTGGGAGTTTGTATTCCAGAGGAATACGGAGGCGCTGGTTTTGACTACATTTCATTGGGACTGGTGTGTGAAGAGTTGGAAGCCGTGGATACGTTCCTGCGTGTTGTGATGTCGGTTCATACCGGTCTGAACTCGTTAACGCTTTACACCTGGGGAAATGAGGAGCAGAAGCAGAAATATCTGGTCCCGCAGGCAAGGGGAGAGAAATTTGCGACATATGGCTTAACTGAGCCCGGTGCAGGATCGGATGTGGTCGGAGCGCGGTCAACAGCTCGGCGTGATGGCAACGAGTGGATTTTGAACGGCGAAAAGATGTGGATCAGTCTTGCTGACGTGGCCGACAACTTCTTGTTCTTTTGTTGGACTGACGAAGACAAGAGGCGCAAACGCGATCACAGCGGAATGTCGTGCTTCATTGTCGAACGCACGATGAAAGGGTTTTCATCAGGTACGATTCACGGCAAGTTGGGAATTAGAGCCGGGAACACCGGTTACTTTTCGCTTCAGGACGTTCGTGTTCCGCAGGCAAACATGGTTGGAGAGGAAGGTGAGGGGTTCAAGATCGCGATGTTCGCCCTGGAGCAGGGACGCTACACAGTTGCTTCGGGCGCCACCGGTGTTATTCGCGCTTCGAGAGATGCGTCAGTTGCCTATGCAAATACTCGTGAGACATTTGGAACGAAGATCGCGAATCATCAACTTGTCAAACAGAAGATCGCTGAGATGGAAGCTGATTACCAGATGAGCCATTTGCTGTGGCTACATGCCGGTTACTTGAAAAATGAGGGCAAGTCAAACGCGAAGGCCACGAGTTTGGCGAAATGGCAAGCCACAACGCGTAGTGAAAAAGCGGCGTCGATGGCAATCGAAGTTCACGGAGCGAATGGCTATTCGAACGACTACCCGGTTGAACGCTATTTGAGGAATTGCAAGGCGGCGATTATTTACGAAGGAACGCGTGACATACATACGTTGATGCAGGCCGATTGGGCGTTAGGATTGAAGAAAGAGAAACCTGCACGAAGGACGTTGCCAGCGTGGAAGAAGTAGGCAGAGGTGGCAGCAGTGACATCGTAACGCGTATCCATGATCGAATGATTGCATGCAAATATCGACGGCTTTAAGCAGAGCTATCGTAGCGTTTGCCGCAACAAACCTGGACGATATTTTTGTCCTCACTTTTTTCTTCGCACAAAAGAATCTCCAAATCTGGCGAGTTGTCTTAGGTCAGTATCTCGGAATCGCGGGCCTGATTCTTGTCAGTCTTGTAGGTTTTTTTGCAAGTCTGCTTATTCCCTACAAGTGGATCGGTCTCTTAGGGTTGATTCCAATAGGGATTGGCATAAGAAAACTGCTTGCGTTGAAAGAAGGGCAGAAGGAGAAAATTGTAGTAAGGCGTGTTGAATCGTCCCTGACTGTAGCCGCGATAACCTTTGCGAACGGTGGAGACAATATCGCGATTTATACACCGCTATTTGCAAGCAGCACATGGGCCACGCTCACTATTACGTTGATTACGTTTTCAGTAATGATTGCACTGTGGTGTGTTGCAGGTTATGCGATTGGTAATCACTTCGTTGTCATTCGATTGATAGATCGATATGGCCACATCCTAGTGCCGTTCATTTTTATCGGACTCGGCTTCTACATTCTTCTCGGCTCTCAAAGTCGTCTATGAGCAAAACGCCAGGAGCTTCCCACCTGTTCGAAACATCTGCGAAGCTCCTGAACAGTGACGGTGTGAAGATTAGTTATGTGAGAGAAAGACATCCCAAGCCCACCGCGCAACTTTGCCCTCCTGAGTGTCTTTGACTTTTGCTCGATACCGAAACTCGTTTCCAAACTGATCCGTATGTTTCGATTCCTTAAAATCAAATTCCAACTCTCTAATGTTCTGTGACGCAAGTGTGTGGAGCTCGCCGCTGTCAACCAGTCCGTTGTGATTTGAATCCTGCCACAGACGCAATCGTTCGAACACGTTGTCCGCGCTGTTTATTACTCCATCGCCATTTCCACCGTTGGCAGCTTTATCAAATTCCGCCAGCGCCAGGAATCCATTCTTGTTTGGCCCAGCAGGCTGAGCTGAAAAGCTCCCAAATAGCTCAGAACCATTGTCGATGTTTCCATTCTCGTTTCGATCAAGCGCGAGCCAGGCGTCATCAGAATCTGCAACAGTCCAGCCCAGTCGCTCTCTTGTACCATTGCCATTCAGATCGAAATCAACGCCATCGGCTGCTGCTGTCAGTGCGATTCCATCTCCGTTCACGTCGATAATCACTGGAGACCCACCGATACACCTACAGGTCAGAAAATCGAAATCGCCGTCAAGCATAAAGCACTTACTGATTGCAGTTGCGCTGCAAGAACTTGTTGTTGAGAAGCAACACAGCCCTGTACCGTTCGGAGTGCTTCCCGGCGGACAACTACCGTCAAAGCCCGGCGTGGTGCAGTTCGCACCTGTAGATCCGTCCCAAAGTTTGCAGTTGTTCGTTACTGCATGCGCACTGTTCCACAAATTGCCTCCAGTGGCCACCGCACCTCCTCCGACTCCCGCTGTTGCAGAAACCTGAATATTGATGGCACAACCGGTACCAATGAGACAGGTAGAAAACGCAACTCCTGCCACCGAACTACATTTGATATCCGCGCCGAGTTGGCCGAAAGTCACTTCGGTGTTCGAATGTTTTACTCCTCTGTGAAACCAGATTAGAAAAACATCGTTCAGCGTACCTGTGTCATACGCCTCAAAATTTGTTACTAATACTTCGCACCGCTCACGATGGTCGTCTGTCACGCCACACGTCGGAGTGAAAACAGCCGTACCGGAATGACTGCCGGAAGCATGATCCAGTTGATCCGAACTCAGCCAGAACTCACCTTTAACGGCAGTAGGTGAAAAATCACCACTCGCGACCTTATCAGAAGAGCCATCCAACGAACCGCCTGAATAGGCCGATGACCCACCCTCTCCAGCATCCGAAGTTGTCATTTCGCTCATTAGACTACTTTGTGCTTGCCGCTCTACTGGCTCAACTAATGATTCGCCTGGCATTGGTGGAGTAGGTGAGGTCTTTAGTTCTGGTTTGGGCTTATACGAAGGTCTATTTTCATCCCACACAAGGTTCATATCAGCCAGGATGGAATCCCAGAATTCTGGTTTGGCTGTCTGCGTTGACTGGCCCAGGTTGTGGAAAAGGACCAACGCTCGATACGTTCTGGATCTTTCCTGGAAAGTCACCGTCACAGTGTAGGAAGAATAGGAACCAACATCAGCGTACTTCGCCGGCTCAAAGTTGAGAGCATTTTGGATCGTCCACTGAGGGTCAAAGCCGGAGGCGTACTGACCTTTTTCCCATTGCGCTTCAAAAGTAATCTCTTGGGGGCCTTGGTTGATCGAGTATTCACCGCGAGTCAGAGATATGACATCGCCGGTCGGGAGCGTTACGAAATCGAGATAAGGTCTATTCAAAATTTTCAGAACTGGACCTGTTTGGAAATTGCTCAATTCGAACTTCAATCCGGATCCAGCTTCCACGTCTTGTCTGCCAAGATCCTTTTTCAATGTCTTAACGGCGTTGTTGTATTCCATGAGCTTCGCGTATGCCGATCTAATGAGTTGTTCTTCCGGTCCGAAGCGAACGCGTTTTTTACTAGCGGCCACATTTCCTGTGGTTTTGCCAGGCACAGGTTCCTGAGCAACGGCAGATATTGAAAAGAACGCACAAAACAGCGAGACCACCAGAGCACTACGATGCTGACTTTTCATGAGGAATCTCCTAATTGGATGAGGAACCTTTAGCGGAAATCCGCCGAAGTTCAAGGGTGATTATTTTTTCGAATTCACCAAACGAAATGGCACCGCTGACAACGCGGTCATTGATGATAAAGCTTGGAGTACTTTCGATCTTCAGGCGCCGTGCAGTTTCAATGTCGGCGGTAACAGCGTTAAGTGAGTCGACCGAGTTAAGGCACGATTGAAATGTTTGGAGGTTGAGGCCTTGAGCTTTCGCAAGCTGATTGTACGACTGAGTAGAAAAATCTTTTGTGATAAAGAGTGCGTCGTGATACTGCCAAAACCTTTCCTGCCTACCAGCGCAATACGCTGCCCGCGCGGCTGACATAGCATTCCGATGATTGTCCAGTGGCAGATGCTTGAAGACCAACTTCACAGCGCCGGCAAATTCCTCCAGGACCTGCTTGAGCGTCAGTTGAACTGCGGCACAGAAAGGACACTGAAAATCGGAAAACTCGACAATTGTCACTAACGGATTTGAGGTTCCAATCGACGGTGAGCCAGCGTCCGGTGCAGATGTGGCTGTGGCAGGCGGAGAGAGCTTGATAAGGATTGAAGACGCGCCGCGTAATTTCTCAAGACTGGCGTGGTAGTTCTTCATCCGCGCTTGAGTTTCTAGATCAAGACGCAATCTTTCCCGGGCTTCATCGGGACTCATCATTGCAAAGAATGAAGAGTTTTGTTGATAAGCCGCTTCTACATCTGCATTACTCACATTGACCGCTCCCTCTATTAGCTTCTTTCTTAGTTCTTCAACAGAGATGTTTCTTCTCCGCGCTTCTCTTTCGATCAGGTATTTGGATACAAGATTGTCGAGTGCCACCTTTCGCAGCGCATAAAGTTGCTGCTGGATCGGCAAAATCCTCGAACCCACAGATTCATCGACTTCTTTTTGAGTGATCGCGACATTGTCGACTGTCGCCAGCACTATTTCTTCATCCTGGGCCAACGCAGGTGTAGCCGTTATAGCTGCAAGAGCAATCGTGCAGACCAGCACAAACGTGCATCTCACGTATTGCTTGTGATATTTGGTTCTAATCTGAGAGGTCAGTAAGTTTGGTGAGGTGAGGGAGCGCATTACTATTAACTCCTTTACTTAATGAGCTGTGAGGCTCGTTCGATCTGGGCCAAGAAAAGTGAAGAGTTTGCGTTTCGTATTTATCGCGGTGGAAGATAAGCCAACTCTCTCATCAAATCAACAATTCTTTGTTGTCCAAAACGGCTAATTCTTGCCTAAACTGGCTACGCATTCACTTCTTTCGCTTTCCGCTCTTCTTTGGCCCACGGTTCAGCAATCGATAAGCGCTGGGTGACACGCCGTACGTCTTTTTAAAAGCACGTGCAAAATTGCTGCTTGAAGTCATGCCCAATTGCTTGACTATCTCTTTGATCGAAAGGAAAGTTGTTCTCAGCAACGCCTCTGCCTCTCGTAATCGTACAGATTTCAAGTACTGGCTCAATGCTGTACCGGTTTCATGTCTGAAGAGGTGACGAAGGCGTGACGGTGATAGATGAACCAGTTGCGCTAACTCCGACGGACAACACGTGCCTGGATCACTCTCGATTCGGGAGATAACAAGTATGATTCTTCGATCCATGTGATGAGGACTCGGAGCCGAAGACGATTGAGTTAGGAGACTGCCTGAGATTACGCGTCCAATTTTCGTTTGTCTACAAAAAATAAGGTCACTGGTAAGTGCGTTCGTTATGCATTTGCTTTCATTGAACTAAAAGATCGAAAACCATTTGCAATCAATCGAATTGAATATATTCGATTCTTTCGGTGAATTCTGAGGACCAACTTCCCACAGTTACGGGCCCGCACGGTCAGCCTCTCGCTCCGGCAATCATGTGAATCATGAAATCTAGTCAAAGCTTTTGCACAGGATTACAAGATCGGCAGGATTCGCAGGTCATTATCCCGCAGGCCGAAATAAAGACGCGGAACTCGCCTCGCGATGGAGTCGATTCTTCGTCCCGAAACGGAACCTCGGAAACGCGTTCATTTTGTCTTCATTGATTTCTCTGTACTGAATTGTTGACGACATAAGACCTCCGGATGAATATGGATGATGATGATTAATGATGGGGATGGCTAAGAGTTTCTCCAGAGGACGTTTTGGCGGTCAAGTCGAATGAGGATTTTTGGTCTTTCGACTACTGGGGCGTTTTTGCACAGATAAGACCGAAGTCATACATAAGCAGAGGCTACAAATTTGTAGGTTGCTCTGTTAGTATGACGCGAGCATTCTTCATCAGTGAGCAAGCGGCGATTAATCCCGTCTGGCGGCTGACATTTCCCAATCAGGAGCTGAATTTATGGGTCACGAGCTTAGGACAGAGCGCGAGTTATCGCTCGACTTCTTGCGTGTGTGCGAGGCTGCGGCGATTGCTGCTGCCAGGACGATGGGCCAGGGCGATCGCAAGTATTCCGACCATGTTGCTGTAGAAGCAATGCGCGAAGTGATGGACACTGTTCCAATGCGCGGGCGTGTGGTCATTGGCGAAGGTGAACGTGATGAAGCGCCGATGCTCTACATCGGTGAAGAGGTCGGTGGCGGATTCGGGGTTGGTGAAGAAATGGCTGATTCATGTCCTGAAGTTGATATAGCGGTTGATCCGCTTGAGGGCACCAACCTCTGTGCGCTGGGTGCAAATAATGCAATCGCGGTTTTGGCAGCTGCTGAGCGTGGCGGATTACTGAACGCGCCTGACATCTACATGGACAAGATCGTCGTGGGTCCATCATCGCGAGGCGTGGTAGACATCGATGCTCCAGTTAAAGACAACCTCAAGAATGTTGCGCGCCGTCTGGGACGAGACGTTGAAGATTTGACAGTGATCGTTTTGGATCGCTCTCGGCATAGGAAATTGATTGCTGACGTGCGCGAAACCGGTGCCCGTATCCGTTTGATTTCCGACGGCGACTTATCAGCCGGTATTTCCGCCGCAGTTGCGGGAACCAACATTCACGCGTTGATGGGAATAGGTGGAGCACCGGAAGGCGTTATTACAGCAGCGGCAATGAAGTGCTTGAATGGGGAGATTCAGGCTCGCCTCGTTTTCGATGCTGAAAAGCTTGGAGTTGACAAGGCCAAGGTTCCATCGCATGAAGAAGTAATGGAGAGGCTCGAGTCGATGGGAATTAGAGATCCCAACAAAGTTTACGATACTGACGACCTGGCGCCCGGAAAGAAGATTATTTTTGCAGCGACGGGCGTTACCGATGGCGCACTCTTAAAAGGTGTACGTTTCTTCGGAGCTGGCAAACGTACACACTCAATGGTTATGACGACAGAATCTCGGCATATTCGATTCGTTGATACGCTGCACATCGAAGGTGGGCCGGATACGGTCATAAGGTTTTAAAGACCTGAGATCTAGCTTTCATGCCGCTTTCACCAACTGAGTATCAATCACAGACTCAACGCTCTCGCGTGCCTCTTCTCTTTTGGCTAGGGTGCGTTGCGATTGCTCTCTGTGTCATTAGTTTGATTGTCGGTGCACCATTAGCGGCCGCCTCCAACCATCAGCAATTCGCTGTCGCGATCTACCATTCGTTTAAGACTTTTTGTCATCAACTTCCAGAACGATCGTTTTTTATTGTGGGCCACCAGTTTGCCGTCTGTGCTCGGTGTACCGGATTGTATGGCGGATTTGCTTTGTTATTGTTGCTCTATCCATTGATTCGGAGTTTACATTCCACGGATGTGCCAAAAGTGAAGTGGCTTTTTCTCGCGGCCGTGCCGTTGGGAATAGATTTTAGTTTGACGTTGTTTGGTATTTGGGAAAACACGCACACGTCACGTTTGTTGACCGGAATGTTGCTGGGTGGTGTTACGGTGTTTTACGTCATGCCTGGAATACTGGAGCTGGCTCAGCGTGCTTCGAGGGTTGGTCCGCAATCCACGATCGAGGGAACTTTCACGCTGGTTTCTCCTGAGGCAATTGCAGTCGCTCCGAGCGATTACAGCGCACCGCAGCGAAGAATTTGAGAACATCAGGTTCCATTTCGTCGTTTCCTACACCTTGGGTTAGAATCACTGCCGCAATCGAGCGGTTGAAGTGACCAATCAGAGCACTATCTAAGGCGCCGTCGGGCAGTAGCTGACGGCGTTTTTGGATGTAAAGCCTAAGATCCTTTGCTGAGTAGTTAGTTAATTATGTTTTTTCAAACTCAACCTGGCCCGCTTCCAACTCCGTGGCCAACGCCGATAGGGCCTGGTCCGGACGCCGTTTTTGCAAAGTATTATCACGACCTGGTTAACAAAACCTGGGCGAACATCAGCCCGCTTTATCAACTCGACACGTTCGACTACATCGTTCTCTTTTCCTACTTCTCCATTCTCTTCCTTCTGGCAGTCTATGGTGCGTACCGCATTAAACAGGTTATTGACTTCTGGCGTTATAAAAACTTTGTTCCTGAGCCTGCCGGACATTTCGCTGAAGAAGAGTTGCCGCTCATTACAGTTCAACTGCCCCTCTTTAATGAGTTGTACGTAGTGGACCGTTTACTTAAGGCAGTCACAGCTTTCGACTATCCGCGCGAAAAGTTGGAGATTCAGGTTCTTGATGACTCAACGGACGAAACCGTAAAAGTAGCTGAAGCCGTGGTTGCGAAATATGCCGAACAGGGTTTCGACATTCATTACATCCATCGAACCGACCGCACCGGATTCAAGGCGGGTGCACTGGAGAATGGAAATAGAACCGCAAAAGGCGAGTTGCTCGCGATCTTTGATGCCGATTTTGTTCCCAAGCCTGATTGCCTGAGAAAGTTAGTTCATTTCTTTACTGATCCTTTAGTCGGCTGCGCACAAATGCGCTGGGCCCACATCAACGGCAACTACAATCTGCTAACTCGACTGCAGACGATCATGCTTGACGGCCACTTTGTGGTTGAACAAACGACGCGCAACCGGACCGGAGGCTTCTTCAACTTCAACGGTACCGCAGGAATCTGGCGCCGGCAGGCGATTGAGATGAGCGGTGGTTGGCAGCACGACACCCTGACCGAAGACACCGACCTCAGCTTCAGGGCGCAACTGATGGGATGGAGATTCATCTATCTCCTCGACGAGGAAGCTCCGGCCGAAATACCGGTTGAGATAAACGCATTCAAGGCTCAACAACGGCGTTGGGCCAAGGGCGTGATGCAGGTTGGGTTGAAGCTGTATCCTCGCATTTGGCGCGCTCCGCTTCCGTTGCGAGTGAAGCTCGAGATGTTTTTCCGTCTGACCGGAAACATCAGTTATCCGCTGATGATCGTGGCAAGTTTTCTACAGTTTCCACTCTTGCTGGTTCGCTATAACCAGCCGTTTTATCACTTAATGATCTTCGATCTGCCGCTGCTGTTCTTCTCATCGATTTCTGTTGTGTTGTTTTATGGAACTGCTGTCTGGTACCTCGATGATCGACGCACTCCGCGTCTATTGCACTTGCCACTGGTAATGGCGTTGGGTATTGGCCTGGCTTTCTCAAATGCGCGCGCCGTCCTCGAGGCGCTGTTAGGTGTTAAGACAGATTTTGTTCGCACACCGAAATATCGCGTTGAAGACACAGCTGACGCTACATGGAAACGTAAGAAGTACAGAAGGAAGCGCGGTCTCTTGCCGTTACTTGAACTCAGCTTCGCGATTTACTTCCTCTTAGCCATTCTTTATTCGGTTCGCTTACACATGTGGGGAACGATTCCGTTTCTCACGTTGTTCTTCTTTGGGTTTGGTTACATGGGTTTAATGAGCCTGTTGCAAACCGCCAGTGGGAAGCGAATCGCAGCATTCTGGAAACCGATAAAAGCCAGATGAGCTCAGATCTCAGATCTCAGATCCCAGATTGTTGTCCGAGACCCCTGGGATCTGGGATCTGAGATCTGAGCTCATCTTTCAAGTTCATTCCTTGGCCAGCTGGCTAGATTCGCGCCTGCTTCGTAAGTGCTTTCCAGAAACTCCATCAACGCACTATCAGGCTCGCTCGCCGTTCTCACGTCGTCATACAGGAACAGAAACTCACTCATGTCGGTACTGTAGAAAGCCTTCTCGGGGCGAATCTTCGCCTGGCCTAAACCTTCGGGAGCAGGGGCGGTGTAAGAATAAAAAGCCGGTTTGCCCAATGGACCTTGTCCCGGCCACCAACCGTGGCTGATCACTTCATGTGAATACGCTTCGCGAGTAATTGGGTCCGCATCCGGACGCGCCGGCGCCGGGCGTCCCGAAAAGCGTGTGACTGCCAGATCGAAACTACCCCAAAAGAAATGAACTGGACTGCATTTGCCGATAAATCGTGATCGAAACTCTTGCAGAACTCGATCGGCGTGTCTGAGTACTTGCCAACACTTGTTTGCGTAGTCCGGATCATAAGATTTATGAATCTCGTCCTGATCGAACGGGATTGGATCTGGAATTTCCACCGGCATCTTCCAGATGCGAACATTCAGGCCAAGGTCGTCGAGGGCCGACATAGTTTCTTTGTAGAAAGCCGCGACTGACATTGGTCTTAACGCGATCTTCCGGGATACGCCGTCACTGCATCTGATCTCGAGATTGTGATCGATAAAGTCAAACTCCATTTCAAAGAAGGTCGATCCGTACGGCATTGCAGTGGTAGTCAATCCTCTCGCAGAGACGTAGAGAGGAACATTCCACCAATGGTTGACCAGCCGTGTTTGGGCCAGTCTGACTTTACCAACGATCTGTGTCCACATGTGTAGCGTCGCTCGCGTGTCTTCCCATGCTTCGAGTGGCAAGGTTGGCCAGGGTTCCGGAGTTTGGATAGGTTGTGACATCGTCGAAGCTCTCCTCTGCATGCAAATCTCTGTGCCTCTGTGTCGCTCGGCTCTATGGTTTGAAAGTACGATACCACCACCGAGACATTGAGACACGGGGCTACACGGAGAATCGGTGCGCTTGACTGTCCATTAATCAACACCTATAGTTTCGACGTACTAAATCCAGCCCGATTCAAGACGATGAAAGTGAAGGCTTGCGCTTGTTGTTATTACTGCCCCTGGTGCTGCTATTTGCAGCGCGACCGGAAGGCCGTGTGCAGGCGTGAGGGGCGGATGACGTAGCCAACACCAGCACTAATAAACGGCAGATACCGGTTGCGCTATTTCGATAGCCGACCGGTTTTTAGTTTTCAACGGTCTGACTTCTTGAGTATGTCACTTAGCGTTTTAGAAGAATGCGGAGTTGGTGCTTCTGGCAGAATCGAATCACGCATCGGGCATACGCCTCTGTTGCGCTTGCTGCACCTGAATCGCGATTTGCCTGGTGGTGTGGAGATTCTGGTCAAAGCCGAACACCTTAACCCGGGCGGTTCTGTAAAAGACCGACCTGCGCTGTCAATGATCCTCGAGGGTGAACGCAGCGGGAGACTGCGACCCGGCATGACTATTGTCGACGCGACCAGCGGTAACACTGGAATTGCTTACGCTATGATCGGCGCTGCTCGCGGTTATCCAGTCACCGTCTGTTTACCAAAAAACGCGAGTATCCAACGCAAAAACATCCTGCGAGCCTATGGCGTTGAGATCATTGAGACTGACCAGATGTTGTCAACCGACGGCGCTCAACGCATCGCGCGCGAGCTCCACGCTGCCGAACCCGACAAATACTTCTACCCCGATCAATACAACAACGACGCCAACTGGCTGGCGCACTACGAAACGACGGCAAACGAGATCTGGACACAAACCGAAGGACGAGTTACGCACTTCCTGACAGGTCTCGGTACCTCTGGAACGTTCACGGGTGTTGTTCGCCGCCTGCGTGAGTTAAAACCGGAGCTGAACGCGTTGTCCGTTCAACCGGAGTCTCCCTTGCACGGGCTCGAAGGTCTGAAACATATGGCAACAGCTTCGCGCCCCGGAATTTATGATGAAACTTTGGTGGACGGGGTTATCGAAGTGTCGACAGAAGATGCCTTTGGTATGTCCAGGCGCCTGGCGCGTGAACAAGGTTTATTGGTTGGGCCAAGTTCAGGGGCGAACGTATTTGCCGCCCGAAAACTCGCGCACTCATTGAGCGTTGACGCGGTAATTGTCACAATACTCTGCGACGGCGGTGAGAGATATTTAAGCGAGATGCTTTGATGGCTGACGAAGAACAACCATTGGATATTGCTACGAAGCTGGTTCATAGCGGCGAGCGGCAAACCGCGTCCGACGCTCAGTCGGTGGCGACACCGATCTATGCCACTGCCACGTTCACCTACGAATCGATGGAGGAAATCGATCGCGTGTTCAGTGGCGAAAAGCAGGGCTTCATTTACACACGTTATGGAAATCCGACTATAGGGGCTCTTGAGGAAACGATTAAGACACTCGAGGAAGGTGCAACTGCGTGCGCCTATTCCACTGGAATGGCCGCGCTGCACGCTGCGCTCTTTGCGTGTGATTTGAACCCCGGTGCCACAATCGTCGCTTCGCAAGATCTCTATGGTGCGACGACTGGCCTTTTGAATACCGTATTTGGGTCGTTCGGCATCAAGCATGTTTCTACGGATTTCAGTAATCTTGAACAGTTGCGAGCTGCAGTGCTGGAGGCAAAGCCCTCAGTTCTGGTTGCAGAAACGATTTCAAATCCACTACTGAAAGTTTGCGACATCGAGGCGTGCGCTGAAATCGCCCGCGAAGTTGGAGCGCGGTTAATCGTGGATAACACGTTTGCTTCCCCATATCTTTGCCAGCCTCTAAAGTTCGGAGCTGACCTTGTTGTTCACAGCGCAACAAAATACCTGGGTGGTCATGCTGATGCGATGGGCGGCCTGGTTGTCTCGCGGGATGAAATTGATAGCGTGGCGCTTGTCGGTGTAATGAAACTGGTCGGGGGAGTTCTGAGTGTTTGGGATGCGCACCAAATTTCGCGTGGCATTAAAACGCTTGGTGTTCGGCTCGATCGTCAATGTGAGAACGCCAGGATACTGGCTGAACACCTGCGAAAAGACGAACGCATAGATGAGGTTTATTATCCCGGGTTCCAGCCGGCAGTTGATTTAGTAGTTACTCGGCGGATGCTGAGAAGGCCGCACTCTGGTGCGCTGGTATCGATCAAACTAAAGGACGACACGCGTGAAGGTGCGTTTCGATTTATGAATGCTCTGCGGTTGTGCGTACGTTCCACGAGTTTAGGAGATGTGTTTACTAGCGTGCTGCACCCATCAACTGCTTCGCACAGAGATTTGACACCAACGCGAAGAGCGGAGCTCGGAATCGCTGATGGACTGATTCGGATTTCGGTGGGAATAGAGAGTGTTGATGACATAATTGCAGATATTCAACACGGCTTAGATGAGGTTTGAGTGATTCTTCTTTTTACTAACCTGGATACAGTCAGTACCACCTCGCGGTAGCGGGTGGGTGCGCAGCGTTGGATCTTCGGTTTTGATAGCTGCGCACCCACCCGCTACCGCGAGGTGGTACTGACTGTATCCAGGTTCGAGCAGAAGCCGAGCAAATTGATAATTCTGACGCCAACACATCTCGCGGAAATCTCGAGTCATGGGGAGCGCGACTATCCTTATGAATGCTGTGGACTGCTCATCGGCCGATTCGATTCAGTTGATGAGAAGGTGGTGTTCGAGACATATCCGATCTCAAATGCGCGTGAGGAGAGTGCGAAACGGAACAGGTTTTTAATTGAACCTGAAGAGTTAATGAAAGGAGAGCGGTACGCGCGAACCAACGATCGTGAGGTCGTCGGTTTCTACCATTCGCATCCTGAATCACCTGCGGTGCCTTCGCAATACGATCTGGAACATGCATGGCCGACGTACTCCTATATCATTGTGTCAGTTAATAAAGAGAGAGCCGGCGATCTGTTTTCATGGGAACAGGAACCGGATAGATCGAAGTTTAATAGGGAAGAGATTCGAATTATTGAGCTTTGAGTTTTGGTTTTTGGTCTTTGGCCTTCGGTTTTTGAGATGGACGTCGCTATTTAACTAAGACCAAAGACTAAGTCCAAAGGCCAAATCAAAAGCACCTAGCTAAATCGGAAGGATCGTTATGCCAATCAAAATCGCCATTCCAGCTCCATTGCGTCAGTTTGCCAGTGGACAATCTCAAATCGAAGTCGAGGCGAAAACGGCGGGCGAAGCGCTCGATCTCCTAACTTCAACTCATGCTCCATTGCGCAAGCATCTCTTCAACGAGCAGAACAGGCTTCGCAACTTCGTGAATGTTTACCTCAACGATGAGGACATTCGTCATGCTTCGGGACCTGACACTCCGTTAAAAGACGGCGATACGCTCATGATTGTGCCGTCTATTGCCGGAGGCGCAGTGATCGAAGAAGAAGTTGGACAGTCTCTTCCGGAGTTGTCCAACGAAGAGATCCTCCGTTACAGCCGGCATTTGATCATGCCTGAGGTTGGAATGCAGGGTCAGCGAAAGATGAAGGCGTCAAGCGTGTTGATGATTGGAACTGGTGGACTCGGAGCGCCCGTAGGGATGTATCTGGCGGCGGCTGGCGTCGGCCGGATTGGAATTGTGGATTTTGATGTGGTTGAGGAGTCGAATCTGCAACGTCAGATTATTCACGGGACGAAGGACCTCGGTCGTCGCAAAATCGAATCGGCTCGCGATCGGCTGCGCGACATCAACCCGCACATTGAGATCGAGACTCACGAATCGAGACTGACAAGTCAGAACGCGATCGCCCTGTTTCGAAACTACGACATCATAGTCGACGGTACGGACAATTTCCCGACTCGTTATCTCGTAAACGATGCTTGCGTGTTAACGGGCAAACCGAATGTCTACGGATCGATCTTCAGATTTGAGGGACAGGCCAGTGTGTTCTGGGCAGAAAAGGGTGCTTGTTATCGCTGTCTTTATCCGGAACCACCGCCGCCTGGCCTGGTTCCATCATGCGCCGAGGGAGGCGTGCTCGGAGTTCTGCCTGGCATTGTTGGTGCTATCCAGGCAAACGAAACGATCAAGATCATTCTCGGTGCAGAAGACATTCTCGTGAATCGTCTGTTGTTGTTTGATGCCTGGACGATGAAGTTTCGAGAGTTCAAGTTGCGGAAAGATCCGAAGTGTCCGGTTTGCGGCGAACACCCAACAATTAAGGGTTTGATTGATTACGAAGAGTTCTGCGGATTGCGAGCCCAGCCGCCGGTTCCTGAATCAAAGTTGGAAGAGATCTCCGCGATGGAATTGAATGCACGCCGGCTGCGTGGTGACAAGATCCAAGTCATCGATGTTCGCGAGCCGCACGAGTTTGAGATCGCGCGCATACCGGGAACAAAACTAATTCCGCTGGGGCACGTAGTGAGCCGGATGAATGAAATCGATCAGGAAGTCGACACGATTGTTCATTGCAAAGGCGGGGTGCGCAGTGCCAAGGCAATTGAGGCGTTGAAACGTGCGGGCTTCAATGGGAAGTTGATCAATCTTAAAGGTGGAATCACCGCGTGGTCGGAAGAGGTCGATCCGCGGGTGGCGAAATATTGATCTCAGATCTCAAATATCAGATCCCAGATCTCAGACTTCAGAAATAGGACTTATGCGACCTATAGGACCTATTCTGAGATCTGAGATCTGGGATCTGAGATCGTCAGTCCACACTAATCCCCAATCGATCCGCGCATTTGAATAAAGACAACCCCAGCACACACGCAATCACGAGGTTGAAGTAGAAGGTGATTGAGCCATTGATGAAGTTCGCAACGAGATTGCCCACAAAAGGCAGTGTCAGTGGCGAAAGAATAAACGCCACGACACCTCCGACTATGAACGCCGCAAATTGAACGAGCAGTACCATCCCAAACGCTTTGAAATAGGTCGAACGCATGCGACGAATGGTGTCCAGTCCAACCAGAGGATTTAGGACTGACAAAAAGCTTTGCGTGTAGCCGGCGACCGTGAGCGCCATCGGGTAATAGAAAACTCCCCATGCAATGCCGAGCAACAGGAGAAGAATCAAAAGAATTCCCGCTCCCAGCAAAGGCATCAATTGACGCATCATGCCTGTTGGATCACTGTGAGCAGCTTTTGATCGCTCGGCCTCGTCAGCTATCTGCGAACCCGGTCGCAGTTTTTGATTCATCTTGCGTTCAGCTTCCGCCAACTTCTGCGGATCGGCGTTGGGATCAGTCAGCACACTGAGGTCTTCATGGTCCAGGGTCTCTTGCTGGTGAGTGGCTTGAACCTGACCCATTGGATCCAGCGATGCAGTGCCACTGTGGATCGCGCCAAACAGCAACGCGACAACCAATACAATCACTGGCCCCCACGAAACGATTGTGATTCCAACGCCCAGAAAGATCGGAACAATCAAGTCGTCCCATAGAGAAAATGCGCTGAAGTCAGGCATAAAACTGCGATTGAGCCGTCCCCACGCAACTTGACTTATCACGTGTGAGATACAACCAAACATAATCATCCAGGCGATAAGACTTCCACGAAAACCGCCCAGCAGCAGAAGGCCATACAACAGAGCACCGCCCAGCAATGCCGCTTTGTGTTGGAACGGATACTTCACCGCTCTCACAAAATCCTCCATGCCAAACCCAGAGCCCTGGAACTCGGCACGCGCTGTTTTTGACGTAACCTCTTGATATGAGCGACACAGGTCGCCGCATAGTGGGCACACCGGGATCTTGCTGCTACCCACGAAGCGCGGACAGTGTTCACACAATGCAACGGCACACATACGGCAAAGGTACTTTGCGGGAACATCCGTATGGTTATGACAAACATTGGGCGGTGGGCCTTCTCGAAAAGCCTGATTGTCCGACGCATTTGGTTCAGATTCGGCAGATTCAAACGGTTCTGTAGTTCCGAATGGAGGCGGTGTTTGCCATGCGTTGGTCGATGAAGACGCGTCAGTTGACTCGGCAGGTGGAGAAACTTCGATTTCGCCATTGAAGGCACCTTTTAGCTTAGGAACACGCCCAGCTTCAATCCAGTTGAGTTTGCCTTTACTGACTTTGTCAGTTGGCAAGACGCAGCCTTCAACGATCCACTGCTGTAAAGTTTGGAAGTCGGTTTCAAAGACTCCTTCGTAAGTCGAAACACGCCATATTTCTGGTTGTGCGCTCATAGAGGTTAATTCCTGAAGGCGAACTTCTGTTGGGGCGTTCGCGAAGTGTGGTGACTGTCACTTTGGGACGTGAGGGGGCGTCGATTAGGCAGCTGGGCCAGACGCCTTAGGAAATACTAGACTGTGGCTTTTGGCAGCGTCAATAGTTTGTTTTGACGGCTAATCGGCCCGACAGTGCTGGGAGCGCAGGCGTCCGCGCCTGCCGCCGTCCAATCCGGGCGTCACTAATCCGCTGCGTACCGGAACCGCCTTGGTTCTGCTTGACGGGGGCAGGCGAGGACGCCTGCGGTCCCAGCACTAAGTATGTTGATATAACTGGGTTTATGGCCCTTGACTTCGTCTCGTCCAAAGTTGAGACTTGGGCCCTCGTCTTTGTACCCAGCACTCTGAAAACTGAGAGAGGTATCCCATGCGCGTCGCAAAAGTGCCTACGACCCCGTCTAGACTGCGTTCAGTGGCAGCGGCTTTAGCCATTGCCATGCTGCTGACTTCGTCGTTTCCAGCGACGTTTGCGCAGACTCCTGCCCAACAACAGCGGGCTCCTGCCAGTAGCAAACGGCCGCTGACTCACAAAGACTACGACGCCTGGCGGTCAATTCAGGCAGCCCAAATCTCTCGCGATGGCAAGTTCGTCGCGTACGCATACGTGCCGCAGGACGGTGATGGCGAAATCGTCGTACGAAACATCGCGACGGGTACCGAATGGCGAGCACCACGAGGTTATCGACCACCAGTACCGCCACCAGATGATCCGGGTGCAAACCTTTTGGAGTTTCAAGCGGGTCAGACACGTTTATTACGTCCCGTTTTCACTTACGACACGCGCTATGTTGTGTTTGGAACCGAGCCGGACAAGGCTGAGCTAACGAAGGCAAAGAAGCAGAAGAAGAAACCGGAAGAGATGCCAAAGAATGGTTTGGCAATCATGGACCTTGCGAATGGCTCCGTTACGCGAATCGAACGAGTGAAGAGTTTTCAGGTACCTGAGGAAGGCGCTGGCTTCATTGCATACCTGCGGGAGTCGCCGCTTCCGGACAAGTCCACGGAGTCTGCAAAGGATACTGCCGCGCCGGCTACTCCAGAGACCACATCAGCTCCGCCTTCAACAAATGCCAAACCACAAACAGGACGATCCAGTAAGAAGAAGGAATACGGCACTGAGTTAGTCCTACGAGACACGAATACCGGAAACGAGCGGAAATTCGAAGATGTGCTGGACTTCACCTTTAGTAAAGACGCGAAGTCTCTTGTCTTTGCAACATCGTCGAAAAAAGAGGAAACAAATGGAGTGTTTGCCGTAACCCCTGGCAGTGATGGTGCGGCAGTTGAATTACTAACCGGCAAAGGCAAGTATCAACGATTGACTTGGGACGAAGATAATACGCAGCTGGCATTTATCAGTGATCGAGACGATGCAGAAGCGAAACAACCAAAGTTCAAGCTCTATCATTGGAATCGAAAGGAACCTCAGGCAGCTGAGATTGTTTCCTGGCAAACTGCTGGTTTTAGACAAGACTTTGTGATCAGCGATAAAGGTAGTCTGAGCTTTTCACTCGACGGCAGTCGATTGTTCTTTGGAACTGCACCACCGCAGGAACCGGAAAAGAGTGCTGATGACGATAACCCGGCGGACGAAAAGGTCCTGGTTGATCTTTGGCACTGGAAGGACGACTACATCCAACCTATTCAGAAGATCCGCGCTGAACAAGACAGAAACAAGTCATATCGAGCTGTGTACACCTTCAATGACAAGAAGTTTGTGCAATTGGCGGACGAGACGATGGAATCTGTGAGTCCATCGAACGATGGTAGCTATGCGATCGGTTCTGACAATCGCAAGTATCGCGTTATCTCTGATTACGATCCAGGCTTTGCAGACTATTACCTCGTCAACACGTCCGACGGTTCACGAAAGCCGTTGTTAGCCAAACAGCGGGGAAGCTATTCCCTCTCCCCGGCGGCAAAATACGCGATCTATTTTGACGGGAAGGACTGGAATTCCTACTCGGTTGGCGACGGTCGGGTCGCGAATCTTACGGCGAATATTAAGGCGCAGTTCTTTAACGAAGAAAACGACCTTCCTCAAAGTCCCGGATCTTACGGAATAGCAGGCTGGACCAAAGACGATCGTGACGTGTTGATCTACGACCGTTATGACATTTGGCAAATCTCACCCGACGGCACGCAGGCCAAAATCCTTACTGACGGCGTCGGGAGAAAACAGAAGATAGTGCTTCGTTACGTCCGGTTGGATCCGAAGGAGCGATCCATCGATCCCGATAAACCGATGTTATTACAGGCCGACAACGAAGATACGCACGACAGTGGATTCTTTCGAGATAAGGTCAACAGTAACGAATGGCCACAGAAATTGCTGATGGCTGCGAAGGACTTTGGAAATCCAACCAAAGCTCGTGATGCGGACGTGCTGATGTTGACCGCGTCTCGATTTGATCAGTTTCCTGACTTGTGGGTTACGAACGGAGACTTTCGTGAGTTGAAGCGAATGAGTAATGGAGATGCGCAAAGAGCACAGTTCAATTGGGGAACCGCGGAACTAGTCGCTTACAAAAACACTGACGGCGTGCCTCTGAAAGGTTTACTTCTTAAGCCTGACAACTTCGATCCAAAGAAGAAGTATCCGATGATCGTTTACATCTATGAACGCCTGACACAGGGACTTCATACTTTCCGTCCACCTGCCCCGGGTACGTCGATCAATCCAACTTTCTACGTAAGCAATGGTTACCTGATCTACATGCCGGACATTGTCTACACCGTTGGTTATCCCGGTCCAAGTGCTCTGAAGTGTGTCTTACCTGCAATTCAAGCGGTAGTCGATCGTGGTTTTGTTGATGAGAATGCGATTGGTATTCAAGGACACAGTTGGGGTGGTTATCAAATCGCATACATGGTGACGCAAACAAATAGGTTTAAAGCAGCGGCTCCTGGCGCGCTTGTCTCGAATATGACGAGTGCATACAGCGGTATTCGATGGGGAACGGGCCTGGCTCGGCAGTTTCAATACGAGCGATCGCAGTCGCGGATTGGCGGCAGTCTTTGGGATTACCCGCTACGGTTTCTTGATAACTCGCCTCTGTTCCGCGCAGATCGTGTGCAGACACCGCTGTTAATGATTGCTAACGACGAAGATGACGCGGTGCCATGGCAGCAGGGAATCGAGTTCTATCTCGCGCTGCGACGATTGAATAAAGAAGTCTACATGTTTAGCTACAACGGTGAAAAACATGGACTCCGAAAGCGGATCAATCAGAAAGACTACACGAGACGTCTACAGGGGTTCTTCGATCATTTCCTGAAAGGAGCGCCGTCGCCCGAATGGATGGAAAAAGGCATCCCGTATTTGCAACGTGAAAAGGAGAAGGAGAAGTATAAGGTGACGGACCAATAGGATTTCAGATTTAAGACTGGACACCACCGGCTTTAGCCGGTGGTACATCAATTTCACAGCTACAACACACCCAACTGACATTAGGACACCACCGGCTTCAGCCGGTGGTACATCAATTTCGCAGCTATGATCGACAGCGTCCGGTTTTCGGCTAGCTTTGAAATTGAAGAACCACCAGCTAAAGCTCGGTGGTGTCCGAATGTCGGTTGGGTTCTGTTGTAGCTATGAAATTGAAGAACCACCAGCTAAAGCCCGGTGGTGTCCCATCTGAAATCTTAAATCTGAAATCATCTCACCGCTC
Source organism: Pyrinomonadaceae bacterium (assembly GCA_036006355.1). Taxonomy (GTDB): domain Bacteria; phylum Acidobacteriota; class Blastocatellia; order Pyrinomonadales; family Pyrinomonadaceae; genus PSRF01. The sequence continues at coordinate 12,676 of DASYPT010000135.1, read as the reverse complement.
TCAACCTCGACTCCAAATTCTCCCTGCGGCTGCGGCTGAGCTTCAATTGAATGCCATCTTCGAGCACGACAATGTAATCGCCATTGAAATGGGGGTGCAGCTCTTTGATCCTCTCGAGGTTGACGATGATTGAGCGGTGAATTCGAACGAACCGTTGCGGATCGAGTTGTGATTCGAGCTCCTGCATCTTCTCGCGGAGTAGATGAGCCTTCTTTCCGACGTGCAGTTTTGCGTAATTGCCGTCAGCCTCAATCCAGTCAATCTGGTCAACACGAAGAAGTATTACCCGGCTGGCAAGCTTAATCATCACTCGACTTAGATATGGCTTCGTGCCGGTTGATAAGCCTTTGTGACTCTCGCGCTCTTCAAGCAGCGCCAACAGTCGCTTACTCACTTTGTTAATTTCGCGACTCTCGATTTGCGATTTAGCGCGCTGGAGTGCTTGTGCAAACCGCAAATCGTCATATGGCTTGAGGAGATAGTCGAGAGCGTGGACCTCGAAAGCCTTTAGCGCATATTGATCAAACGCAGTCACAAAGACGATGGCCTGAACAAGTTCGGGCCCAACGCTTTCAAGTACATCAAAGCCATCCATCTCGGGCATCTGGATGTCGAGAAAGATCAGATCCGGTCGGGATGTTTCGATAGCTTTGACCGCTTCTTTACCATTGCGACACTCACCAAGTATTTCGATCTGCGGATCACGCTCGAGTAGTAAACGGAGATTGCGCCGCGCTAGCGGCTCATCATCGACGATTAGTGTTTTGATTCGGTCTGGCAAGGGAACGAATAGGACCTATATGAACTATTGGACCTATAAACAACTCACTACTAACTACTGACCTCTGACAAAATCTTCAATCTGAAATCTTAAATCTGAAATATCTTTAGGGGCATGACCACCTCCACCTCCACCCCTCCCTGATCACGATTTCTAATATCGAACCGATAATTGTCGCCGTAAAGTTGTTGTAGACGCGCAATGGTGTTTGCCAGCCCGATTCCGCTACTCGTTTTGAGTTGCCAATTATTTCGCAATCCGGCACCGTTATCTGCAACTGTGATAGACAGTCTGCCATCGTACTTAATGGCGGTGATTTTTATCGAACCTGCTTCAGCGCTACGTCCGATTCCGTGTTTCAAAGCATTTTCGAGTAAAGGTTGTAGCAGAAGATTTGGTACGAGAGCCTGAGTGGTGGTCGGGTCGATATCAAACTCAACCTGCAACCGATCTGAGAAACGCATTTGCTGGATGCTCAAATAGAGTTTTATAAAATTCAACTCTTCTTTGAGTTCAACCTCTTGCTGATCAGAGTGCTCGAGCGCGTGACGTAGCAAGTCGCTTAGACCTACGAGCATTGTGACGGCTGCCTGGTTGTTGTTGTCGCGAACCAGTCCAACGATTCCGTTCAGCGTGTTGAAAAGAAAATGCGGATGCAGTTGCATTCGTAAAGAATCTAATTGTGCTTGTGCCAACTGTGTTTCCAGTTGCGTAGCCACAAATTCGCGCTCGCGGTATTTGCGGTAGTAGTCAATTGCATAACAGATGCCTACGACTCCGCCGTAGATCAACAGGTCGGCACCGAGTGAACCTTTGAAGCGCGCGAGAAAACGCGGCCAAAAAGCTGTTGGGCTCGAGCCCATGTTGTCCCAGGGTTGAATGGTTAAGACGATTGCAACTGCGGCGGCACTATGAAGTGCCGAGAAGAGAACGAATGCCGGGATGTGAACTGCAAGACCACTTTTCCATGAACCACCAACGAGCGGAACACGGCGCGCGAGTCCGATGATTGCTGGAGTTAACGGCGCCCACACCAGCCACGTCAGTATCCCCCACGCAAAGACTCTGACAAATGAATGCGTCATTCCCTCGGCACGGACCTCGAGGTAGATCGGAATCACATAGATGACGCCGAGCAGAACCCATGCGCCGGTGATCACGGACCACTTAAGAAATGAATTGCGCTGAAGTGCACTGGATTGAGGCTGAAATGCGTAGACCGGTGATTCGAAGGTTTCCATTGAAAATTTGACAGTGCGACAACCTCTTATCGGTTTGTCACGGTTGGCGCGATTATTCTAGTACCCGCTGCTGCGAGGCTCCCGCTCTCCACGAGATAATAATTCTCAATTAGGTCAGATTGATAGCGCTGTTTTGAGGTTAATACGAAAACTCTCTGCGCTAATCTCTGTGTTCTCTGCGTCTCTGCGGTAAACATCAGGCGCACCCTTTTTCAACCGCAGAGACGCAGAGAACGCAGAGATAGCACAGAGAAGAAACTCTAATTAATTCAGCGAAGCATTGAAGCTCACAGGTTCCCTATGACAAAGCGTTGGCAGGCCACCGCACTCCAAAGTTGTTACATGCTGGAGGAAGAACTACCCGCAGTTTTTCGTTCGACTTTAACGCTCAATGTGTATTGGTTCTTCTGCCCGGCAACCGGACGAACATTCACGACTCCATTCCACAATCCACCCTTTTCATCATTAAAGGTCCACCATGTTTGTAATGGGTTCCTAATGGAGTCCGCAGTTACTCTCGTCCATTTTGCGATTGGGGGTCCATAAGTTCGATTTGAAGCGATAGAGTTGTTGACTGCTTCGAGCAGATCAGTGGCTGTGGATTCTGTGGTTACGGCCCAGCTGTTTTCCCAGTTATCAACAGAACCAGATCTGTTAAGCGGGCGCCAACCCCCTTCAGCGACTTTCACATCGTAGTTGAATCGCAGGTACTTATCGGCGAGCATTGCACGCACAAACTTGGAGTCAGGATCCCAGTTGTATTCCATACCAAGAGCTGCCATTTGAGCGGTGCCTCTGCCGTAGAGCCGTTCAATCACGTGCAGAGCACCATCGATTCCGGACGACAGACCCGCGGTCGTGATGATGTGACCGTTGTCAACGAAGCGCCTGTCGTCAACAACTTTCACTTTTGGTGCTTCTTGTCTTAGCAACGGTATGAGTCCAGCTGTTGTTGTTGCTTCCATTCCATCAAGCAGACCGGCCTTTGCCAGAATGAAAGCGCCATTACATACAGACATCACAATCTCAGCATTCTTTGACATGTCCTGAACCCACTTCAACACAGTCGGACTGTCTACCTGGGCACGTACATCGCCTCCTGGCACGAGCAGGACGTCGGGCTTAGGCGCGTTTTCGAAGCTGAACTTTGGATTCACACTCATGCCCATCGAAGTTGTGATGGCATTTGTTTTTTCGGAGACAGTGTAGATATTGAATGCTTGACCATCGTTACTGTAGGTGTGACCGAATGTTTCATACGGACCGGTGTAATCGATAATTTGCACGCCATCGAAGATCAGAATTGCGAGATTGCGTGGCGGCTTCGATGATTTTGCGGGTGTTTGCGCACATGCAGTTATAGCCAAAACAGCGATTGCCACAATCGCCAATGAGAGACTTAGTTTGCTGTGTTTCATAACAACTCCTTCGAGATGTTTTCTCTGCGTCTCTGCGTCCTCTGCGTGTCTGTGGTTAATTGTTCTTGCGCCAAATGGCACCGCAGAGACGCAGAGAACGCAGAGACGCAGAGTTTAATGGATTGCCGGCCGCGGGTATAAGAAAATTGAGAAGTGCGCGCATGTAAAGGATTGCCAACCCTGCTCTGTGCGCCTGGTGACCTGGTTCATCACGTGATCAATTTCCGAGCGGAGAAAATGATCGCGAACAACAGGCGCACAGAGACCTTTGATGTCCAGAGTGTAAGCGCGCGGCGTTTCGCCGCCATTCACTTTGTCACGGGGTGGGCGAATGAGTGTGTAGAATGCATGTTTGGTGTGACGAACGGCAGATTGGTCAGTGGTCAGTGGTCAGTAGTCAGTAGTTAGGTCAGATAGGTCGAATAGGTCTTTTAGGTCCTATGCACTTGTACGACTGACCACTGACCACTGACCCTTTTGCTTGTCCTTGAGCCGGATGCTACCATCAAAATCAACCGCAATATCACTTGGAAAGGATGATCTTTGGCTTTAGGTTTTTGATCTTCTACTGTGTCTGATCCCAACGCAAGACCCAAGACCTAAGTCCAAAAAGACAAAACCATGAAGGACGAACAACCAACTTTTAAGGTCACTGATCGACGGCTCTTTAACGCTGACGGAACGCCTCGAGACCTGCCGCCGGACGAGAGCCCCGAGCCCGCGGCCGTGGCGCCGGCAAGTGCCCCGGAGCCCGCAAAGCTTGCGACATCTTCGGGCGAGCACGAGGTCGAAGCTCCTCCGCAACCGAGCGAAGAGTTAGACGATGATGAGGAACTTGAGGGCGCACAAGATCCTGCCAGTTTCGTAAACTTCCTGATGTCAATCGCCTCAAACGCTGCTTCAGCATTGGGCATGATGGAACATCCGGTTACTCATCAACACGAAGTTGACCTTCAGTTGGGCAAGCACTGGATTGACGTGCTTGGAATGCTGCAGAAAAAGACACAGGGGAATTTGACGAAGCAGGAACAGCAGTTAGTAGAGGGCCTGCTTTCAGATCTGCGAATGCAGTATGTGTCACTCGCAAATGCGCCCCAGAAAGCTCGGACGTTTTCCGGCAAGGATATCACCGGTGGTAAGTAGTTAGATCTCAGTTAGAGTGACTGAATTCATTTCTCATTTGACATTTTTCAGTTGGTCATTTGTGTGCCGCCTGAATTTCTTAAAAATGACCAACTGAAAAATGTCAAATGAGAAATGAGAAATGGTCTCTTATGAAACTAACCTTTCTAGGCACCGGCACATCCACAGGCGTTCCTTCAATCGGTTGTGAATGTGAGACCTGTCTTTCGACCGATCCTCGTGACAAGCGCCTGCGCGTTTCGGTCATTGTTGAGCATGCTGGACGAACTGTTCTGGTTGATACCTCGTCAGACTTTCGTCAGCAAGCCTTGCGCTTTGGTCTGAAGCAACTCGACGCGGTCCTGATCACTCACTGTCACGCAGATCATATCTTTGGACTCGACGATATTCGTCCACTCAACTTTCGGTTTGGTGCACTTGGGGTCTATGCGAACGAACGCGCCTGGATCGATATCAAACGGATCTTCAAATACATCTTCGAACCGTCACACTTTGGCGGCGGACTGCCGCAAGTAATCCCCAACGTAGTGACAACAGGCGCGCCCTTCTGCATAGGAAGGGATTTGGAGATTACTCCGCTTGAAGTCATTCACGGGCGATTGCCAGTAATGGCTTATCGCTTTAACGACTTCGCATATCTAACAGACCTCAGCGAGATTCCAGTGACGACGATGAACGCTCTTCGCGATCTTGATGTCCTTGTTTTGGATTGTCTGCGCTTCAAAGAACATCCAACACATCTTTGGGTCGACAGGGCCCTGGAGTATGTTGAGCAATTACGGCCACGACGAACATTTTTCACGCATATCGCGCACGACATAAAACACGAACGCGATTCGAAACGGCTGCCGGCAGGAGTTGAGTTTGCGTATGACGGCCTCCAGCTGATTTCAGATTGAAGATTTAAATTTCCGATTGGTCTTTGGCTTTTGGTCTTTGGCCTTAGACTCATCCAAACCGGAAGAAGATGCTAAGGTTCAAAGATCAGAGACCTAAGACCAAAGACCAATCTGAAATCTTAAATCTTCAATCTTAAATCCAAGATGCGTCTATTCCACGGCACTGACAACGCTGAAATCCAACGACCGACCGTTCTAACCCTCGGTGTGTTTGATGGTCTGCACCTGGGACACCAACTAATAATGCGGACAGTTGTGGAAAGAGCGCGTGCAGTTGGCGCCATCCCAACAGTAATTACGTTTGATCCGCATCCGCGCGCGGTTCTTCATCCAGAGTCAGCTCCACCGCTTCTGCAAACATTCGATCAGAAGATCGAGGCCTTTGGAGTGCTCGGTATCGAACAGACAATCGTGGTTCGGTTCACAAAACAGTTTGCCTCCATTCAGGCCGATCAATTCCTGCGAGAAGTCGTGAAGGATCGATTGCATGCAAAAGAGGTTTACCTCGGCAAAGGCTTCGCGTTTGGGCATGACCGGGAAGGGAACATCGACTTATTGCGCAAGCTTGGGGATGAACTCGGCTTTGTTGCTGGTGAAGTGCCTGAGGTGTGTCTTCGAGGCAAACGCGTCAGTTCGAGCAAAATCCGTGAGCTGCTGGCGCGCGGTCAAGTGAACCTGGCGAGGCGCATGTTAGGTCGCCCTTACGGCGTGGAAGGCCTGGTGGAAAGGGGCGCAGAACGCGGCCATAAATTGGGGTTTCCGACAGCCAACCTGCACCCGCATAACCGCGTCATACCCAGGAACGGTGTCTACGTGACGGGGACGTTAATTGAAGGACAATGGCGTCGCAGCGTGACAAATGTTGGGCTGCGGCCAACGTTTGGTGAGGCGACGGAACCTTCGGTTGAGACATACGTAATGAAGTGGGACGGGGATTTGTACGGTGACGTCGTCCGCGTCCGTTTTTTGTATAGGCTCCGCGACGAACGTAAGTTTGCCTCGGTTGACGAGCTGAAAAAACAGATTAAGCGTGACGTCGATCGCGCGAACAGTTATTTTGAAAGGGCCGGCACAAAACATATGCTGGCCGTGATTTGAAAAAGAATTAGAAATTGCCAATGGGCGACAAGGGTGGAATGAGCAGTTGGGAAGGGGGCAAGCGGCGAAACAGAAGCCAAACCCAACCAGACCCTGAGCGCGCCCCCGCAGATTCCAGGCCCGTCGATTTTTTGAGGTTGGTTGTAGTAGCGGATTAATGACAATAGTAGGTTGCGTTATTGGGTTAGGGCTTGGAACCTGCGGGGGCGCGCTCAGGGTCTGGTTGGGTTTAGTTTGTGTTTCGCCGCTTGCCCCCTTCCCAACTGTTGATTGAGTGGGTGGCTCGAAACTGTGAGGCATGAGAGGCTGTTAAATTATTAGAAAACAGATTTCAGAAATGGCGACCACACAAGCATTAGTAAAACAACAACCAGCTGAGAATGGGCACAAGTCTGTCGCTCCTGTGGTGACAGCGCCGAAGCATATCCCAAGCCCACCACCGTTAACGGAAGAACTAGTTGATCAACTTCTGGACGGCCGCGGTTTGCGTGGCTGGTTACGTGCTGCACGCGTCTCAATAGTCCTCGGACTTCTGTCGTTGTATCTGTTTCTCGATTCCTACGACATCCGAGCAGATTTCAACCGTCGAACAATTCAAAGACTTCGCGAGCAGGCGCGTCAGACTAACCGTAGCGAGCGCTTGAACCTGTGGATGCGCAGCTGGGTTTATGAAGGCCTCGATCGGTTCATCAGAGTTCTCCGCTACGTAATCTTCAGAGGCGCTGAAGGATCAGCACGAAAAGATGCGAGACTTCAGAAACAAGCTATCTGGTTACGCCAGAGTCTCATCAGCCTTGGTCCCACGTTCATAAAGATCGGCCAGGCGCTCGGTACACGTGCTGATTTGTTACCACTGCCGTATGTGAAGGAGCTAGCGCAGCTTCAGGATCAGGTTCCCGCCTATTCAACAGCCGAAGCCTTCGCACGAATCGAATCGGAACTCGGCCGTCCCGTGAATGAAGCATATGCCGAGATTGATAGTGAGCCCATTGCTTCGGCTTCACTCGGCCAGGTATATCGCGCGCGGCTTTCAAGTGGCGAAGAAGTCGCAGTGAAGGTGCAGCGTCCGGCATTAGCCGAAACTATCAGCATCGATGTCGCGATTCTCTATCGCCTGGTGAAGTTGACCAATCGGTTCTTCCCGAAGGCAAACGAGAACGCTGATTGGGAAGGAATGCTGCACGAGTTTTACTCGACTATCTTTGAAGAGCTTGATTACGTGAAGGAGGGGCGAAACGCCGACAGATTCCGTTATAACTTCCGCACCTGGCGCCCGGTTCGAGTGCCGAAAGTTTTCTGGTCACATACTACGGCGCGGGTTTTGACACTTGAATTTATTCGCGGCACCAAGGTCGTAGACATCGAAGGTCTTCGAGCGCGTCGAATCTCTGCAGTGAAAGTAAATCGACTGCTGGTTCGAACGTATCTGAAACAGTTGCTCGAAGATGGTTTCTTTCATGCTGATCCACACCCGGGGAATCTGCTTGTGATGGACAGCGGTCATCTCGCCTTCTTCGACTTCGGAATGGTCGGACGAATTTCGCCGAAGCTCCAATCGCAGATGATCGACGCGTTTTTCCATGTCGTGGGTCGCGACGTGCAAGGCCTCGGTCAGGACATCATTAATCTCGACTTTTTAAAGCCCGGAGTCGATCCGGAAACGGTGCGACCCGTTGTCGAGCGGCTTTTCAAGAGTTATTTGAATCTCAAACTTGGCGACGTCAACTTCAAAGAGCTCACTTACGATCTTGCAGAAGTGATTTACGAGTATCCTTTCCGCTTGCCGGCTAATTTCACTTACGTCATGCGAGCCTTGATGACTCTCGAGGGTATCGCGATCGTGACAGATCCGGGATTCAGTTTCTTTGAGACCGCGAAGCCTTACGCAAAGGAATTCATGCTGCGACGCGAAGGTCGCATCTTTGGCAGGTTGGTGTTGGACAAATTAACGGGACGCGAAAACGGCGATAACAAGATTGCCTGGTCGCGTGTGTGGAAACTGACGAAGATGGCGGCACAGATGTATCTGGAAAAATAAATGTCCGATATGCTTTAGCTTGTCGTGTGATTACAAAAAAGGCCCTCTGGTTTCATTGGCATTGCGAAGTCTTTTCAACCAGAGGGCCTTTTTGTAACCACACGACAAGCTTTATTTCAGTTGTCCCCGAATCGCACCATTCGGAAACTCTGCATTCGTTACATTGACGTAATAGTGACTCGGGTTTGCGGCGATGTCAGCAATTGTTTGGGCGTCACCGGAAACACACCCCTGTGATCGTCCGCTCGTGGGGACCTCAAGAGCGATAACCACGTTTCCCTGTGAAGAGCTGTCGCCGGCATTTATCGTTGCAGTTGTCGCTTCAGTGATGCTCGACGTAGATAACTCATAACATAGCTGCCGCCCCTGACTCTTCACGGCGAATCTAAAAACACCACCACCATCCGCGTCACCGAGACGGTTCACTTCGTTTGCGCCAGATAATGTCACGGTAACGAAACCATCGTTCTGCGTTTCCTGAGATGCAACAACGAAGCTGATCACAAGTACAAAACTAATTAGCAGTACCAGAACACCGGGCTGTTTCATTGAATCCCCTTGCTCCTGATGGAATGAGTAGGTTGAGAATTAATGCCGGGCCATTATCGTCGATCTGCTTGAATGGGCCTCTTGTGATTCTTTGTCTTTTTTGTAACGAACTGCAATTGAAAATTGGGAATGGGGCAAAACGTTCCAAACACAAACCGAAATTGAAAGCACAGTTGGGAAGGGGGCAAGCGGTCCAAACTCAAATCGAAACCGACAAGATCCCGAGCGCGCCCGCGCCGGTTCAAGAGCCAAAATTTCAACGGATCATGAAAAGCTTAGGTTGGGGCCTGTAGTCTGCGGGGGCGCGCTCGGAGCCTCGTTGGTTTTGGCTTGTGTTTGGTCGCTTGCCCCCTTCCCAACTGCGCTTTCAATCAAGCTCAACAACGCTAACTGATGCAAAAAAAGAGGCGGACAAGAATGTCCGCCTCTCGAGCTTGCCTAGCGTAACTGTTGACTACTTCAACTGTGCCTTTTCTCCATTCGGTCCGGGCAGGTTTAGTTTTTCACGGAACAGATTCAGTAACAACAGTGTTCCGATTCCACCGCCACCTTCTGCTCCCCCGCCTGAAGCCATCACATCCGGTGTAATGCGAACTCCTTTCTCGCCGATCACCTTCAGAGTTTCGACAAGAGCGACGCCTTGAGCGCCAAGAGCGTTAACCTGTTCGTGATAAGCAACACCCTGCGCTTCACCCATCAAGCGCACCTTCTCAGCTTCGGCCTTACCGGTTTGCAGAATGTAGTGAGCTTCGCCTTCACCTTCAGCCTTGCGCTGTTCGGCCCGTTTGCCGGCGATCTCCACACCCACTGTAGCGGCCATGAGATCTTTCTGATTATCGGCCTGTGACTTGGTTTTCTCGAATTGAATGCGCTTTTCTTCGGATTCGCGCTGGGCGTTATACATATTCTGCCGCTGTTCTGCGAGAATCTTCTCCGTCTGAGTTTTCATTAACTCTTCCGGCAAGTGAATATGACAGATAAGCACGTTAACCACATCCACGTGGTATTTCAACAAGTGCGCGCGAACGCGAGCTTCCGCACGTTCCTGCTCTTCGTGCCGATTCTGCAAGTAAGCCATGGCTGACGATTCAGAAGCCTGATTGCGGAAAATCGAGTCGATCAGTGGATGCATAACGTTCTGGATCAAACGTTCGATGCCGCCGATTTTTGCGACCATGAATGGTGCGTCTTCAGGCTTAACGCGGAAAACTACACGCACCTCTAATTGCATGGTGAAGCCGTCTTTCGAAATCACTTCAAATGGATTGAAGGTGTTAGTGACTTCACCGGCCGTCCATTCAACTGTTTGGTTTGTTGTTGGAATAATAATGGGCGACACAGCCAGCGTATTTACGTAATAGCGACCCGGACCAACCACACTTTCCTGGATACCACGGTAGCCTTCGGGTACGACATAAGCTTCGTGTGCTCCCTCGTCGAGCCGCCGGTCCGCAGGATCGCCACTCATCAACTCGGCCTTGATTTCATCGACAGTGCGGTCATCGTCAATCTTATCGAGACGAGCCGCTGATTCTTCGGCTTGTTCTTGCTCCTCACGTTCCATTCTTTGACGAACCTTCGCCGCCATCTGGCGACGAACTTCATCTGATGGATCCTTGCCCACGTTTGAAACGACGACTGCCACTTCACCCGGTTTCACTTCTTTGGCTGTCTCCGGAATTACCTTGAAAAGCAGTGGATTGATGTAGTAGGTGCCCGGAAGCAGGATGTCTCTCTGGGGGCCACGTTGGCCGCCTTTGCCAATGAACTCGTGACCATCCTGGAAGTTGTCATGTCCGGCAAACGATTCAGCAACGTAATCCTTCGGATTCAGTGGCGCGCCATCGAGTGCTTCGACGAGTCCAATCTGGTTTTCGTTAATCACAGTTGCATCGTAAAGTCGAACCGTGAACAGACCGGGCTTTGCTTCAGTTCCGCCTTCGATAGGTCCTGACTGGGTCAGAATTCGGTACACACCTGGAGTCATGATATCTACCTGAGGACCTCTCTGACCACCTGAAGCGATGAACTGTTCGGCGTCCTGAAAGTTTCTATGGTCTGAGATAGCTTTACCAAGCAGGCGACCTGGATCCAATGGATCACCATCAGCCGCTGTTACCACACCAACTTTGCCCTGGGGAACCATCGTCGCTTTCGCAACTGACACGCGGAAGAGGTAGGGGTGAATTGGCCAAAGTCCCGGAGGCAGTGTGCGCAACTGAATACCTTTCACGCCACCGCGCTTAATGAACGCGATTGGATCCTGAAAGTTGTTGTGTGCATTTTGTGCCCGGTCGGGTGCGAAGATACGGCCCGGCGGCATGGGCTCACCATCGACGGCTTCAATGATTCCCATTTCGTCGGCGCCGATTTCGATGAGTGGAACTTTGCGGACGACTTTTTCGAACGGCCACTTGATCAGATGCAAGCCGGGCTTGAGAACGTCTGCCTGAATGCCGACTTCGCCTTCAGTAGCAACGACGCGTCCGGGCGGCATCTTCGCGCCGAGGTAACGTCGCTCCTTAATGGCAATCTCTCTTGCGCCGACGTTGACGAAAATCCGTCGCAAGATCACTAGCAAGAAGATTAAAGCAACGAAGGCGCCAAATATGATTGGCAGCAGCATAGTAATGTCCAGATTTTGCATGGTATGTCTCTTTCAGAAATTCAAGTGAGCAGGTTGATAGTTATTCAATTGTCGGTGGTACACCTTCAAGTTCGCGCCGCGCAGATGAGAGGGTACGTTTCAGTACGAAGCCAGTGCCTGAGTTACGTTCTCCTGACGAGAGTAACCAGTATTCGCCATTTAATAAAGCCTGAAGTTCCATTGCTGAAGTATCAGCGAGTTTTCCTTCTTTAAAGAGTCGAAGCGCGAGCTCAACTACACGATTGAAGAGCTCAGCGTCATCAGCCAACGCTGCGAAATGTATTGCTTTTGCGGTTGTTTGGCGGTTTGGTGAATTTTGCCAGGAATCGATCATCGCCTCCGCCAATGCGCGGTTTACGGGCAGATCCTTTTGCGAAACATATGATGCAAGCTTTAGTAACTTGGCTTCAGAGTTCGCGTCAGCAACCGCCGCAGTAAGAACCTCGGAATAAACCTCAAGATCCCTAGCTTCAAGCACAGAGTGTAAGTCGCCATCTGTTGCGCGAGTTATCAACTCTCGATGTCCGTTTTCCGTCGGCTCGCTTGCAACAAATTCCTGAGTCTCAGAAAACAATGCACGCGGTGGGGTCTCTGGCGGAAGCGGCAGATGTTCGTTTGTGCTTCTCGGTTTTTGCCAAAGGTAAATCGCAATAGCGAATAAGGCTACGAAGAAAGCGGAAGTAATGAGAAAGGTGACCATTTGGTCCGGCTAACGGGAAGTTTTGTTGATATCCGTCGCCGCGTATCTGTTTATACGAGAACGGGACGGAAAAGTTCAAGCAGTTACTATCCACAGATTACACAGATTACGCCGAGGGAGGCAGTCAGTACCACCTCGCGGTAGCGGGTGGGTACGAAGTCA
>DASYPT010000134.1:0-99360 GCA_036006355.1 Pyrinomonadaceae bacterium | reverse complement strand
GTTAGTCAGCCTATCGGCACTTTGTTAGCCGGCAAGTCTGTGCACATCCAATTCCAGGTGACCGTCAACAATCCCTATAGCGGAGGCGCTACAGTTTCCAATCAGGGAACGGTTTCAGGCTCGAACTTCGCCGATGTGTTGACTGATGATCCGGCAGTGGGTGGCGCCAATGATCCAACGACTACTCCAGTCCTGCTCACTCCGAACGTATCGATCTCCGATGCGCAGGCAAACGAACCATCGTCAGGAAGCACTCCGATGATCTTTACCGTCTCGCTATCGGCTCCGGCTCCGGCAGGAGGCGCATCGGTCCACTATCAAACTGCCGACCAGCCTCCCGGCGCAGGGCATGCCGTTGCGGGAACTGACTATACTGCTGTACCCGATACGGTACTCAACTTCGCTGCGGGCGAACAGTTCAAGACTATTTCGGTCAACATCCTTGCTGATGGTCCTGGTCCCGAACCTGATGAGACCTTCCTCGTCAATCTGTCAAATCCAACGAACGCGATCATTGTTGACGGGCAAGCCGTCGGCACGATCAAGCAAGGTAATGCCGCCGGTACGTTCCTGATCTCTGAATTGAGAACCTCCGGCCCGGCTGGCGCGGGTGATGATTTTGTTGAACTCTACAACAACTCCGATTCACCACTCGTAGTTACTGCTTCAGACGCCTCAGGTGGTTATGGACTGTTCAAGATGGGCGTTGACTGCAACGCAACGCCAGTGCTCATCGGAACGATACCGAATGGGACCACGATTCCGGCACGCGGACACTACTTGTTTGTCGGCTCTGCTTACAGTCTGGCCGATTACGGTGGCACAGGCGCAGCCGCAGGCAATCAGACGCTGAGCGCAGACATTCAGAGCGATGGCAACGTCGGGATTTTCAACACCGCATCGATCGCCAATCTCTCGACCGTGACGCGTCTCGATGCGGTCGGCTTCGGCACGAACACTGGTGGCACGTGTGACTTGCTGCGCGAAGGCAATACATTGCCGCCGCTTAGCGGTAGCACGCTGCAATACAGTTACGTACGCGACGAATGCGGCAAGAAGGGTAATCCCGCGATATTTGGTCCATGCCCTACCGGCGGCTTGGTTGCGGATACGAACGTCAACGGTGATGACTTCATCTTCGTTGACACGGCGGCGACGAACACCGTTGCAGGTCAACGACTGGGAGCACCTGGTCCACAAAACCTGGCGAGCCCGATACTACGCAACAGCACGATTCTGGCCCTGCTGCTCGATTCCAACATTGGAGCACCTGCACCGCCAAATCGCGTGCGCGATCTAACGCCAGTGACAAATGGCGCAAACGGGACGCTGTCGATCAGGCGACGGTTTGTAAATAACACTGGCGCGCCTGTGACTCGCTTGCGCATCCGCGTCGTGGATATCAGTACCACATTAGTTCCAGGAGGAATCGCGGATATCAGGGCCCTGACATCCACTAACGTGGTGGTGAACGGAATCACCGACAACGGCACGTGTACGGCGGCAGGCCTGTCTACGCCTTGCACAATCACTGTGCAGGGCACAACGCTGGAAACTCCGCCCGCTCAGGCAATGGGTGGTGGACATAACAGCACGATGAGCGTCACACTCGGCACGCCGTTGGCTTCGGGAGCGAGCCTGAATCTGCAGTTCCTACTTGGAGTTCAGCAGACTGGTTCGTTCAAATTCTTCTTCAATATTGAAGCACTGCCGTAGTCGGGTCAGCACTTCAATAAAAAGAATTCGAGGTCACCGCAGATTTTCGGTGACCTCGATTTTTGGTTATAGGACCTATTGGACCTATGCCGCTGACTCTTTACTTGCTTTTATTTTCCCTTCACCGTCAAAGGCTCAGGTTCATTAGTTCGTCCGCCACGCATCGCATCAGACACGATTGGCGGTGGAGGATTTGCGACCAACACTTCCAGCGCAGAATCCAGTACTTCACTAATCCTCGATATGAAAATGATCTGCAGGTCGTTACGAACATCATCGGGAATCTCATCCGCGTCAGCCTCGTTACGACTCGGCAGCAAAATGCGACGAATGCCGGCTCGGTACGCTGCGAGTACCTTTTCTTTCACGCCTCCAATCGGAAACACCAATCCGGATAAGGTGATCTCGCCTGTCATTGCCGTGTCCGGTCTGACTCGCCTTCCAGTGTAAAGAGAAGCCAAAGCAGAAGTGATCGTCACGCCCGCACTCGGACCATCTTTCGGAATTGCTCCTGCAGGCACGTGCAGGTGAACGCCGTAGTTCTTAAAGATCTCCGGATCGATGCCCAGCTCCACTGCATGAGACCAAAGGTAAGACTGCGCAGCACGAGCCGATTCCTGCATCACTTCTCCCAACTGGCCGGTTATCGTCAACCCGCGACCACCGGGTAACAAAGTCGCTTCGATGAACAGAACCTCGCCGCCCATTTCTGTCCATGCCATTCCTGTGGCAACTCCAGCTGGTAACTCTTTTCGAGCAAGTTCAGGATAGAACTTTGGCGGACCAAGAAGCTCTCGCAAGTCGCTTTCATTTACAGTCACACTTTCGGCTTGGGCCTGCGCAATCTTCAGTGCCGTTTTGCGTGCGATGCTACCGATTGTTCTCTCGAGCTGTCTGACTCCGGCCTCGCGCGTGTAGCTTTCCGCCATTAGTCCGATCGCTTCGTCAGTGATCTTTAATTGTGCCGTATTTAAGCCGTTCTCCTGAATCTGACGCGGCACTAAATACCGTCGCGCGATCTCGAGCTTCTCGCGATCGCTATACCCAGCCAAACGAATCATCTCCATCCGATCGCGTAACGGAGCGGGAATAGGACCCAGCTGATTCGCGGTCGCAATGAAAAAAATCTTCGAAAGATCGAACGGCAAGTCCAGGTAATGATCACGGAAAGAATTGTTCTGCTGTGGATCCAGGATCTCCAGTAACGCGGCCGCCGGGTCTCCGCGATAATCGTTGCCGAGCTTATCGATCTCATCCAGCATCATCACGGGATTGTTCACTCCGGCACGACGAACTGCCTGAATGATTCGTCCTGGGAGGGCCCCAATATAGGTCCGGCGATGACCACGTAACTCAGCTTCGTCACGCACACCACCGAGCGACATTCTTTCAAACTGTCGACCTAACGCGCGGGCTATCGATCGACCCAGTGAAGTCTTTCCCACACCTGGAGGTCCTACAAACAATAGAATTGGACTTTTAGTATCAGGACGAAGTTTGATCACAGCGAGAAACTCGAGAATGCGTTCCTTTACGTCCTCAAGTCCATAGTGATCTTCATCGAGAATTTTGCGTGCCTCGGCCAAATCCAACTTGTCCGCCGAAGACTTCATCCATGGGAGTTCCAGAACGTAATCCAGATACGTACGAATTACCTGGTAGTCGGGCGCTGCTGATGGCAAACGCTCGAGTCGTTTCAACTCTCGTTCTGCTTCAGCCCGCACCTCCTCGGGCAACTCCGCTTTCTCCAGTCGCTCGCGAAGCAACTGAGCTTCAGCCGCCTCTCCACTTTCGTCTTCGCCAAGTTCCTTTTGAATCGCGCGCATTTGCTGGCGCAACACGTAATCGCGTTGTGCCTTGTCCATTTCTGATTGTGCTTCCGAAGCAATCTTCGACCGCAGCTGCAGAATCTCGAGTTCGCGGGCAAGATTTTGGTGTGCAAGATGAAGCAACTCGTCAGCAGTATTTGCCTCGAGCATCTTCTGCTCTTCTTCAACGCCCAAAGTTAAAACGGACGCGAGAAAGTAAGCCAACCGTACTGCATCGACTGACCCCAGAACTGCAACACGAACCTCAGGCGGAATATTTGGCAGCAGCGACAACGCTTGCTGAATCATCTCCTGCAGATTTCTTCGAGCGGCTTCAACTTCCTCTGCATCGATCACATGCGGTTCAGGAAGTATCTGAACAACAGCCCTCATGTGGGGGTCCTGCAGTTTCCATTCAACGACTTTGATTCGCTCGCTTCCCTGAACAACTATGCGCATCGCGTCGCCAACGCGCTCCATCCGCTTGATCATTACTAACGTGCCGGTTTCGTAAAGATCGTCGGTCTTAGCATCAGTATCGTCAGCCCGATCCGGACGGACAGTAATGCAGCCGAGTAGTTTCTCCTGTGTCGCCAGGGCTGCTTCCACGGCCGCAATCGACCTTGGTCGTCCGACAGCTAACGGAATTACTGTCTCGGGGAAAATTGTCAGGTTCTGTAGTGCCAGGACTGAGATTTCAAATGGCTGACCTGCTTTAGCACCCGGATCACTAACCGGCAATGCGGCTGCGGTCGTGGAGATGTCAACGGCGGGCAATGTTTCAGAAGGCTGCGACATGATGCTCAGCTCGAAGAGTTTTCACTTCGCAATTTGATGATAAAGAAACCGTCGTTGTAATCGTGAGCGACGCTGGCTCCTTCAATTCTGTCGGGAAACTGAATCTGTTTCTCAAACCGACTGTATGTGATCTCCATTTGATGATAGACAAATCCTTCAGAGTAATGAGTATCTTTGCGGCACCCGCGTATCGTTAATAAGGAGTCTTGCAAGTCAATCTCCAAATCGTTCGAACAAACACCGGCCAGATCGACCTTCACGATCCAACCGTCTGGTGATCGATAGACATCAGCCGAGGGATTCCACAAACGACCGGAAGGCGTCGGTCGACGACCCATGATCAGAGAGAAATCAGACTTTGGCTGTGACATGTCAAAAGAATAAGGGAACTGATTGCTGATTGCCAGCGGGGGGTCTAGGGCGATTTCAGATTTAAGATTTCAGATTTAAGATTGGGACAGCAGGTTATAGGTCCAATAGGTCATATAGGTCCTATTAGCTTCTGCCGACTGACTCCTGACCAAATCTGAAATCTAAAATCTGAAATCTGAAATCGCCCCGAGACCCCCGCTAAGACCGTCTAACTAAATATCCGGCTCCAGAACGAAGAGCCTTTGGATATATCTTCGATGGCCTCGGCTAGTTCGAAATCCTCATGCGTTTCAACGGCAATGTCAGCCATTGAAATCATTCCCACGAGATATCCATTCTCGTTAGTAACCGGTATGCGACGAACTTGTTTGTCGCCCATCTTCCGAATTACGTCCACCACTCGATCATTTGGTCTTGCCGTGTGAACGTCCGTGGACATGATCTCCTCAGCGCGAGTGATACCGCAGTCTTTGCCCTCAGAGACTGCACGTAACGCGATATCTCGATCAGTTATCAAGCCCACAAGCTTCCCACGTGCATAATGACGCGACTCATAATTCCTTTCGTCATTTTTGACTTTGCCGTTTCCATCTGCGTCATAATCCACTACCGGAATCACACCGGTATCTTCCTGTTTCATCATGATTGCGACTTCGCGCACTGATGAATCACGTGTTGCGACAGCCAGATCGCGAGTCATTATGTCGCGACAACGTAGTCGGGAGCGTTCCGCCGCTTTTCGCGTGGAATAACCGGGAGAAACATCTCCTCGATCATATCTCTCACTGCGTCTACCGGTGTCTTCGTCAAAACGGTCGCGCGTTCCACGATAACGTGGTTCGTCATACTGGTACTCGGCGCGTTCGCCGTATCGGTTGTAGCTCGGACGTCGCTCGTTCTCAAACGCGCGGCGGCCCAGATAGGGTTCGTCGTATGCGCCAAGGGACTCGCGCCGTAGACGGCTCTCCCGTCCGTAAAGGTCTCTCTCGCGCTCCTCATCCAGTTCGCCTCTATATCTCGCCATTTCTTTTCTCCTTGCAAGGAATTGCGATGTCGAGTTTGAACTCGACAAAAAAATAAATTGTTGCGGGGGCATTTCAGAAGGATGAAGGATGAAGGCGGAAGGATGAAAGGATCTCAGATTTCAGATCTCAGATCCCAGATTGAACTCCTGGAACCATCATATTTGAGATCTGAGATCTGAGATCCTTTCATCCTTCCGCCTTCATCCTTCATCCTTAAAGTTCATCCAATCTCGATCTCAGCGATCAGCTGAACTCGGGAATGAACATCCAATGAACCAACCTCAATGGGGGTACTTACAGCAGCGGTCCGCATCATTCCAACTTGAGCACCTTGATAAATCGGTTGGGGCCGTTGAAAACCATCCTCCTGCACCTCGACTATGCGGGAAACTCTTCCGCCTAAAGCCTGGGCAATCAGCTGAGCTTTGCTCACGGCTTCCTTCGTAGCTTCACTCAAAGCCCGATCCATTGCAGGTCGATCTTGTTTGAGAGTGAATAAGATTCCGTTGATGTCATTCGCGCCCGCCTGACCTGCCGCATCTATCACTGCGCCGACCTTCTTAAGATCGCTCAGAGTAACTGTCACTGAGTTTCGAGCTTCATAGCCGCTTATCGAAGGAGGCTGACCTTCTTTATAGATACGTTGTGGCTGAAGACCATAACCACTTGTCTTTACTTCAGCACCAGTGCCAACCGCAGCCTTCAGAGCTTTCACCACCGCATCGGTTTGGGCGGCATTTTGTTGCTGCGCCTCTGACGCTTGTGTAGCCTGGTTTACTACCGAGATGGTAACGATGGCAGTGTCAGGCTGTGCTTGAACTGTAGAATCACCGGAAACCGATACACGAGTAACTTTTCTCGAATCGTCTGTTTTTGTAGTTGTCTGTTGAGCTGTCGCCCCGATGCTGAGGGTCAGCACTACTGCAACAATTCCTGTCAGTAATTTGAGCTGTTTCATCTTCTCTCCTCGTTCCTGCAAACCAAATTAGTGGCTTCAGCTGGGCAGAGTACGTTAACTGCCGCCGAGATAGGAACGGTCGAGATTCAAAATCTTGCCAAGTGTCCGATATGCGTCTGTCTTGTCCTTTCGTGCTAAAGAATGCGCTGATGTTTCTCCGGCCCACGACAAGACAGGCGCATATCGGACATTAGTTTTGTGTTTTGTTACCATCCAGCAATGCAATCATTCGATACTAGTTCAAACGACGCAACTGAATCGTCAGAATCGAGAACTCTTGTCCCCGTCTGTTCCGCAGATGCTTTGCCGCAAGGTACGCTCCGAAGACTCACTCTTTCCAACGGCAGCGAACTCGCGCTCTACAATATCAACGGCGAATACTATGCCACCGACAACTTTTGCCCACATCGCGGAGCAGCTTTATCAGACGGCACTGTGATTGGCCACATTGTTGAGTGTAGCCTGCATGGATGGCAATTTGACGTCCGAACCGGCGAATGCCTAACAGTGAGTGAGAAGATCAAGACGTTTGAGGTGAGGGCTGTTGAGGGGATGATCAATGTGGTCGTCGAAAACTTATAGACCTCTACGACCTATATGACCTATTCTTGCCGCCTACCCATCATTTCCGATCGCTTCAACCGGACAGCAAGTCATTGCTTCATCACAAAGCGTTTTCTCTTCCGGCGTCTCAGGCTGCTTGTAGACAAATGAATAATTATTTTCGTCTGACCGCTTGAAGTTGTCAGGAGCTGTGTCACGACACACATCGCAGTCGATACACGAAGAGTCGACGTAATAATTACCGCAAACGTTCTCTTTTACTTTGTCGTTCTTATCAGGCAAGTCGTTCTAAGAAGTTCGGAGGTAAGTAAGGCCCGAGCTCCTTCTAATCTGAAATCTAAAATTTGAAATCTGAAATTTTCAGGGGTGTGTCATCTCTTCAGGCTTCACCAGCCTGTCAAAGTCTTCACCGCTCAAAAACCCGAGCTCGATAACAGACTCTCGCAAACTTATATTCTTCTTGTGCGCATTCTTTGCGACCTGCGCCGCCTTGTCGTAACCAATATGTGGATTCAAAGCTGTAACAAGCATCAACGAGTGTCTTAGGTGTTCGTCTATCTTCGTTCGATTAATTTCGAGACCCGAGATACAGAACTCCACAAAGCTGCGAATTGCATCGTGTAACAAACGAATCGAGTGCAGGAAATTATGAATCATCACCGGCTTGAAAACATTCAACTCAAAATTTCCCTGCGATCCGCCAAAGCTGGTCGCCAGATCGTTTCCGAATACCTGCACTGCCACCATTGTCATCGCTTCGCTCTGCGTCGGATTTACCTTTCCCGGCATAATCGACGATCCAGGCTCGTTCTCAGGTAGAACCAGCTCTCCCAATCCAGAGCGCGGCCCGGACGCAAGCCATCGAACATCGTTTGCGATCTTCATCAATGAAGCGGCAAGCGTCTTGATCGCTCCGCTTGCGAACACCAGTTCATCGTGCGCAGATAAAGCAGCAAACTTGTTCGGATGCGATTTGAATGGCAATCCCGTCAGCTCGGCAATCTTTCTTGCCGCCCGTTCTCCAAACTCCGGATGAGAATTCAGGCCAGTTCCGACTGCCGTTCCCCCAATCGCCAGATTCAACAAACCAGGAAGCACGGACTTAAGACGGTCGATGTCAGCCTCTAATAAACTGGCCCAACCGCTCATTTCCTGACCAACCGTCAAAGGTGTCGCATCCTGAAGGTGCGTGCGACCGATCTTTACAACGCCGGCAAACTCAGTGGCCTTGGCGTCGATTGCGTCATGAAGTTCCTGAATCCGAGGGATGAGTTTATGCAACTGTTCTGCACCTGCAATGTACATCGCAGTTGGGAAAGTGTCGTTTGACGACTGCGACATGTTGACATCATCGTTCGGATGAATTGGTTTCTTACTTCCCATGACGCCACCGGCAATTTCGATCGCGCGATTCGAAATGACTTCATTGGCGTTCATGTTAGTCTGCGTGCCGCTGCCGGTTTGCCATACTCGTAACGGGAAATGCTGGTCAAGTTTTCCCTCGATGACTTCGTCGCAGGCCTGAACGATCAAATTACACTTATCGGGTGACAACTTTCCCAGCTCTTCATTAACGAGAGCGGCAGCCTTTTTGAGAATGCCAAGTGCGCGGATCATTTCGCGTGGCATACGGTCGTCGCCGATGTTGAAGTGGTGCAGGGATCGTTCCGTCTGGGCACCCCAGTAATGATCGGCCGCCACTTCAATTGAACCCATCGAGTCTGTTTCTGTTCTTGTCTTTGCAGTCGGTTCAGGGGATTGTTGAGACATGACTTGTTAGTTGGATCTTGACTGAGACTGGCTCTATTGGCAAGCGCAGAGAGGTATCCGCAGATTACGAGGATTGGGTCTTGGCCTTTGGTCTTCGGTCTTTGTCTTGGAGTTGTTGACCGCTTCGTATCGCTGTAGTGGCGGAGGATGCTCCAAAGACCTAAGACCAAAGGCCAATCTGCGTAATCTGTGGAATAAATTCTTGACAACCTCGCGAACCGCTCACTAATCTGGCCTATGACGCTGTTCGAGCGTTTGGCCACCTTCCTCATATCCCTTAACCCGGGTTCAGTATGATTTTCGAGAATACCAAACTCCTCCTCGGCCTTCTGTACCGACCCGTCGCGGCGATGGGCAGAATTGTTGACGAAGGTCACTGGCTTTACGCAGCAATTGTGGTTGCTGCTCTCTCGATGATCTTTCACGCAGCGATCACTTCTCATATCTACAACAGTTACCAGGCAGTTTATAGAGAACTGCCGGCAACACCTGTCGCCGCACATCCCCCTGTCCCTTATGAGGATGAGGAGTTTGAGCAAGCGCCGCCAACTCCTCACTTCACTTACGACAGACTTCCGCTACCGCTCGTAGGCAATCAAGGCTGGTGGTTCGTTTCATTCGAAGCACCAAGTTTCGCCACCGTCGTAATGGGCATTGCGGTGCTTTACGTTCCATTTCTGATCCTCCTCGTGACGATGTCGGGCGCCAACGCAAGCTTCGGAGTAATGCTGCGACGAGACTATGGCCCATTACTCACTTGCGCACTTATGGCATGGGCGGCGTCACACCTCCCGTTTACTGTAGCCGGAATAGTGCTCGCATCTGTCGGCCTTGGCGCCAGAACCTCATTGGCAATCTGGGCAGCAAGCGCATTGTGCTTTGGCTTGTTGATGGCTGTTGTATTACGAATGTTGTTTGGCACTCAATATCAAAAGGCTCTACTGCTCGTCGCTGTCGGAGCGTTGGCGTTCTCAGTGCAATCCAAACTCTTCGCTTCCGTGTCGCCCCTTCTCTTTTCGCCGTTTCTTCTCTTTTATGCATTCAGCATGTTTCGTGGTGACATTGGCGACATTGGACTTTCGCTCAGGCAAAGGCAGGGATTCAGACGCTCAATGGAAGCGGCGACAATCAATCCTCGCGATGCCAGCGCACACTATCAACTCGGATTGATCTACCAGTACAGACGACAATACACGGAAGCGATCTCTCGTTTTCAACATGCGATCGAGATCGATAACGACGAAACAGATGCTCACTTTCAGCTCGGTCGCATTGCGCGCGAACAAGGCAGACTTCAAGACGCGATTAATCACTTCGGCGTAGTTCTCGAACAAGACGAGAAGCATTCACACAGCGAAATCTGGCGTGAAATAGGGGCAACCTATCTCGCCGCTTCAATGTTCAATGAAGCAAAAGATGCCCTGGAGACATTTACCTCCCGTCGGGAATACGACCCCGAAGGACTTTACTATTACGGTAAGACGCTTGAGGAATTGGGCCAGCGAGACGCTGCTCGGGAAGTTTTCGATCGTTGCATTGAAGCGGTTAAGACGATGCCCTCATATCGTTATCGTGAACAGCGGAAGTGGGACAAGCTCGCTCGAGAGAGGCTCGCGGCGTAAGGCAGTGTGGTCAGTGGTCAGTGGTCAGTTTATTGGACCTATTGGACCTATAGAAACGATCACTGACTACTGACTACCTACTGACCACTGACTAGAACAGCTTTTCTCTGCAATAATGTCCTCACAATGACTGATGATGCCGTTCGGCCTGGCCCGGAACTAACTCTCCGCTCAATCCTGGTTGGGCTCGTCGTCGCCGCAATCATTGGCAGCGCCTACCCGTACTGCGTCCTAAAGCTCGGCTTCGGTCCGAATCTCTCTGTTGTTTCAGCCTTCTTTGGATTCATCGCTCTCGTGCTGATTCTCCGCGCCACCGGCACGAATGCTCGCGAGAACAACATAGTGCAGACGATGGGCACCAGCGCCGGACAAACTGCGTTCATGTGTGTGCTGCTTGCCGCATTCGATCTACTCAACAGCAAACAAGTTCTTAATCCCCCGATTCATCTCGGAACGTTTCAAATCTTTTTCTGGCTTTGCAGCGCAAGTCTGCTGGGAATTCTCCTCGCTGTGCCGATGAGGCGGCACTACATCGACGAAGAAAACTTGACGTACGCGGACGGGATGGCAGCCGGCGAAACAATCAAAGTATTACACGAGGGCAAGGACAAGGGTGCATCGGCAAAACCAGTTAAAGCACTCGCCTTTGGCGGCCTGGCTTCAGGTCTCTTAATGGTGTTGACGAGTTTCCTGAAACTGTTTCCCGATACGTGGTTGTTGCCAGGCATGCAACCAATGAATATCGGCTTCAACTGGAGTCTGCTCTCGTTTGGATCAGGGCTTCTCGTTGGATTTCGGATATGTCTCGCAATGGCCATCGGAACATTCGTGAGTTGGTTCCTGTTGCCTCACTACCTTGTGGCCCATGGAATGATTCCCGAACAAACTTATCCCATGACTCTACGCTGGGTGATGTGGCCGGCAACGGGATTGATGGTGGCGGGTGGCCTGACATCGCTGGCACTCAAATGGAACCTGATTGTGAAAACCTTTCGCGGGCTGAGCGCAAGCAAGTTGGAAGGACGTGATATTCCGATGCAGTGGGTCTTGATTGGATCGATCGTGATGACTGTGATCATCTGCCTCGTTCAATTCATCAGCATGGGAATTCCTGTTTGGCTGTCGTTCATCGCCATTCTCCTGACACTGCCTTTAATGCTTGTCGGGTTGCGGGTTCTGGGTGAAACGAATTGGGGTCCAATAAGCGCAATGTCAAACATGATGCAAGCGGTCTTCGCCTTCATCTCACCTGGCAACGTTCCGGTAAATATGTCTTCAAGTGGACTGACTGGAACCATCGCCGTCACATCTGAAGCATTGATGCAGGACTTCAAGGCTGGTCAGTTGGTCAAATCAAATCCTCGAAACTTGACTATCGCTCAGTTAATCGCCGCCCCCGTTGGATCGATGGCGACTGCGATTGTTTACCCGGTGCTTCGAGACAAGTTTGGAATTGGGCCACAGGGATTGTCTTCACCGATCAGCGTTAAATGGGCAGGGTTTGCGGAGTTGTTGACCAAAGGGTTGAGCGCATTGCCGCCGGGATGTTTGGTAGGTCTCGCTATCGGAATCGCCGTGGGAATAATCCTAACGCTGCTTGCTGAGTACGTCAGCGAGAAGACTCCTTCACCAGCAGCGATTGGGATTGGGATGTTAATACCTGCCTCTGTGTTAATGACTTTCATTGCCGGCGGTGTTGGTCAACTCATTTGGGCCAGGACTTCACCGAAGTCTGAGGAAGATATCCGAATACCACTTGCGTCTGGGTTAATCTGCGGCGAAGCGATCCTTGCTGTCGTTCTCGCAGTGTTGGCTGCTTTAGGCGTGAACTTCTGAGCTTGGCGCGTTCTAAACCCGCTCACTTCCTGTCCGAAAGCGTACATCCCAATTCATCTTGCACGTTTAATTACGCTCTCCTTATGGGGAATGCTGCTTGCTGCCTTCCCCGCACGAGTAGGCTCTGAGGTTGATGCAGTCAGCATCAACCTCAGGCAAAGAACATCGACGACTAGGAGGTTAGATATGGGTTTACCAAACCGAGACGAAATAGAAGGCAAATTCGATCAAGCGAAGGGTAAAACAAAAGAAACTGTCGGCCGAGCTATTAACGATCGTGAGATGGAGAACGAAGGCGCCGCTGAGCACACTGGAGGCAAAGTCCAGGAAGGCTTCGGCAAAGCTCGGCGCAAAGTGGGTGAAGCAATTGAAGATGTCGGAGACGCCGTAAAGCGCTGATTTTTAGATCACGCCAGCATCAGTCAGCGGTGGTCAGTGGTATAGGTCCAATAGGTCGTATAGGTCCTATACTGCTGACCAACCTCTTCACACGCACCCTATTCAGTCCGAACGTGTTGCGCTCCTAAATCTGAGAGCAGCTGTTCAAGCCGATCGACGTCTTCATCTGTCGGGGCTTCGACTCCGATCAAAATACCGCCGCCACGAATTTCTGCGTCGTAAACCTTCGCGCGATACTCGGGAATACCCGCGCCAATCAGCGCTCCAATTAGTCCGCCAGTTGCTCCGCCCGCTCCAGCTCCTGCCAGCGCCGCCGCAATCGGGCCCGCGATAACAAGATTGATGCCAGGCAGAAAAATAGTGGTGCCAACCGCAACGATCGCCGCCAGCACTGCACCCACCGCACCGCCGATCGCCCCACCAATGCCCAGTCCATCTGCCGCGTGACTTCTGGTTTGCAATGCGAACTCTTTGTTCCGCGTCGCGTCAGACATCAACACGCTAATGTCATCGCGGCTGAACCCATTCTTTATGATGGCGTCCACCGCTGCCTCAGCTGCAACCTTGCTCTTAAAAAGTCCTGTCACTAATCTCGCCTTAGCCATACAATTTCCTCCCCAACAAACAGAGTTCCTTTGGAATTGAAATGGCAACCGTTGTGCCTGTTTGAAGTCTCGATTTTGCTGGAGTTCTCGTGGCGAAGTCAGTGGTAATTAAAACACTTTGGGAATGTCGTGTTTGAGTTTGGTACGGCGGATAGTCAGTGGTCAGTGGAATAGGTCCTATAGGTCGAATAGGTCCTATACTACTGACCACTGATAATCATGCGCATTCTTCAAATCAGTTCGGCGTCATCCTTCGGTGGTGGTGAACGCTACCTCGTTGATCTCTCAAATGCTTTAGTAGAGCGTGGTCATGAAGTGTTCGTTGCCTTACGACCTGACTCTCCGCTGCAGAATCAGCTTCGAGTTCAGTCACAAAACATAAAGACCCTGCCTCTGCGCAACGCGCTCGACGCGAGAAGCGCCCAAGGCCTCGCGCGACTCGTTAAGCAAAATGGCATTGAAGTAGTTCACGCGCACATGGCACGCGACTATTCGCTTGCTGCTTATGCGGCTCACAGTTATCCCAAACCAAAATTTTTCGTAACCCGCCACGTGCTGTTTCCATTGAGCCGGCTACATCGCCGCACGCTTTCCAGAGCAACCAAAGTCATCGCCGTTTCGCGAGCGGTTGCAAGGCAGCTTAAAGAGCAACAGATTGTGCCCAATGAGAAGATCGCAGTTGTTCCAAATGGCATCGACCTAGATCGTTTTGCAAACGCGTGCCAAAGCCTCGATCGTGTCGATTTACTGAAAGCCAGAGATCTACCTGATGATTGTCTTCTGGTATCGAGCATCGGCGAATTAAGGAGATTGAAACGACACGACGACTTGATCAAAGCGGCCGCGATTGTTCAGCGAAGTGTAGACAACGTCCATTTTGTGATCGCCGGTGTTGACACCTCACCGAGCGGCGAGAATCACAAAGCGCTTCTAGATCTCGTCAACGAACTAAATCTATCCAGGCGGGTACATCTGCTGGGATGGTTAGATGACGCAGAACAATTATTATGTGCGACAGACGTGTTTGTTTCGGCTTCAGAGACTGAGTCGTTTGGTTTGTCGATCGCTGAAGCAATGGCTTCGGGAACTGCGGTCGTCGCTACAAGAACCGAAGGAGCGCAGGAGGTTGTTACCGATCAGCAAAGCGGCCTGCTCGTCCCAATTGGTGATGTGGAAGAACTCGCGAGGTCTGTTATTGAACTCCTCACGAACACAGAGACACGAAAGCGCATGGCCCAACAAGCCGCTGCGGATGCGCGATCGCGATTCAGTTTAACAAGGATGGTGGATGAGATTGAGAAGCTTTATGTGGAATGAGCAAGCGGAATAGGGCCAATCGGTCGAATAGGTCCTATAGCCCATGCGCATCGCACTCACTTGGACTCTTACTAACGAATTATCGTTAAATGGAATCTACGACCAAACAATTGGAAGCCCGGCTGCTGGAGATTACAGAACAGTTTGAGCAACAGATGCGTGTTCGGGGTTTCGATCCTCAACAAGCCGACAACGTAGCATTGCCAGCAGCCCTGGCCCGGTTGTATATCGAACGTCAAGAGCTTCTTGAGAAATTAGAGGAGATCCGAGGGAGAGCCACCAATGAAGGAACTTGAGCGAATCAAGGATCAATTTCAACGCGCATTTAATGGACAGGCGTGGCACGGCCCTTCTTTGTTATCGCTGCTTGCCGGGGTAACAGCAGAGCAAGCCGCTGCACATCCAGTGCCCGGTGCGCATTCGATCTGGGAGTTGACTCTCCATATCGCCGCCTGGGAAAGTGCTTGCCAGCGCAGACTGAAAGGTGATCCGGCACAACTTAGCAATGAGGAAGACTGGCCCAGCGTGAATGATCACAGCGAGGATTCCTGGACCGCGACCAAACAAAAGTTGATGCACATTCACGAACAGTTGCTGGATGCAATTTCATCAACAGACGAATCGCGACTTGATCTGCCGATTATCAGTGAAAGAGATCCGGAGTTCTCCAGTGTCTACGTGACACTGCATGGTGGCATACAGCACGATCTCTATCACGCCGGACAAATTGCAATTTTGAAGAAAGCTTTACAAGGAGTTGCTTCTTCGTAAGCGAGAATCTATGAGTGAACTATCAAGCAAACAATGCGTGCCCTGCAGAGGAGGGGTCCCGCCTCTCACCGCAGATGAAATCAAACCGTTATTGAATCAACTTCAAGGTTGGGAAGTCATCGACGAACATCATCTGCGCAAGGTGTATAAACCTTCCAACTTCCGAGAGGCCCTTGCATTCGTGAATAAGGTTGGCGAAATCGCTGAAGAACAAGGTCATCATCCAGACATTTGTTTCGGTTGGGGCCAGGCAGAGATCACGATCTGGACACACAAAATCAACGGGCTCACCGAGAGCGATTTCATTCTCGCAGCGAAGATTGACGAGATCTAGTCAGTGGTCAGTGGTCAGTAGTCAGTAGAATAGGTCCTATAGGTCGAATAGGTCCTATAACTCCGGACCACGGACCACTGACTACCGACCACTGACTATCTCTCCGCTTGTTCCTCCAGCCCGCGCTTGATAGTCTTAACTCAAGCCTTAATCATAACGTTTTCATTCTTGCGCTGACCCACTCTGATTGGCCTTCGCAAGAGTGTCTCTCAACAGGAGGCTCCGTGGCAGTTATTCGTCCTTTTCGCGCCTTACGTCCACATCCAGAGCAAGCAAAAGCCGTAGCGAGCGTTCCTTATGACGTGGTGAACACAGATGAAGCTCGTGAACTCGCCAAAGGAAATCCGCTAAGTTTTCTTCATGTCTCGCGCCCGGAAATAGATTTAGCTGCGGGTACCGATGTCTACAGCGATGCTGTCTACCGTAAAGCTGTCCAAAACTTTCAGACGTTAATCCAAAATGCACCACTCGAAATTGAAGATGTACCGAGTCTCTATCTTTACAAACTGGTGATGGGCCAACATGAACAAGTTGGGATTGTTGCCTGCTGTTCCATAGATGAATACGACGACAATACGATCCGCAAACACGAGCGAACGCGCCGTGACAAAGAAGACGATCGAACGAGACACATGTTGATGCTGAGTGCGCAGACGGGACCAGTGTTTGTGACTTATAGACATCGTAAAGAAATCGACGATGAGGTAAAAGCTGTGCTCTCGTCCGAACCATTGTTTGATTTAACTGCGGAAGACGGCATCAGGCATACAATTTGGCGAGTTGCGAACACCGATAATCTCGTGAAGAGTTTCGAAGCGGTGCCGTTGCTGTATATCGCTGACGGTCATCATCGGGCTGCCAGTGCAAGTCGCGCCCGCTCGGAGTTGAAGGAGAAGAGTTTCGGGCATACGGGCAAAGAGGATTACAACTATTTTCTGACAGTACTCTTCCCGGATTCGCATTTACAGATTCTCGCCTATAACCGCGTCGTTAAGGATTTGAACGGATTATCGAAAGAAGAGTTTCTCAATGCGATAAAAGGTCAATTCACCATTGTTCGCGGCGCTACTCCAGAGCCTGGCACACGAGGTCAATGGAGCATGTATCTGGAGGACGAGTGGTACGGACTACAGCTTGCTGCTGACGCGACTCTGCCAGTTGGCACAGTTGCTCATCTCGACGTAAGCATTCTTCAGGATCGTTTGCTGGACCCGATTCTTGGTATTCATGATGTAAGAACAGATAAGCGCATCGACTTTGTTGGTGGGCTGCGCGGAACAAAGGAACTCGAACGACTGGTTAACGAAGGCAAAGCAGCAGTCGCGTTTTCTCTTTTTCCGACAACCGTAGAAGAGCTTTTAAGAGTTTCGGATGCGGGTGAGATCATGCCGCCCAAATCAACCTGGTTTGAACCAAAGTTGAGGGATGGGTTGTTGATCCATCGAATTTAGGCAGTGGTCAGTGGTCAGTCGTATAGGACCCATGTGACCTATATGACCTATATACTACTGACCACTAACTACTGACCACTGACCACTAACTATGCTCATTTTAATCGCAGACAAATTCGAACAGTCAGGGCGTGATGGCTTGCAAGCAATCGGCTGCGATGTTTCGTATCAGCCTGATGTCAAAGACGACTCGCTGGTCAACGCAATCAAAGAAACATCTCCCGATGTGTTGGTGGTCCGCGGCACAAAAGTCACTGAACCCATGCTTGATGCCGGGCCAATTAAACTCGTCGTGCGCGCGGGCGCCGGTTATAACACTATCGACGTGGCAGCTGCTTCGAAACGAGGTATCTACGTTTCGAATTGTCCCGGCAAGAACTCAATTGCCGTAGCTGAACTGGCGTTTGCATTGATTCTCGCACTCGATCGGCGCGTTGTTGATAACGTAATTGCATTACGACAGGGACAATGGAATAAAAAAGAGTTCTCAAAGGCTCGGGGCCTCTTTGGTCGCACGCTGGGACTCATAGGTCTCGGAAAGATTGGTCAGGAAATGATCCCGCGCGCACGAGCTTTTGGGATGCCCGTGATCGCCTGGAGTCGTAGCTTGACGCCGGAGAGAGCCGTCCAGCTCGGTGTCGACTACAAACAAAGCCCGGTCGATGTAGCCGCGGCGGCTGATGTCGTCAGCGTTCACACAGCGCTCAATCCGGAGACACGAAACTCGATTAACGCGGACATCTTTAGTGTAATGCGACCCGGAAGTTACTTTATCAATACGGCACGTGGTGAAGTCGTGGACCAAAATGCGTTGGTCGACGCAATTAAAAACCGCGGCATCCGCGCAGGTCTGGATGTTTATGCCGTCGAGCCTACCAGTGCAGTTGCCGAGTTCCTCGATCCAATTGGCAAAGAGGAACACCTGTACGGTACTCATCACATCGGCGCATCGACGGATCAGGCACAGGAAGCCATCGCGGCAGAAACTGTTCGCATCGTGAAAGAGTTTAAGGAAACTGGGAAAGTACCAAACGTAGTTAACCTCGCGCGACAAACTCCCGCTACACATCGTCTTGTTGTTCGACATGTTGATCGACCGGGAGTGCTCGCCGGTGTCCTCGATGCGATAAAAGTTGAACAGATCAATGTCCAGGAGATGGAGAACATCGTGTTTGAAGGAGCCGCTGCGGCGGTTGCGCGCATTAATCTCGATAACGCACCGTCGGCCGGCATGCTCGATCGCATTCGTTCTCAATGCCCCGACATAATCGAGTTGAATCTGATACGGCTAGCTGGCTGAATGAATACAACGCTCATAACTGGAGCCTCGAGCGGAATAGGTGCGGCCTTTGCTCGTAAGTTCGCAGCGTTGGGTCGTAACGTGTTCCTGGTCGCTCGTTCTGAAGAGAAGCTGATCACAATCTGCAATGAGCTGGGACGAATGAGTGGAATTCGCGCTCAGTATTTTGCGCTTGATCTTACTGAGCCGGATGCACCCGCACGTCTTTTCGAAGAGACGAAGAAGCGTGGACTTGAGATCGATATGCTCGTGAACAACGCGGGCTTCGGATCCATGGGCTACTTTGACAAACTTGACCCGGCTCGTGAGGTCGAGATGATTAAGCTTAATGTAGCAGCAGTTGTCGATCTTACTTACCGGTTTCTTTTGCCGATGCGCGGACGAAAACAGGGGACGATAATCAACGTAGCTTCAACTGCCGGATTTCAACCAGTCCCGTTTATGGCGACTTATGCAGCAACCAAGGCGTTCGTTCTTACTTTTTCAGAAGCACTCTGGGAGGAGAACAGACCTTTTGGAGTTCACGTGATGGCTTTATGTCCGGGTGTAACTGAAACCAATTTCTTCGAAGCAGCCAAAATGGATCGTCCCCCCATGCGCGGGTCGCAATCACCCGAAGAAGTGGTCGAAACTGCGATACGCGGATTGAAACGAAAGAAGAGTGTGATCATCTCAGGCTGGCCCAATCGCTTCACCATATTTGCCGAGCGATTTTTCCCACGATTTGTTGTGTTGAAGATTACGGGGAAAGTTTTAAGGGGAAGGTTTGGATAGCTATCAGTGGTCGGCTGGTTAAATGGGTCCTACAGGTCAAATAGGTCCTATTACTCATTATCAGGAGACAAGTATGACCGAACGCATTTTTAATTTCAGTGCTGGACCGGCGGTCCTGCCAGTTCCGGTGCTTGAAGAAGCTCAACGCGACATGCTGAGTCTTCCCGGGGTCGGCATGTCAGTTATGGAGATTAGTCATCGTTCGAAAACATTTGACAAGATCATTGCCGGCGCCGAAGCAGGTCTGCGCGAGCTTCTCGGCATCCCCAACAACTATCGAATTCTTTTTTTGCAGGGTGGCGCGAGTCTGCAGTTTTCCATGGTGCCCATGAACTTCCTCCCTGCTGATGGTTCTGCTGATTACATCATCACCGGCAGCTGGGGAAAGAAGGCATTAAAAGAAGCAAAGAAGGTGGGCGGTGTGAATGTTGCCGCAAATATGGCCGACGGTGGCTTTACTCGCGTTCCAGCGAATGACGAAATCAATCTCAATTCGCAAGCAGCTTACGTTCACATCACCACGAACGAAACGATTGAAGGTGTTCAGTGGAAAACTGAACCAGACGTTGGTTCCGTGCCGTTGTTTGCAGATGCGTCGTCAGACATCCTTTCGCATCGAATTCCGATGGAGAAGTTTGCGCTGATATACGCGGGCGCCCAGAAAAACATGGGTCCGAGCGGTGTGACTCTCGTAATACTTCGCGATGATCTGTTGCAGCGCATTCCTGAAGGTTTGCACACGATGCTCGATTTCAAAACTCACGTTGAAAACAACTCGCTCTATAACACTCCAAACACGTGGGGCATCTACATCATCGATCTCGTTTGTAAGTGGTTAAAGGACAAAGGCGGACTCGCTGCCATGGAACGAGAGAACGACGAGAAGGCGAAGTTACTTTACGATGCTATCGATGCGTCCCCCTTTTATCGCGGTCATGCTGATGCCGATGCCCGATCGACAATGAACGTCACGTATCGCTTGCCCTCTGAAGAACTCGAGAAGAAGTTCACAGCTGAAGCGACAGCACAAGGATTAGATGGCTTGAAGGGCCATCGATCGGTC
Organism: Pyrinomonadaceae bacterium; assembly: GCA_036006355.1. Taxonomy (GTDB): domain Bacteria; phylum Acidobacteriota; class Blastocatellia; order Pyrinomonadales; family Pyrinomonadaceae; genus PSRF01. Next base: position 78,877 of record DASYPT010000134.1, on the reverse strand, counting down.
GGTGGCATCAGAGCTTCCATCTACAACGCCTTCCCCCGCGAAGGCGTCGAGGCGCTGGTATCGTTCATGAAGGAGTTTGAGCGGAAGAATGGATGAATGTCCGATATGCTTTAGCTTGTCGTGACGCAACCAACCAAACGCCAAAGATTCGTATGCTCTTAGGAACTCAGGATTTTGTTGGTTGCGTCACGACAAGCTAAAGCATATCGGACATAGGAGCATGGATTCAGAGACCCTCACATTCAAAGTCGATGACACCAGTGTTGATTCTCGTCTCGACACTTATCTCGCCTCACAAATTCAAACCTGGAGTCGCGCGCGTCTGCAGCGTCTAATCGAAAACGAAGACGTTATTGTGAACGGTCGAAGTGCGAAAGCTTCTTACAGACTGAGAAAGGGTGATGAAGTAGAAGTCGAACTCGTCGCGTCGCCAGTCGAGATCTTTGCGCCGGAAAACATTCCTCTCGAAATCGTTCATGAAGACGAAAGCTTGATCGTCGTTAATAAGCCAGCGGGACTCGTGGTGCACCCAGCCGCGGGCATTCATTCCGGCACGCTCGCAAATGCTCTCGCTTTTCATTTCCAAAACTTACCAGCGAGCGCAGGCCCGATCAGGCCCGGCATTGTTCACCGTCTGGATCGCGACACATCCGGCCTGCTTGTAGTGGCAAAAACTGAAGCAGCGCTCGAGAACCTGTCGGAACAGTTTCGCGATCGCACAGTCCTTAAGTCTTACATTGCGCTCGTCCACGGCCGTGTAGATAACTCGACGGGACGTATTGACCAACCACTTGCCCGCGATCCGGCTAATCGCACGCGAATGGCAGTAGTGCGAGGTGGACGCAGCGCACTAACGTTGTACAAAGTGCGAAAGCACTATCAACGATTCACGCTGTTGGATGTGGAATTAAAGACGGGGCGCACACATCAGATTCGTGTTCATCTGATGTGGCTACATCATCCTGTAGTTGGCGATGAAACTTATGGCGGCGGGCGCGACAATAATATTCAGGATGCTCGATTGAGGAGTAGGGTTCGGAACCTGGGCCGGCACTTTCTGCACGCTGAGAGGCTCGCGATCACCCATCCCATAACAGGTGAACGTTTGCAATTCGAAGCACCTCTTCCAACAGACTTATCTGATTTGCTGTTACAGCTAGATAAGTAGGATCATTGACCACAGGTGTTTAGCTTGGATGCAGTCAGTACCACCTCGCGGTAGCGGGTGGGTGCGGAGCTTGCTGGTGACGATCAATCGTTGGCTTCGCACCCACCCGCTACCGCGAGGTGGTACTGACTGCATCCAATCCAAGCCATGTTTTATGGGATCGGTTCGAATTTCTTTATTAATTGCTTGAACCTCTCATCATTCCTCAGCCCATCAAACATCGGCTCGATGCGAATCAGCACCAAACCGGGATGCCTGCTCGCAAACGCCTTGTTCAGGTATTGAATCGCCCGATCGTTGTCCTTCAGACCCGCGCAGACCGCGGCAAAGTAAATTCCTGAAACATATCGACGCTGCGAGAGCGCTTGCAGTTGATTCAGGATCGTTTCCGCTTCCGCGCGCTTTCCCGCCATTCCATACGCGAATCCGAGTGACGCCGACGCTTCGGTCTCATCTGCGACAACTTCATCCGGGAGCGGACCAGACGCAGGCGCTTTGATTAGCGCGCGTAGTTCAGTAAAGGCTTCGTTGAACATTCCTTTCTGCACGTACGCGAGCCCCAGATAGTGTCGAGCCACCCAGAAATCCGGATCACTTTGGAGCGTCACTTTGTACTTCGCAATTGCATCGTCGTAATTGTGTTCGTAGTAAGAATAGAGTCCGCTGTTGGAACTAATGATCGGTGACAGCGGGTCGAGATTGTGTGCCTCTTCAAGTTCCGCTTTGGCTCTCGCAAATTTTCCCATTTGCATCAGGTATGAGGCGTACCACTGATGCGCTGTCGGATATTTCGAGTTCAACTTCAACGCTTGCTGGAAATCACTCTCCGCACCGCGCCAGTCCCAATCGTACGAGAGTTTCACAAAAGCGCGGGATGTGTACGCCTCAGCCAAATTCGGATCGGCATCGACAGCTTTTTGTGCAGCGGCCTTGGCTTTTGGCATTTCGTCAACCGGAGCTACGACTCCGATATCGCAAAGCAAGGCGTACGAATCTGCAAGTCCAGAGAAAGCCAGAGCGAACGTCGGATCCCTTTCTTCGGCGCGTTTGAAATAGTCGATGCTGTTTCGAAAGCCTTCTTCGTTTCGTTTGTTCCAGAAGTAACGCCCTTTTAGATACAACTGATATGCTTCGGCATCGTTGCTATACCGCTTCGCGAGTTTTTGCTCCTCTTCTCCAGTCAACTTTACTCGCAAACTCTCCGTGATCTTCTTCGATACTTCCTCCTGGACCGACAAGATATCTGCGAGCGTGCCCTTGAACTCGTCACCCCAAATCTGCGTTCCATCGACAACCTTGATCAATTCAGTCTTGATGATCACTTGATCTCCAAGTTTGACTAACCTTCCAGACAACACCGCGCCAACATTGAGACTCCGGCCGGCTTCCTGCGGGTCCTGCTTCGCGTTCTTGAACCGGAATGCTGCGTTGCGCGACATCACTGTTAATCCGGGCAACTGTGAAAGACTATTTGTAATGCTTTCGGTTATGCCGTCAGACAAGTAATCCGCGTTTGGGTCGTTGCTCTGATTAACAAACGGTAAGATTGCAACTGAGGTAATCGGCGCAGGCAGTGACCGCCAATAAATCAGTGCCGCTACCAGCAGAGCCAGGACTACGCCAGCCCCAGCAAGTACGACAAACCGACGAGCTCTCTTATTTATAGAGCTGACCCGTGGTGTTCCTTCCGCGAGCGTTTCGATGGGTTCACGCTTGTGCGTTGGAACACTCGCAACCGCAATCGTCTCAGCCTGACTGGGACGAAGCCGTTCAGACGTAAGCGTTATTGAGTGCGACGAACGCAGTTCATCGCGCAGCTGCTCCAGATCGAGTTTTAGATCCGTTACGGTTTGATATCTCTTTGAGCGATCTTTTGCGAGCGCCTTGGACACTATACGTTCTAGCTGTCGCGGCACATCATCGGAATACTCCAGGAGCGGTGTTGGTTCGTGATCAAGAATTGAAACCCGGGTGTGACTGTCAGTCCGACCTTTGAATGGAGGCTGGCCGGCAACCATTTCGTAAAGTACGACTCCCAGACTAAAAATATCTGTACGCGAATCGATCGCGTCTCCCTCAGCTTGTTCGGGTGACATGTAACCACTTGTGCCAATAACAGCTCCCGGACTGGTAGCGGTTATCGGAATGGTCACTGCTTCGGGATCTGCTCCGGCGGTTTCCGGCTCAGTCAGTTTTGCGAGACCAAAGTCGAGCACCTTCACGAACCGATCTCGAGCAAACCCATCTTCGCGCAACATGATGTTTTCGGGTTTGATATCACGATGCACTATACCGGCAGCATGGGCCGACTCAAGTGCCATCGCCACCTGTATCCCGATACTGAGGACTTCATCGATCGTTAGCTGTTGCTGCGATAGGAGCTGGCGCAACGTTTCGCCTTCAATGAATTCAGACGCGATGTAATAGCTGTTGCTCGACTCACCGATTTCGTAAATCGTAATGATGTTCGGATGATTCAGCGCTAACACCGCGCGAGCTTCCTGACGAAAGCGCCGGACGCGTCGCTCTTCCGTGAGGAGTTCCGGAGGCAAAATTTTTAACGCGACTCTGCGGTTGTGTTGCCGCGTATCTTCTCCGAGAAACACCTCGCCCATCCCGCCCTTGCCGAGTCTTCGCAAGATGCGATAATGAGCAATGTTTTCCGGTATCGCGGGACTGTTGCCTGAGTTTGGTTTGACAGGTTTGTCGGGCATTTGCGCGACGATTCAGGCCATGTTGGTGTCCGGCGCATTGTATCACCGGCTCAGAAATTTGAACTATGAGCGTTTAATCCAGTTAACAAACCCACTGAGAAAGGGCAACAGGTTTGCACTCAAGAGCATCGAATCGCCGGCATCCAGCAGACTCCAGAGATCGCCTGAACTATAATCCAGAGCCTATGTCACGTGCTTTAGCTCCTTATTTTTTCAAAAGGATGTCGCTGTTTGCGATCTTGCTGACTGCGGCTACCGTCGCCACTGCCCAAAGGCCTAAGGCTTCTCCAAGCCCAACGCCAGTCGATGAAGGCCAATCAGTAATCACAAATATTCGACGCGTCCGACTTCCCATCACCGTAACGGATAAGAAGGGTTCTTTCGTTCCCGGTCTGACAAAGTCAGACTTCGTGATCCTCGAGGACAAAGTTCCCCAGGTAATCGAAACGTTTTCTGACGATATTTCACAGATCACGCCACTCTACGTAGGTGTTCTGATTGATACGTCAGCGTCGACTGCCGGCAAACTTAAATTTCAACAAGAGTCGGCAATGAACTTCATTCAAACGGTTATTAAACCGCGGAAGGATCGAGTTCTGTTCGGCACGTTTGATGATGAAGTGAAACTGCGCCAGGACTTCACAGATAAACTGGACTTGCTCGATCGTGCAGTCTACGCGACCAAACAAACTGGCACCCACACCGCACTCTACGATGCGGTGTGGCAATTCTGCGACGAGAAGATGCGCGCCGCACCAGGAAGACGAGTTCTCGTTCTCGTTACCGATGGCGGTGACACTTACAGCCGGGCCAACATGCGCGATGCGATCGATATAGCTCAGAGAACTGAGACGACCATTTTCACAATTTCAACGAAGGCAGGCTTCCTGAGCACCGTGCCGGGAGTTGAAGCAGGTCAGGTTTCAAGTGAGAGTGATCGCGTGCTGCAAACTATTGCCGAGGAAACCGGCGGGATAGCGTTCTTCACTGGCGACATGCTTTCACTTGAACGATCCTTCAGCAAGATATCCAAAGAGCTGCGCGCCCAATATCTAGTCACTTACAATCCTGCGAACAAGAATTACGACGGTAGTTTCAGGAAGATCGAAGTCAAACTTGCACAGGGTCGAGGAGATCTCAAAGTTCGAACCAAACGGGGTTACAAAGCAATTCTGGATACACCGTAAAGAAGTGTGAAATTAATGAAGAGTCAAAAACAAACAAGACGTCCCCTGTTGCTGTTATTCATGGCGCTATTGATTGGCTGTGGAACTGCCGGAACGTCGATGTTTGCCCAGACCTACAACACGAGCGGTGCGGTTTCCAATCCACAACCATCTCCATCACCAACGCCTCGAAGTCGTGAAGAATTGCCGCAGGATTCCGACGAAGTAATTAAGACGGAAACCAACTTAACGAACATCTTTTTTACTGCCGCGGATAAAAACCGGCGGTTTATATCGGACATGAAAGCTGCAGACATACGGGTTTTGGAGGATGGGCAGCAGCAAGAGATTTTTACGTTTCAATCAAATATTGATCTGCCTCTGTCGATCGCTATCCTGATCGATACGAGCATTTCGGAAGAACGAACTCTTCCAGACGAGAAGACTGCCGCGCAGGCTTTTCTCGAAAGCGTCATAAGGGCACAGAAGGATGAAGCAGCAATCCTCTCATTCACGGGTGACACAACCCTTGAACAAGGATTCACAGGAAGTTTGGAGAGACTGAGACGAGCCATCGACAAAGTGGAGTTTGTTCCTCCCTCGGGCTACGTGGGCGGAGGAGTTGTTGTTAACGGTACTCCTCCGATTTCAGGCACTAATCAGAGCCTGGCAGGGTCAACCGCAATCTGGGATGCCGTCTGGGCCACATCGGAGGAACTCCTCAGCACGTCAGCGGAACACACACGCCGGGCAATCATCCTGCTCACAGACGGTGAAGACACCAGCAGTCACATGAAAATGCACGAGGCAATAGAACGGTCGCAAAAGGCAGACGCTTTGATTTACGCCGTCGGCATCGGTGATCGCTATGCGGGTCATGTTGATGAAGGCTCGTTGCGAAAAATCGCCGAACAGACCGGCGGGCGGGCGTATTTTCCGAAGCATGAACGCGATCTTCGCGACGCCTTTGAGCAAATCCAGCGGGACCTGCGAGAGCAGTACCTGGTGGCTTATTCGCCGTCGAACAAAGCTCATGATGGCTCATACCGGCGCATTGAGATCCAGCTGGTCAACCCGGATCTTAAGCAGCAGAACCTGAAGCTCAATTACCGTTCCGGATACTTCGCTAAGACTGACACGCCGGAGACGACACGGAAAAGGAGCCAGTAGGGAGCAGGAGCAGCGAAAACTAATTTCCTATTTGGAAACAGTCAAGGTTCTTTTCTGAACGGCGGGTTTACTGAAGGGCGGCCAATAACCGCCTTTTTTATTCCCTCTGTTTTTTAGCGAACCTGTTCCCACCCTACTGCTCCCGCTCCTGCCGATTGCTCCCGCTCCTGCCGATTGCTCCCGCTCCTGCCGACTGCTCCTGCCGACTGCTCCTGCCCTGCCGACTGCTCCTGCGTACCGGTCCCTTCCCGCGGTCTAATTTTCCCGTAAACCCCTGAAAACATTAATGTGACAAACTTTGAACAAACCTGTTATACTCCCTCCCGGCTCAGAGTGTTTGGCTGGAAAAAACTGAGCAACTCCCACCCCAAGAGCTCCTTCAATTCTCCCGGCGTTGCCGAACGCTGCCGAACTGCGAGTCGATGAACACCAGCTCCTCCGATCGAGGCCGCATCCTGATTGTCGATGACAACGATAAGGTCCTCGACTTACTAGTTGACCTACTCACCGAAGAAGGTTACGAGGTCTCAGCCGCCAGCGATGGCACTCGGGCCCTGGGCCTTGCTGTCTCTTTCGCGCCTGACGTCATCTTGAGCGATGTCGTGATGCCTAAGCTGGACGGCCTCGAGCTGTGCCGTCGGTTGAAAGACGATCCGCGCACGACCAACATTCCGATCCTCCTGATGAGCGGTTTGAGGCGCTCAGATGATGATGGACTGGTCGGTCTGTACGCTGGCGCGGACGATTACCTGGAGCTCCCATTTCGAAATGACGAAGTGCTTGTTAAGGTCGCACGTCTGGTAGAGCGCCACCGCATCGGCAAGCATTACCGTGAAATCGTCGAACAGGCCGCAGACATCATTTACACCCGCGACATGAACGGATTCCTCACGAGTATTAACTCCGCGGGAGCTCGTTTCTTTGGACGTTCGGCGTCTGATCTAATTGGAAGACATTTGAGCGAACTAATCGGCAACGTTGCTGCTGTTTCCGATATCGAGGAGACACGCAGTCACAGCGGAACCGGCGCCTTGCGCTCGATGTATCGATTGCGAGATGCGAAAGGCGACTGGCGATATCTCGAAGGCGTAATCAATGTCGAGACTGATCGCAGCGGCAAACAGATTGGAGTGCGTGGAGTAGTTCGAGATATCACAGATCAGAAAACTGCTGAGGAAGCACTCAAACAGAGTGAAGAGCGGTATCGCAAGCTGGTGGAATCATCGCCGCACGCGATCGCGGTTTATACGGATCTAAAGTTTACTTACCTGAATCCAGCGGCGATAAAACTTTGGGGTGCATCAAGTGAGGAGGAATTGATCGGCAGATCGATCTTCGACGTCGTCGAGCCTTCCGGTCGCGAAAAAGTCGAAGAGCGAATAAACAAAATCCTGCAATTGCAAAGGCCTTCCACACTCAGTGAACAACGCTGCGTTCGCCTGGATGGCGAGGTGATAGATGTGGAAGTGATGGGCATTCCGTTTAGTCACGGCGGAAAATTGTCCATTCAATCAGTCTTCAAGGACGTCACAGAGCAGAAGCGAGCACGTGAAGCTCTGAAGGCAACCGAGGCCCGCTTACGCACGGTCGTAGGCAGCGCTTCGCTGATCCTTTTCGCCACTGACACGCAGGGAGTCTTTACGCTGTGTGAAGGGGAAGGCTTGAAAAGTCTTTCGTTAGCGCCAGGCGAACTGGTCGGCAAATCCGTTTTCGATGTTTACACAGGTTATCCCCAGGTTGGAAACGACATCAAGCGAGCGCTGAGTGGCGAAACGTTCACGGACGCTGTTGAAATATTCAATTTGATTTTTGAAGTTCGCTACTCTCCCCTCACAGACGAGAGTAACAACATTCTTGGTGTAATTGGCGTCGCACTCGACATTACCGAACAGCGACGAACTGAAGTTGTCGTGCGGGAAAGTGAAGAGCGTTATCGCGAGTTGTTTGAAAACGCCAACGACATAATCTACACCCACGATCTCGCTGGAAACTTCACCTCACTCAATCGCAGCGGCGAATTGTTAACTGGTTACTCGCGGGAAGAAGCAGTAACAATGAATGTCGCTAACGTAATCGCCCCGGAGTATCTAAGTCTCGCGAGAGAGATGATCGCGCACAAGGCATCAGAAAAAGTTGCGACTGTTTATGAACTGGACATCATTTCAAAAGACGGGCGCCGCGTTCGGCTCGAAGTCAGCACACGTTTGATTTATCGCGATGGCAAGCCTATTGGGGTTCAAGGCATCGGCCGCGATCTCAGCGAACGTAAAAAGACGGAAGAACAACTGAAAGCAGCACAGGCATTCTTCAACAACTTCATGGACAACAGTCCAGCAGTAGCTTTCATGAAGGACTCTGAAGGTCGCTACGTTTATGTCAACAAACCCTTCGAGCGGTTGTTTGGAAAGAAACTGAGCTTTCTAAAAGGCAGGACAAGCTTCGATTGGTTGCCGCGCGGCTTTGCGGAGGAAACTCATCGACACGACCTGAAAATTCTCAACAGTGGAATTCCTGAAGAAGTCATAGAAACCGTCTCAACAGAAGATGGCACGCCGCACCAGTGGCTGGTCTTCAAGTTTCCAACAATTGACTCCGCCGGAAATAAGTTCGTTGCGGGCGTTGGTGTCGACATAAGCGAACGACGCCGGGCTGAAGATGCTCTGGCACAACAGGCACAGCGCGAAGCTATGTCACATCGAATCTCGCAGGCGATTCGGTGTTCGCTCGAAAGCCACGAAATCTTCGAAACAGCCGTGAACGAACTAGGCGCCTATCTGAACGTAGATCGCTGCTCGTTGTTTATGCGCGACGATAGGGGCGTGCGCGCGATGAACGTTGCTGAATATCATTCCAACGGAGTGGAACCGGCAGCTTCCGATTTTGCTTTAAGCCACTTCCAAACGTTGATAACTGCGCTTGATCAGACTGGGGTCGTAGCGTTCGACGATGCCGCGAATGATCTTCGAATAACTGACATCTATTCCAACATTCTTTCAAAAGCGAATGTGAAGTCGATCATGTACGTGGCAATCAGAGTTGGTGAAGACGTGCCTGCCGCATTCGCTCTATCGACCACACGAGAACGCCGGCGTTGGAATGAATCCGATATCGCATTAGCAAAGGCGGTTGCTGATCAAACCGGGATTGCAATCAGGCAGGCCGGTCTCTACCAAAAGGCTGAAAACACTTCGATTCGGGAGGCCCTGGTCAATCGACTCACGATGGCCATTCGCGCCTCGTTGAGAATTCCTGAGGTTCTCGCCACTGCAACACGCGAGCTCGGTACCGCAATCTCAGCGTCCAGGGTTCATTTGTTTCTGTACGAAAGCGAAGGAATAAGCGCACCGTTGGAACATGAATATTTGGCAGATGGTGTCGAGAGCATCAAGGATGTCAAAGCCAGCCTTGAGGATCCGATAAGTCGTCATCTGCTTACTTCGGGCGAGCCTCTGATCATCGATGATTGCCTCAACTACGACGGCATTTCCCCGACTCTAAGTTCCTATCTTCACAATCAGGCTAGTACTCTTGGCATTCGATCTCAAATCAACTATCCGCTCATCGTTAAAGGACAGTTCCGCGGTGTTCTCTGTATTCATCAAACAGATAGGATTCGCTATTGGACGGAAGATGAGGTTTCGCTGGTAGAGGCACTTGCAGAACGATTGGCGATCGGAATAGCCCAGGCTGAGTTGTTTGAAATGGTCGCCCGCGGCAAGAGCGAATGGGAGACGACCTTCGATTCGATGTCTGACGGGATTTTTATTTTTGATGGTGCAGGTCAGTTGAAACGGGTAAATCGCGCCGGTGCGGCAATGGAGTCGATGCATCCGCGAGGTTTGCTGGGACGCAAGTGCTGCCAGATTCTCAGCACCAGTGAACAAGGAGAAACATGCGTTGTAGAGCAGGCCCTGGCAGATTCTCGCAGCGTGACAATCGAAATCACTCCAACGCAACTCAAACGACCTCTTCTCGTCACGATTCAACCTGTCCTTGATGAAAACGGCAGGGCAAGTGCAGTTGTTTGTACGGCACGCGATCTTTCTGAGCTGCGAAACGTTCAAGCAGTCGCGCGTGAACATCAATCACTATTGACGAACATTCTCGAAAGCGCGCGGGAATCGATTTATGCCGTTGACACGAATGGCTGCTTCAAGTGGTGTAACACGGCCACATTGAAGGGACTGGGTTTTACACTTCAGGATTTCATCGGACGATCGCTAATAGAGATGGTCTACGATGGCGATCGTGAATTGGTACAGGAAAAACTGAACGCTGCCTTGAATGGCGTTCCGCAAACTTATGAGATGCGCTATTTCGCGCATAGTGGAACTCTGCGGCATGCGAGAGTTGATAACTCGCCTCTTGTTGTCGAAGGACGCACGACCGGCGTGCTCGGCATCGCCCGGGACATAACGGAACAAAAAGAAGAACGCGAACGCGCGGCAAGGGCCGATAAACTGCGCGCACTTGGTCAACTCGCTTCAGGTGTCGCGCACGATTTCAATAACTCTCTCGCGGCGATACTTGGCCGTGCCCAGTTGTTGCGCCGTCAGGTACATGATGAAGCGCTCTTACGCAACCTCGATATTATTCAAACGGCCGCCGAGGATGCCGCAGCAACCGTCAGACGAATTCAAACATTTGCGCGCAAGTCACCTGTGAAAGAATTTGAATTGCTCGATGTTCGCAGTCTGCTTCAGGATGCAGTGGAAATCACTCGCACGCGCTGGCAAAACGAAGCGCGGTTAAGAGGCCTCGAGTACGAAGTCAGACTCGAGGCTGGAACAGGCCTTCAGACATTGGGTAGTGCCTCAGAACTACGCGAGGTTTTTGTGAATCTGATCGTCAATGCGGTTGACGCAATGCCACGCGGCGGCAAGTTGTCGATAAGCTGCCAACGAAACGACGGCAGACTACAACTTCAGTTCAATGATAACGGGACAGGAATGCCGGATGACGTTCGCCAGAAGATATTTGAGCCATTCTTTTCAACTAAAGGCGCACATGGGACGGGACTCGGTTTGTCGGTAAGCTACAGCATCATCGAGCGTCACGAAGGTTCGATCACGGTTGAATCGGAACCGGGTTACGGCACTATCTTTACCATCGACCTTCCGGCCGTTGTAGCGGACGGCTCTAAAACAGATGACGCTCCAGTGCCCGATAGTACGCCACGTCTTAAGATTTTGGTGGTAGACGATGAGGAGCCAGTTCGGGAGACATTGGCGGAGATGTTGATCGCCATCGATCACAAAGTGGAACTGGCGGAAAGTGGTCAGGAAGCCATGGCCAAATTGAATAAAAGCCATTTCGATTTGGTTTTTACGGATCTTGCAATGCCTGAAATGGATGGATGGGAAACAGCGCGAGCCATACGCAACAAATTCCCTGACATTCGAATAGTGATGGTTACTGGTTATGGCCCAACCACCACTCCACCAGCAGGCGAAGAAGATCTTATTGACGGAATCATCGGCAAACCTTTCGACTTCACGCAGGTTGGTGCGATGCTCACTAATCTCACCACACACGAAGCTCAGACTCCAGTCGTTTAGGAGTAGCACGGCTTCAGTCAGTAAGCTGCTTCCCTCACGTTGCGCAGAATCAAGGCGCTCCGCGCGGCGATGATTTAATGAAGCGAATAGGGATTCCTTACGATTTGGACGTTGGTTTTTGGGCTTTGTCTCTTGCTTTCTTGCGAACAACTTCAAACACGATTCCAAACATTTGAACTGCCTTTCCTTAGTTGAAATTCATTATTCCCGCACTCGCAGTAAACCCAACTCCAAAGCCCACCACGATCGCTGGTCCTTTCCAATCATGCTTCTCGGCCAACATGAAGCCGGTCGAAGCACTGGAGAGATTTCCATACTGTTGCAGGACTTTGTATGACCCGTGCACCTTCGACGAGTCAGGGCACAGATCGAGTTGATTACAAACGCCGTCGAGAATCTTCTTGCTACCGGTGTGGATCAAACAGTCATCTACTTGTTCGAGATCATTGACCGGTGAATCCGGGTGGCACAAGACGTTCTTAACGGTAGTGACTGCGTAGTGGGCTCCGCGCGAAGGTACGCTGGGCTGCATGAAATACTGTGGACGTCCTTTCAGGAATGGATGTGAGCTGTTGCTAACCATCGTCAGAAGGTTCATATCACGAGGGTCATCGTTGGTTAGGTGGGAGATTGGTCCGAACGCGGGCTTTCCTTCTTCAGCGCCAACTAGCAAGGCCACTGCGCCGTCCCCAAATAGCATCGATTGAATTACAAAGGTCGTATCCAACCTTTGTTGTTCGAATTGTTCGGGATCAAGTTTCTGCTCCTTCCTCAATCTTAGGATTTCTCGGAAACCTAAATACTCGTCCCGTAAGAGTGGAGCAACATATGGTGTGTGAGCTTCTGCCATAAGAACCAGAGCCAACTTTCCGGGATTTGCGGCCAGGTACCACTGGGCTACCTCGATCGATTTCAGCAAGACAGAACATCCTTGTGCTTGCATGTTGACGGTTCGCAGATGACGCGAGAGCAATCCGTGGGTCTTGCCCATTACTTCTGAAGCTAAACACGGCAACATTTGATCGGGCGTGTTAGTTGCGGCAACCAGTAATCCGATGCGCGAAGGATCTCCGCCCCATTCATGAATGCATCGTTTGGTCGCATCTACCCCGAGTTGCGTTGTCGAGCTCGTCGCGTGTTTTTGTTTGCCTAGTAAAAAGTCCGGGTAGTTGTCGAGCGTAGAGTAGCGCTGGTTAACCCCGAGTGTGTTGATGGTATTAATTAGTTCGGGGGAGATTTTATGCATCATGCTGCCGACCAGGTCGGTAGTTTTAAAAACGTGCTGAGGGGTGGAGGTTGCCGCTGATAAAAGGTTGATCATGTCGTTGCTCCAAAAAGAGGGGCGAGTTTGGTCAGCATCGGGGGCGACCTAACTCGAATTCGAACTGCCGCGTTCGCCGGTTTGAATTACAACCGCTGTGCCGCATCTCGAAGCATTGAGGGGGTAGCTACTTAACTCTTTTAAAATCGCCACTTACATAATTTTGCTTGGAAGTTGAAAAAAGGTATCTGCAGGCCTGGTGGATACGAACTAAACACCGCGGCAAAATTGATAACGAATTCCTTGGGATTCAGACGTGTGTGGCGATCCGCCGCAATGATACTGAGCTATACAAATGATTAGCAGGTAACCACTGGTAGCTGGTCAGGCTTTGTCTCAAAAGTCCAGTTTCATTTGGATTCGGCTCTGCCAGCTGTTGTGAGGCATGGCTCGGCTCCGCCAGCTGTTGTGAGGCATGGCTCGGCTCTGCCAGCGGTTGTGACACATGGCTCGGCTCTGCCAGCTGTTGTGAGGCATGGCTCGGCTCTGCCAGCGGTTGTGAGGCATGGGGCTCGGCTCTGCCAGCTGTTGTGAGGCATGGCTCTGCCCTGCCGTAAGCGAGCGATAATTGATTTTGGGCTCCGCCCTCGATGGGTTTCCAGTGTAAGAGCTTGAGGGCGTAGCCCAATTGAAATCTAAGTATGCTTACGGCAGGGCAGAGCCATGCCTCACAACAACTGGCAGAGCCGGATCCAATTCTTACTCACAGCGCGACCACAGAACAACGGCAACAGCAAGGCGACTGGCCACTGCCCCACCGGGTCACTGGCTCGGCTTTACCCTAAGAACTACCAACCAGCACAAGCTTTGCAGAAAAAGCGAGCACCCGCAGCACGAGTGGTTTGATAGGATAGGGCCCTCCTTAACAGTCGGGCTACTGCCCCCAGACACTATTAACCCCAAGGCGCCTGAGATGCACATGAACCTTCGCTTGCGGACAAAACTCCTCCTGCCACTTCTTACTTGCGGACTCGCCTTCTACACTTTCGCCCAATCTCAAACTCGACAACTTCCGCAATCAACTCTCCTTCGCATCGTCAAAGCGGAAGATGAACGGCGTTGGGATGGGGATTTGAGATACCTACTGACTAGTCCCAGTTCAGCGGTACGCATTCGTGCTGCACTGGCGGCTGGGAGGATCGGCAATGAAGGCGCATTGGCTGAACTGTCCAATATTCTTCGGCAGGACAAAGAACCAGCGGTTCGCGCGATGGCGGCGTTTGCGATCGGAGAGATAGAGTCTCTTAATGGCGCGAGTTTTCTTGTCACTGCACTCAAGAGCGACACCGAGACAGACGAAGTAAAGTCACGCGCGCTTGAGGGTTTGGGGAAGATCGCAGCCGCATTACCTTCAGCACAACAGACTCGTTCGAAAGAGATCGGAGCCGAAGTCCTGGGCGCACTCAAATCGGAAATCGAACAATCAACTCCAAGTCGTCAAATACTGCTCCTCGGGATTACAGCAGTTCTCAGATCCAAACCCGCTGAAGCCGGACCGACCCTGGCTCTCCTACTTACTAACAAGGACGCACGGATTCGCGCAGATGCGGCAAATGCTTTAGCCAGGCTTCGCTTGAAAGACGGCAACACTCAGTTACTCGAGCTGCTTTCGAGCGATCCTGATCCGGTCGTGCGTTCGAACGCGGCGCGAGTACTCGGTGCGACTGAGGAAAAAACAGCGTTCGACAAGTTGCTTGTTAGTGCCACCGACAAAGATTCCCGCGTGCGAGTCAGTGCAATCAGAGCACTCGTTTCGCTGAAAGACTCTCGAGCTGCAGACGTGTTATTGAAACGCGGCCAGGCAAATACTGATCTCAAACGCGAAGGCGTCCCAAGTGAACTCAATGAAGTCCTCGAGATCGTCACCGGTCTCGGCAGATTGTTGGCGGGTACAGGCAACGAAGCGGCTTTGGATTGGTTGAACAAGGGTGAGGTCGAATTGAACCATTCAGCACCAGAACTCGAACTGGCGCTGGTCAGAATTTCACCCGATAAGTATTTAGCGTCTTTTGGTTCTGACCCAACAACAGCAAAACATAATCTTCAGGAGTCGCTCATTCTTCACTGGCGTTCGGGGGCGAGTGTTGCTCAGGCCCTTCACGAGATCTCAGCGTTGCCGGCAACGGTGAAGAACAAGGCGGAATTGATGCAATCAGCAGAGTCGCTTCTGAAAGCGATGCTCGATTACAAAACCTCCGATGTGAAAATCAATTCGCTACTGCCACTGCACACTGAATATGGAGTGCCTGACGTTCTCCGTGCTTACGCAGCCTACAAACCGAAAGATCTATTTGAAGTGTTGAGCAGTCTTCTGGAGGAGAATGACGTAATAATTCGCGCCACCGCAGCCGACCTGTTAGGCGAACTCCCACCTTCATCAGAGATAACTCAAATGCTCGAGACTGCTCTCGTTCGTGCGTTGAAGGATGACTTGAACGATGCCGCTCTTTCGATTCTCGATTCTCTTGCGAAGCAGAAGACTGAGGCAGCAAATTCTGTTATCAAACGCGGTGCACTCGTTAGTGACGATTATCTTATCCGTCAAAGAGCAATCAATCTCCTGAAAGAGAACGGCGCCGGCGATTACTCGTCCCAAACACGCCTTGTACGCACGAAAAACACAGACATTGATTACCAGCGTGCGCTCTCTCGAATCGGCAAAACGGTGCGTGCGGTTGTGACAACGACGAAGGGTTCGTTTACGATGGAGCTGCTCCCCAATGAAGCCCCTCTCACTGTCGATAATTTTGTCCAGTTGGCACGACGCGGTTATTTCAAAGGCATAGTCTTTCATCGCGTTGTTCCGAATTTCGTGATTCAGGCTGGGGATCCACGCGGTGATGGCAACGGCGGTCCTGGATATGCAATTCGCTGTGAAATCAACGAAGTCCCTTATGAGCGCGCCGCCGTAGGAATGGCCCTCTCAGGAAAGGACACCGGCGGCTCTCAATGGTTTGTAACTCATGCCCCACAACCACATCTCGACGGCGGGTACACAGTTTTTGGAAAAGTTGTTTCGGGAATGGATGTTGTGGATGCAATCGTCCGCGGTGATGTAATTCAGTCGATTGTGATTAGGTAACTGCAGGAGGATCTCAGATCTCAGATTTCAGATTATCTGCGGTCCTCATTTTCATCTGAGATCTGAAATCTGAGATCTATAGTAATGAACCAGCTCGATAAAAATTCACTGCTCTTTCTTGCGGTGCTCTTCGTTGCGCTGATGGCCGCAACTGAAGCACAGGCACAAGAAAAGCAAACCACACCTGACCGCCACCGGTATCAGATCGACCTCAAGATCGACTTCGACCATCTTTCATTCACGGGAGTTGAACGCGTCCGTTGGATCAATCGAGGTGAAAAAGCCACAAACGTTATTTACTTTCACCTTTACCCCAACATTCGCGTAGCAGAACCTGAAGCAAACTCAAATTCAGTGGCGGAGCCTGATGAACCAACGCTCGATATTACCGAGGTACGTTCGATCAGTGGCGACAGTCCCTTGTTCTTCTTTCTGGACGATCAAGCAACAACCTTACGTGTGAACCTTCGTGAGCCGGTCGCGCCACTCGCTTCAACAGAAGTTTTGATTAAGTTCAAGGGCATAGTTCCAGAAATTGATCCGGACGAAACGAGCCTCACCACTCACGTCGTGAAACAAGTCAGTGCGGCATTGCGCAGCGAACGTGAGACACGGCGCGCTCGAGATCTAAACTTCCGTTGCAAAGGTGTGATGTTACTCGGATCTGCGTATCCCGTGTTAGCCGTTCACGATGGTGACGATTGGCGTCGCAAACTTGAACCCTCAGTCGGCGATATCATTTTCAACGAGGTCGCCGATTACGAAGTCACGGTAAGCACCGCCGCAGGTGTTGAAGTATTCACGCCAGGAATGGAGTCAACCCCCCGGAATCCAAACGGTTCAACTACGTTCACGGCTGCTGCACTTCGTGATTTCGCGATACTTGCCGGGCGCGGCCTTCGATCTGAACAAGTAGAGGCGGAAGGAGTAACACTCCGCTCGATCTACCTGGTCGAACATGAGCGCGTAGGCAAGCGAGCCTTGACAGTGGCGGCAAATAGTTTACGAGTATTCACGTCCACCTTTGGTCCTTTGCCTTTCAAGAACATCAGCATTGCGGAGGCACCTCTTGTGGCCGGCTTGGGAAGCACGGAGTTGTCTGCATTCAACGTTATTGCGAGCGCTTTTTATGTCGACTTTGATGCTCCAGCTGTCCGCAATCTGCCGGAAATAATTCGAGAACAACGTCCCTCAGTGGAAGAGAGTCTCGAGTGGACGGTCGCGCACCTGGTGGCGCATCAATGGTGGGGAGCTGCAGTTGGAAATGATCCCGCGCGCGAACCGATTCTTGATGAAGCGCTCTCATGCTGGTCGTCTCTCGTCTATTACCAGAAAACGTACGGCGAAGAACGTGCGAAAGCAGTTTTGGATGATCAGGTCAAGGGAGTGTACCGGCTGTATCGAACCTTTGGCGGTGATGATATGGACGCAAATCGGCCTTCGCGTGATTATCGAAACACATTTCAGTACGCCGCAATCGTGACAGCAAAAGGCGCGCTAATGTTTGTTGAGCTGCAACGTGCGCTTGGTGACGACAAAGTGTTTGCCGCTCTCCGGAATTACTACAAAGCTAACATATTTGAAATCGCGCAGCTCGAGGACCTACGCAGTGCGCTGGTCGCCGAAGCTCCAATCGAACAAAGACGAATGGTCGGACGTACATTTACACGATGGTTGACGTCTCGAAGAGGCGATGAGGACATAGCACCGCCAGATGCCGAGTTAGCAGCGTCTCTGGGGATCCCGCAGAAGCAAACGCCGCAACGTTCAGGCGACAAGAATGCCTTTACAGCGCTGGCAAAGGTGGGCAAGTTTTTTTGGCAGCAAATGACGAGGATTAGGTAGACGACGTCGGGATTTTAAGAGGTCATACAGGTTGAATAAATCCAATGGTTTTAAGCGCTTTGAGATTTGAAGATCGCGAGCTTGAAAGGGTCGCCCGCAAACAACCAGCAACCGTCGATCGGAGCCTTGAGCGGCTCGGTTGGCTGATGGATGATTTGTTTAGAATCCCAGTCCTCGGCTGGCGGTTCGGTCTTGACGCCATCATCGGTCTTGTTCCCGCACTTGGCGACACTACAACTTCACTAGTCTCTCTCTATATTCTTGCTTCAGCTGTTCGATACCGAGTGCCTAAGATCACTCTTCTGAGGATGGGAGTCAATATCGCGATTGACTATCTAATGGGCTCGGTTCCCGTCGTTGGTGATTTGTTCGATGCTTATTGGAAATCAAATAAGATGAACGTCGAACTGCTGAAGCGTCGCGCACAAGGTTCGGCGATTGAGGCAGAAAAAGGAAGAGCCAGTGACTGGCTCTTCGTTGGTTTGATAATCCTGGTATTGGTTGGACTGCTTTTGGCAACTGCAACTGTCAGTATTTACCTTGGACTAAAGATCATTCAGCTGATTACGGGTGTAACTAGCTAGTCGCAAGCGTCGAGGCTTGGGCTGCCAACAAACGTTCAATCGCTGACTTCAACATATCGAGACCCCGTTCTCCTGCCGCAAAGCTCCTCAGTTTTCCGGTCGAATCAAACAAGTAATACGCCGGCACGTAACCGTTATCGTTCTGAAATGCGTCTCGGAGTTTATGCTCGTTGTCTATCGCGATCGGTTCGGTAATGTTGTGCTGACTGATCAAGTCGCGCACCTTTTCGACATCGGTGTCAGCTTCATATCTGGGCATGTGAATGCCAATTACGCGCAGGCCCATCTCTCTTTTTTCGTCGCGCCATTGCGCAACACGCGGCAGGTTGTCTTTGCAGATTCCGCAACTGACTGACCAAAAATGCACCAGCGTTGGGTGCTGTTGTACCTCCGCCTCTGCATGTGCCTGAGTTCCGTTGAACCACTCGGTAGCACCTTCAAAGCGCGGCATTTGTGTTCCTATTCTCATTGCTATGGGATTCCTTGTATTGCCAAGTTCCGATTGCCAATTGCCAATTTTGCTTTTGGACCTCGTCCTAAAATCAAATCGGCATTCGGCAATCGGCAATTGGCAGTGTCTTAGTTCAGCGTCTTCTGCCCTGGCTTCCACTCAGCCTGGCAAAGTCCACCAGTCTGCAATGCCTGAATCACCCTCAACGTCTCTTCGGCAGATCGCCCGACATTGAGGTCGTGTACCACCTTGTAACGAAGCACGCCTTCCGGATCGATCACAAACAATCCACGTAACGCGATGCCACGATCTTCAATGAGCACTCCGTAATCCGAGGCAACTTTCTTTGTCGCGTCGGCGGCGAGTGGGTATTTCAACCCTTCAACGCCACCCTTGTCGCGCGGCGTATTCAACCAGGCACGATGAGAAAACACTGAGTCGGTTGAGATGCCGATGATGTCTGCGCCAATTCCTTCAAAGTCGTCATAACGATCACTGAAGGTCGTCAATTCAGTTGGACAAACAAAGGTGAAATCGAGTGGATAGAAAACCATCACGAGCCACTTGCCACGATAATCAGCAAGCTTCACGTTCTCGTTAAGCTTCTCGATATTTTTCGTTGATGCCATATCAAAATCCGGCGCGGGCCGACCGACCATCGCCTTCTCTGCTACTGCTGTTGCTGCTGCTGTCATGTATCCTCCAAATTAGTTGATTAAACCGATTGATTCCTGCTAACTCTCGCGACAATCCACACACAGGCCGCGCAAGGTTAGGTGTACCGATTCTGGTTTGAACCGCGATTTGCGGGCTGCTGCCTGCATAAGTTCAGCGGTTTGCGGCAGATCAAAATCCACCAGTTTGCCGCAAGAATTGCAGATTGCGTGGTCGTGTCGATCAGTTTCGCGATCGTAACGACTGGCGCTATCCCCAAATTTGATTTCGTGAACAAGCCCTGCCTCTTTCAGGTAGCGCAGAGAGTTATAGACCGTCGCATAGCTGATAGTTGGCAGACGCTGGCGGGCTGCTTCGAAGATCTCATTGGCAGTGGGGTGGTCTTCCCGAGCTAGAATCACCTGAAGCACAGCGTCTCGCTGTGGCGTCAGCTTCTGCTCACCAGCCATGCCGTCAATCTTCTTCCGTGTCGTCTTCATGAGATGGACTTAGACTAATTCTAAATGCGGAGGCATGTCAAGCGGCTAGCGAGGCGCCATGAAGCTCGGCCACGCCCGTCGATCATAAGCCCCATCCCTTAACACACAGGCGCTCTTCTGTCGGAGCGCGTGCGTCCTCGGCCGCCCCCGTCGATCAGAACCAACATCCCTTAACACACGAACGCTCTTCTGTCGGAGCGCGTCCGTCCCCGGCCGTCGAACACACGTCTCTGCTTGCCAATTGAAGCGTCACTCATTCATTTGCCAGGGTACTCTTCGAAGGGGCGTCCGAGGACGGACGCGTTCCGACGGAAGAGCATTCGTGTGTTAAGGGAAGGGGCTTCTGATCGACTGAGACGGCCGAGCTGGCCCGATTCAGAAATAATCTACAGTCTGTTGCTCGCAGCAAACTCCACAATTCGATCAACATAAGTTTCAAATGGCGGACAGCGGATTCCGTATGGCTCTAACAATGCGGTTGATTCAGATATGTCGTAAGTCTGCTTCACAAAGAAATAAGGCACGCCGTGGTGAGGCAAGCCGGTGATGGCTGGTGAAGGTGGCGACATCAGAAAGAACTCCACCCACGAAGGCGGCACCGTAATCTTTGATTGCCTGCCGCAGATTGACCTGGCAATCGCGTTGAATAGTTGATTTGTTGTCAGCGGATTTGGATCGGCCAGTTGGAGAGTCTTACCAATAGCATGTTCCTCGAACGCCAGAGATGCCATTGCGTCGACCACGAAGTCAACCGGAACAAGGTTGAGCGCCACCTCATGATTGCCAATGTTCAGCATCGATAAGCCGCGTGGCCAGAGCAACAAATAAAAGATCAAGTAGTAGACACCGTCGTATTTCGCAGTCTCGCCCGTCTTCGAGTCACCACAAACTACAGCCGGGCGGTGAATTGTAACTGGCAGATCGCGCTTTAGACTCTCCACTTCGAACTCCGCCAAATATTTCGACTCTTCATAAAAATTTCGAAAACCCGCGTCGTGTTTCAGCTCTGTTTCCAGAATTCGACCTTCTCGCTTTCCGGCAACATAACAGGTGGAGACATGATGGAAGTGACGCAACCGCGGTAAGCTCCGCGCGAAGTTGCTTACATTGCGCGTGCCATCAACATTCACTTTGATTGCAAGTTCACGCGCAACGGCGAGATCATAAACTGCTGCCAGGTGGAAAACTCTCGTCGTTTCAGCGCGTACCAACTGACAATCAACCTCACTCAAACCAAGGTCGGGCAGGCTGATATCTCCCACTACCGTGTGAAATGTCGACGCTTCGCGTCCCGTCGACGCAGCGATTCGCGATAGCTCTTCTTGGGCGCGCTCTCGTAGTGACGGTTGAACCAGCAAGATAAGCTTTCCAGTCGATCGGGCTAACCTCTCGACCAATCGGTTGGCAATGAATCCAGGAAAGCCGGTGATGAAGAACGTTTCGTCTTTGCGCATCCTAAACGTTGAAAGCGAACTAACGTCTCTGCGGATCTCAGCGTACTCTGCGTCTCTGCGCTTTAGAGGTTCTGAGCCAATCCTAATCACAGAGTCGCAGAGGAGGAGCCGCAGAGAAAGAGTATATTATCCGAGCCCTGCGAGTGATCGTCTCAAAAAGCTAATCAAAGGAAGCCATCGTCATGAGATCAATTGTGTTCAGAGGCACTCGATTCGTTGTCGCATTCGTTCTTTTCCTCTCCGCACTACCATTATCAACTGCTCAACAGAACACTGATTGTAATATTCGTGTCACGCTACTTCAGGTTAACGACGTCTATCAATTCACTCCAGTAGACCAGGGTACTCGTGGTGGAATCGGACGCGTGCTCACGCTACGCAAATCAATCCAAAAGGAGAATCCGAACACTCTCTTTCTCCTTGCCGGCGACACGATCTCACCCTCTGTTGAGTCTATAACTTACAAGGGCTCGCAGATGATCGAAGCCTGGAATCTTGCCGGACTTGACTATGCCACTTTTGGAAATCACGAGTTTGACTTTGGACCTGACGTTCTCAAAGAGCGAATCAAGGAGTCGAAATTTGGGTGGATCGCGGCGAACGTAATTGAAAAATCGACCGGGCGAACGTTCGCGGGAGCCGAGCCCTTTGTGATTCGAGAATTCGGTGGGGTGAAGATCGGTATCTTTGGCCTTGTGCTTCCCGAAACCAAAACGACTTCACGATCTGGTCCTGATGTTGATTTTCTAAACCCGTGCGACACAGCAAAAACGGTAGTACCACAGATTCATCAACGTGGCGCGAAAGTCGTGGTTGCGCTCACTCACCTGTCAATGCGCGAAGACAAGGAGGTCGCACGGTGTGCGAACGTTGATGTAATCATCGGTGGTCACGAACACACATTGCTTGAATCGTCAGCCGGCGGTGCACCGATCTTTAAGATGACGGCGGACGCTCGCGAGCTCGGACAGATAGATCTCAACATCTCAAAGGCGACTGGAGAGCTCGCAAGCATCGATTGGAAAGTCATCCCAGTTACCAGTCAAACACCTGAAGATAAACTGTTCTCTTCAATCTATAGCAAATACGGAAAACTGCTGGCAGAGCTCGATCGACCTGTTGGACGCAGCAGTGTTGCTCTCGACGGAAGGAGCGCAGAAAACCGCACTCAGGAGACAAATCTCGGGAACTTCGTCGCCGACTCATTTCGAAAGGCAACTGCGTCGGACGTGGCTTTACTAAACGGCGGGTCTATTCGAGTTGATGAAATCATTCCCGCGGGAAGGCTGAAGATGCGAGATGTGTTGTCGATTCTGCCATTCAAAAACAAGCTCGTTAAAATCGAAGTGAGCGGCGCTTTGTTACGAGAAACGTTGGAACACGGAGTTAGCCGCGTAGCAAACAACGCACAGCCCGGTGGGTTTCCACAAGTGTCGGGAATCCAGTTTTCCTATGACGCTTCAAAGCCCGAAGGCGCGAGAGTTGTTGACATAAAGATCAATGGACAACCGTTATCAACGAGCAGGAACTATTCATTAACAACAAGCACGTTCGTCGCGTTTGATGGTGGTGATGGCTACACGATGTTGAAAGCCGCCCGAGTCCTTACTGCACCCGAACAAGCACCGCTCGATTCAGAGGCTCTCCGGCGCGCGATTGCACAGCCGCGCCCGATTGCGCCAAAGATTGACGGTCGTATTTTGCGATTAGACAAAACGCAGCAGACACGATCAGAATGTCCCTAGCAGCTGATCTAATCGCTAAAAGGTTATGTGGGAAGACGACGACATTGCTTCAGGAAAACGACTGAATGCTAAAGAACTCTTCAATGAGGCCTATGAGGCCCAGGTGTCAAATGACTATGAAAGAGCCATTGAACTCTACAAACGCTCGATCGACGTCTATCCAACTGCGGAGGCGCATACTTTTCTTGGCTGGGTTTATAGTTTTCAGAATCGATACGACGAAGCAATCGCTGAATGTCTGGAAGCAATTCGTGTGGATGAAACGCTCGGCAATCCATACAACGATATTGGAAGTTATTTGCTTGCTAAGGGAGACTCGTACGGTTCGGTGCGCTGGTTTAAACGCGCACTTTTAGCTCCGCGTTACGAGTCGTACGCGTTTCCACACTTTAATCTTGGTCGAGTTTACGAGAGTCGCAAGATGTTTCTTGATGCTGCAAAGCATTATGGCCTTGCACTCGAACAGAATCCGCAGTTCACAGAAGCAGCGGTAGCCTTGAGAAGAATGCAGGCGAAGGTGAACTGATTTTAGATTTAAGATTTCAGATTTAAGATTGCGCTAAGTGGGTCAGTGGTATAGGACCCATATGACCTATTGGACCTATTAACCACTGGGCATTGACTACTGACCCCCAACGCACAATCTGAAACCTGAAATCTTAAATCTGAAATTATTTAGGTATCGGCACCTTCATCCCCTTCTCATCCACCGCGACATAAATCACTTCTGCTTCGGTTACGCGCACTCGCTCGCTCTTCCCCAGCCGCTCAACTTCAACGATCACTCTTACTGTGATCGACGTTGTGCCCACTTTGAGTGTCTCTGCATAGAAGCTAACCAGATCGCCGACAAAGACGGGTTTGTGGAAGATCACTTCTTTCATTGCCACGGTAACAAAACGTTCCATGTGAGTTTGGCGATGGGCGTGAACGGCGCCGGCGGTATCGATGTAACTCAGGATCACGCCACCAAAAATAGTTCCGCGTGAATTTGTGTCTCGAGGTAATAGCGTAATGCGTATCGCAGGGTCGGTGTATTCAGGCATGCCGCGTATTGTAAACCGATTGCCAATATTGTCCGACGAACTTTAAGTTTGTCGATGCTGCGATTTGCTGAACGTTGGGAAATTACAGACGGCTGAACCACACGACGACAAACTAAAGTTCGTCGGACATCGGAACCTTCCGAAATAATCCGGTGTCTAAATCAACGGTCTCCTTTGGGCGGGTTTGGTAAAGACTCGAAAGGTTGCAGCGATGTTTATGCTTATCGTTTTAGAAGCCTGGATCTGTGTTTTCGCGTTAATTGATGAAACAGGCACAGACTTCAACGACCTTGGAAAACTAATGCTACTCGGATTCGGAGCCGCTGTTGTTTTCGCGGTTGGGTTCACTGTCGTTCGTTTAAGACTAAGGGGAAAGGCCCCACAAACGTCCAATTTCATCAGCATCAGCTCAAAACAGGAGAAGACCGAAGAAGCTGGCCGGTGAACCATCTCAACTGTTGCGGTTGGTAACCCATTCAGTGATTACGTTTTTTAGTTGGTCCAGGCTGTTCTCAAAGAAGTGACCAGCGCTCGGTATAACAACCAGTTCCACTGGAGCATGTTGTTTGAGTTGGTCTACGAGTTTCCGCAAGGCATCGATATCGCCAAACTCATCGAGTTCGCCATGGACGAAAAGCATCGGCTTGCTGCAATCGTTGAGGAAGCCAAAACTGTATTTGCTCAACGGTGTGCCAATGCTAATCAACTGTTTGACCCGCTGATCTTCACATCCGACTCCTAATCCCACCAGTGCTCCGAACGAGAATCCACACAACGTTATCGATTGGTTTGGATAATGCTCGGTAAGGTAATCGAGGCCTGCTCGGGCATCGTCAAGTTCGCCTTTACCAAAATCGTGTGTACCGGTGCTCTGCCCGACGCCGCGGAAATTTATCCGCAGCGTTGCAAGTCCCGCTTCGTTAAGTGCTGCTGCTGCTCTAAAGACGACCTTGTTATGCATAGTGCCGCCGCCGAGTGGATGAGGATGAAGTACCAAAGCAACTCCCTTCGGCGGGGACACACGAGGTTCTTTGAGGATTGCCTCGAGCTGACCATGATCGACGGGAATTAAAAGGTTACCTGCGGGATACATCTGACCTATCAATATTTAAGATTGTAAGACGTGCTTCAGCCTAAATCTTAAATCTGAAATCTTCAATCTTAAACAATAGACAGGCCAATCTCTTTCGGCTACAGTAGCGCCACTCCCATTTACAATTTGTACTGAGGTCTCTCGCCCGGACGGAAAGGTTTCCGATGCTTCATAAGGGGTTTTTGTCGTTTGCTCATATTTACCCGGATAAAACGTTCAACCAACCAATACCACCATTAGGGAGTGTCTCGGATGCCTCGCCCAGATCCGAATCATTAAAAAGGGATTTTGCCGTGGGCCGATCCGCACTCGTTGTAGACGACGTTTCCGACGTCACCGAAATGCTTTCCGTCTTACTAACTCATGCCGGCTACGAAGTTGTCAGCGCTTCGTCAGCGCGTGCTGCTTTAGAAGCGGTGCACAAGCAACACTTCGACGTGATAATCTCTGACATCGGAATGCCCGAAATGAACGGTTATCAACTGGCGCGGGAGATCAGGCAACTACCGGAATATGCAACCGTTCCTATGGTCGCTGTTACGGGCTATTCGATGTTCGACGACAAACAGCGCTCCCTGTCTGCCGGTTTCAATGCCCACCTGACAAAGCCAATTGATCCAAAAGTTCTGCTTGATTTGATTGAACACCTGTAGGCTCATTATCAATAGAACGAAGCTGACTGATTTTGATGAAACCCTCCGCGACACCTCCCCCACTTCAGTCAGATTCAATTGTTCGCACAATTCAACTCGTAGTCGGCATCGTCGCTATCGGCCTGGTTTTCTGGCGACTCCAGTTTTCCACCGATGCTATTTGTTGTGGCGACTTCGATGGCTATTACCACATCAAGTGGACTCAGATGCTGTGGGAGTCACTTAAGAGTCACCACAGAATCCCGACATTTCGTTGGCTTCCATTAACGTCGCTTAATCCTCAACAGTACGTTGATCATCACTTCCTCTTTCACCTGATTCTGATCCCGTTTGCGCGTTCTGCTGATCCACGTCTCGGCGCAAAGATTGCCGCAGCTTTCTTTGGCGGCCTCGCACTTGTCTCCTGTTACTGGTTACTGATCCGTTACCACATCCGTTATGTTCTGGTCTGGTTGATTGCACTTCTTGCCTGTTCGGCGCCTTTTCTATTTCGTCTGAACATGTCGAAGGCGCCGCCATTCGCGATAATCTTCCTCGTCTTAGCAATTCACTTGCTTTTTAAAAGACGATACTGGCCACTGCTGCCGATCGCTTTCCTCTTTACTGAAACATATGATCTGTTTCCACTCCTGTTGTTCACGGCAATTAGTTGGGTGGCTGTTGTTGGTTGGACGGAACGTCGCTTTGAATGGCGACCTTTATTGTGGGTGTCGTTAGGCATCGTAGCGGGACTCGTAATCAATCCGTACTTCCCGCAAAACCTGGAATTGATGTATGAGCATGCACGGATCAAACTAACGCTCAGAGACTACGATACGAAGGTTGGCGGTGAATGGTACCCATATGACTCATGGGAATTTCTCGGTAACGCACTCGTTGCCTGCATCTCGATGATTGTAGGTTATGTCGCTCTCGATCTGTCCGAACGGAAGAACAGTCAATATCCCTTGCTCTTCGCGATTCTCGCTACAGCACTCATGATCATGATGGCTAAATGGCGACGCATTGCGGAATACTGGCCTCCGTTCGCTGTCATGTTTGCTGCTTTTTCTCTGCAAACATGGTTGGCGGGAACAAGGTCCGTGTGGTCCAGATTACCGCCGGAGATTATGAGCGAACTCGAACCTTTCTTCGATCGCGGTAAAATTACAGAGAAAGACGATGAATGGAATGCCCGAGAAGTAGTCAAAGCAATTGTGGTAGTTGTGATTGCACTGTTCCTCAGTATTGCTTTGTTTATTAATCTACGAGTAACAATCCGAGACATTCGTCAAAGCGAACCGCACAACTACTACAAACGCGGCGCCGATTGGCTCAGCGCACACGTGCCTGAGGGACACATAATCTTCAACACAGACTGGGACGATTTCCCGCGACTCTTCTACTACGACTCGAATCATTCTTATGTCTCCGGGCTTGATCCCAGCTACCTGTACGATCGGGATTCGCAATTGTCGCAGCTGTACGAACGAATCACGCTGGGGAAAGAAGAGGATCCTGGTCCTTTGATTCGCGATCGGTTTGGCGCAACGTACGTTTTTTCCGATAACGAACATCACGACTTCTTCGCGAATGCCCGATCGAGCGGTTGGTTTCAAATCGTGTACGAGGATGAAGAGTGCACTATTATGAGGATTCGCAATGAACAACTTTCGCCGGCCGAGCAAAAGGATGAGGAGCCTTAAGAGCGCAGTTGTCAGACTGTGCGTAAAGAGGAGCTGTCGTGATACTGAAGTCAGTACCACCTCGCGGTAGCGGGTGGGTGCGAAGCTTGGAGATAACTAACAAATCAACTTCGTACCCACCCGCTACCGAGAGGTGGTACTGACCTCATCCAAGGATGAATGAGGACAAGGTTAGTATGTTTTGCACAAATAGAACTCTTCTAATGCTGATCACTTTGTTTTCTGTTGGTCTCTTGCAAATTGGCTGTCACAAAACTAACTCTGAAACAACTCAAACAGCACCAGCTTCGTCGCCTAAACCAGAAGTGTCGCCGCTTGTTGGCTTCGCTAAAGATCTCCAATACATCAAAAATGGACAATACACTTACATCTGGGTGTTCTCCAGAAAAGACGGTAAACCCCTGGACAAGGACGACAGTCAGTTTTTGCGAACCAACGCGCGGCAGGTCGTGGACTGGGTCATTACCGATGAAGGCAAGAAGGCGATTGGTGGAACGAACTTCAATCTGGAAGAGGGAAATCTTGAGCAGTTGAAGAAGAGGTTTGTGGCCGAGGATTACTCGGGCAAATAGAACCGATCATTTTCCATATATCATTTGAGATTTATCAGTTGGTCATTTCAAAGGCGAAATAATCCTGTCGCCTCACGGTTGCAGGACCACCTTCCCAAACTGTGCTCTGCTTTCTAACAACGAATGCGCGGCACGTGCTTCGGAAAGTGGCAAGACTCTGTCAACAACAGCCCGAATCTTTCCAGCGTCCACAAACTTCATCGCTTCCAACAGCTCCGCTTTCGAGCCCATGAACGAGCCAAGGATCGTCAAGTGCCGGTAAAACACTTGCCTGAGATCGGTGCGGGCATCGTAGCCGCTTGTTGCCCCGCAGGTAACAAGCCTTCCATTGTTTTTCAATGAACTAATCGAACCCGGCCATGTCGCTGCGCCCGTGTGTTCCACGACCACGTCAACGCCGCGTCGCGATGTTAACCTTCGCACCTCTTTCGGCCATTCTTCGGTCGAGTAATTGACGGTCTCATCGGCACCAAGACTGCGCGCTTTGGCAAGCTTCTCATCCGAGCTCGCCGTTGCGATTACACGCGCGCCTCGCAACTTCGCGATCTGAATGGCAACTGAACCCACTCCGCTACCCGCTGCATGGACCAACACATCCTCGCCAGGCTGAACGTTTGCTCGTGTAACCAACATATGCCATGCGGTAACAGTCACCAGAGGCAATGCAGCTGCCTGTTCCCAGGTTAAGTTTGAAGGCTTTGGAAACACATTCACGCCCGGTACAGCAACAAACTCCGCGTAGCCACCGTCTCGGCGATAACCAATCATGTCGTACTCGCGACAAAGATTGTCGCGCCCGCTCAAACAAGCATCGCAATGTCCGCAAGAAACGCCAGGTTGAATCATCACTTCATCGCCGACTTTGACCCAGGCGACGAGACTCCCGACATCTTTAACCACGCCCGCAATATCGTTTCCAAGAGTGTGTGGCAATGGAATCTCGATGCCTGGCAGACCGTTTCGAGCGAAGATGTCGAGATGGTTCAATGCGCAAGCTTTGACTTCGACGAGTACTTCGTTCGCGCGCATCTGTGGTTCGGGCACATCAGCGTACTCGAGAACTTCAGGCCCACCATGACGACGGAAGATGGATGCTTTCATAGGGAGATTCTAAGACAGTTATCCGCAGATTACGCAGATTACACAGATTTCTTTTCGCAAGGTTGGTTTAAGTCATTCCCTGCTCACCCAAAATCTGCGTAATCTGTGTGTAACTCTGCGGTTAAAGACCAAAGCGCTCCTCCAGGACCGAGAGATCAGCAGGTATCCACGACCTCGCATTGAAAACATAAACGCGTCGCTGTTTTGCAAAATTGGTTTTCAGAGGTTCATCCAGAGCAACCCCGTAACTGCGGCGACACAAGTCGAGTCTAAAGTCGCCGCCGCTGGTCAGAAGACGCTTGATTGGATCGGAATCTGTACCCATACGAAATACCATTGGCACCGCCTCATCGACCGGCAAGTCACTCACCCAGCGATCCCCAACGCAAAAAGATGCGAGTGCGGTCATCGACAATGGCACGTTGTCAGGTAGTTGGTGACGCAGATCCTCGAGCAATCGACGATAGAAGGCTCGTTCCGTGGGAACGACATCGAAGTCAACTTGAATTGCGCTCACATTGTTTAGCTCGAGAGTTTTGAGAATTCGCTCCACAAGCTTTGTGCGCACTTCATCAGTGAGATCGGTTGGCTGTCGTGTGATCTTCTGCGACTCGATTCTGGTGACTGCAATGAGCTTAGCGCCAGGCGGAACTTTGAGCGGTTGATGTCGAGGATTGAAGAGGACATCACTGCCGTTGATCGTAAGCGTCTGGGCAAGGAAGGCGATTCCAAACTTTTCCGGGTTGAGAAACTCGAGATTCTCCGGCCGCTCCCACGCCCAGAGGATGACGCGGGGCAGGTGATTTTCACTGATGCGGTCACGAGTTGGACCGCGTCGACAAGAGCTCACAAGAGGCAGGAGCGCGCAGACAAACACAGTTAGAAGTCTTGTCAGCATCGAATGGAGATTAATGCAAACGTTAGGAAGTTAAAACAGGCAAACGAACGTTAACTTGTGATGTGAATCTTCGGTAAGTAACTGATGCTTAACGACACCACCGCGCTTTAGCCGGTGGTACTTCAACTTTCCTGCTACAGAATATTCAAGCTTTCGCAGGCGTTTCATTCCCCGTAGCTGTGAAATTGAAGTACCACCGGCTAAAGCCCGGTGGTGTCGTTAATAATGCTTGTGGCGGTGCGTATAGCTATGAAATTCAGTACCACCGCCTAAAGCCTGGTGGTGTTCAGTTGGGAAGTAGCTCGACGCAAGTTAGCCAACAGTGACTCTTTGTTCAGCTTGTTCTCTCGCGTGATAGGAAGACCTTGTCAGCGGGCTCGACTCGACGTGATGGAATCCCATCGCCATACCAATTTCACGCCAGCGTGCAAACTCTTCGGGTGTCACATAGCGTTCAACTGGTAAACGACGAGCGTGAGGTTGCAGATACTGGCCGATGGTCATGATGTCGCACGACACTGCTCGCAGGTCGCGCATCAAATCAACGACTTCATCAAACGTCTCGCCCAGACCAACCATGATGCCGCTCTTGGTCAACATGCCTCGATCTTCGGCATCTCGTCGTTTTGCAGCACGACGTAACAGAGTCATCGATTGCTCATAAACAGCATCAGGTCTGACGCGGCGATACAACCGCGCAATGGTCTCTGTGTTGTGGTTGAGAACGTCCGGGTTCGCATTGAGCACCGTATTCAATGCAGCCTCGTCGCCGTTAAAGTCCGGAATCAGGACCTCGATCTTACAATCGGGATTCATCGCGCGAACTTCCCTGATTGTTTCGGCCCAGTGAGCTGCGCCACCATCGGGCAAGTCGTCTCGATTAACGGAAGTGATTACCGCGTGAGCAAGATTCAAGTGCTTCACTGCTTCCGCAACGTGACGCGGCTCTTCTGAATCGAGATCGCCGGGTTTACCTTTTCCCACGGCGCAGAATCCGCAATGACGAGTGCAGATGTCGCCGGCGAGCATGAACGTCGCGGTGCGATCGGACCAGCATTCGAAGATGTTCGGGCACCGTGCTTCCTGACAAACCGTGTGAAGATTCAAACCCTCAATAAGCTGCAGGACATTGTTTTGATTAGTCGGGTCGCCCAGCTTTATGCGGAGCCACTCGGGTTTAGGCTGACGCACTTTTTGGTTATTGCTGACGACAGGAAGTTCGCGGGTCAATAGAATTACCTCTGAAAAGGATTCTACACGGAAGCCATGAATTGCCGAAATGCTGCAACAAACTTGGCCGCGGTCAGTACCACCTCGCGGTAGCGGGTGGATGCGAAGCCTCGGTCATCGTTGGTTTGGACTGCCGCACCCACCCGCTACCGCGAGGTGGTACTGACCGCATCCAAGTTTCGCCCCCAGAAAACAATTGCCGCGATTTCACCGTCGATATAAGCTTGCCCTGCTTTTTCGGAAAGGAGACTCGTCAAATGAAAACCCTTCGAATCGTCGCTTGTCTTGTTGTTCTGGCGCTATCAGTTGTCCTGGTTCGCGCTGATATAGCCAAACCTAAGACTACCCCTCAAGAGAACAAATCCCTATATACCAGCATTGAAGTTATTCCTGATGCAAAAGCTACCGACGCCAGGTTGCAAATTCGCCAGTCGACCCTGAACGATCTCCGCGCGGCGCTCAATGGTGAACCCGGTAATGCGGCTCTCGCATCAACCATAACTCGGAGCAGCACGCGAACGATCATCGCCGGACTCTTGATGTTTCTGTCTGTGTCTTTCGGAGGAGTTTGGCTTGTGCGCGCGTTCCGATCGGGTCAAGGCTTGCGACGGACAGAGAAGATTGCAGCCATCGCTCTAATTGCCGTAGCCACATTCGGTGCAGCTGCAATTATCACACGTGGAAATGCTGGGCCACCGCCCACATATCGTTGGCGCAACCTTCCCACGGCTCTTGCCGGAGGTCAATCAACTTATGGCCCCGTGATCCTCGAGATTGTTCCTGACGATCCAAATTCTTCAATAGGCATGAAGCTAACCATCCCACTCAAGAAACAGAAACCGAACGGCGAAGACGAATAACGTGCAAGAAGCTGTCGAACTGAATCTGACGACGCTGGTTGTCAACAAACCCTTCGAGCAGGGCAAGCGGATGTTTGTTGCTGCTCTATTTGTCTGCGCGATCGCCTCGGCCGCATTGGCTGGATTGCTTCCGCTGCAGGTGTCAATCGTTACTGTGTTTCTTTTCGCTGGTCCTCACAACTGGTTCGAGCTTCGGTACTTCATAACGCGACTGCCAGTTCGTTTTGGTCGATCGCGCGCATTTTTTATGACGGCGTTTATTGGTGTCGCTAGTCTCACCGTTGCGTACATCTCATTGCCTTTGTTGTACCGGACCACAGGCTGGTCATACGAGGCTTCTCTGACAGCGATTGCTCTTTGGAACACTTTGCTTCTTGCATGGTTGACCACTCTGGTCTTTTTTCGATCCAAACAAAAACCTCGCAGCGATGGGGCCTGGGTCATCCCTATCGCTTTCGCTTTGTGCGCATTCAACTGGCTTGCGCCGGAGTTATTCGGCTTGATGCTGGTCTACGTTCATCCACTCATCGCCCTTTGGTTCCTGGATAAACATCTGCAACGTAACCGGCCGCATTGGGTACCAGCGTACAGGCGTTCTCTGTTGCTGGTGCCGCTGACCGTCGGATTGCTGGTTTGGCAACTTTGGGGCACCGATTCCCTGACGGAAGACAATGGATTGTTCTGGCGCATTACCCAGCATTCAGGCGCAGAACTTTTGCCACAAGTATCGAGTCACCTGCTTGTGTCCGTGCATCTCTTTTTGGAGATGCTGCATTACTTCGTTTGGCTGTTAGCGCTGCCTCTGCTTGGACCTTTTTTGATTGGACGGAAGGCGCGTCAGAATTTACTTGCGCGTTTTTGGGAGTTGGATTCCCTGCCAATCGCTCGCCATCCGCGTGGTTTTCCCAAAACGGTCGCGGCGATGCTGCTAGTAGGACTCGCTGTTGTCTTACTCCTATGGGTCGGCTTTTCAATCGACTACGCAACCACAAGAGACGTCTACTTCACCGTTGCTATTGCACACGTGATTGCGGAAGCACCGTTCTTGATGAAGATGTTCCAATGATCTCAGATCTCAGATCTCAGATTGATCGCACGTTCCTATCTGGGATCTGAGATCGAAACTATGACTCCTTCCGAACTTTGGCGGTTCTTTCCTATTGGTTATCTCGTCACGATCGCGATTGAGACGCCTATCCTGGTAGTTGGACTTTCGAAAACGTATAGTGTTCGTCGTCGCTTGTTCGCGGGTATCTGGTTAACAGCGTGTACTTATCCAATCGTTACGCTCGTTTTACCGCTCGTGCTCAGCGATTACTCTCGACGAACATTCCTGGCTGTAGCAGAAGTTTTTGCTCCCGTTGTTGAATGCTTATTATTTTGGTTGGCGTTCGAATGGCGATCGGGCGCGCGTCAGAAACAAATAGCTCGAGACTTCGCTGTGATCATCATTGCCAATCTCGCGTCGTTTGGACTGGGTGAGGTATTAAACGCGTGGCAATGGTTTGGGTTCGTGTAACAGGGTCTTTGGCCTTCGGTCTTTGGACTTTGGTCTTGAGTCTTTCTTTAATCCTGAAAATCCTGTTAGTCCTGTCAACTTTCCGCAATCACTCTTGCCAAGACGGAGGCATCGATATTTCCTCCGGAGAGCACCACACCCACTCTCTTCACATCCGCAGGAACTTTCTTGCACATCACTGCTGCAGCAGCAGCTGCACCCGAAGGCTCTACCAGTAACTTCATGCGGAACAGCATGAATCGGATGGTTTCCATAATTTCTTCGTCAGAAACAGTCAAAACGTCTTCAGCAATCTTCTGAATGATCGGGAACGTGAGAGTTCCCGGGGTCTGTACTCGCAATCCGTCAGCAATTGTTGGTGGAGGAGGAATCGAAACGCGTTCGCCTTTTATGAATGATTGCCGAGTGTCGTCCGCAGTATCCGGCTCGACGGGAAAACATCTAATGTCGGGGTTCATGAACTTTGCCGCGGTTGCTACACCGGCAAACAAGCCGCCACCACTACACGGCGTCAGCAAACAATCAAGTTCTTTAACGTCCTCCAGAAATTCCATTCCGCATGTCGCTTGTCCGGCCAGGATCAACTCGTCGTCATAAGGAGGAACCATCACCAGTCGTTCGCGTTCGGCCAGGTCCAAAGCAAACTTCTCGCGGTCCGCCTTGAGTCGATCGTAGAAAATAATCTCGGCGCCGTAGTCGCGCGTTGCAGCAACTTTCGCTTTGGGCGCGTCGTCAGGCATGGCAACGACGACGCGCACGCCCGCTTCACGTCCTGCAAGTGCAACTGCTTGTGCGTGATTGCCGGATGAGAACGCAACGATGCCGCGCTGTTTCTCGTCTGGAGTCAGGGCGCGGATCTTGTTTGTAGCGCCACGAATCTTAAATGCGCCGGCGCGTTGAAGGTTTTCACATTTGAAAAATACTTCTGTACCAGCGACGTCATTAAAGAGTCGCGACGTCATCACCGGGGTGCGATGAATGCGGGACGAAATGCGTTCGCGGGCCGCATGGATTAAGTCGATTGTCAGCATAGATCGTATTGTGCGCTGCCAGATTGTTTACTACCAAGCCACTAAAGCACGAAGACACCAAGCTCTTACTTTATGTGTTAGTGCTTTGGTGCTTTCTTAGAAACTCTTCTCTGCGCTTCCTCTGCGTTCTCTGCGTCTCTGCGGTTGAAAAATGGCTGACCGATCCTTACCGCGGAGACGCAGAGAAGTGGTTGAAGTATATTGCCGTTTTCAAACACTCGCCGGAGTCAAGGTCTCGATGGAAGTCATTGCAAAGATTTCAGCGAAATTTACGATTAGTCGATCCTCAACGGCATTTAACACAAGAGTATCGCCCAGCAACTCTTCCATTGACGTAACCGGTTCGCCTTCACAAGCAATTATAAGATCGAAGTAACTCAAGTCTGTATTCACATTCAGTGCGAAACCGTGTGTGGTCACCCATCGAGCAATGTGCACTCCGATTGCGGCAACTTTGCCCCGCGATGTGTGCACACCGGTCAAGCCTTCAATGCGAAATGCTTCAATGCCAAAATCACTTAAGGTCCGCAAAATCACTTCTTCAAGATCACGCACGTAACGATGAACGTCTTCACGATCGGGACTCAGATTGATAATAGGATAGCCGACAATTTGTCCGATACCATGATAAGTAACTTTGCCGCCGCGATTGGTTTCAAAGAGCGTCACATCACGTGCTTCGAGTTCCGTTTTATTGAGCAGCACGGCGGAAGCTTCACCGCGCCTACCGATAGTCAGCGTATGCGGATGCTCGAGCAACAGGAGGGTGTCTGATTGTTCACCGCTTTTGACTAAGCGTTCGGTCTCTTTCTGAACGGTCAAAGCAGCGGCATAATCTATACGGCCCAACTTTTGGACCAGAAGCTTTCTTTCCTTCATCATGCAACCAGATCGTAATCTTTTCGCGTCATTCTAGCAGTAGTCATTGGTTGATGGTCAGTAGTCAGTGGGTTAGTCACGCTTAACAATAGGTCGTTTAGTCCTATATCACTGACCACTGACCCCGGCTGACTTGACTCAGGGCCACGTCAGCCTTAGGTTCGTTGAATACAGTCTGTAGGTTAAAGAGGAGCCGCATGTTGAAACGCACACTACTCGTTCTATTGGCCACACTAGTTATTTCTCCCGCTACCTTCGCTCAAACACGAGGTCGTTCGACCGCCGCCAGGCCGAAGCCCTCTGCTACTCCGGCGCCGCGCATCAGTGAAGTAAGGACCGCTGGAGCGAATCGTGTTGCCGAACAAATCAAATTGCTCGCGAGGTTTATCTATGTTCTGGGCAGCACAAACGAATCGATTCGACGCGACGACGCAGATCCGGATGCCGCAAAGAAAACCCCGGCGACCAAGAGTCAAATTCGAATCGGCATCACCGGATTTCGGGAAGGCCTGGACAAACTCGAAATCGATTTTCGAGCCACGCCCGAGTTGCAACCCTTTTACATCAAGCTTGCCGGTGTAGCCGCGGGCGCTGCAACTGCCGAACAACACGCAACAAACAATCAGTTCGATGCTGCGGGACGGCAGCTGCTTTTAGTAATTAATCGTTTAGCCGATGTATTGGTGGTGATGAGGATGTAACTATTTAAGATTTCGGATTGAAGATTGTGCTTTGTACCTCGTGCTTTGTACTTCTCTCTTGGCGCCGTTCAGGGCAATAGTTGCGAAGCACAAAGGACAATCTTCAATTTGAAATCTTAAAATCTGAAATCCTTAAGGCTGTTTTTTCGGATAGTATCCCTGACGTGCACGAACTCTTACTTGGGGTCGGTTTGGAACCGCCACTGTTATTTTGCGGAACTGACCCGCTGGAGCATCAGCGTTCGCATAATAAATTAGTAGGTACTGGCCGCGCAGCTCGGCAGCAACTTGTCTGAACACAGCCTCTAAATCTTTTTCACCGTCGGGAAGAAAAGCCGTCCCACCCGTAGCATCCGCCACTGTTCTCATGCCCGTCTGTGCTCTCATGGCGATTTG
This sequence comes from Pyrinomonadaceae bacterium, assembly GCA_036006355.1. Taxonomy (GTDB): domain Bacteria; phylum Acidobacteriota; class Blastocatellia; order Pyrinomonadales; family Pyrinomonadaceae; genus PSRF01. The sequence goes on along the minus strand of DASYPT010000134.1, from coordinate 41,801 downwards.
ATTCAGCGATACAGAACGACCGCCGGGATTCAAAGAGTAAAAAGTCACATCAGCTTTCAACACGGCTTGCTGGACCTCGGCCACCGCGCGCCGGTGCCGATCTTGCAGGCTTACGAGCGACGCCGCAGGAGAAACTTCACCTTTCATGCTGGCACGGGCCTCAGCGACCGAGAGCTCTCTTACGCGCTCACTAAAGTTGTCGTCACCATCCGAGATCACCACGATCACGCGCCGGTGTCTACTTTCAGAATGGTCTGACAGGTATTTAGCCGCGGCGGAAACGGTATCGTAGAACGCTGTCGGAACAGGACCGGTCGCGGCGGGAATTGAAACAATCTTCTTAGCAGCAGTTTCAGCCGAGGCTAGAGGCTGAACTAAGTTTGGCTGTGACGCAATAGTAAAAACGGCAGCTTTGTCGCTTGGCTTCATGACCTGTCTTAAGAACGCTGCGGCCGCGTGCTGCTGAAAAGCAAAGAAGCCCTTCTCGCTCACGCTGCTCGAGATGTCAAACAGAATCGCGATGTCTAAAGGCACTTGTTCCGGGTCGCCGATCTCAGCGATCTCTTGCTGCTTGCCCTCTTCGTCCAAACGAAAATCGTTTACTTGTAAGCCCTGAATTGCTTGTCCCATGCTGTCCGTAACCGAAACCGGAACCATCACCAAGTTCGAGGTTGTGCGTATGACGTCCAACACTTCTGGTTCTTGAGGCTTTGGCTTTGGCGTTGGCGTCGGCTTTGCTTTCCAGGGTGGCGGCGCCGCAGGCAGGTTCTTGGTGCCTTGTGCCGATGCGCTAGGCGAAAAAAGGAAAATGGCCAGCACCGCAAATGCGAATGCCAGCCATGTTGGTTTACTGAAGCTTTTTCGAATCATCGCTGAGCCCTGCGTCATGCCTTCAAGTGTAACGGCTACTGGTCTTCCCACCTAGCGTTCATTGAGGGCAAGATTCATGGCTCTTTGGTGCAGGATAAAGCGTGCGGAGTTGCATCGCTGGATGCAACTCCGCGTGTTAAGTGTTAATTGCCGGATTTTGGCGTCATCGCCGGGCCCGGTGCTGTCAAACCTTTGTTGACCAGAAGTTTGATTTCGACCCGTCGATTCTGTTCACGACCTTCCTTTGTCGTGTTATCCGCAACGGGATTTGTTTCGCCATAACCGAATGGTGTGACGATCCGTCGTAGCGGAATGTTGTGGTTCTCAACGAGGTAACGAATCACGGCATCTGCACGTCGTGTGCTGAGTGCGCGATTCAGATTAATGCTGCCTCGCGAATCCGCGTAGCCCGAGACTTCAAGAACATAGCCCTTCGCGTTAAGAGCCTTGGTAGCTATGTCGTCGAGCTTTGTCTTCGAATCCGGTGACAAAATCGCACTGCCGGTCTTGAAATTGACGGCCGACACAGTCTGCGGTTCATAGTCATCGAGAGCCGAGATGCGCTCGTTTGTCGCATTTACACCAGCAACCGCTGCATCAGCAGTTTCCTGGGCAGCCTTTGCGCCACCACGGGCGGCATTTGAAACGGCTGCCAGCTCTTCCAATTGTCCGGAGAGACGCTGCGCATTTGCTTCAACTTGAGTTAGCTTTGCTTCGGTATCTGAAGCTCTCTGTTCCAATGGAGTCGCACGTGACTCAACTGCTCGGGCGGTACGTAGATCACTGTCGTTAAAGCGAATCTTCTCCGCCACGAGTTCAGTACCGTTTCCGCGACCTTCAACTTCAAGATTTAGACCACGAAGGATATTGGTCGTTGCATAGTTCGTACCACCGCGTAGAAATCCGCCGTGTGTCTTTACGCTAGTTTTGTCGTTCAGCCGTACAATGGTATCCACACCATTCATGTCTTGTACGGTGAACGTATCGGCATCACGTCGGGTGACCACGCCTTTGATCTTCATCTTCTGGCCACTCGCAACGGAGCGCGACCCGCTTGTGCTGGTAGTATCTTGCGCAAAGGATGGGGAGGCTGAGAAGACTAAGAGGCAGCAAGTAAGCACTGCCGGGGCAAACAATTTATGTTTAGTGAATACCATCGATTTCTCTCCTTGTAGTTAACTAAATTAACGCGCCTCTTAAGGCGCCTTCTTTGGGTTCTCCCGCTTCCAACCGTCGGAGTAAGTTGTTCACGTACCCGCTGTTTTTTTGCGGTGCACATCTCTTAGACCTTGTGACAGTTCAAGTCAATAGCCTCGCCTTGTTCTTCATCTAATCACCACTGTATCGCAATAACAGCCCCAATTGTTAAGAAATATCATCGGCTGGTCCGTGGTCAGTAGCGCGTAGTCAGTGACCCCTTAAACAGCAAAATCGGTCGTATAGGACGTATTCGACCTATACAACCGACTAGCTACTGACCACCGACTAAACCGAAAAATCCCCCGTCTCGAGCTGCTCTTTAACGAACGCCAGGAAGCGTTCGGCATCGGCCCCGTCAATCACTCGATGGTCAAAACTTAGGGCGAAATAGGCCATCCAACGAATGCCGATGAAGTCGTCACCGTCAGGCGTTGTCAGCACCTTCGCACGCTTTTCGATTTTGCCAACCCCCAGAATTGCTAATTGAGGTTGATTGATGATCGGCGTACCAAACAGCCCGCCGAATACTCCCGGGTTGGTAATGGTGAAAGTCCCACCTGCTACCTCGTCTGGCTTGAGTTGTTTGGTGCGCGCACGATCCGCCAGATCGTTTGCAGCACGCGCGAGGCCGGAAATACTTAGGTCATCGGCGCGCTTGATGACCGGCACGATCAAACCCCAGTCAAGGGCCACGGCCATTCCAAGATTGATGTCCTGCTTGTAAATGATCTGATCGCCGGTGACTTGCGCGTTGAAAATGGGAAACTTGCGTAAAGCTTTGTTCACAGCTTCGAAAATAAATGGCATGAACGTCAGCTTGGTTCCGGTCCGTTGATAAAAATCGTCACGCTTCGTGTCCCGCAGTTTAGCGATCCGCGTCATATCGATTTCATAAACGGTCGTCACGTGGGCGGAAGTTCGTCGCGAGAGGACCATATGCTCGGCGATCTTTTTCCGCATCACACTCATTTGTTCGACGCGATCGCCCGCGACCGGTTTTGGCGGCGGTGCTGCCGGTACATCGGGGATGGGCTGGCCTGGAGTAACCAAAGGGGCTTCGATAATCGGCGCAGAGCCTGGTCTTGCGCCGCTGGACTCGATGTAACTCAGAATATCGTTCTTCGTTACGCGGCCGCTGAGACCTGTTCCCTCTAGTTTAGAAATATCCACCCCATGTTCCTGGGCAATCTTGCGAACGAGAGGACTCGATTTCGTTTTGCGTAACTCTTCAATGCTTTCTTCCAGTGCTCTGACAGCGGCTGCTGCCGCCTGAGGTTGTAATACCGGAGCAGGAGGTGGAGGTTCAGCAGTCTTAGGTGGCGCCGCCTCAACTGGCGGGGGTGGTATTGGTGGAGGCGGTGGTTCTACTTTTGGCTGTGGGATTTCGGCGGGTTTTGCTTCTTCGACCGCCGGAGGGGCTGATACTGTTTGACCGCCTTCACCATCGAGAACCGCAACAACTGAATTGACTTCAACCGTGTCACCTTCGTTGAAACGAACTTCAGTTAAAACACCTGCCGCCGGAGAAGGAATCTCAGCATCAACTTTGTCAGTTGAGATCTCGAAAAGTGGTTCATCGCGCTCGACGCGTTCACCGACCTTCTTCAACCACTTCGTAATTGTTCCTTCCGCAATCGACTCTCCCATTTGCGGCATCACTACTTCAGTGCTCATCGCTTCTCCAACTCTCTTTTTTCGAATAGGACCTATTCGACCTCTAGGACCTATTTCAGTTTTCTTAATAACCCGCTAATTTTCGCGCCGCGGAAACGACGTCCCTGGTCTGAGGCAAATAATAGTCTTCAAGCGGAGGTGAATAGGGTACCGGCGTATCAATCGACGCAACCCTGACAACAGGCGCGTCCAGCCACTCAAATGCTTCCTCGGCAAGCATCGCTGCAATCTCGCCTCCTATGCCTCCAGTGCGCGAAGCTTCGTGCAAAATCAGCACGCGACTCGTCTTCTTTACACTTGCGAGAATCGTCTGTTTGTCGAGGGGCGCCAGAGTTCGCAAGTCGATTATCTCGACATCCAAACCTTCCTTTTCTAATTCCTCTGCAGCGTCCAACGCGGTCAGCACCATTGCTCCGAAAGTTATGATGGATAGATCTCGACCCTCGCTCACGACGCGCGCCTTACCAATCTCCACAATGTAATCATCAGCCGGCAATTCCTCGCGCAGGCGTGGTAAGCGATAGAGCTTCTTATGTTCGAAGTAAAGGACGGGATCGGGGTCTCGAATCGCTGCTTTGATCAATCCTTTAGCGTCATAGGCGGTGGATGGTTCGACAATTTTTAGGCCGGCGGTGTTTAGAAAGAACGATTCAGCATTCAGGGAGTGGAAAGGGCCTGTGCGCAACCCTGAACCACATGGCCCACGAAACACTGCCGGAATCGCGGCACCCCAGCGGTAACGGCACTTCGCTGCATAGTTGGTCAACAGATCAAACCCTGCCGAAATGAAGTCGATAAACTGAAACTCGGCAACTGGACGCATTCCCATCAACGCTGCCCCGCATGCAGCTCCGACTATTGCGCCTTCAGATATCGGCGTATCGATGACGCGTTCCTTGCCAAACTCATCAAGCAACCCATCGGTAACTTTGAAGGCGCCGCCGTAGGTTCCAACATCCTCGCCGATGACAAAGACGGTGGGGTCACGTTCCATCTCTTCCCAAATACCCTGACGAATGGCCTCGACCATTGTTGCTGGCCCACCTCGTTCAGGTCGAGCTGATTTGTGTTCTTTTTTGACAGCTGTAGACATGTGGTTTGTGATTGAATAGGTCCAATAAGTCCTATAGGTCCTATTTCTTCATTCCTATTTCTCCAATACTCCAGCCTTGAAAGCCGGAGCAACGATACTATTATCAAAAACACCAAACGCAGCCTGTTCCGGTTCAGGCAGTGGTGACGACTCGGCCCATGCACAATCCTCGTCAATAAGCTTTGTAGCGTCGGCAGTAATCTTCTCTAAATCTTCCTTCGTCGCATTTTTCCGTCCCAACAGATACTTCTCGAAACGATCTACCGGATCGTTGTGTGTTTCCCACCATTCAATTTCACCAGACGGCACGTAGCGCTGATCGTCGTGTTCTGCATGTCCTTTACGGCGGTAAGTCTTTGCTTCAATCACGACTGCGCCGCCGCCCTTGCGTGCATATTCCACGGCATGCTTCGTGACCTCGTAACAACCTACTACGTCATTTCCGTCGACGATGTAAGCGGGAATTCCATAACCGGAAGCCTTCTCAGCGAGATCTCGAACCGCCGTTTGCAAACTCGTCGGCGTCGAATATGCGTAATGGTTGTATTCCGCCACGATGATCAGCGGCAGTCGTTGTACCGCAGCGAAGTTGAGACCTTCGTGAAACGCGCCCGTACTCATGCCACCATCGCCAATGTACGCCAAAGCCACGATGTTCTTCTTTTGCATTCGCGCACCAAGAAGAATTCCAGACATGACCGGAATCATGTCGCCGAGATGAGAGATCGGACCAATGAATCCTTTCTCCATATCGCCGAAATGAATGTTTAGATCTTTTCCGCCTGACGGTCCCCATGCTTTCGCCATGTACTGCGCAAAGATATCGCGAGGTCGAATGCCTTTAACGAGTACAGCCCCCAGGTCTCGGATCAATGGAGTGATGAAGTCGTGCTGCTCCAGAGCATAAGCACTTCCTACGGCAGTCGCTTCCTGCCCCAATGAGCGGAAGACGCCACCGACAACCTTTGTTTGGCGATAAAGGTTAACGAGGCGTTCTTCCACAAGTCGCGTCAGTTTTAGGTAACGATATAGTTCCAGCAATTGCGGAGGCTTGAGACTTGTTTCACTGGTACAAGTCAGCACTTTGCCTTCAGCCGGTTTGTGCGGAGCATATTTGGTACTAATCCGCATCTCAAAACGCGAAGGCGGCGGACGGCGGCGACGACGTCGGTTTTTGTCCGGCGGCCTTTTTCGATCGGGTGTTGGGGTTTGTTCTGACATCTAGATATGAATCGTTTTATCGTGAACGCCCTCGGCAGCTTCCATCACTGCTTCTGAAACTGTTGGATGTGCGTGCATCGTCAGTCCCAGCTCCTCAGCGGTAGATTCCAGTTGCATAGCAACGCAAGCTTCGGCAATCAATTCGGTTGCGTGTGCACCAATGATGTGCACACCAAGAATCTCATCGTATTTTTTCTCGCTGACAACCTTAACGAAACCTTCCTCTTCACCGATGATGCGTGCTTTTCCGGAAGCTGAGAACGGAAACCTCCCGACCTTGACGTCGTAACCTTGCTCGCGAGCCTTGGCTTCCGTCAATCCAACCGAGCCTATTTCCGGATCGCAGTAGGTGCAGTTTGGAACGAGCCGGAGATTTATCGGACGGACATCCTTCAGACCAGCGATATGCTCGACGGCCACTATTCCTTCTTTCGAAGCGAGGTGCGCGAGCAACGGAGTGGGAACTACATCGCCAATGGCATATACACCCTTTTCGCCAGTTTGCTGATATTCATCAACGGTGATAAATCCTCGATCGACTTTGATCTTCGTTCCCTCAAGACCCAGTCCCTGCGTGTAAGGCATTCGGCCCACGGCAACGAGCAACATCTCCGCTTCAAGGGTGACGGCTTCGCCTTTTCCCGTCTTGCCAGTCACTCGAATTCCAGTGTCCGTTTTTTCCATTTTCTCAAGCTTCGTATCAACGTGAGATTTGATACCTCGCTTGCGAAAGCTTCGTTCCAATTCTTTCGATACTTCCTCATCTTCAAGTGGGACGAGCCGTGGCAACAATTCGACGATCGTCGTCTCAGCTCCAAACCTTGAATAAACCGATGCGAATTCAACACCGACTGCACCCGATCCCATTACGATCAGTGACTTGGGAACCTCTTTAAGTTCCAGAATATGATCGCTGTTGACAACGTGTTGACCGTCTGTTTCAAAGCCTGGAATTGGTCGGACAACGGAGCCGGTGGCAATGATGATGCTCCTGGTTGCCAGAGTCTGCTTCTTACCTTCAGAATCAGTGACTTCTACTTTTCCCGGAAGAGCGAGTTTGCCGGTACCTTTGAAGACAGTAACTTTATTCTTCTTCATCAGGTATTCAATACCCTTTGAGTTCTTGAGTACGACTTTTTCTTTTCTCTTTTGAACATCGGCGAAGGCGAGTTGAATTGCGGACGCTTGTACACCAAAGTCCGCGGCATGTTGCATTTGTTCATAGACGTGGGCCGACATCAACATCGCTTTTGCGGGAATACAACCGCGGAGCGTACAGGTACCACCCAGACGGTTATCCTTCTCCACGATTGCTACCTTCAGGCCGAGTTGGCCGGCTCGTATAGCAGCGACATAGCCACCCGGTCCGCTACCAATTATCGTCACGTCAAACTGTTCGTTAGCCAATTTGAATGGTTCCTCTCGTCAAGGCGGTGATCAGATCAATAGGACAAATAGGACCTATTCGACCTATTACATCCATGATCGTTGACTCTCTATCATTGAAAGACGGGCATTATAATCGTTCGCCACGCACTGGCCAAACAGCCATACTGACCGCCAAAATTCAGTGTTAGATAGCAAAATCGTCCACGGAAAGAGGATTCATAATGAAGCACTCTGAAGGATTTCTGAGACTCGTAAACGACGCGAAAACCCGTATTAAAGAAGTGACAGTAAGTGATACGAAGGGGCGAATGAAACAGAACCCGGCCGCGAAGTTGATCGACGTGCGTGAAGATAACGAATGGGACTCTGCACACGCGGCGGGTGCAATTCATCTGGGCAAGGGCATCATAGAACGTGACATTGAGACGACCGTTCCAGACAAGTCTACTGAACTGATTCTCTACTGTGGTGGTGGTTATCGATCGGCGCTAGCCGCTGATGCTCTGGAGCAGATCGGCTATACCAACGTCTTCTCGATGGCTGGGGGATGGAAGGCCTGGCGTGACAGTGGCGGAGAGATAGAATAAGCAATGGTGTACGACAGGCTGTTAGCCGGTCGTGTTTTACGGGGACGCCTCGACAGGCTGACAGCCTGTCGTACAGCTGTCGAACATAAAAATAGGGCGTGCTTGTTTAGAGCACGCCCAATGTCTTTTAAGCTTGCAGGTCTTCTAGAACTCGAAGCGAGCCGCAAACTGAATCTGACGTTCACGGAACAGCGTGCTATCCGCACCGGTCGTGGCGCCAAATAACGGATTGTACGTCAACGTAGTGCCAGCAAATGTATAGAACGTGGAGTTAACACCGGTCACTTGCGTTCTATTGAACCAGTTGAAACCTTCAGCAAGAACTTCCAGCTTCATTGATTCTGACAAGCTAAATCGTCTGGAAACTCTACCATCGAAATACCAAATGTTTGGTTGCTTGAAGAAGTTGCGCGGCAGAAGCGAGAGACGGCTCGAACCGCCTGAACCATTGAGGCCGCCACCGGGAGTCCCGCCACCTATACCAAAGTTGGAGAGCGTAATAGAACCACTGACAGTGCCTGTGTACCTTTGCCCCGAAAACGAGTTGAGGATCGGTGCAAGAGTCCAGCCATTAAAGATATGTTTCGCTGGGCCTTCCTTGAATGGATTCGGGCTATACACAACGCTCGCCACGAACTTCTGACGCCGGTCGAACGATGACAATCCCTTTTCGTTAGACTGATCGAACGCGTTGAATGGGACATTGTTTGCGGTGAATGTTTGGGAGGTTTGTCCGTTATCCATTGCTCGCGACAACGTGTAATTGGTCTGGAACTGAAGTCCATTTGTCAGACGTCGATTCCCCTGGAGCACGAGTGCGTGATACTTGGAATAAACGTCGCTTCGGATTTCAGTAAGCTGCTGGTACTGCGGATTAGGTCTGGCTCCAACAAAGACTGGCATGTTGTAGACCTGACCGCCAAGTGGGCCACCAACGATATTGATGTTAACGAATCGCGAAGGAGCCGGCAGGTTTGTATCCACAAAATTCGGTAACGAGTTGCCAAAGCTGCCAAGATATGACGCTGAAACCACAGTGTTGCGTGCAATCTCGCGCTCAAACACAAAATCCCACTGGTGAATCTGTGGCAGTTGGAAATCCTTATCGAAAAACTGGATCGCACCAACTGGCGGGTTGGAAGCCGGCAGCAGGTTTGGCCAAATCGGGAGCAGTGCGCAGGTGTCTGGAGTGAAACCCGAGCAAGCTGGTAACGTCGCGGCGCTCGACCCACTGATGGTGAACTGGCGCTGACCTATATCAGTTCCGACGCCCGTGTTTACAAGAGTATTGTAAACAGTAGAGTTGATCACACGGCCGTAATAGATGCCCCAGCCACCGCGAATGCTTGTCTTGCCATCGCCTTTAAGATCCAATGCAAATCCAATTCGTGGTCCAAAGTTGTTTCGATCGTCAACCTTGTTATCGGTTTGTGGAAGTGCCGGATTCGGATTGGGTGGATTCGGATTTCTCTGGTACTCGTAACGCAATCCAAGGTTCAGAGTTAGTCGTGGCGTTACGCGCCAATCGTCCTGAACGAAATAGTTCAAATCGGTGGTCTTCATCGTGAGACCGAGAACACCGAAACCCTGAGCGAAGTTGCCGCCGTAGCACTTGCCGGCTTTTCGCGCCGAACTAACGCATAAACCGAATGACTCGTCGCCACTGTTCGGAATGCCATCGGCGTTGGGAATAAGTGCCCGAATCCCGCCATTCGTTTTCCAGTTTGTGTAATCGACGATGAAGTCGCTGAGTGGACTATTACCTGAGTAAATAAACTCACCGCCCGCAAAGCGAAGATTGCTGATGATGTCCTTAACGAAATTGACATCACCTCCGAACTTCACCGTGTGATTACCGTTCGTCATAGTAACAGTGTCTGCGAACTGGTTACGCCGTTCATCTGGGAAGGCCGCTCGCTCGAGAAACTCAGGCATGCCGAAGCAAAAAATCGGATTGAAGCAAGCACTCCCACCGCCTAGATTCGTTTGCGGAGAGCGGCCGCCGACCGCTGTGGTTGGTTCCCCCGGTGCTGGCGGTTGGCTGAACTGAAACTCGTTATCTCGACCCCATTGATACCGAAACTCGTTAAGCAGTGTCGGAGTGATGGTCGAGGCTAACTTCGCATTCAGTGAATCGATGCGCACGAAGTCATTGCCAAAATTATCGATCGCCCGCGTATTCGTGGCCTGAGTCTGGATCCCCGCAGGGGATTCCCAACGTAGGCGGTTGTAGCTAACGGTCAGTGTGTTCTTGTCGTTGAGGTTCCAATCCACCTTCGGCAGAAACAACTTCTGATCACCAGTGCGGGCGACAGGGCCTGAGATGCTGTTCAGGAAGTTTAATGCGTTGTCTATTTGTGTATTTGTAAGGCCTCGCGCAAGGATCGTATTACGGGTAGGCGTAGTCGGGTTCAAAAATCCGTTTGCGCCGAAAATCGCGAGGCCCGGGAAGTTGCGCTTTTGCTGATCGTAGCTAAAGAAGAAAAACGCTTTGTCCTTAACGATTGGGCCACCGATAGTGCCGCCAAACTGGTGCCGCACATCCTTCGGTTTATATCCAACTGGTGTGAACACACCATTGATCTGTTGCTGACGGACTGCCAGAGGATTGCGCGCTCCCCACTTATTGTTGCGTTGATAGTAAAACGCAGACCCATGGAAGTCGTTAGTACCACTCTTGGTGACTGCGTTTACCACGCCGCCGGCAGAACGACCGTATTCTGCGGAGTAGCTTGAGGTGTTAACCTGAAATTCTTTGATTGCCGATTGACTGATCGAATAGCTGATACGAGTCCGGCCACGTTCTTCGGCGAAGAAGGCCTGGTTGTTATCGCCGCCATCGATTGTGTTGTTATTGAGCAGTCCGGAAATGCCACGGAAGCTAATCAAACCAAAAGTTCCATCAGGCACTGCACCGGGAGTTAACAGCGCGAAGTTAGACCAACGTCGACCATTGATCGGTAATTCATTGATCGACGTTTGATTAATGTTGCTGGAAAAGTCTTGTTGTGTCGTATTGATTACCGGCGCCTCAGCGGTGACATCAACCTGTCCTGTAACTGGCCCGACTGAAAGTCCGACCTCGAGACTGGTTTCTCTACCAACCTCGACAATGACATTGTCCTGAGTTAGCGTCGAGAAACCTGAAGAGTTAACCGTTACTGAATATGCGCCAGGCTGTAAGTTCGCAACCTTGAAACGACCTGAGTCATCAGTCGTGGCGGTGTCTTCTTTGTTTGTGCCCATATTGCGGACAGTGATGGCGGCACCAGCCACCACTTCTTTATTTGGATTTTGTACCACGCCGCCGATAGCGCCCGTGGTAGTTGATTGCGCAGACACCAGTCCGGTGCATATGAACACTAGACAACTTACGAGAAACAGTTTTCCTAATTTCGACATATGGGGAACTCCTCACATAACTGAGTTGAAGGTTGAATGCGTTGCCGCGCTGCTTCTACCACTTGACTGGTTAACCTTTGTCGTTAAGAAGATTGAGGCTCCACGAGGGCGAGCCGGTAAAGAACGACGCGGACGAACACGAGCAATCCCGTCTTCATCCGCATTCATTCATTGAAAGACTCCCTTTAAAACTCAAATCGTACGGCCAACTGAATCTGCCGTTCCCGGAAGAAAAAGCCGTTCGAAAGATCACTGGGCGTGCCGAACGTAGGATCAAAAGTAGCGATCACGTTCGTGCCAGATGCTGATAACACGTACATGCGGTTATTGACATTTGTTACCTGCGTCCGATTGAAGATATTAAAGCCTTCAGCCAGGAATTCCAGCTTGGAACCTTCCGTTATTTTGAAGCGACGCGAGAGTCTCAAGTCCACATACTTGATTGCCGGCGTACGGAAGGCATTGTTTGGTAGCAAGCCGAACCGAAGCGATCCATTTGAGCCATTGATGCCACCTGCGGGGCTGGTTCCAAAAGTACTACCCGTCGCAACGCCCGCCGGCGGTGTAAAGGAATTGGTCACCGGAGTATAACGGAATCCAGAGTACATATTAACGATCGGTGCGATGGTCCAGCCGTTCAGGATCGCCTTGCCAGTAGTATTAAGACCACTGAAATTTGTGTTGTAAACAACGCTGGCTACGAACTTATGCCGGCGGTCATAAGTAGACAGCCCACTGTCGCCAGCCTGATTGAAAGGATCGAACAGCGATGAAAAGCCAGGTGTGAACGTCGCTGAACTCTGGGATCCATTGTTATCTTGCGCTCTCGACAAGGTGTAACTGGCCTGAAATTGCAAGCCATGAGTCAACCGTCGATTCGCCTGCAACACTAAGGCGTGATACTTAGTCGCAACGCTGTCGCGAATCTCGAGGATATTACCGAAGCTCGTGTTCGGTCTGCTGCCTCTGTAGTAAGGAAACACCCAGGTGTTGCCGGCCAGAGGTCCATCAACGACGCTAACTCGGCCTTGCGCGGTTGGTGGATTGAAATTTGTGTCGACGAACGTTGTGAGGTGCTGTCCGAAACTGAAAAGATAACTGGCAGAGACAACGGTATTGCGGGCTACTTGTCGCTCAAAGATGAAATCACCCTGATGAATAAGGGGCATCTGAAATCCGTTTCGGAAGTAATTGACACTGGCCGTGCCAGCAGGAGCGGTTGACAGGATGTTCGGGAAGATGGGAGCCGCTGGATTGCCCGCCGTGTCATTGGCATTAGAGCACAGCGTCGCGTTGCAATTCGCCGGGACTGAGCTAACGGCCTGACCAGTCGATAACCCGGTATTGATAAGCGAATTGATGATGATCGTCCCGTTAATTCTGCCGTAGTAAATTCCGTAGCCACCTCGAAGGCTGGTTTTCGCATCGCCACTAAGGTCTACTGCGAAACCAACCCTTGGGCCGAAATTGTTTTTGTCACTCGGACGGTTGCTGGTCTGCGGTAAGTTTGGGTTTACCAGGAAAGGTTTGGGAAACTGTTCATAGTCCCAACGTAATCCAAGATTCAGCGTTACGCGAGGCGTAAGGCGCCAGTCGTCCTGAGCAAAGAATGCCCAGTCAAGCGTTCTCTCCTCAAAACGCGGCTGACCAAAACCTTGAGAGTAGTTGCTTGTGTAGCACTTTCCGGCGAGGCGAGTATTAGCCACCGGATTGCTCTGGGTCGCGCAAGTTCTTCCTGCCGTACGCAGCGCACCGCTGGTAACGAAGTTTGTATAGTCGACAATAAAGTCGTTGATATTGCTATAGGTGTACGAACCAGATCCTGTGAAGAGATTGTCGTCCACATCTCGCACGCGATTGATGTCGGTTCCAAATTTGAAGGCGTGGTTGCCGTAATTAAGGCTTACCGAGTCGGCAAATTGAAACCGTCTCTCATCCGGAAGCGCGTTCCGATCGAGAGATGTACTCTTGCCGAATGTTAGACCATTTGTGAGCGCTACCTGCGGCGAAAATCCATTGGCAGTGGTAGGCTGACCCGGAAGTGGCGGCTGCGCGAATTGCGTGTCCAACTCATCAGCCCACTGGAAACGAAACTCATTGATGATTCGACTCGACAGCGTTGAAGTAAGACGCAAATTGAGTGAATCAATATCAACAAAATCATCGCCGAAGCCAGCCCGATCCCGAGTGACGGTCGCTCCGGTTTGAACTCCCGCTGGCGAATTCCATCTTAAATTGTTGTACGTTGCACTGAACAGGTGTTTCGAGTTTATCTGCCAATCGATCTTAGGTAGAAATATCCGTTGATTTCCGCGCCGGGGTACCTCGCCTGTTTGATCGTTTATGAAGGCGAGTGCTGAATCGATCTGAGGGGTGGTCAAACCTCTCGCCAGAAGCGTCGTGCGATTTACTGTGTTCAGGTAACCTGGAGTGCTAAAAACTGCAACACCCGGAAAGTTGCGACGCTGTTCATCATAACTAAAGAAGAAGAAGAGCTTGTCTTTAACTATTGGGCCGCCCAGAGTGCCGCCGAACTGGTAACGCACATCCTTGGGCTTGAGAGCGACTCGTGTGGAGACTCCATTAACCAACTGATTGATGAAACTATTCGGGTTGCGCGCACCCCATTTGTTATTCCGATCATAAAAGAAGCCCGAACCGTGAAACTGGTTCGTGCCTGATTTCGTGATGGCGTTGATAACACCGCCTGCCGAACGTCCGTACTCAGCGGAAAAGTTTGAAGTATTAACCTGAAACTCGCGAATCGCTGCCTGGCTGATCGAGTAAGCGCTGCGCGTACGTCCTCGCTCCTCTGAAAAGAAAGCTTGATTGTTGTCTCCTCCGTCAACGGTGCTATTGTTCAGCAAACCAGAGATGCCGCGAAAACTAACCAAGCCAAAATTTCCATCCGGAACGGCAGCTGGCGTGAGTATCGCGAAGTTCGACCAACGTCTGCCATTAACTGGGAGTTCGTTAATTGATGTTTGATTAATATTATTCGAGAAGTCCTGCTGCGTTGTATTGATTACTGGAGCCTCTGCAGTAACGTCGACGTTACCAGCTACCGGCCCAAGCGTAAGGTTGACGTCCAGAGAGGTTTCACGTCCAACCTCGACGATGACATTTTCCTGCGAGTAGTCAGCAAATCCGGTTGCGGAAACTTTTATTGCGTATGGACCTGGTTGAAGGAGGGCTACTTTGAATCGGCCAGTATCATCAGTGGAAGTGGAATCTTCTTTATTCGTTCCCATATTCCGCACGGTGACTGTAGCACCCGGAACGACTTCTTTATTTGGATTTTCAACCACGCCACCAATCGCGCCGGTGACGGTTGACTGCGCCATCGCAATGGCGCTGAACGCGAGTATTACAAGACATACAAACACAAACCTCACACTTCTCGACATAAAAGGGGAACTCCTTGCACATTAAGTTAACGTTGAGTACTTGGCAGCACCGGTAGAAGCTATAAATTGAGAGCTCGCGAAAATCAGCAATTCAAGAAGGAGAACGATTGGTAATTTACAGCAAGACGCGGACTTCTACCATGCCTAACTTACGTTTCGCAAGCGTAGGTCATGACTGAAGTCATTAAATCTTCGTGACATATCCTCGGTTCGATGAAAGCACTTTCGCAGTGCCGCTATCGCTGGAAATTTTCGCAATACGCGTGCCCGATTTTGAGACTGGAAGGAAAGCTCGATTTACCGGCACTTCAATCGAACATACTGTGGTTTCGTCCACCGATGTGTGCAAGATTTTGGATTTGATTGGAAAATCGGAAGAACCCTTCTCCCCAGCCAATTTGCATCCTTGCTCTAACCACTTCTGCAGAGAACGCGAACAAAAGATCCGCTTAAAGTCTTTCCACTATCATCGCGATCCCCTGGCCTCCACCTATGCACGCGGTGGCCAAACCATAACGTCCACGCCTGCGATGCAATTCGTTAAGAATCGTCAAAACTAAGCGCGTGCCTGTTGCGCCGAGTGGGTGACCTAGTGCAATTGCGCCTCCATTCACGTTCGTCTTCGATCGATCAAGACCAAGATCCTTCTCGACAGCCAGGTATTGGGCAGCGAACGCTTCATTCACTTCGATCAGATCAAGCTCATTGAGACTTAGCCCAGCTTTTTGAAGAACAGCGCGCGTAGCAGGCACTGGACCGATCCCCATAATTTCAGGTTCAACTCCGGCATAAGCCCACGCCACGATTCGTCCTGAAGGCGCCAGATCATTCTGTTTCACAAACTCTTCGTCAGCAATCACCAACGCGGCGGCGCCATCGACGATGCCTGAGGCATTGCCTGCGGTAACAAAACCATCTTTGGCAAACGCGGGTTTCAGTTTGGCAAGGCCTTCGAGCGTGGTTTCGGGTCTCATGTGATCGTCGTGGTCTACAACTTTCACACCTTTTCGACTCGGTACTTCAACGGGAATGATCTCTTCAGCAAGATAACCAGCATCAAGAGCACGTTTCGCTTCTTGCTGAGAACGCAGCGCATACGCGTCCTGTTCTTCTCGAGATATCTCGAACTTGCGCGCCAGATTCTCAGCAGTACCGGCCATCGGTGTGTTGCAATACGTATCAAGCAACGCGACCATCAAGCTGTCTTCGAGTTTCCCCTGCCCGAGTGCAAAACCCGATCGTGCTCCTCGAATCACATGGGGCGCCTGCGACATCGATTCCATTCCTCCAACCAAACAGGTTCTTGCTTCGCCAAGTTGGATCATGTGCGAGCCGGAAACAATTGATTGAATGCCACTGCCACAAAGGCGGTTGACAGTCAAAGCTGGACGGTCAAAAGGAACGCCTGCTTTCAAAGCAACGTGGCGAGCTCCATAAATCGCGTCGCCTGACGTCTGCAACGCATTACCAATAACAGTGTGATCGATTTGATCCGGGTTAACATTCGAAGCCTTCAACGCACCACGAGCAGCAACAGCGCCGAGCTCAATTGCGGAAACGTCTTTGAGCGCTCCAACGTACTCACCCATCGGTGTTCGCTTGCCACCCAGAATAAAAACATCTTTGGCCATTTAGTTCTTAACTCCCTCAGGTCAATGCCGATTTCCAATTGCCGATCTATTTTCCAATTAACATTGCTCATTTGCAATTCAGACAAATCGGCAATAGGCAATCGGAAATCGGCAATGATGTTTCACTGAGTAAATCGATGCGTGGCAAGATAACGATGCAGTAGTTCTTCGAGGAAACCTTCGTAGGTAAACGTTTCGAGATCGTAAGCAGGGCGAATCTTGTAAAGAATCGGCAGCGAGACTCGCCACGCCATCCATTGTCGCGGAACATCCGCCAAGTCCCAACGACGCCGCAGGAATGTCTCAACAACCTGAATCTCCGACTCCGTCAAGCTATTCAGATCACCTGTGAAGTTCACTGGCTTGAATGAACGACGCAGCGCGGGATCGCTAACTGGCGAAGCAAAGACTTTCGCAAATGCCGGCGCTTCAGCCTCTCGCTCGCGAACAACGACAGTGCCGGCCACCATGTCGCCAACTCTCTGATCTCGCGTTGTCGAGAAGACGGAAATCAACCCAATCGAATAGAACGGTGCAGGCATCATGTCGAAACTACGAATCAGGTTTCGCACTGAAGCTTCCCAAAAGGTGATCGGCCTGCCATCTTCACGAATAACACGCAGCTTCAACCAACGCTTACCGGGTGTTTGGCCACTCCAAAGCCATTCAAAGAATGCGAAGTATCCCGTCAAGATCAAAAACAAGACGATGATCATGACAGCGTAGACCCACTTAGGCGCCGTCGAGAACGCACTCTCCACATTGGTCGTATCAGCCAGCAATAAGAAACCGAGAAAGATGAGTACGAGGGCGAACGTCTGAATTGCATGATCGATCGCACACGCAATAAAGCGATTGCCGATCGACGCCAAGCCAAAATGCAACGGGACGCGTTCGGGCGTCTCGATGATGAGGATGTCTTCTGTTGCTGCGAGTGTTGCTGACATTGTTCTTCAGTGGTCGACGTATAGGACCAATGTGACCTATAGGACTATTAGTCTAATCAAACACGACTCTCAGAAACCGCCGCTTACCAACTTTCAACAAAGCAGACGTTCCCGCGCTTCCCAAACTAATTGAATTGCCCGCCGCCTGTTTCTCACCATCAATAGACACGCCACCCTGTTGGATCAATCTTCGCGCTTCCGCTTTTGACTCAGCCAATCCAACTGTGACCAATAAAGCCGACAATTCCCAACCGTCTGGGTGGTTTGCCGAAACATGTCTGACCTCAACCTCATCGGGCGCTTCCTTGTGCCGGAACCTTCGGACAAACTCCTCTTCAGCTTCGTCAGCCGATGCTCGCGAATGAAAATCACTGACGATCCGTTTTGCCAAATCCACTTTCAGATCCCTGGGATTAGCTTCACCACGTTCAGCAGACTCACGAAGATCGCTAATCTGCGGCGACGTCAAATCGGTGCACAGTTCGTAGTAACGCCACATGATCTCGTCAGAGATCGACATGACCTTTCCGAAGATCTCCTGAGGTGGTTCATTGATGCCGATGTAATTTCCCAAACTCTTCGACATCTTCTGTACGCCATCAGTTCCTTCCAACAACGGCGTAATCACCGCCACCTGGGATTCCTGGCCATACTCGCGTTGCAGATTGCGACCCAATAACAAATTGAACTTTTGATCGGAACCGCCAAGTTCAACATCCGCTTCGAGTGCAACTGAGTCGAAAGCCTGAGTAAGCGGGTATAACAGCTCGTGCAGCGCAACCGGTCGTTCCTCCTGAAGCCGCTTGGCAAAATCGTCGCGCTCGAGAATTTGTTTTACCGTGACGTGCGAAGCAAGACGAATAAATCCATCGGAACCGAGCTTGTCCATCCATTCCGAGTTGAACCGGATCTCGGTCTTGTCAGGATCGAGTAATTTAAAGATCTGGCTCTTGTAAGTCTCTGCGTTTGCATTGATCTCTTCGCGAGTTAGCTGTGGGCGCGTCGCACTCTTACCTGATGGATCACCAATCAAGCCAGTGAAGTCGCCGATCAGGAAGATAACTGTGTGACCAAGTTCCTGAAACGCGCGAAGCTTACGGATGACCACGGTGTGGCCTAGATGAATGTCGGGCGCTGTGGGATCAGCTCCGAGTTTCACGCGCAGTGGCTTGCCTGTCGCGGCTGACTTCTCGAGCTTCGAGCGCAAGTCAGCTTCGCGAATAATCTCGATCGTTCCTTTGCGGAGGTATGAAAGCTGTTCGTCGATTGTCATGGTTCAATTGTCCGATATGCTTTAGCTTGTCGTGACGCAACCAACCAAGGCTCATGTTTCTAAAACGGATTTTGGGGCTTGGTTGGTTGCGTCACGACAAGCTAAAGCATATCGGACATTGATTAGAGTAGCCCATCTTTTCAATCGTGCGCTATCCTCACCTAATCATTGCACCACATAGGAGCTGACAATGGCGACTGAAACACCGACTCAAGTTGCAGCAAACCCGCTCGCAAATGCGCGACTTGCCTTCATCGGCCTGGGCGTGATGGCAGAGGCGATCGCTGCAGGATTATTACGCAAAGGGCTCGTGACACCAGACCAGATGGTAGGCAGTCATCCGCGCGCTGCGAGACGTGAAGAACTCTACGCGAAGTACGGGATTCAGATGTTCGAAGCGAATCGCGAAGCTGTCGAAGCTGCATATCCGACAGACTCCGACGCGGGTTCCATAGTGATACTGGCTATAAAACCGCAACGCCTCGCAAAGGTTCTTTCCGAACTCAAGGGGTCGATCCATAAGGACCAGGTTGTAGTCTCAATTGTCGCCGGCGCCAAGATAGAAACAATTGCAGATGAACTGCTGCATGGTGCGGTAATTCGGACAATGCCCAACACGCCAGCTCAAGTCGGCGAAGGTGTTACTGCGTGGACATCAAGTGCGGCCGTAAGCGAGGCCCAGGAGCATGAGGTTAGAGCGATGCTGGAAGCACTCGGCAAAACAGTACGAGTGGAAAACGAACGCCAAATCGACATGGCAACAGCACTGAGCGCTACTGGACCAACGTATATCTTTCTGGTAATGGAGGCGCTGATCGACGCTGGCGTCCACATGGGATTTTCACGTCATGTTGCTCAGGAGCTTGTGCAACAGATGATTCTCGGATCCGTACTTTTCGCTAGAGAGTCTCACAAACATCCGGCTGAATTACGCAACATGGTAACGTCGCCCGGTGGAACTTCGGCGGAGGCAATCTATCAGATGGAAAAGGGAAGCCTGCGAACTGTATTGTCGAAAGCTGTTTGGGCGGCGTTCCAACGGGCAGAGGCGTTGGGGGCAAAGAAGAATTGAGGCGGGTCGTCAGCGGTCAAGTCATTATAGGTCCTATAGGTCTTATAGGTCCTATATCTACTGACTTCTAACTACTGACCACTGACCAAGACAATCTGCCACAAACGATCATTTCGCGGTGTTACCTCGATGAAGCTCATTTCGAGGTGATCCCATGAAACTCCTATTCATCGCAATTTCAGCGGTTCTATCGCTTTCAATGGGCGGTGGTACATATGCGCCCTTCGACTTAAGCCTCGTCTCGTCCATCGACCAAACTCAGCCTACGAATCAAACAACCGAGGCTAATGCTGACGTAAAAGCGAAAATTGCAAGATTAAGTTCACCCAATCCTGTCGACCGCGCGCAGGCGGCGTGTCAACTTGGTGAGCTCAAGGCTGCGAGCGCGATTCCAGCGTTGATCAAGTTATTGGGCGATGACGCCGAGATTCGCCAGCCTGTTTGCGGCGAACGGAAACAGTGGGACGACAGCGAAAATTTTAAAACTACTCCCGGCGAGAACGCAGCGGTCGCTCTGTCTCGGATGGGCCGCCAGGCCGTTGAACCGCTGATAGGCGCGCTGAGCTCTGATGTTTGGCAAGCGCGCGCAAACACCGCCTTCGCCCTGGGCTTGATACACGACGGTCGGAATGTTGATCCTTTGATCGCAGCAACTAAAGATCCGATGGCAGAGGTCCGCTCAAAAGCAGTATGGTCGCTCGGTCTTGTCGGGGATGAACGCGCAGTTGTGCCGCTCGTCGATTCGTTGAAAGACTCTGATGAAAAGGTCCGCTCACAAGCGGCATGGGCGCTGGGATTAAAAGGCGATGGCCGATCCGTTGATGGGTTGGTTGCGGCGTTGAATGATTCAAGTCCACACGTTCAGTCGCAGGCAGCATGGGCCCTGGGATTGAGAGGTGACTCGCGTGCGGTGGAACCGCTCGCTATCGCTCTCTCGGCAAGCAGCGATCACGTTCGTTCACAGGCGGCGTGGGCACTTGGTTTGAAAGGTGACTCGCGAGCGGTGGAACCGCTTATTGCCGCGCTCGAAGATTCATGTGCGCAGGTCAGATCACAGGCAGCCTGGGCACTTGGTCTGAAGGGAGACAGTCGCGCAGTCGAGCCTTTAAAAAGACTTCTGAACGATCAGGATGAACATGTTCGGCATCAAGCCGCGTGGGCGCTTCAGATGAGGAGGATCATGCAGTAGAGAAGCAAAAGATCATTTTCTATATCTCATTTGACATTTTTCAGTTACCATTTTAAACCAATCGTGCACACCAAATAGCAACTGAAAAATGTCAAATGAGATATGGAAAATGATCTTTTTAACCCAGCTTTTTCACTACTCTCCGTCCGACAATTTCAAACTCTCCGCTAACCACTAACCTCAGCGCTTCAGCATAAACTGAGTGCTCCTGTTCAAGAATCCTCGCGGAGAGCGTCTCTTCAGAGTCGTCATCGAGCACAGGCACTACACGCTGCGCGATGATTGGTCCACCATCAAGAGTGTCGTCAACGAAATGTACTGTGCATCCACTAAATTTTACGCCATGAGCGAGCACCTGATGATGTGCGTCTAAACCGGGGAATGAAGGCAAGAGGCTGGGATGTATGTTTAGAATTCGACGTGGAAAAGCTTCGATAAAGCAAGACGACAGCAGTCGCATGTAACCAGCGAGGCAGACGAGATCAACTTTGCGTTGTCGCAATGCCGAGATTATCTCGACTTCATGTTCTGATCGAGCGCGGCCACGCCTTTCCACAACCAGGGTTTCAATGCCCAGCTCAGTTGCTGCGTCCAACCCGGCGGCGTTCGGCTTATCACTGACGACCAAAACTATCTGAGCGCCCGGAACTTCTCCACGGGCAACTGCCTTGCTCAAGGCAATCATGTTTGACCCGCGACCTGATATCAAAATCGCTATACGAGCGGTTTGCATGTTCACGATCCCACTTTGGAGTGCGACGGCCTGCCGTCGCTTTGTTACAGCGGCCCATCCAAACATCAACAACTAAAGCTCGAAGATTGGTATAACAAAGCGATGGCAGGCCTTCGCACTCCAAAGTTCTACTCGATCCTGACCTCTCGATTTCCCTCGACCACCTCGCCAATCTCATAGCAACGATCCAGTTGGCTTTTGATCGTACCTCTGTCGTCGCGCGCACAAACGATCACCATACCAACTCCCATGTTGAATGTGCGATACATCTCAGAGTCTGGCACATTTCCAATCTCCCGCATGAGTTCATAAATCGGAAGTATGGGCCAGGAGCCTTTCTCGATCCTGACGGCGGTGTTTTCTGGCAGAATTCGCGGAATGTTGTCTGTGAGTCCGCCGCCGGTGATATGCGCCAGTCCTTTTATCTTTCTCGTATCAAGCAATGGCTCAAGCGGACGAAGATAACTGACATGCTTCTGCAACAACGCCTCGCCAACAGTCATCTGCAACTCAGGCAGATGCGTTGACGGTGTGTAACCGGCAACTTCGAAAAAGAGCTTGCGTGCGAGCGAGTAGCCGTTTGTATGGAGTCCAATGGATGGAAGCGCGAGCAACACATCGCCCACGGTTATTGACTTACCGTCGATTATCTTCTCTCGATCGACAACTCCAACGATGAACCCTGCGACGTCGTATTCCCCATGCTGATAAAAGCCTGGCATCTCCGCAGTCTCGCCACCCAACAAAACGCAGCCATTATTACGACAGCCGTTTGTAATTCCCTCGATAACGCTGGCAACACTTTCGGTTGAGAGTTTTCCCGTCGCGATGTAATCGAGGAAGAAGAGCGGTCGGGCACCTTGAACAAGAATGTCGTTTACGCAGTGATTGACGAGATCCTCGCCGACGGTGTTGTGAACACCGGTTGCGAATGCAATTTTCAGTTTTGTGCCGACACCGTCAGCGGAAGCGACAAGAACGGGGCTTGCGAGATTGGGAAACGCGCCGTCAAACATTCCTCCAAAGCTGCCGATTTCGGAGAGCGTGCGTTGGTTGAAGGTGGTTCGCGCCAACTCTTTGATTCGATCCGTCGCACGAGTTGCGGCGTCGATGTCAACGCCGGCGTCGCTGTATGAGATTGGTTTAGTCATAGTCAGGCATAGGTCCTATACGTCCTATAGGTCCTATATCAAAAGTTCACTTCTTAGTCTTCGGTGGTGGCCCGAAATCACCATATGCTATGAATCCGGATCTTGAAGAGTCGTCCTTCTGAGCGGTCCTCCCCGCAAAGAAATCTTCAGTCGTTTCTTTCGCAGTCTTGATTACAACATCACCTTCCTTACCGCGAGTTGTAATCGTTACCTCGCCCTGCAAGTCTGTTCGATAAACTTTTACTCCAGCTGCTCGGAGACGATCCAGAACAGTTTGACTCGGATGCCCATAACGGTTCCATGCGCCACACGAGATCACTGCAAACTGCGGTTTCACGCGCTTCAGGAAATCTTCTGACGTTGCATACTTCGAACCATGATGAGCGATCTTCAAAATCTGAGCTTCGAGATTTACATCCTTCGACAACATTCGGTGCTCGGTTTGCTCCTCACCATCCGCCGGCAATAACATCGAAAACGCACCATAGTCGAGACGAGTCACAATTGAATTGGCGTTTGTCTCGTTCCCGCCTGTCTTCATGTGAGCGCTCGTGAATAACGGTTCTGTCGGCGCAAGTACCGTTAGCAGCGCGCCATTCCCGAGATCGTACTTCATGCCTGGCGTCGCCTTTTCGTAATGAGCTCCGCTTGCGGTCACCGCCTGTTTGTAGTCGTCGTAGAACTTTGTAATCGAGCTGAGCTTTGACGGTTTGGCTGGACTTGATTTCTTTGGCGCCGGTGTTGGCTTTGCTGCCGGCGCGAGGTCTGGCGGAATAGCCGGCGGCTGTCCGTTGTCAATGACATTTAGAACCTTGACAGCCTTGAAGACTTCCGTGGCCCCTCCCATGTGATCGGGATGAGGGTGAGTGATAACCAAATAATCGAGTTGCTGGACATTGTTACGCTTCAACGCCTCAACAACAACTTTCCCTTTGCTTGTATCACCTGCATCAATTAGTACTGTCTTACCACCCGCTGACGTGATCAAAATCGAATCACCATTGACTGGCCCAACATCGAGAACTCGGACCTGAAGCTCACCAGAGGGTGGGGGCGGTTTCTTTTTCCACCACGGCAATACATAGCGATAACCCAGAAAGACTATGGCCCCTGCAAGCACCACGAGGACTGCAATTGCACAACCACATCCGCGACGAGCAGTTCTTCCCAACGACTGACCTCTTGAACCAAATTGTCCGACGAACTTTAGTTTGCCGTGCGTGCCGTTATGCTATTTCGTTCCAATGAGATCCTCAAAATCTGACGCTCGACAAACTAAAGTTCGTCGAACAATCAGAAAATCACGCGTGTCTGGAGCGGAGCGTCAACCTGGTTTGCGACGCGCAGCACATGCGGCTGGATAGAGTAATCGCCTTTGACGTAACCCTCGAGAACGTCCTTCGCCTTAATGACTTCCCAGATTGATTCTTTACTCACTACCTGCTCCAACATCAACACAAGTCTACTGTCATCTGTTTGTCTAAATCTGATCGGCGTCGGAAACGTTAAGGTCTTTGAATCATAGGGCGCGATCTCAAAGCCTTCAATCCTGGTGGTTAAAGGCCGCGCCCCTGTCACAGGTTCGATAACGGTCAGGGAATATCTGATCCCAATTAGAGTTACGTCAGCATTACTTGAGAAACGGCACTTTAAAGCGTAACCCTTTTCAGATTTCACGAGCGAAGCCTCGTGAAGGGTCAGAGGAAATTCAATGACCGGAATGACTTCAACAGCAATTTCTTTTGTTTGCGTCTTCTTTTGAGCTTGTTGAGCAAGCGCACTAACGGTTCCGATCAAAACCAAAATCGTAGTCGTTAGTGCCAATTTCACGACGAATCATCCTTCGGTAGCGACGGATTCGTGTTCACGCTCCCACATCGTTTCTGCGTCGCGGGTAATGCGCGTAGGATACTGGCCGTTCCAGCACGCGACGCAGGATTCATTGGGGCTCATTCCCGATGCCTCGATCATTCCCTCAAGTGACAAATAACCCAACGAATCCGCGCCTATAAAATCGCGAATTTCTTCAACGGACATATTCGCTGCAATCAACTCGGACTTGTTTGGTGTATCGACGCCGTAATAACAAGGACTAATCGTTGGTGGACAACTGATGCGTACGTGAATCTCTTTTGCACCCGCATCACGAACCATAGCCACGATCTTTTTGGACGTCGTCCCACGAACGATCGAGTCGTCAATCAATACAACTCGTCGGCCCTTGATGAGATCACGGACGGGGTTCAGCTTAATACGCACGCCAAACGACCGAATGGATTGGCGAGGTTCGATAAAGGTTCGGCCAATATAATGATTGCGAACTAGGCCGAAACGAAAACTGAGTCCGCTCTCAGCCGCATAACCAATCGACGCAGCGACGCCTGAATCGGGAACGGGACAAACGATGTCGGCATCAGCGGGCTGTTCAATCGCGAGCCGTCGTCCCATCTTGTGTCGTGATTGATTGATCGACTTGCCGTAGATCAACGAGTCGGGGCGCGCAAAATAGACGTGCTCAAAAAGGCACATCGAATGTTTTCGCTCTGGAAGTGGATGCGAAGAGCGCAATCCTTGCTCATCGATGACCAGCATCTCGCCAGGTTCGACATCGCGAACATACTGCGCATCGATTAGATCGAACGCACAAGTTTCAGATGCGATCACCCAGGCGTCGCCGAGGCGTCCGAGTGCGAGTGGACGAAAGCCGCGACTGTCGCGTATCGCAATCAACTCACGTGGCGTCAGGAAGAGCATCGAGAACGCGCCTTCAGTTTGACTCAACACTTCGGGAATGGCGTCGCGAATAGAACTTGCTGAACGCGCAACTCCGTGCAGAACAACTTCGGTGTCTGATGTTGACGAGAAGATAGCACCCGCGCGCTCGAGTCGGAGCCGCTCCTCTTTTGCGAAAGGAAGATTGCCGTTGTGGCAAACCGCAATCTGGCCGTGCTGACAATTTACGAGGAAAGGTTGAGCCTCGAGAATCGACACGTCACCGGCCGTTGAATATCGAACATGCCCGATGGCACTTGCACCCCGTAACCGATCCAAATGCGACTGATTGAACGCTTCAGACACATGCCCCATCGCGCGTTCCAGTCGCAGCTCGTTACCGTCGGAGGCTACAATTCCGCACGACTCCTGACCTCGATGCTGTAACGCGTAAAGGCCAAGATAGGTCAAACGCGCAGCGTCCGGATGTCCAAAAATTCCGAAGACGCCACACTCTTCATGAAGCTTGTCGAGCTCTGGTTCAATCAAGTTATTATTCCTGAGTCACCGGTTTGGGAGAACACGCGAATGATACAGCATCGATCTCAGATTTCAGATCTCAGATCCCAGATCATTGTCGATTTCCAGACTTATAGGGCCTCTGCACATTCAGAGGTCGTATAAGTCTAGTAGGTGCTATGCGAATTGGAAATTGGCAATTGGAAATCGACAATGATCTGGGATCTGGAATCTGAAATCTGCGATCCGTATTGTATGATGCTCGATGAATATGAACCGCGGAAACATTTTTTCGTTGCTCGTTCTCCTTCCCGCGATCATAGGCTCGATCGTAGTTATTAACCTTAAAGCAGAGGCCTCCGCACCATCCCCCGCCCGAAGTGCTTCGCAACTGTATTCAAGATACTGTGTCTCGTGTCATGGTCGAGATGGAACGTCTCAAACCAAAAAAGGAAGATTTAGCCACGCGCGAAATTTGACGGATGCAGAATGGCAGGACGATGTCGGCGACGAGCGCCTCTTCAACTCGATCATGAACGGCCGCAACGTACGCGGAAATATGCCCGCCTTCAGCAATAAACTGAATGACCAGGAAGCTGAGTCGTTAGTAAGCTTCGTGCGCCACTTCAGGAAGTAATGACAGTGAGTATTTATCGCGGAGTAACAATTCGACTTCTGCAAGCAGCGCTGGTCATGGGTTTCGCTACCGGCGTGTGGCTGATTTACCGCGGCCTGCCGTCATCAGCAAATCCGCCGGAAACTGACGCCGCTTCGACAACTTTGCAAATCGTTATCGAGCGACCGCTGGACACCGAAGGCGTTGCTCTGGATGTCGCCGTCGATATCTATCCGGTTGATCTGATCGCTGTTCGGCATGAGTTTTTTACCGAACCGCGGGCAGGCAAACGCTTCGATGATTTCTTGAAAGAGCGCATGCGAGGCAGATCGCCTGTTAGCACTCAACTCGATAAACAAGGACATGGTTCAGTAAAGCTGTCGCCGGGTAATTGGTGGCTTCATGCAAAACTGACCGGCGAGGAAGAGCTCGAGTGGCGACTTCCGTTAACTGTCAGCGGACCTAATCAATCATTACAGTTGAATTCGCAGAACGCTTACACCAGAAGCAAAGCCTTCTGACACAAAATATTACCTATAGGACGTAGTGGACCTATGATGCTCGCCCTCCGTGTGAACAACAAAGGCCTCGCTGTTCGCAAGATCGCCAAACCTGCCTCTGATCAAGAAGCTTTGATCCGCGTGCTGCTCTCGGGAATCTGCAACACCGATCTTGAAATCGCGCGAGGATATGCCGGCTTCAAAGGAACGATTGGACATGAGTTCGTCGGTGTAGTTGAAGAGAGTCCCGATCAGAAACTGGTTGGGAAGCGGGTAGTCGGTGAAATCAACGCGGGCTGCGGCAAGTGCGCACTCTGCCTCGCCGGCGATCCCCGACATTGTTCAAATCGAACTGTCCTCGGCATTGTTGGACGCGATGGTGCACACGCGGAGTTTCTAAGGCTACCGGTCGAGAATCTTCTACCGGTTCCAACAAAAATCAGTGACGAGCATGCTGTCTTTGCCGAACCGCTTGCTGCAGCTTGTGGAATCCTCGAGCGAGTGAAGATCTCAAGCACTGATCGCGTAGCGGTTATCGGCGACGGCAAACTTGGTTTGCTCAGCGCGCAGGTTGTCTCGTTGAAGGGAGCGCACGTGTTGCTCGTTGGAAAGCACGATTCAAAATTGCGAATTGCACGGAATCGTGGAATTGAAACTACCACACCACCTGGAACTCTCAATCGCAACCGCACCTTCGACGTAGTTATCGAGGCGTCGGGAGCAGCTCCCGGTTTCGAACTCGCACTTAACCTCTTACGCCCGAAAGGAAGACTGGTTCTTAAATCAACCTTCAACGCTGCGACTACGATCGACGCAGCTAGAATCGTCGTTGATGAGATTTCAATTATCGGTTCGCGGTGTGGTCGTTTTAAGCCGGCGCTTGATCTGCTGGCGAAAGGTGCGGTCGATGTAAACAGCTTGATTAGCGAGCAGTATTCGTTGTCTGACGGCATTCGGGCGATGGAACGAGCAGGTGCCCGAGGTGTCCTGAAAGTTTTACTGCGACCTTCGCCGTGAGAATGTCAGGGGTCAGCGCTCGCAATTAAATAGGACCCATATGGCTATTCGACCTGTCCTCCACTGAGACTGACTACTGACCACTGACCACCGACTACGCCGTTTTTTGCCCCACTCTTCCCCTTTCGCTATACTCTAGCCCTTTCATTGCGCTGCAAATGGGATTTCATTGTGATTATCTCTCTTTTGCGCAATCTGGGTAGCCGCTGGGAACTTTGAAGGTGGTGAAGTTTATGTTTGACGTCGCTAACAACAAATCAACTGATCAGGAAAGAGTTATTTTGCGCAAGCTACGCGTTTGGATTGCCGCCCTTGCCGCCGGGTGTCTTTTGGCAGGCATTGGCATTGGCGCAATGCTTTCGGGCCGTCCGACCGTCGCTCAAGGCGAATTGCAAATTGCGCGTGCTCCCGAAGCGCTTTCCGCTTCGTTTGCCGAGATTGCTCGGCGTGTCGAGCCGGCAGTTGTCAACATAGAGACGCTTCAGCCCTCAACGGACATCGAACTAAGCGACAAAGACAACGAAGACAAAGACGACTCGGCAAGCAATCCTCTTCTCGACATGTTTCGTCGTCAACAACGACGTCCGACTCGCGGCGTCGGCAGCGGTTTCATCGTAAGTCCTAAAGGCTACATTCTGACGAATTACCACGTCATCGATGAAGCCAGTCGCATCATTGTTGGACTTCAATCCGGCGAGAAGTTTCGCGCCACGCAGGTCGGCGTAGATCCAGAGACAGACGTTGCCGTGATCAAGATCGATGCTCCGCGTGATTTGCCAACTGTGACTATCGGCGATTCGAACGCAGCGCAGGTCGGTGATTGGGTGTTAGCAATGGGTTCACCCTTTGGGCTGGATCAAACTGTCACCGCCGGAATCATCTCGAAGAAAGAACGAGAGAGTCCGTATCCAAATGTGTTTCAGCGCTTCCTGCAAACCGACGCCGCAATCAATCGAGGCAACAGCGGCGGACCATTGGTCAACATGCGCGGTGAAGTCATTGGAATGAACTCGCAAATCGCAACTTCGACGGGAGATTACAACGGCATCGGTTTCGCTCTGCCTGCAAACGAAACAAACTTCGTCTACAAACAACTCGTTGCTCATGGCACGGTGAAGCGCGGGTTCTTGGGCATAACTCTCGATTCTGTGCATGACGAATATGCGAAGGTTTATGGCCTCTCTGAATCGAGAGGTGCGATTATCACGAAGGTTGAACCAACTGAGCTCGGCACTGACGTGCCAACTCCAGCCGCAAAAGCAGGACTTCAACCCAACGACATCATTATCGAATTCGACGGTGTTGCGGTTCAGAATGCTCAGGATTTGATCCAGCGAGTTGCGAGCACCGCTGTGGGTCAAACAGCATCGCTTGCGTTTCTGCGAGACGTGGACGGAAAAATGGAGCGGAAGACTGTCAGTGTGGTTCTTAGCAAGCGACCGCCCTTGACTACGCGTGACTGGGTCGAGCCTTCAAAGCCAAATACAAAGGATGCCGATCCGAAAGGCAACGCATTGCACCTCGGAGTCACACTGGCTGAACTGACTCCCCAGTTGATTGCCGAGAGAAAACTAAACGCGCCGGGTGTGCCGGTCATTCACGGGCTGCTGGTTAAAGAGATCGATCCTAACGGTTTAGTGGCGGAGGTTCGGATTCCACCAAACAACGCGCCGGCATTAACCGAAGGTGATGTAATCAACCAGATCAATCGCGTTCCGGTAAATACACTCGCTGAGTTTCAGCGCGTGATGAACGGACTAAAAACAGGCGATCCAATTGTCTTACACGTCACCAATATCCGGCGAGACGTGAAGGGTGAACGACGTTCACCTGGGATTGTGCAGTTCACTTATCAATAGAGACGTCCGAGAGATGTCCGGCGAACTTTAGTTTGTCGTGCGTGCCAACCGTTAACAACCTTGAATGCGCGCACGACAAACTAAAGTTCGTCGGACTAAGGAATACAGTTATCAAATCATGGCCCAGGCAAAAAAGGCTGTTGCGAAGAACAGCACCAAACAAACATCCCGAACCGCTGCACGTGCCGCGGTCAAAACTTATCAGAACTACATCAACGGCGAATGGGTCGCGAGCGAGTCAGGGGAGATGTTCGAAAACATCAATCCGGCCGACACTCGCGACGTAGTGGGACGTTTTCCGCTATCCACCAACGAAGACATTTACTCAGCCGTCAACGCCGCGCAAGGCGCCTTTGATCGTTGGCGAAATACTCCGGCGCCAAAACGCGCAGAACTACTCTTCCGTCTTGGCGAGATTCTGATCCGCAACAAGGAAAGTTACACGGCAGACATGACCCGTGAAATGGGCAAGGTTCTTAAGGAAGCCGGAGGTGACGTTCAGGAAGCAATTGATTGCACCTACTACACAGCAGGTGAAGGACGTCGTCTACATGGATTCACGAGTCCTGCTGAGATGCGCGACAAATTCGCCATGTGCGTCCGCCAACCCGTCGGCTTATGCGGACTAATCACGCCATGGAATTTTCCGATGGCCATCCCTTCATGGAAGTTGATTCCAGCATTGGTTTGCGGCAACACGGTGGTAATCAAGCCGGCGGAAGATACACCGCTCTCGACTTATAACCTTGTGAAAGCTTGTGAAGAGGCTGGCATACCTCCGGGCGTTGTGAATATGGTCACGGGCTACGGTGAAACTGTCGGAGCAGCGATGACAAACCATCCCGCGCTGAGACTGATTTCATTCACCGGTTCAACTGAAACTGGTCGCATTGTCGCTTCAGCCTGTGCCGAACGAAATGCCATCTGTTCTCTCGAGATGGGTGGCAAAAACGCCATCATGGTTATGGACGATGCCGATATTGACCTGGCAATCGAAGGCGCCATTTGGGGCGCCTTTGGTACGTCTGGGCAAAGATGCACAGCTTCGTCGCGCCTGATTGTTCATAAGAAAGTGTACAAACAGTTCGTGAAGAAGTTGGTCGATGCAGCGAAGAGTTTACGCGTTGGCAATGGTGCGGATCGGCGGACTGAAGTTGGTCCGGTAATTAACAGTGAAGCCGTTGAAAAGATAATGAATTACATCCGCATCGGCCGCGAAGAAGACGGGGCAACGCTCGCGTGCGGCGGCAAACGTCTAACGCGCGGTGATTATGCGCACGGTCACTACATCGAGCCCACGGTCTTCTCGGATGCAACACCGGACATGCGAATATCGCAGGAAGAGATTTTCGGACCAGTAACTACAGTCATTCCTGCAAACTCGCTCGAACACGCAATTCAAATTGCTAACGGCGTTCGATACGGTTTGTCCGCCGCCATCTACACTCGAGACGTTAATCGAGCGTTCCGGGCAATGAACGAGCTTTACACAGGAATCTTCTACGTAAACGCCTCAACCATTGGCGCCGAAGTTCACCTTCCTTTCGGCGGAACGAAGGCAACTGGAAACGGACATCGAGAGGCCGGGACTCAAGTCCTCGATATCTTCTCCGAATGGAAGTCTATTTATGTCGACTTCAGCGGTAAGCTGCAACGCGCGCAAATCGATACCGTTGAATCGCCTCAGTAATATCAAATCGTAATTCCACACTCGCTCTATTAAACAGCGGAGGATTAAACCCGTGATTATCGGTCTGCCGAAAGAAATCAAAGATAATGAATATCGAGTTGGGCTAACGCCAGCGGGCGTGCGGGCACTCCATGATGCCGGACATATTGTTATCGTTGAAAAGAGTGCGGGTGAGGGCTCCGGATTCGAAGATTCGCTTTATAACCGTGCTGGTGCTTCGTTGATCGACTCGGCTGACGAAGTTTGGGCCAAGGCCGATATGATCGTTAAAGTGAAGGAACCGATTGCCCCCGAATACCCTCGCATGCGCGAAGGTCAATTGCTCTTCACATATCTTCATCTCGCTCCCGATAAAGAACTCACGAAGCAGTTGTTGGATCGCAAGGTCACGGGCATTGCTTACGAAACGATCACTGACCGCAAAGGCACATTG
This sequence comes from Pyrinomonadaceae bacterium, assembly GCA_036006355.1. Lineage (GTDB taxonomy): Bacteria > Acidobacteriota > Blastocatellia > Pyrinomonadales > Pyrinomonadaceae > PSRF01. The sequence goes on along the minus strand of DASYPT010000134.1, from coordinate 9,616 downwards.
CCGTTATTAACGCCGATGTCGGAAGTTGCCGGAAGGATGGCAATCCAGGTCGGCGCTCACTATCTCGAGAAGATGAGCGGCGGTCGCGGGATATTGCTGGGAGGTGTTCCTGGAGTACCGGCAGCGAGAGTTGTGATCATCGGCGGCGGAGTTGTTGGAACTAACTCAGCAAAGATGGCCGTGGGCATGGGAGCTCACGTAACCATCATCGACAACAATCTCGACAGATTACGCGAGCTTGACGACATCTTTCTTTCGAAGATTTCCACGCTGGCATCCAGCGCATACATGATTCACGACGCAGTCTCACAGGCAGACCTGATCGTTGGCGCTGTTCTTGTTCCAGGAGCTGCGGCGCCGAAACTCGTAACGCAGAAAATGCTCAAGGACGTGCCGAACGGAGCGGTGATAGTTGACGTCGCAGTAGATCAGGGAGGATGCATTGAAACTACACATCCAACGACACATTCAAACCCGACATTCTATGTTGAAGGTGTGCTGCACTACTGCGTAGCGAATATGCCTGGCGCGGTGCCGCGCACATCAACATTCGCGCTTACTAATGCAACGCTGCCCTACGCATTGAAACTTGCGAACAAAGGTTTCTATGATGCTATTGCGAGCGATCCGGGACTAAAAGAGGGCGTGAATACTTACAACGGTCACTGCACTTACGAGGCAGTCGCCTCAGCACAGGGCATTCCGTCTACTTCGCTTGATTCACTGATCACAAACAAAGCGACCGCCTAAGATCTAGATTGGCACGTAATAGGTCAAATAGGTCCTATTCCCGAGCCAAGTACTTCGCAACGCACGCCAGAAATTCTTCGGGCGACACCGGCTTTGTCAAAAACTCGTCAACTTGATCGCCTTCGCCACTTTCCGGATCAAGCGCACTTAGGAGCACGATTGGGATGTGAGCGAGCGCATCGTTGTCTTTCATGAACCTGCAGAGTTCATGGCCATTCAGGTTGGGCATGAACGCGTCGGTGATAACGAGGTCAATTCGATTAGACTGCAACGCCTCAATCGCCTCCAGACCATCACCAGCCGACACGTAGTCATACTTTGCTCGTTCAAGAATTATCTCGAGTAGGCGGCGAAGTGAGCGGTCATCTTCGACCAACAAAACACACCTGCTCTTCCGTTCGACAAGAGAAGCCTGAACGGTACGCGAACTTAGCAAATTCGAATCATCCGTCGAGATCATTGCGTGAGTAACCTAGGAGACTTCTTCGAGGTCGTGAGGCTGGGAAGGCTGGAAGTCCGGGGCTGGATTTCCGTAAAATGCAGATTAAACGCCGTTGGGCAGCGTTGTCAATCGAGTTATCCACAGATTACCCAGATTACAGAGATTTCTCTAAGAAATTAAGTGGATTACCCATCGGTAAGTCCAAATCTGCGTAATCTGCGGATACTCTTTCTAATCGATAAAAGTTCGGTGCCACAATTCCAGTCCCAGAAGCTGGAACACTTGAAGATTGTTATCCTCACGACCGGAGCTGTTCGCATCGATCACTCTTTTGATCTCGGTTGGTCGGAATATTCCACGCTTCTTGATTGTCTCTTCTGAAAGTAGGTCGTTCACCAATGGCCGCAAAGGCCCGCGAAGCCACGATCTAATCGGGGCTCCGAAGCCTGCCTTTTTTCTCCAGATCACATCATGAGGCAACACTCCTTCGAGGGCGCGTTTTAGGATGTATTTGCGTCTTAAGCCGCGAAGCTTGAGACGAGCCGGCATTCGGGCAGCCATTTCAATCATCTCGCGATTCAGAAACGGCACTCGTACTTCCAGATTTGCCGCCATCGAAGTCTTATCGGTCGTCATCAGATTCAAACACGGAAGAAATGTCTTCAGGTCTACGTACAACAACCGATTCAGAGATTCTGCTCCGGCGACTCGACCGAAATAACTGCGATGTTTCTCGTAAGGATCAAACTCGCGAGTCACAGCTCGCCACTCGTTTGAATACAACCGGTGTTTTGCCTCATTAGTAAAATACGTGCCGTATCCGAGATAACGATCTTCAAAATCCAGCGCCGCACTCCGCGCAAACTTCTTCGCGTTACGTAGCGGCGCAGTCAATCTTCCTGGCAAACCACCCGGCAACGTCGAGGCAACTGTTTTCATTAGAGGTCGGCGCAGAAGATTTGGCACCGGATCGAAAGCGGACGCAATCTTCATTGCCAACTGTCGAGGATATCCGGCAAACACCTCATCGCCACCCATCCCGGACAACATTACTGTCAAGGTTTCTCGTGCTGCTTGCGAGATCAGATAACTGGGAATCGCCATATCGATCGGAGGCTCTTCCATGTGGTAGACCAGCTTCGGCAACAACTCTGCGACTGAGGGTTGCAACATCGTCTCGTGATAGTCAGTGTGAAGTTGTTCATTGACTCTACGCGCCCAACGAACGTCATCGGGAATGATGTCGTAACGCAGGTCTTTGCTCTCAATCCCAACGGTGTACGTGCTGACTGATCTACCATCACTGTGTCTTTGCATCATCGCGACGATTCCTGACGAATCAATTCCACCAGAGAGAAACGCACCCAAAGGAACGTCTGAAACCATCTCCATCTTTACGACGCGATCCAAAGTGTCGAGGACACGTTCACGCCACCAGGATTCATTCTTACCTTCTTCAATATTCTCGAATGAGACGTCCCACCATTGATGCAGTTTCAAATCATCATCGCGAATTTGGAGAACGTGCCCAGGAGGTACGGTCTTTACTCCGGCAAAGAGCGTGTTCGGATCTGGTGACCACAGAAAAGTTAGAAACTGATGAAGAGCTTCCGCGTCGATGGAAGGCTTGATAAGGCCAGTTGCGACAATCGCTTTCACCTCCGAGGCAAAAACGAAGGCCCCAGGCTTATCACTGCGCGCGGGAATATAAGAGTAATAGAGTGGTTTTATGCCGACGTGATCGCGAGCCAACGTTAAGGTTCGTTCTTTGTTGTCCCAAATCGCGAATGCGAACATGCCGTTGACTTGCAAGAGGCAATCGCGACCCCATTGAGCGAATGCGGCAAGAAGAACTTCAGCGTCGCTCTCAGTACGAAACTGATGACCGCGCGTGATCAGTTGTTGGCGAAGCTCTCGGTAATTGAAGATCTCTCCGTTGAAGGTTAGGACATAACGTCCGTCATGAGAGATCATCGGCTCGTGGCCGCCTGGAGATGTATCAATGATTGAAAGTCGCCGATGACCAAAGCAAACACGCCGGCCGAAGTTGTCGATCGTGTCGGAAGTCCATTGCCCCTGATCATCACGGCCCCGATGCTCGATACTCTGGAGCATGGGGCCTATAGATCTCGCAGGGTCGAGGCTGAGAATGCCGGCGATGCCACACATCTATGTTTTTGGCCTTTGGTCTTTGGCCTTTGATCTTCGCCTTACACTCTTCCAAGTCCTAAGACCGAAGGCCAAAGACCGAAGAAAAAGATCAGAGATCAATCCTTGCCCTTTCCCGCAATGAATCCAATATCCGAAATGTTGCTCTGCTGGTTGAAGCCAAATCATCCAAACTAATCGGTGCTTCGCCCGACAAGACAGCCGCGCAAACAGCTGCGACCTGATCCTTCTGACCTTTATCCTGAGCTTTCTTGCTCACCTGTTTCTCGCGACCGTCTCGATACGTCGTTACGCTTCGATAATCATCAAGCACAAGGCTTTTGCCTTCACCAAAAATTTCAACTCGCTCCTTTGCCAGGGCTCGATCGCCTTCAGCCAAATACGCGATAGTTCCGTTCGACCCGTCTTCAAACTTCAAAGTGATGAACACCGAATCCGCGTCAACGATCTTGTCTGACTTGGCACTGATCGCTTCGGCAAAAACTGACGTCGGTCGAGCGCCGGTCAGAAACTTCAGGAAGTCGATAAAGTGACAAACTTCGCCAACAATGCGGCCGCCTTGCTGTTCATCCTGAATCCAATGTTCATTTGGCACTCGTCCGGCATTGACGCGATACGAAATCGAGAGAGGCCCGCTCCTGCCAGCAAAGAAATCTCTCGCTTGAAGTGCCAGGGGGGAAAAACGCCGATTGAATCCCACCATCAAGAGTCCCGCAGATGCGGAAGCAGCATTCAACACACCTTCCAATTCTTCATCGTTCAGCGCCAATGGCTTCTCAACAAACACATGCTTGTTTGCTAACAAAGCTTTCCTGGCCAACTCGGCGTGTGAATCATGTCGCGTGCCGATGACGACGAGATTTATGTGCGAGTCGTCTAAAACCTCTTCGGCGTTTGAAGCTGCGTACTGGAATCCAAATCGCTTGCCCACATCATGAGCAGAAACACCTGAAGCAGTCGCAATCGATTTGAAGTTGACTTCCGCAGCCTTGAAGTGTGGCAGTAACATCGCGGGCACATAACCACCCGCGCCAATCACTCCCAGGGTAATCGCGGAATCACTTCTAACCCTGGAAGACTGCAAGCCAACACGACTCGTAACCTGTGAATCAGGATCGTAATTGAGAACGACACCCAGGTAAGGTTCTGAAGACTCTCCTGATATGAGCTGATAGGCGCGTTCCGCCTGGTCGATAGGAAACCTGTGGCTGATAAGTTGATTCAGCTTGACACTGCCTGAACCGATCAATTCCAGAAACGCTTCGATGTTTCGCTTTTCAGTCCAGCGCACATATCCGAACGGATAATCATTTCCGCGTTCTTCATAGTCGGGATCGTAACGGCCCGGACCGTATGACATCGAAATCGTCAACGAAAGTTCGCGCATGTAGAAAGGCTGACGAGGAATATCGAGGCCGGTCATCCCCACAATAACAACTCGACCTTTTACTCTCGAGATCTTCGCCGCTAACTCGACCGGTTGATTGGAATCTGTGGCTGCGGTAATGAGCACCGCGTCTGCACCACGTCCGTGTGTCCAGGTGTCAATTTGTCTGGCAGTGTCATCACTTGAAACTGCCGCAGCATCAGCACCTGATTTGACGGCGAGTCTCATTCGCTCTGGATCGAGATCTACACCAAACACTCGACATCCGTTTGCTTTCAAAAGTTGAACCGTCAGTTGGCCCACCAAACCCAAACCAATAACGACGATCGATTCGCCTAATGTTGGTTCAGCCAGACGCACTCCCTGCAAAGCGATCGCGCCAAGAGTTCCAAAAGCTCCGTCATCAAAACCAACATTCGGTGGGAGGTGGACGCACAAGTTTTTCGGCACAGACAAAACTTCAGCGTGTGATGCAAAGCCAACACCTGCACACGCAACGCGATCTCCCACTTGAAAATCAGACACATCTTCGGCAACGGCGGTGACGATTCCGGACGCGCTATATCCCAAGGTCGTCGAAGCCGCCATTTTGTCGCGCACAGAGGCGAAGGTGTTTAGCAAACCATCAGTCTTCACCTTCGAGACCACAGCTTTAACAAGGTCAGGACGCTGGCGAGCTTCATTAACCAGGCCTTTGCTCACCATCTCGACCGCCATGCGTTCCGTTCCTGCACTGATTAACGACGCGACTGTGCGCACGAGTACACGTCCGCGCTGTAACGCTGGTAAAGGCACCTCACCAACAAATGGCCTGCCGGTTTTTCTGTTTTGCAGAACTTGCTTCATTGGTTTCGCTTAAGATGGAGCTTGGTCCTTTGTGCTTTGATTCGTGTTGTTTCGTGATGTTATGAAAAAGCGCCTCCCCGTGAGTAGTAAACTCACGGCCAGCTCAACACATGAGACTGAAAGGAGGCGCTATGAACACAATATATATCGGCGTTGACTTTCATGCACGACAACAGACCATCTGTTATTTGACAACTGAAAATGGAGAAATTCAGCTCCATGAACTTAAGCACCAGAACAAACAAGAGGTGCGCAGTTTCTACGCCCAGTTCCAGGGCCAGGTGATCATCGGACTCGAGGCCAGTGGTTACAGTCCCTGGTTTGAACGACTACTGGAAGAACTGGGCTGCGAAGTCTGGCTCGGGCACGCCACGGAAATTCGGCGCCGCGCCCGCTGGCGGCAGAAAAACGATCGGCGCGATGCGGAATTGATTTTGGATCTTATGCTCCATGATGAATTTCCGCGGCTGTATCTACCGCCACTGCAGAGTCGCGAAGTGCTGCGCATGCTTCGCTATCGCCAGAAGCTGGTCAAGATCCGCACCATGGGAAAGAACAGCTTGCAAGCACTAGCACTGCAGTCCGGACTGGCCAAGGGTAGTCACTTGTTTACTAAAGCCGGACTACAAGAGTTACGAACTGCTGTGATGTCACCAGTCATGCAATGGCAACGAGAACAATGGTTGCAACTGCTGGAGCCGCTCAATCAACGATTGACGGAGACCATGTTCTGGCTCAAGCAACAGAGCCTGGACGATCCAGGCATCGCTCGGCTGCGGACACATCCCGGGATCGGACTCTTGACTTCGCTTTGCCTGGTGCACTCACTCGAACCAGTAACGCGCTTTCGCAATCAACGAAAAGTAGTTGCTTATGCCGGCCTGGAACCGCTGGAACGTTCTTCTGCAGAGAAGATACGTTTCCTCGGAATCAGCAAAGCCGGCTCACGCATCCTGCGCTATATGCTGGTTGAAGCCGCGCAGGTAGCAGTGCGCAAAGACGAGGAGCTGAAGCGTTTCTATCAACGACTGGCAGAGCGGCGTGGCCGTGCTAAAGCCAAGATCGCGGCTGCCAGAAAACTTCTCATTCGCGCTTACATCATGTTGCGGGATGAGATCGACTATGCGGAATTCCGCCGTCGAGCCGTCGCAGCTCGGCTTGTCCGTGAAGTCACAAAGGCCTCAGTGCCTGAGTTCGTGATTGGGCAGCCAGCCTCTGCTGAGCACCGAGTGAAAGTCACGACCACGAAGTAATCGCGGAAGTGAGGACGTCGGGATACGCGCTCCGCGATCCCACGAACTCCAGTCACTCGGTGAGTCAGCAAAGTGCGAAGCAAACCTCATGGAGGATGACCGCATAGATGATTGACCGTGGCTTGTCAGCACTGGTCAGTTGAGGACCGCGAACTGCGGTAGACAAAACTAAACAGTCTCATGTCAAAGAGCGAACAGTTAATAGAACAAGAAGGGCGCTGCGGCGTTGGTGGTGAAGTGTGTTTTCACTTTCCCCTTGACTCCGACGACTTCTTCATAGATGTGATTTCGTGGATCGTGTTCTTCGCCAGGATCAAAAGCGATCCACGAAATCACACGAAACAACACGAAGAACCCTACTTATATTTTCAGAGCTTCTGTCGGGATAGAGGTTCCTTCTGGTCCAAAGTTCCAAACAGCCGCTCCTGAGAACCAACCTTGTAGGCTTCACGTAACCAGCCCTGTACTTCTGCATCACAGTCGTCGATCGACTCAAGTGTGAAATGATGGACGTAGCATCTGGGAGTCATCATCTCTATTCGGTCGAAACGCGGATGTTCCAGGCGACGAGTCAGGACAACATGTGCTCGGAGCCCTCGATCGCTCAATCGGTTTACTGACGCGAAAATCATTCGTACCTGGAATCCGATTCGCGTCTGCGCCGCAGCTATCTTGATAGGGCCAGATGCATGCACAAGTGCACTGAACCGCCAGTAAAGATCGATTGCCTGAGCGCTCTTCCCTTTCAGAAATTCTTCGACTGAAAAGCGCCCACACGAGTGCGGCATGTTTGGCGTGACAAATTCACGCGTGCAGCTTGGGCACTGCCATAGAGGGCGAGCCATCTTTGCCGTCTTTGTTGCCATTCCCAAACTTTCGTCGAGGCAGCACTCAATTTGCGCGGTTTGCAAAATCGGTCTCAGTCATCCTTGAGACACTGTCGCAGTTCAGATCGCAGCTCCGGGGTATCTGCATGACCGTGGACGGAAATGGCATGCTGGGCGGCAGCGTCCAGCACTTCATCCTCCGTTCCGGAAATCTTCAACGAGCAGTTCGTCTCGCTTGGGTAATCTCTGCAGTCAATTGCGCGACGTCTTTGTAGAGTTGGTGTTGTAGACATGACGAAGCTTTCCTTTCAATTGCCAGGATGATGTCACGTAAGAAAACGCGGTTTGAAGTTGGGAAAGAATAGCACCAGTTGAGAGGAATTGGCTCGGTTAGCAGGACGCGATCGTCCTCAGCTCGTAGCGTCGAAGATTAAGCTCACAATTTCACCTCAACGCGTCTCGTCGCATCTGCGTGATAATCGGATGCGCGACCTTCTTCATCGTTGAAAGTAGTAGCTCTTGCAGCGCTGATTCCTGTTCATTGCTTAGCAGGCCCAAACGGCTACGATGTTTTGCAAGTTCCTCCAATGCAATTTCATGCATTCGTTCTCGAAGCTTTGTAATCGCTGGGCCAAGTGTCAGTCCCTTTAACATCTGATGAAACGCCTGCACTTCTTTATCAACGATCACTTCCGCGCGTTCCGCCTCTCGTCGTCGTTGGTCGATATTTGACAAGACCAGGGATTCCAAATCATCGATGTTAAAGACAAAGGCATTCCGCAAGGCGCTAATCGCGGGATCTATGTTGCGTGGCACACTGATGTCGATAAAGAAGACCGGAGTCAGCTTTCGTCCCCGTCTTGCGGTCCGCATCATTTCAGACGTGATTATGTAATCAGGCGATGAGGTGGAACAGATGACGATGTCAGCGATTGTCAGATGCGAAGTCAAGTCGTCCATCGTCACTGCCTCACCGGAAAATCTTGAGGCCAACTCTTGTGCTTTCGCGAGTGTGCGATTGGCAAAAACAACTCTTCCGACGCCCGACTTGATTAAATGTCGCGCGGCCAACTCTGCAGTCTCGCCGGCGCCAATCACCAGCACCGACACACCCTTGAGCGACTCAAAAATCTTGCGACCCAACTCAACAGCCATGTAGCTCACCGATACCGCACAACTGGCGATGTCGGTCTCGTTACGAACTCTTTTCGCTACATGAAAAGCCTGGGGCAGAAGTTTGTGTAGAGTCGGACCTGCCGACCCTGCCTCAGAAGCCAGCGCGTAGGCACGACGTAGTTGGCCGAGGATTTGCGGCTCACCGATCACCATAGAATCTAGTGACGCGGCAACGCGAAAAAGATGCTTAACCGCCTGCTCGTCGGTGTAGGTATAAGTGTGTTTGCTCAGTTGCGCTTTGGAAATCGAACTGGCGTTACTCAAGAAGTCGAGTATTGGTTGGATAGCGTCATTATCATCAGGAGTGACCGCGACTACTTCGACCCGATTACAGGTGGACAGGATCAGCGCTTCACCGACTGTTCCGTGACGAATCCAGGTTTGCAGGGTCTCAACGCATTCCTCGTCCGTCAAAGACAGCTTTTCTCGGAGTTCAAGGGGTGCACTGCGATGATTGGCGCCGACCAAAGTGATTCGCATATCGTTAAATGAACTCTCGAGATCTAACGCGTATTTTGAGGATGATTTCGGACACTGTGTTCCAGGAAAAATCTATTCTGGTTGCTGAAAGCAGGTGTGATGCGGCGGCGCTTAGCAGTACGTTTCGTGGTGTTTCGCAGCTTAACTCAACGGTCCAAGTTGCATTAGTTCGGCTTTGCCAGCTGTTGTGAGGCATGGCTCTGGCCTGCCGTAAGAGAGCGATAATTGGTTTTGGGCTTCGCCCTTCGATGTGTTTTTCCAGTTCAAGAGCTTGGGGGCGTAGCCC
>DASYPT010000133.1:0-5084 GCA_036006355.1 Pyrinomonadaceae bacterium | reverse complement strand
CTGATGTGCTTGACGATAACACGGCACTTCTAGTTGAACCCGGTGATTCAGGCGAGTTAGCTTCGGCGATACGTCAACTAGCGGAGTCTGGTGAATTGCGGCGACGCTTAGGAACCAATGCTCGCGAAACAGCCGTTCAGAAGCACACATGGAAGCACAATGCAGAGCGAGTGCTTGACGCGTACCTCTCGTTAATCGTGAATAGTGAATCGTAAATCGTTTAAAGACAGATTTTCGGATTCGAATACTGACGACTCACGAATTACGATTCACGATTTACGATTAACGATTCACGAACCAATGAGTTCTTTAGCTGAAGAGAAGCTGCGCGCACGTGAACAATGGAGTCAGGATCCGTGTGGCGCGGAGAACGATCGCGAGCATCCGCTTGGTACTCGAGAGTTCTTCGATACGATTGAGCGCCATCGTTACTCAGAATATGCGCCCTGGATGACGGCGACGATGGGATTCGATCGATTTGCCGGAGCGCATTTGCTGGAAGTTGGTTGCGGAATGGGTTCGGACCTCGTGCAGTTCGCCTGCGGTGGCGCGATCTGTACCGGCATCGACATCACACCTCGTTCGATTGAAATCACGCGTCATCGGTTCGCTCTTTATGGACTTAAGGGGGCCTTCCTCCTGTCCGACGGTGAGCGCTTGCCCTTTCCTTCGGAAACCTTCGATGTCGTTTATTCAAACGGCGTGTTACATCACACACCCGATACAGCAGGCGCGATTAGTGAAATTCATCGCGTGTTGCGACCGGGAGGAATTGCGAAGGTGATGCTTTACCATCGCAACTCATTGAACTACTGGGTTGAGATTGTGTTGCGTCGCGGTTTACTTAAAGCGGAATTTTTGCGCGGTCGATCAGCTGAAGACATTATGAGTCGTGTGGTCGAACATAGTGAACATGAGGCGACGCCATTGGTGAAGGTTTACAGTCGAAAACAGGCTCGATCATTGTTCGGCATGTTCAGGAATGTCGAAATTGAGGTCGAGCAACTGTTGCGGGAAGAACTTCGCTTCATGTCTCCGCTGATCTCTGAGAACCTCTTCCGGCGTCTGCAGAATCGGATCGGCTGGAATGTCATAATTACGGCGACTAAATAATGTCCGACGAACTTTATAGTTTGTCGTGGCGTGAAGAACTGAGCAGGAATTTCACGGGTTCAGTTAGATATCGATGCGGCGTTATGGGCAGCACGATAAACTGAAGTTCGTCGGACATGAGCGACTCAAAACGTAGACGACTGCTCGTATTGTTTGCACTGTTGGTGATTGCGGTCAGCGTTCGTGTGCTGACATTGCAGTTCATGCGAGCACATTTGAACGATGCGAGTTGGTTCCAGTTTGGTTCATACGCAATCTTCGATCAGCAGGCGCGTGACATCATTGAGGGCCAACAGCATCTCTTCGTAATCGACGATCCTTCGCGAACAGATCTTGTTCAATACCCACCCGCTTATCCAGCCACAGTCGCGTTAATCTACAAACTAACCGGCAATCATTCGGCATATTCTGTTCAGATCGTACAGTGGTTTGCCGATCTGTTGCTCTCGTTCATTGTTATCATCGGTATAGCGGTGACTGCCTTTGACTGGCGTGTTGGTGTAGCGACCAGTTTTTTACTGACACTGTCTCCTTTGTTTGCAATGTATTCGGCTTACCCTTCGGCCGACGCGCCAACGACCTGGCTTGTTCTGGGTGGAAACTGGTTGTTGTTGATTGCGGCAAAACGCAGCAACGTTTGGTTTGCACTTAGTGCAGGTGCGGTGTTGGGTGTTGCCTGTTGGTTTCGGGTGAATCCACTGTACCTTTGCGTGTTTTGGGCGATTGCGATCTTTCTTTTTGTCAGGGGGCCGCGCAAGCATCGGATTTTGTTAGGCGCCACAGTTGTTACCGGAACATTGCTGGTTATCTCACCCATCGTCTTGCGAAACTATCTGACGTTTCCGGACTTCACGCCAACTGGTGGAACGATCGGAATTAATCTGTGGGAAGGGTTAGGTGAAACTGATTTGGGTCGAAGGAACGGATTTGAGTTCGGCGACCAGAAAATGCTTGAGATTGAACGCCGGAGAATGGGTTTGCCGGAAGGTGCGGTGCTCAAAGCTCAATGGCCTGACGGAATTCGTCGAGACAAGGAGCGAACTCGTCAATCGTTGTCTTTCATCAAACAGCATCCAGTGTGGTATGCAGGTGTGATGCTGCGGCGAATGTGGGGAACGCTGAAAGTCGCAGGCGCTCCGTTGCCCTATTACGGTTCGAGCGGCATCAATGTAACAAGTAAGAAGTGTTTGCCACAGAATTGGCAAGGGGGCGTAGTTGCGGTTTATGTGAATGCACTTGGAATGTTCCAGAGTGTTGTCAGGTATTTGTTGTTGTTGCTGATAGTGGTCGGCGTCTATTTTGCACTCCGGCGCGATCTGATGGTCACTGGAATTCTTCTGACGACGGTGTTCTATTACCTGGTGCCTGGCACTGCGGCGCATCCGGAATTTAGATATATGCTGCCGATGCATGCGTTGTTGTTGGTGTTTGCGGGAATTGGAATTCAGCAGTTGTGGCAGAATGGCAGGCGGGCTCTTGGAAAGGTGGATGTCGAATAGGTTCTATAGGTCCTATACCCTCGAGAAAGATTCAACGTGCAGTCAGACGCAAAACAAATTTCAGATCCACTCCCGCGTGAGATGATGGAGCATACCTACCCGATTCTGTATCAGGTAGAACAATCGCACTGGTGGCACGTTGGGCGACGGCGCATCATCTCCCAATTCGTTGAGACCATTTGTAATGGAGTGACCGATCGCCGGCCACGCATACTTGATGTAGGTTGCGGAACCGGTGCGAATCTTTTGATGCTCTCGAAGTACGGTGATGCGGAGGGTGTGGATATTTCCCAGGATGCTCTGTCGTTTTGTCGTGAGCGCGGGCTTGACAAGGTGAAGCTCGGAGCGGCCGAAGAACTACCCTACGATGACGGCACCTTTGATCTGGTGACTGCCCTCGATGTCGTGGAACACATGGACGATGATGTCGCTTGCGTGCGCGAAATGCGACGAGTTTTGCGACCAGGCGGACGTGTGTTGTTGTTTGTACCGACGTTCATGTTTCTTTGGGGCGTTCAAGACGACGTTAGCAATCACCGCCGTCGTTATCGTATGCCCGAGTTGCATCGCGCCCTGGAACAAGCAGGGTTCGAAGTCGAGAGAAGTAGTTACGCCAACATAACGTTCTTCACGCCTATTTTATTGATCCGGCAATTCATGAAACTAACTGGATTGAAGACTAGGTCAGAGAACAACATTAATGTGTCGTCACTAAATGGTGTGTTCGGGTGGTTCTTCGGTTTGGAGAGCATCGTGCTTCGACACATGAATATTCCGTTTGGCGTTTCCGGGTTGTGTGTGGCAAGGGCGAAATGATCGTTGAACCTATCGGATGTCTCTCGGTGGGTAGAACTCTCTGCGCCACCTCTGCGTTCTCTGCGTCTCTGCGGTTGAAATGTGTCGTGCCCGATCTTCACCGCCGAGACGCAGAGAACGCAGAGGTGGCGCAGAGTTGTCCAATCAAACCGGTCCAGCCTTTCGATAACCAACAAAACTCAAATTGAATAACAGCCTTACAAACCCAACCACAAAGTACTAAGCACGAAGAACATTCTCTTGCTAACGAACCATTCAATCATTTGTTTCGGTGGAGAAGACTGGTGGTATCACCATCCGCACTCGAAAGCCCACCTGATGAGAAAGTTTGCGCAAGCGGGAAACAGAGTCATTTTCGTGAACTCGATCTCAATGGGTCTGCCAGGGTTGGCTCACAAGGACTTGCTGCCACGAATCAAACGAAAACTTGGTAGCTATTCAAAATTAGCGCGACAAACAGATGAGGGCATCACAGTAGTTTCACCTGCGAGTCTTCCATTCTTTGGCACTGCCGCTGCGCGCGCGATGAACCGTCAGGTGATTGGGGCTCAGATTAGAAGACTTGCTAAGAGCCGAGGACTAACGAAACCCATTTTGTGGATCGCAATCCCCACGGCCGCGGAGATGATCGGCGAGTTTGATGAGTCAGCGGTCGTGTATCACGTTTCCGACAAGTACGATGCAAATACAATGGATCACGCCACTGATCCAGCGTTGATTCGGCGGCTTCATGAACATGCAATTGAAGCATCTGACCTGGTGTTTTATTCAGGACGCAAATTGTTCGAGGAAGCAACTGAAGGTCGCGATCATTCACATCTTCTGGAACAAGGCGTTGACTTTGAACGCTGGAGCAAAGTTCGGAGCCTAACCGTAGCGCCTCAGATTGAATCGATTCCGCGGCCTCGTATCGGTTATTTTGGCGCCATTGAACCATGGTTACTGGATCAGGAACTGATTAAGAAAGCTGCTCGCGAACGCCCGTCCTGGCATTGGGTTTTCATTGGCAATCTTTCAAGAGGCGTTGAAGTCCAGGGACTCGCCAATACTCATTTTTTGCCGCCGGTTGCGTACGAAGAGTTGCCCAATTATGCAGCGGGATTCGACGTTTGCGTGCTCCCGTGGGAAACTGAGCAGGCTTTTACCAGCTATGGATCTGCGATCAAAGTGCGCGAGTATTTGGCGACTGGAAAGCCGGTAGTGATTTCTCCGCTGCCCGAATACGAGTCGATGAAAGATGTACTGAGAATCGCGCGGAGCCGTGAAGAGTTTCTGAAGTTGGTTGACGAAGCGTTGACCGAAACTGACCAATCGCTCCCGCGTAGACGTCAGGCTGCAGTTGCGTCGGGAACATGGGACGCGCGCGCAGAGTGGGTCAGTGATTTGATTGAGGGCGTGCTAAGGGGAACTTAACCAACCAGGCTTAGTGAAGTTGTACTTTGTATTTTGTTCTTTGTGCTTTGATTCGTGTTGTTTCGTGTGATTTCGTGGATCGTTTATCTACCCCGAGAAGATTTGATCCACGAAATCACATCTATGAAGAAGTCGTCGGAGTCAAGAGGAAAGTGAAAACACACTTCTTCGTCGACGCCGTAGCGCCCTTCTTGTTCTATTAACTGTTCGCTCTTTGACATGAGACTGTTTAGTTTTGTCTAC